>NZ_CP022707.1:1882500-2482500 GCF_025340265.1 Novosphingobium sp. 9 | reverse complement strand
GCGCAGCAGCGCGAGGCCGACGCAGCGGCAGGCAATGCGCAGGCCGTGGCCGCGCTTGAAGCCCAGTTGGCGGCAGCCAAGGTACACACCGAGAAGCTGGAAGCACGCCTTGCCGAGCAGGAACGCACCATGCGCCACATGCTCACCATGCTGATCGAATGGTTCGAAGGCAGCGAAGGCCAGCGGGTCGCCGCCTGACCGTTAGGCTTTCGAGGGAGTTTGCAGCCATGCAGCCGAACCGGCCGGTGAACGGGCTTTCGGTCGACGTCGAGGACTGGTTTCAGGTCGGCGCCTTCGAGAAGGTGATCGACAAGGACAACTGGCCGTCGCTGGAAGATCGTGTCGAGCGCAATTGCGATGCGGTGCTGGCGCTGTTCGACGAGGCGGGCGTGAAGGGCACGTTCTTCACGCTGGGCTGGGTGGCGCAGCGCCATCCGCAGATGATGCGGCGGATCGCCGAACAGGGGCACGAGATCGCCAGCCACGGCTGGTCGCACGACCGCGTGTTCCGTCTTGGCGCCGAAGCTTTCGCAAGCGATATCGAGCGGGCGCGCAAGGTGCTGGAGGATAGCTCCGGCATGGCGGTGCGCGGCTATCGCGCGCCGAGCTTCTCCATCGACGCACGCACGCCCTGGGCGTTCGAGGTTCTGGCCGAGCAGGGCTATGCCTATAGCTCCAGCGTCGCGCCGGTGGTGCACGATCACTATGGCTGGCGCGAGGCGCCGCGCTTTGCATTCCAGCCGATCACGGGCAGCGATCTGGTCGAGATCCCGGTCACCACTGCGTTGCTGGGGCAGCGGCGACTGGCGGCAGGCGGCGGCGGTTTCTTTCGCGTGCTGCCCTATGGTTTTTCGCGCTGGGCGATCCGGCAGGTCAATGCGGGGAATGCCGCTGATGGCGTGCGCCCGGCGGTGTTCTATTTCCACCCGTGGGAAGTCGATCCCGGCCAGCCGCGCGTGGCCGAAGCGCCTCTGCGGTCCAAGCTGCGCCATTACACCAATCTCGACGCGATGGCGGGCAAGTTGCGCCGTCTGCTGAAGGACTTCGCCTGGGGGCGGATGGACGAACTTGCCGAACGCGAACGGCAGCGGGCCTCTGTCTTCGCGCAGGCGGCATGAACGCGTCGTTTCCATCCAGCGGAACGGTTGTGCGCCTTGCCGACCTTGGCGATGCGGCTGAGCGCGCGCGGATAGACCGCTTCGTGCTGGCGCATCCGCACAGCACGCCCTTCCATCGTCCCGCATGGTTCGTTTCGGTGGCACAGGCGACCGGCAATCGTGCCGATGCGCTGGTGCAGGAGCGTCAGGGCGAGATTGTCGCCCTATTGCCGCTCAACGCCATCCGCTCGCCCATCTTCGGCAATGTACTCGCCTCCAGCGGCTTTGCGGTCGGCGGGGGACTTCTCGCCATTGATGGGCTCGCCGATCCCGCGCTGATGTTTGCCGAGGCGCAGCGTCTGGCCGGACGCTACAAGTGCCCCACGATCGAACTGCGCGGTGGAAGTCTGCCGGAAGAGGGCGGCGAGGGCTGGTCTTTCAAGCACGGTGCCCACGGCAATTTCGCGCGCGTGCTCGAAGCGGATGACGAGGCGCAACTCAAGGCGATCCCGCGCAAGCAGCGTGCCGAAGTGCGCAAGGCGCTGGGCAACGATCTGGCGGTGGAAGTCGGCAGATCGGAACGGGATCGCGCGGCGCACTACCGCGTCTTTGCGGAGAGCTACCGCAATCTCGGCACGCCGGTGTTCCCGCGCAGGCTGCTAGACAGCGTGCTCGATGGCTTCGGCGAGGATGCCGATATCCTGACGGTGTGGTATCAGGGCGCGCCGGTGGCAGGCGTGCTGAGCGTGTACCATGGCGGCGCCGTCATGCCGTACTGGGGCGGCGGCACGCATGGCGCTCGCGCGCTGCGGGCAAATGACCGGATGTACTATGCGCTGATGAACCATGCCCGCGCGCGAGGCTGCACGCATTTCGACTTCGGCCGTTCCAAGGCGGACAGCGGAGCGTGGCACTTCAAGCGCAACTGGGGCTTCGAACCGGAACTGCTGACCTATGCCAGCTGGACGGCGCCGGGCGGCAAGGTGCGCGAGGCCGATCCCACCAGCGCCAAGCTGGCGATGCAGATCCGTGTCTGGCAGAAGCTGCCGCTACCGGTGGCCAACCTGCTCGGTCCGCTGATCGCACGGGGCATCGGCTAAGACGATGGCGGCTGAGACGATGGCGCCCGCGCGCTTCGCCGAGAGCGGCGAAATCCTTTTCCTGTCGCACCGCATTCCGTTTCCGCCGGACCGCGGGGACAAGATCCGCTCGCACCATGTCTTGCATGCGCTGGCCGCGCTGGCGCCGGTCCATGTCGGGACGTTTGCCGATGATCCGGAGGATCGCGCTTCGGAACAGGCGCTTGGCCTGCTCGCCCAAAGCTATTGCCTTGTCCCAAGGGTGCTGCCGTTACCGGTTGCCGGGGTTACGGCACTTGCGAGCGGCCGGCCGGTCAGCCTCACGGCTTTCGATCACGCCCGCTTGCGGACATACATTCGCCAGGTTCTCGATACGCGCCCGATAGCGGCGATTTACGTTTTTTCGAGTCAGATGGGGCAATATGTACCCGACGACTTTTCAGGCCGCGTGGTGATGGATTTCGTCGATGTCGATTCCGCCAAGTTCGACGCTTATGGAGAAAATCGCCGAAGCTTGCGCGCATGGATCGATCGGCGCGAAGGTCGACTGCTCAGGGCCGAGGAGGCCAGACTGGCCAGCCGAGCGGACGTTAGCCTGCTGATCAGTGATGCTGAGGCTGCCCTCTTTCGTTCGCGGCTACCCGGAGGAAGCCTGCACTCGCGGGTGCTGACAATGGGTAACGGCATCGACAACCTGTTGTTCTCGCCTGACGCCTGCGCGCCTGAGGTACAGATGCGTTCTGCCGGCGGTCCCAGGATCATCTTCACTGGTCAGATGGACTACGCACCCAATATCGCAGCGGCGATGCGTGCGGCTGGGCGTGTTCTGCCGCTGGTGCGTCGCAAACTTCCGGATGCGACACTTCATATCGTGGGGCGGGAGCCGCCTGCGGCGCTGCGCGCCCTGCACGGGCACGAGGGCGTGCATGTATGGGGGCGCGTGCCCGATATGCGTCCCTGGCTTCGCGGGGCGGATCTTGCGCTGGTTCCACTCGAGATCGCGCGGGGTGTGCAGAACAAGGTGCTGGAGGCCATGGCGATGGGGCTTCCCGTCGTGCTCACGTCCGGTGCGGCGACAGGTATAGACGCGCCGGACGATCATGCGTTCTGCATTCGGGACAGTGATCAGGCCATGGCAGATGCGGTGGTAAGTCTCTGGGAAAATAGCGCATCGCGTACAGAAATGGCGCTTGCCGCCCGGCGCTGGATCGCTACCCATGCGGGGTGGGAGGCAGCACTTGCGATACTCCCGGCCTGCCTTGGTGTGACTGGGCGTCAGGATGACGGAAATTTCTCTTGCGGAGCGCTCGATGGCGTCGCCTGATATTGTGATGCGTGTTCGCTCCGATCTTTCCAGTGATGCGCCCGCGCAACCGGATTGGCGTGCAGCCATTCAGCGTATCGGGCTGGTATGGCTGGGGTTGATTGCCGTGTTCTGGCCCGACTGGCTGGCCATGGTGCGGCAATGGTGGGATATTTCCACTTATAACCACGTGTTGCTGGTGCCGGTGATCCTGGGCTGGCTGGTCTGGCAGCGTAGTGGCCAGCTCATCCATCTACAACCGCGGGCGTGGTGGCCGGGGCTGGTGCCGCTGCTGTTGGCAGGGTTTCTCTGGCTGCTGGGCGCGATGTCGGGCCTGGATATCGCACGGCAGGCTGGCGCGGTTGGCCTGCTGATGGGCAGTGTGCCTCTGCTGCTCGGTCCTCAGGTTACGGCGGGCCTGTGGTTCCCGCTGTGCTACATGGTCTTTCTGGTTCCGGCAGGCGATGAACTCGTTGGCCCGCTCCAGACGATCACGGCCAAGATCACGGTCGCACTCACGCATCTGAGCGGTGTTCCCGCCGTTATCGAGGGCGTGTTCATCGATACGCCGGCCGGTTTGTTCGAGGTTGCCGAGGCCTGCTCAGGGGTAAAGTTCCTGATCGCGATGTTCGCGTTTGGCGTACTCGCTGCGAACGTTTGCTTTGTCAGTTGGCGACGACGGGCAGCGATGATCCTTGCCTGCATCATCGTGCCCGTGCTGGCCAATGGGGTGAGGGCCTGGGGCACGGTTTATGCCGCGCAGATCTTCGGCATCAAGGTCGCTGCGGGCATAGATCACATCATTTACGGCTGGTTCTTCTTCGCGATCGTTCTGGCGGTCGTAATCCTGTGCGCCTGGCGCTTTTTCGATCGCCATCCCGATGCAGGGATGATCTCTGTTTCAGAGATCGCTGACAGTCCTCTGATTGGGCGATTGCGCCGGTTCGAGGCGACAACGTGGAAGGCTCTGTTCGCCCTTGTTCTCGTCGTCGTTGGTTATCAGGCTTGGGCGTTTGGTGCGGATCAGGTCAGGGCACCGTTGCCTGCCCGGATCGATCTTCCCGCAGTGCCCGGCTGGCAACGTGTGAATTATGCGCCGCAGATATGGTGGTCGCCGCAGGCCGAAGGCGCAGAGCATCGTTTGCTGGGGCGGTATGCCAACGCTGCCGGGCAGCAGGTGGATGTCTTTATCGCGGTCTATGACAGCCAGGGGGAAGGGCGCGAGGCGGGGGGCTTCGGGCAAGGAGCGTTGATGCCGTCCAGTCCCTGGGCATGGCAGGACGATGTAGCGGGCCTGGATGGCGGAAAGGGAGAACAACTGCTTGGCGATGGGCGCGTGCAGCGTGTTGCGCAGACGTGGTATCGTACTGGCTCGTTGATGACGGGCAGCAATCTTCGCCTCAAGATCGAAGTGATCGCAGACCATCTTTTGCTGCGCGACAGGCCGACATCTCTGCTTATCCTTTCTGCCGAGCAGTCGCGCGGGCGCGACGGCAATGCGGCCATTACGGCATTTGCGCGATCCGCCGGTCCGCTCGACCTTTGGGTCGACCGGATTGCAGGCCTGCGATAGGGCGTTCGATATGTGTGGCATTGCGGGCATCTATCATTTGGGAACGCCGAAGCCGGTCGATCCGGCAAGGATCGAACTCATGTGCGATGCACTTGCACATCGAGGCCCGGACGGACAAGGCATCTGGACGGCCCCGGTGTTGGGCTTGGCCATCGGCGCCTGTCGATCATCGATGTCGCTGGCTCGCCCCAGCCGATGGCGTCAGCCGACGGTCGAGCGATGCTGGTCTTCAACGGCGAAATCTACAATTACCGGGAATTGCGTGCAGAACTGCGTGATCTGGGCGCCGTGTTCCATACGGATGGCGATAGCGAGGTCATTCTCGCGGCCTGGCAGCGTTGGGGAGCGGACTGCCTGTCGCGACTGCATGGCATGTTCGCCTTTGCGATCTATGACCTTCAGAATCGTTCCTTGTTTCTTGCGCGTGATCGACTGGGCGTTAAGCCGCTTTACATGGCTCAATTGAGCGATGGCAGCCTCGCCTTCGCCTCGGAGCTCAAGGGTTTGCTGGCACACCCTTCGCTGCGTCGTGAGGTGGATCCACTGGCGGTGGAGGATTATCTCACCTGGGGCTATGTGCCCGATGGCCGCTGTATCGTGAAGGACGTCGTCAAGCTTGCCGCCGGCCATTATGTTCTTCTGGAACACGATAAGCCGATGCCGGCACAGCGAGAATGGTGGGACATTTCCTTCGCGGGGCGCCGGAAAGGCAAGCCCGACGATCTTGCCGAAGAACTGCGCGAATTGATGCGTCAGGCGGTTGCGTCTCGCATGGTGGCCGATGTCCCGCTTGGTGCGTTTTTGTCGGGCGGCGTGGATAGTTCAAGCGTAGTCGCGCTGATGTCTGAAATGAGCGGGCAGCCCGTAAAGACCTGCTCGATCGGCTTCGATGTCAGATCTCTCGACGAGAGCGGCTATGCAGCGGAAATCGCGCGGCTGTTCTCAACCGATCATCACGCCCGCAAGGTATCTCCCGATGATTTCGGTGCGATCGATGCTCTGGCGGGCATGTTCGATGAGCCCTTTGCAGATGCATCTGCGCTGCCGACCTGGCGAGTGTGTCAACTGGCGCGTGAGACGGTGACGGTGGCATTGTCGGGCGATGGGGCGGACGAAGCCTTGGCAGGGTACCGGCGTCATGTCTTTCACCACGCCGAGGAGCGGGTGCGTTCATGGCTGCCGGGTGCGCTTCGGCGACCGGTCTTTGGTTCGCTTGGAGCCCTTTACCCGAAGGCAGACTGGGCGCCCAGGGCCCTGCGTGCGAAGACGACGTTGCTGGCCTTGGCCGCTGACTCGGACGATGCTTATGCCCGCGCACTGGCGGTGAGCACGATGGACGGGCGTGATGCGCTGCTCAGTCCGGCGTTCAAAGCATTGCGCGGCGAATACCGTGCGGAACACGCACTCATGCAGACAATGCGTGCTGCGCCTGCGCGCTCGGCGCTTGACCGAGCGCAGTATGCGGATCTGAAATTCTGGCTCCCCGGTGACATTCTCACGAAAGTGGATCGGACTAGCATGGCCGTTAGTCTGGAAGCACGCGAGCCGTTGCTGGATCATCGACTGCTTGAATTCGCAGCGGTGCTACCGGAATCTCTGCGGGTCCGTCGGGGGCAGGGCAAATGGTTGATGAAGCATGCCATGCGTAACGATCTGCCGAATCACGTTCTGATGCGCCCCAAGCAGGGCTTCGTGACGCCTATTGCTCAGTGGTTTCGCGGACCGCTGGCCTCGGTTGTACGCGGATTGAGCGATAACGCGGCTCTGGTCCGGACCGGCTGGTTCGAGATGTCTCACCTTCGCGCCATGGCGGAGGCTCATATTTCCGGGCATTTCGATCATTCTCGTCAACTGTGGCAGTTGCTTATGTTGGAAAAATCGCTGAGCCGGCTATTCGCGATCTGATCGCGACACTGGGCGTCCTCGCAAGGGGAAATGCTCGCCAGCGCGTTAACTACACCGATTCTTAGGAACTTTGCCGTAAGTCGAGCCTGTCTAGCGTTATCGCAAGGGCCGACATGATCGTTTGGAATTCCTGTTTTGAACAAAATCCGGTTGCCGTTTTCAAGGCGGGATCGGTGCTGTTCGCGCGAGAGGCTGAGTGCACCTGCGGAGGTGGCCGGTGATTTCTTCACTACGCCAATTCATCCGCGGCTTCTGGCGCAATGCCCGTACCCGTATTCTTATGTGGGCGACGCTCACAGGGGTTCTTTGCGGCCTGACTGGAATCGGGCTGCCGGTCGAAGACATCCTGATCAATGCACGTAATTATCTGAGGCTTCATCCGTCAAAGGGTGACATCGTGATGGTGCTTCAGGATAGCCGCACGTTGCAGAAACTGGATGCGATGGACGTGTCTCGTGCCGATGATGCCAAGGTCCTGGACAACTTGTTCAAGGCGGGCGCACGGCGCGTATTTTTTGACCGCGCGCTCTCGTACTATGACTCGACTGCAGCCAACAAAGTTTTCATCGACTCTCTGCAGCGGCATAGCGGTAAGGTTTACCTTGGTGCGATGCCCAGCAGCGATGGAACGGGCGGCAATTATGCTGCTATGCTCCCTGCTAAGCCCTTTCGGGATCGCGCAGAAATGGTTTCACTGTTGGCTGCCCATCATCCCTTTAACCTTGGGATGAGTTTGCCCTATTCCTCGAATAGCCCGGTAGGTAACATTCCTGCGCTGGCAGCAAAAATTGCTGGCGTTCACGGTGGTACTGGTGATGTATTTAGGCCGGATTACTCTATAGATCACAAGACAATTCCGGCTTTGAGCTATATAGATGTTGAAAAAGGTGTTTTTTCTGGTTCTGTTGTGAATGGAAAAGATGTAATTATTGCGCCTGGGGCAATAAATTACAACGATCTACATCCTCTTGCTGGGCAGGGGTTTGTTGCTGGGGGCTATTTCCACGCTATTGCCGCTGAGACGCTCGAGCGCGGCCTTCCTGTTAATCTCGGATGGCTGCCACCATTTTTAATCGTACTGGCAATATTGGTTACGGGCCTGAAGCGAGGCCAAGTGCTGGATGTGTATCGCTTCAGCGGGTTGACGGTTGTTCTAATCGCCGCGCCGTTTGTATTGGATTTCATCCGTATAGAGGTTGCTGTATTTCCGGCGCTCGCCTGCGCTAGTGTGGCGGTGTTCCGGATGCGAAACCTTGACCGGGTCGAGGTTGCTGGTGAGACAAACCTTGGCTCGGGCCTGCCCAGTGTTCATGCGCTGCGTAATTCAGCCGCTCGCTCGGGGCACATCCTGGTGGCGCTCAAAATTCGCAATTACGGGGCGATCATTGGCAGCTTCTCGGAGAAAGTCGAAGCGCAACTCGCTGATGAAATCGTTCGTCGCATCCGGATCAGTGACAGCGAGGCTGAGATATATCACGAGGGCGGCATGTTCATGTGGCTGTCGTCCATCAGTCAGGCTTTCGATATTTCGGAAAATCTGGAAGGGCTTCATCGCATTGTCCAGAACGGGATCCGTGTCGGAGGTCTTGATGTAGATCTCTCGTTCAACTGTGGGATCGACTCCGAATTTGATCGCCTGTTGTCGAGCCGGGTTGCAGGCGCCATGCAGGCCGCAGAAGAGGCCGTGCGCAATGATGAGTTGGTTTACCACAGCCAGGGAGAGAAGCAGGAGTCGCAATGGGAGATCTCATTGCTCACCTCGCTTGATCGCGCGATAGATAACGGTGAGGTCTGGGTCGCCTATCAGCCGAAGTTTGACCTTCGCTCAAATCGGGTATGTGGTGCAGAGGCGCTTGTCCGCTGGACTCATCCCGTGCGCGGCCCGATCGGCCCGGACAAATTCATTCGTATCGCTGAGGAATTCCATCGGATCGAGCGCATAACGCGCTTCGTGCTCGATGACGCAGTGCGGTGTGCAAAGGCGCTTGAGGTAGAGGGCCATGACATGGCCATAGCCGTGAATATCTCGGCGCAGCTGCTGCGTAATCCCGGTTTGCCGAACATGATCGGTCAGGCACTGGAGGCGCATGACCTGTCTCCAGACAGGCTCGTTCTTGAAATTACGGAGACAGATCGCCTCGATCGCACGTCAAAGACGTTCCAGATGTTGCAGCGCCTTGTTCAGATGGGGCTGAGACTCTCTATCGATGACTTCGGCACCGGAAACGCGACGATTGATTACTTGCGCTATCTGCCGGCGAGCGAAGTCAAGATCGACAAGGTTTTCGTTTCCGCAATGGAGACCAGCAAGGAAGACCTGCTGCTTGTGCAGTCGATCATCGAGATGGCGCACTCGCTTGACCGCACTGTGGTTGCGGAAGGGGTGGAAACGGCAGTGGTGCTGGAGATGCTTCGCGCACGGGGTTGTGACCTTGTGCAGGGCTACCACATAGGACGTCCTGTCCCATTCCGGGATTTTCAGACGCAGATCGGCCAGGAAGGCGCGCGTCGGACTGGTTAATATTTTCTTGAGAGATCGTTAACTCATTGTTATCCATGTGCACAGCCGCGGGGAAACGCGGCGGTTCACATGGGAAAATGATATGTACACTTGGATGTGGGGTGGCCTCGGCCGCTAATCGTCATCGTTCGTTATGACGAACGAGAGTCGATCGTATGGTAAATACGAATATAAAACGCGCGCCTGGTACTATACCGAGCGCGCGTTTTTGTATTTCTATTATGTGAATAATGGAACTTATGCGTGGAGAATACATTCGCCTGAAGCGAATATAGCTCTTTGAGTGGCTATTTTGTTGGCTTTGGGTCCCTGCAAAACAAGTCTTTTGTTGATTTGCAGTCTGACCGATTCGGGGCGTTTGTCAGTATTTTACTCGTCGCCGTGGCCTTTTGAGAGGTAATCGGCGCTCTGCATCTCGTTCAGGCGGCTGATCGTCCTGTCGAATTCAAATCGTCCCGTGCCTGCCTGGTAAAGATCTTCAGGTGCAGCATCGGCGGCTGTGATGAGCTTTACGTGATGCTCGTAAAGTGCATCGATCAGCGTCACGAACCGGGCGGCCTCGTTCCTGCGATCCGGGCCCATTTGCGGGATGCCGACAAGAATGACGGTGTGGTAGGCTCGCGCGATCGCCAGATAGTCAGACGCACCGCGAGGCTCTCCGCACAAGCGCTTGAAGCTGAATACGCCAACGCCTTTCAGGCTCTTGGGAACGTGGAGCATACGGCCGCCGCCGACATCGAGCTCCGCTGAAGGTACGTGCTCGGCATCTTCGGGAGGATAGTCGGTAAGGCGATAAAAGGCTTCGCGCGTCTGTTCCGTCGCCGGCTCGCCGAGCGGCATGTGCCATGTGGCCATACCTCCCAAGCGCTGGAGCCTGTAGTCCGTTGGACCATTGAGTGTCAGAACGTCAAGCTCGGTCTCGATCAGCTTGATAAAAGGCAGGAAATGTTCGCGGTTCAACCCGTCTTTATAGAGCTGTGAGGGCGCGCGGTTGGATGTGGTGACAATCGTCACGCCTTCATGGGCGATCAACTGCGTGAACAGGCGGCTCATGATCATGGCGTCGGCAGAATTGTTTACCACCATTTCGTCGAACGCAAGGCAGCGCAGGTTGCGAGCGATTGCAGCGGCAACGGGGGGGATCGGATCTCCGGACTCGTTCTTCCTTTCCTCTCGAAGCCGTTCGTGAACTTCCAGCATGAATGCATGGAAGTGAACACGACGCTTTTCCGGAATGTCGAGCGTGTCATGGAAAAGATCCATCAGCATCGATTTGCCGCGGCCCACCCCACCCCACATGTATACCCCGCGAGGCGAGGGGGCTTGCGGCCAAGCAGCTTGCCAAAGAAGGCGCCGCCACCAGGCTTCGCGCGGTAGAGTTCGCTCTGAAGGCGATCCAGTCGCTCTGCCGCAGCAGCTTGTTCCGAGTCGACCCGAAGTTCCCCGGTTGCGACCAGTGTTTCGTATCTTTCGTACATTCCAGTCATGGGCGTGGAGACTTACGTAGAGTTGCCAGGAAGCTGGACACAAGGTGTTCGCCTTGTTCCACGCTGCCGCGAAGAAAGATCAGGCGCCCTGTTTCTCGGACGACCTCGCTGACGACATCGAGAGGCTCTCCCAGGCGGCCCGTGCCGACAAACTGGTTGTGAAGGTCCAGAGTGACTGCGCCCTCGGCACGTTCTTCAAGTAGCGAACGTGCTGCGGCGAAAATGCCCATATCGATGAGGGTGAGAATGGCGCCACCATGAATGTTGCCGTGAGAGTTGCCGAGATGAGGCGCGGTGGCAGGTATTCTCAGGCGTATCTGTTCATGGCTATCGTGGCGCAGTTGGAGCACGCCCAAAGCATGAACCCCAAATCGAGATGTCTCAATAGGCCAGTCCAGCCAAGCGTCGGACGCCGGCTGGACTGAAGTGTGATCGCTATTGTGCAAGGCAATCGGTCCGCAGACCAGGCGTCAGACCTGTCGTTCTGCCTGCATCTTCTTGATCTCGGCGATGGCGCGCGCGGGCGAAAGGCCCTTGGGGCACACATTCGCGCAGTTCATGATCGTGTGGCAGCGATAAAGGCGGAACGGATCTTCCAGCTCGTCAAGGCGCTCACCGGTCATCTCATCGCGGCTGTCGGCCAGCCAGCGATAGGCCTGAAGCAGGATAGCCGGGCCCAGGAACTTGTCAGAGTTCCACCAGTAGCTGGGGCACGACGTGGAGCAGCAGGCGCACAGGATGCACTCGTAGAGGCCATCCAGCTTTTCGCGCTGCTCGGGGCTCTGCAAGCGCTCCTTGCCCGAAGGCGTGGTTGAAACCGTCTGCAGCCAGGGACGGATCGAGGCATACTGCGCATAGAAATGCGTGAAGTCGGGAACGAGGTCCTTGATCACGTCCATGTGCGGCAGCGGGGTGATACGGATATCGCCCTTGAGGTCTTCGATGGCCGTGGTGCAGGCGAGGCCGTTGGCGCCGTTCATGTTCATGGCGCACGAACCGCAGATACCTTCACGGCACGAACGACGGAACGTCAGCGACGGGTCCATCTCGCTCTTGATCTTGATGATTGCGTCGAGGACCATCGGCCCGCAATTGTCGAGGTCGATCTCAAAGGAGTCATAGCGCGGATTCTCGCCGGAGGCGGGGTCATAGCGATAGACGGTGAACTTCTTCACGCGCGTCGCGCCTTCGGCCTTGTGGACGTTGCCCTTCTTGCGAATCTTGCTGTTGGCCGGGAGGCTGAAGGTCGCCATGAACAAATCCCCATTATCTTGCGTTGGGCCGAAGCCGCGTATGTTTATCCTCCCTCTAGCGATTCAGCGGCCGGGGGCAAGGGGGAGAGGCCCTTCAGGCATGTTGAAGATATAAAACGTGCAGTTGCGTCTGACGCCATCGGTCTGAAGTATGCATGAAAAAAGGGGCGCGCCATTGCCCGTGAAGACAATGGCGCGCCCCCTCATTCCTCAGATCGGCTTATTTATTCGCCGAAAGTGCGCTGCCACCAGCCGCGACGCGGAGCCGCTGCGCCGTCAGCCGGGGCTTCGACGGGAGTGTCCTCCTGGGCAACCGGAACGGCTTCAGGTTCAGCGACAGGGGCCTGCTCCACCGTCGCTTCGGCTTCCACGTCGGCCTTCTTGCGGCGCGTGCGCTTGGGCTTGGCGGGTGCTTCTTCCACGGCAGCCGGAGCGTCTTCCACAGGTGCAGCGTCTGCCTTCTTGCGGCGCGTGCGCTTGGGCTTCTCCGGCGCAGCCTCGGCCTCGACGGAAGGCGCTTCTTCCGCAGGGGCGGCATCGGCCTTCTTGCGGCGCGTGCGCTTGGGCTTCTCTGCCACTTCGGCCTCGACTGCTGCCGGTTCAGGCGTCGCTGCGGCAACGGCGGCGGTCTCGTCGGCTGCCGTGTCGGATGCGACGGTCTTCTTGCGACGCGTGCGCTTCTTGGGCGCTTCGGCAATGACCTCAGCCGGAGCTTCGACGACGGGCGCTGCTTCGACTTCGACGTCAGCGGCTTCGATGGCCTCGGGCGCTTCTTCGCCTTCGGCCTCGCCCTCAGTCTCGCCTTCGTTCAGCGCTTCCGTTTCATCGCCACGACGGCCACGGCGACGACGGCCTCCGCGACGACGGCGCTTCTTGGGTGCCTGAGCATCGTCGTTGCTTTCGGGAGCGTCGGCTTCAACGTCTTCGCCCTCATCGCCTTCAGCGTCGGCAGCCGCTTCGTCCTCGGGCGAGCCGGCATTGGCCTGATTGTCCTGACGGTCCTGACCGCGACCGCGACGACGGCGACGGCGCTTGCGGCGCGAGCCACCGTCTTCGTCGGAAGCAGGGGCAGCGGCGCGCTCTTCGGCCTCTTCCAGTTCCTCTTCGGCGTACTCGTCCTCGATGAAGTCGTCCTCGACCTCTTCGGCGATCGGATCGAAGCGCGGCACGAAGTCGTTGCGCGGGCCGGACGAGCCGACACGCATCTTGGCGCCTTCGTTCTCACCCTCGGGAATGACCTCGACGGTCACGCCGTAGCGGGCTTCGATATCCGCCAGGTCCGCACGCTTGGTGTTGAGCAGGTAGACGGCGGCCTCGGTGCTGGCGAACAGCTGGATGACGATGCCGCGGCCCTTGGCAGCTTCGTCCTCGATCAGACGCAGTGCCGAGAGGCCTGCCGAGCTGGCGGTGCGGACAAGGCCGGTGCCATCGCAGTGCGGGCACGAGCGCGTCGTTGATTCCAGCACGCCGGTGCGCAGGCGCTGGCGGCTCATTTCCATCAGGCCGAAGCTGGAGATGCGACCGACCTGGATGCGGGCGCGATCGTTCTTGAGCGCTTCCTTCATCGCCTTCTCGACCTTGCGGACGTTGGAGCCGTACTCCATGTCGATGAAGTCGATGACGACGAGGCCGGCCATGTCGCGCAGGCGCAACTGGCGGGCGATTTCGTGCGCAGCCTCAAGATTGGTGGCCGTCGCGGTCTGCTCGATGCCATGCTCCTTGGTGGCGCGGCCCGAGTTGATGTCGATCGAGACCAGGGCCTCGGTCGGGTTGATGACGATATAGCCGCCCGACTTCAGCTGCACGACCGGATCGTACATCGCGGTCAGCTGGTCTTCGGCGCCGAAGCGCTGGAACAGCGGAACGGGGTCGGAATAGGGCTTCACCTTGCGCGCATGGCTGGGCATGAGCAGCTTCATGAAGTCGCGCGCGGCGCGATAGCCATCCTCGCCCTCGACGACGACTTCTTCGATATCGCGGTTGTAGATGTCGCGGATGGCGCGCTTGATGAGGTCGCTGTCCGAGTGGATCAGGGCAGGGGCTGCCGAGTGCATCGTGCGCTCACGCAGTTCGTCCCACAGGCGCGCAAGGTAATCGAAATCGCGCTTGATCTCGGTCTTGGTGCGCTGGAGCCCGGCGGTGCGGACGATACAGCCCATCGAGCGCGGCAGCTGCAGCTCGGCGATGATCGACTTCAGGCGCTTGCGGTCCGAGGCCGAGCTGATCTTGCGGCTGATGCCGCCGCCATGGCTCGAATTGGGCATAAGCACGCAGTAGCGGCCAGCCAGCGAGAGGTAGGTGGTGAGGGCGGCGCCCTTGTTGCCGCGCTCTTCCTTGACGACCTGAACCAGCAGAACCTGACGGCGGTGGATCACGTCCTGGATCTTGTAGCGGCGGCGCAGTGCCATGCGCTTGGCGCGCAGGTCATCGGCTTCCTTCGAGCGGCCCGCATTACGGCCACCCTGACGGCGGCGACCGCGATGGCTACGGCCGGTGTTCTCGCCTTCTTCTTCCTCGTCCTCGCCAAAGCCGCGTTCGACGTTGCCGTCTTCAAGGATCGCGACTTCATCCTTTTCGGACGTGTCGACTTCGGTCAGGCCGCCGTCTTCGTAATCGTCGCCATCATCCTCTTCGTCGGACTCGCTGGCGCGCAGCGCGGCTTCCTCTTCGGCATGGGCAGCTTCTTCCGCCAGCAGGGCCTCGCGGTCCTCCTTGGGGATCTGATAGTAATCGGGATGGATTTCGCTGAAGGCGAGGAAGCCGTGACGGTTTCCGCCGAAATCGACGAAGGCAGCCTGAAGCGAAGGCTCCACGCGCGTTACCTTCGCGAGATAGATGTTGCCTTTCAGCTGCTTGCGGTCAGCCGACTCGAAGTCGAATTCTTCAATCCGGTGTCCCTTGAGGACCGCCACCCGCGTTTCTTCCGGGTGGCGCGCATCGATGAGCATGCGCGTTGCCATTGTAATTTCTCCATAGGCGCCGCTGTCCGACCGGATCTTCCGGGAGGGCGCCATCAATTTCGGGGGTGCCCGACGCGGCTGGTTCATGCTCGCCGAAAGCGGCCGAGCCCATCGCGTTGCAGGGCAGGGTAACGTAATGACCGAGGCGATCCGGCGCCTTGATCGCGAAAAGACATGTGTCGATCGGGCCTGCCACAGCGGCGGGCATTGCGACTGCGGTCATCAGGCCGCGCGGCGATTGCAATCGCGCGGCGCGTTGCGGCAACACCGCCCATGCCCTGACGGGCATTGGCTGGCGGGGCTGCAACGTACTTCTCATGACTCGCGTCAACCTGCTGATCCGGAAAAGGATTTTCCCGGTGGTCATGCCAAGGAGCAATGGTTCTGCAATCCGGTCTACGGCGTCATCTGGTGGGACCAGTTCCGGATTTCAATGTCCGGCAGGGCGCGCGACCGGGAGGCTTGATTAGGCTCCGGCTGTCTGGGCCTAGCACCCCTGTCCCGCAACGGCAAGTTACAAGGGCGTGACAGGGCAAGGAACTTTCGTTGCGCAAACGCGGAAACGAATCGGGGGAAAGTGCCGAGATCGAATTGTGGAGCAGCGTTGGGCGACTTAACCATTGGTCCATGTCGCGTCGCGCTCCGCCATTATCCCTGGTTGTTGCCTGTATGGCGGCGCTGCTGTCGGTCATGGTGTTGGTGCTGGTTTCTCATGCCGCAGTCATGGCGGCGCGGGCTGACGATAGTGCGATGCTGCGCTTTGACCTGCCATCATCGCAAGTGGCCGCCGGACTGCCGCGCATCGACGGGCCGGCAGACCCTGCGCGTCCTCTGGTGGTGATCGATGCTGGGCATGGCGGTTTCGATCCGGGGGCGGGGCAGGGGGCGCTGCGGGAAAAGGATGTCGCGCTCGCGATCGCAAAGGCGGTGCGCGCCGGGCTTCTGGCCCAGGGTGGCATTCGCGTAGCGCTGACCCGCGATACCGATCGCTTCGTCTCGCTGCGAGATCGGCCTGAAATAGCGCGGCGGCTGAATGCCGATCTGTTTATCTCCATTCACGCCGACAGCGCGCCCGAGGATACCGCACGCGGGGCGAGCGTCTATGCGCTGTCGGAAAAGGGGTCTGACGAGGCTGCGCAGCGCTTTGCGGCCAGCGATGCGCAGAACGGGCGGATCAATGGTGTCGCACTTTCGCATCTCGACAATGGCGTGGGGTCCATTCTGCTCGACCTGTCCCAACGCGGCGCGCAGGCGCAGTCCGCAAGGATGGGGAGTATTCTCCTGCGCGAGCTGGACGGGAAGGTGGGGCTTCACCGAAACGATGTGCAGACGGCGGCGCTGGCGGTGCTGAAGGCGCCGGATATTCCGTCGATCCTGTTCGAGACCGGTTACATCAACAATCCGCAGGATGCTGCGTTTCTGGGCTCTGTGCAGGGTCGCGACATGATCGCGGATGCCGTGGTGCGGTCGATCCGCATCTATTTTGCCACGAAATCCGGTCTCTGAGGCGCCTCGTGTCTGGTCTTGTCCGAAAGCCTCGTGCTAGAGGGCTGCGGCAATGACCGACGCCACATTCGAACCGGAAGAGCCGCAAGGTCCAGATGGACATTACACGCTGCGGCGCAAGGGAGGCGGTCGCTTCGGCGGCCTGACGGGCAGGATCGCTGCCAGCTGGAAGCGCCGCAAGTGGTTGCGTCGGTTCTCTTACGTGTTCCTTGCCGGGCTGCTTGCCTTCACCGGTTTCTGGATCGTTTTTACGCGGGATCTGCCCGATGCGAATACGCTGCTGACCTATCAGCCGCCGTTGCCGACCATGGTCCGTGATGGCGACGGAGCGATCATCTACAGCTATGCGCGTGAACGCCGCGTTCAGTTGCGCTTCCAGGACATCCCCCCTCAGGTCTACAACGCCTTCCTTTCAGCGGAGGACCGTACCTTCTGGACGCACGGAGGCGTCGATCTGGGCGGTCTGGCGGGAGCGGTGCTCGATTATGCATCGAAGTTCGGCACCGGCGTTCGCGCTAAGGGCGGCTCGACGATCACCCAGCAGGTTGCCAAGAACATCCTGATCGGCGACGAGTACTCGGTCACGCGCAAGCTCAAGGAAATGGTCGTCGCCCGCCGGATCGAGGAAGCGCTGACCAAGCAGCAGATTCTCGAACTCTATCTCAACGAGATTCCGCTTGGCCGCCGTTCGTTCGGTGTGCAGGCTGCGGCGCGCGCCTATTTCGACAAGGATGTCGACCAGTTGACGCTCGCGCAGAGCGCATTCCTTGCGATCCTGCCCCGCGCACCCGAAGTCTACGGTCGCAAGAAGGCCGAGGACCGTGCGATCGAGCGTCGTAACTGGGTGCTCGATCAGATGGTGCGCAATGGCTGGGCCAGCAGGGCCGATGCCGAAGCCGCCAAGGCCGAACCTCTGGGACTGGTCGTTCAGCGCAGCGATGCCTGGGACCCGTCCTACGGCTATTTCATCGAGGAAGTGCGCCAGCGTCTGATCGACAAGTACGGCGAGAATGCCAAGGACGGACCGAACAGCGTCTATGCGGGTGGTCTGTGGGTGCGCACCTCGCTCGATCCGCAGATGCAGGGCGCAGTTCGCGATTCGTTGCGCGCGCAGATGCTCCAGTTCCAGGGCAATGGCCCCTGGCACGGGCCGATCGCGCACATCAGTTCGCTGGATAACTGGCAATCCGAACTGATCGGTTCGAACAAGACGGTTCACTACAAGAACTGGCGTGTGGGCGTCATTCTGGATGGCAAGCAGATCGGCTTTACCGATGGCAAGACTGCACAACTGACGAACATTCCCGACCGGGCGAAACTGGGCGACGTGATTGTCGCCGAGCCGGTTTCCGACAGCACGTATGCGGTTCGGACTATCCCTGAAATTTCCGGCGGCATGATTCTGGAGCAGCCGGGAAGCGGGCGCATCCTGGCCATGCAGGGCGGGTTCGATTCCGGCCTCGGCAGCTTCAATCGCGCCATTCAGGCAGAGCGCCAGCCGGGTTCGACGATCAAGCCCTTCGTTTATGCCACGGCACTTCAGGCAGGCATGACCCCGGCCTCGCAGGTGCTCGACGGTACGTTCTGCGTTTATCAGGGCGGGTCGCTCGGTCAGAAGTGTTTCCGCAACTTCGGCAACGAAGGCGGCGGCGGCATGCACACGTTGCGCTGGGGGCTTGAGCAGTCCCGCAACCTGATGACGGTGCGCATCGCCAATGAAACGGGAATGCCGCGGGTTATCCGCACGTTCCACAATTTCGGGATCGGCGATTACAAACCCTATCTTTCATTCGCACTGGGCGCAGGGGAGACCACGGTCTACCGCATGACCAATGCCTATTCGGCAATGGCGAATGACGGTGTGCAGTATCCTTCGTCGTTCATCGACTATGTGCAGGACCGCAACGGTAAAGTGATCTGGTCTTCGGACAGCCGCCACTGCGATACCTGCAATATGCCGCAATGGGATGGGAAGCCGATGCCGCGTATCCAGCGCAAGGGCAAGCAGGTGATCGATGCCGACACCGCCTACCAGGTGATCCACATGCTGGAAGGCGTGGTCATTCGCGGTACGGCCGCGCGACTGCGCGCGCTGAACCTGCCGCTGTTCGGCAAGACGGGTACGACGAATGGCCCTACCGACGTCTGGTTCATGGGCGGCAATCAGGATTACGTTGGCGGCGTCTATCTGGGTTACGACAATCCCCGCTCGCTGGGCGGTGCAGCGCAGGGCGGGCGTATCGCAGCGCCGGTCATGCAGCGCGTGATCGAGGCGACGCGCGAGCGCTGGAGCACCAGTCCGCTGACTGCCCCTGCAGGTATTCGCATGGTCCGGATCGATCGTGTCACCGGCAAGCGGGTGTTCGGTGTGGAGCCGACCGATGATCCCAAGGCGGCGGTTATCTGGGAGGCCTTCAAGCCCGACACCGAGCCACGCAAATATACGGCGGAAGACGAATTCACCCGTCGCCGCGATGCCTTGGTGGCGCAAATCCGCGATGCGCGCGATGCCCGTCAGCAGGCGGCTCAGGCGCAGCAGCAAGCTGACCAGCAGGATTTTGCTTCGCAGTTCGGTGGCGTCTACTGATCTGAGAGTCCGTTTGAAAATTCGCGAACAGCGAATTTTACGGCGTCGGCCTTCTCCCTCATCCTACCACCCAACGGTAGTATCCTGCGGGTGGCAGGGTGGAGGAGAGGGCCGGTGCAGCTTCAAAAACGCCTCTCAAAGGCATTTTTCAAACGATCTCTGAAGCCTGTTTCTAGGGGGCGGTGAAGGCGTTTTCGCGTTTTTCCGGGCGGATGTAGATCGATGTAATAGCAGGGGAGAGCGCCTTCATGCGCTCTTCCAGTCGCTCGATCAGCGTTTCGGCTTCCCCCATAGGCAAACTGTCCGCAAAGTCCGCGCTGATGGCGACAAATACAGCCTTCGGCGCCGTATGGATGGTGCGGATGTGATTGACTGCATCGATGTTCGGTTCTGCGTCCAGTACGGCTTGAAGGCGATCGATAAGCTCCGGGTCTGCAGCTTCCCCTATAAGCAAACCCTTGGCTTCCCGCGCGAGCAGCATGGCTACGCAGCCCAGTACGATGCCGATTGCGACCGAAGCGGCGCCGTCGATCCGCGCATCATCGAAATGGTCACTGCCCCACACGCCCAGCCCGGCGATGATCAGGCCGATCAGGGCGGCGCTGTCCTCGAACAACACGATGAACCCTGACGGATCTTTTGAGCGGTGAATGGCCTGCCACCAGGAAAGTTTGCCCCGTCCCGTATTGAATTCCCGCACGGCCACTATCCATGAGGCGCCCTCAAGGAGAAATGCAATGCCAAGGACAATGTAATTCAGCGTTGCGTCCGCGATAGGGTGCGGGTTGCGGATGTGGTCGATGCCTTCGTAGATCGAAACGCCGGCGCCGACTGCGAAGATCAGGATCGCAACCACGAATGCCCAGAAATAGAGCTCGCGGCCGTAGCCGAAGGGGTGCGCTGCATCGGGTGGACGGGCAGCCCGCTTTTGGCCGTGGAGAAGAAGGATCTGGTTTCCGCTGTCGACGAGCGAATGAACGCCTTCTGTGGCCATGGAGGACGACCCGCTGATCAAAGCAGCAATGAATTTGGCAATGGCGATGCCGACATTCGCCGCAAGTGCGGCGTAGAGCACTATATTGGCGCGAATCACATCCAGTGTCGCCGGTGGCGCGGGAGGCGCCGTATCTTCGATTTCTCTGGGCATCAGCCCGGAACGAATGAATTGCTCCGGTGTTTCGGCTGCTGCGTTACTTTACGTGAGCGGATAGTACGCAGCGCATGTCGCTATCGCTGCCGTTGGCATTGAGCTTGCGCAGGAAGCCATTGGATATGCGGTGGAATGCCAGGCCTTTCAGGACGCCGCCTGTCATCACGACCTTTTCTCCGGTATAAAGATAGCTGCCTCGCACGCCCTGTGCCTTGTAGCTGGAGCCGATGACGACCTGAAAGTCGAAACTGTTCATCGGCTTGCCAACTGCGCCTGTCGCATCGCCGGGCATCTCGCACTCATAGTGGCCTAGCGGCAACGTATGCAGCGGACCACCAGGTACCGGTGGGGGCGTCCCCTTCGAGGCGATGGCGCTGCCTGTTGTGCCGAGCATCACCAAGGCTATGCCCAAGGCGGCGAGCCGCGAGAAGGCGCGCCGAATACCGGCAGTGCTGCGGAAAATACGGAAGGTCGGCAGGGTACGGTTCATGGTGCCCAGCGCTAGCACTGCCGCGAAGCAATTGCCACAGGCACGGCGGTAAGCTAAGGGCGCAATCCTTCCTGCCCTGTACGGGCTGGACAGCTCTTTCCCAGGTCAAGGCTCAAGCTCATGAAGATCAGCGGCGTCGACATTCGCCCCGGTAACATTCTCGAATACGAAAAGGGTATCTGGAAGGTCGCCAAGACCCAGCATACCCAGCCCGGCAAGGGCGGTGCCTTCATGCAGGTTGAGATGAAGAACCTGATTGATGGCCGCAAGACCAACGTGCGTTTCCGCAGCGCCGATACGGTCGAGCGCGTGCGCCTCGATACCAAGGACTTCCAGTTTCTGTACGTCGAAGGCGACCAGCTCGTGTTCATGGACATCGAGACCTACGACCAGATCCAGCTGCCTTCCGATCTGCTCGGCGATGCTGTTGCCTTCCTGCAGGACGGCATGCAGGTTCTGCTCGAACTGTGGGAAGAGCGTCCCATCTCGGTTCAGTTGCCGGAACAGGTCGAGGCGACCATCGTTGAAGCCGATGCCGTCGTCAAAGGACAGACGGCATCGTCGAGCTACAAGCCGGCCATTCTCGACAACGGCGTGCGCGTCATGGTTCCGCCTCATATCGAGAGCGGCACGCGCATCATCGTCGATGTCTACGAGAAGGCCTACGTGAGGAAGGCAGATTGATGCACACGTTCAAGACCACGATCCTGGCAGCCGCGGCTTTCGCCGTGGCGGCCACGCCAGCCTTGGCTGCAGCGCCTGCCAAGAAGGCAGCAGCCAAGCCGGCCGCGCACGCTCCCGCCGCTTCGCTGCCGCAGCCGCCCGCTTCGGAAGCCGAAGTGAAAAACGCGATGCTGTACCTCAAGGTGCTGATCAGCGGTCTTGAATCGAAGAACGTTGACCAGCCTGCCAAGGGTGCGCTGGTCGGCTGCCTTTACAACAACTCGCTGGGTAAGATCACGCATTCGATGGATGAAGTGATCAGGCAGAATCCGGAGAAGATCCATCGCGAGAACATGAGCGAACTGCTCAGTGCGATGGTGATGATCTGTGGTTACAACCCTGCCGAGGCCAAGTCGGGCGCTGCGCCGGGTGGGCCGTCTGCTCCGTCTGGCGCTGCGGTCGGCCCGACCGACAAGGACGGCGCAGCTTCGGCTTCCAGCGGTCGCTGATATATCATGCAGCGGGAGGCCATCCGGTTTCCCGCTGTCGGCACTTACAAAGAGTAGATTGAAATGGCCATTTCCGGTCTCATTCGCGTGATGGAGAAGGCGGCCCGCAAGGCGGGTTCGCGTCTGCGCCGCGATTTTGGTGAAATCGAACACCTCCAGGTCAGCCGCAAGGGGCCTTCCGACTTCGTGTCCAAGGCCGACCAGGCTTCCGAGCGCACGATCTGGGATGAACTGCGTGCTGCTCGCCCGGACTGGGGCTTCCTGTTCGAGGAAGCCGGCGAGATCGAGGGTGATCCCAACAAGCCGCGCTTCATCGTCGATCCGCTCGACGGTACCACGAACTTCCTCCACGGCATTCCGCATTTCGCGATTTCGATCGCCGTCCAGGAACCGCGTCTGGATGGAAAGGGCTGGGGCGAGGTGACTGCCGGGCTGATCTACAACCCGGTAACGGACGAAAGCTACTGGGCAGAGAAGAGCCGCGGCGCATGGCTTCATGACGCACGCCTGCGTGTTTCGTCGCGTCGTCATCTTGACGAAAGCGTGATCGCGACCGGTATTCCGTTTGCCGGGCATGGTGATGCCGGGCAGTGGACCAAGATCTATCACGCTCTGGCGCCGCAGGTTGCCGGAATTCGTCGTTTCGGCGCTGCTTCTCTGGATCTCGCCTGGGTTGCGGCAGGGCGTTACGAAGGCTTCTGGGAAGCGGACCTCAAGCCCTGGGATACGGCGGCTGGCTGCCTGCTCGTGCGCGAGGCCGGTGGTTTCGTGTCGGACTGGAAGGGGCGCTCGAACGTGATTTGCGATACGGAGATTCTGGCAGGCAATGATGCGCTGCACTCGCGTCTCCACAAGATCGTTGCGACGGCGCTGAAAGACTGACTTGAGCAAGGGCGCGTAGGCGGCTAAGGCCGCCTCCACGTCCGGTTATGTGCCCCTGTGGCGGAATGGTAGACGCGAACGACTCAAAATCGTTTGTCGCAAGGCGTGCCCGTTCGAGTCGGGCCAGGGGCACCATTCCCGATGATGATCTTCGCGATTGCCGTATTTTTGGCGTAGGCTTGTAAAGCATGCCGACAGGGCAATCGTAAGGCGATTGCCTGATTTCCGTCAGTTGGTACGGTATATGGCATTAATGCTGTCAGATTTACCGACATTTTACGTCTTTCATCCTAGCTTGGCATGGTGAACGCTGAGCGTGCAAGGATGATTGGCACTCGACGATGATTCGTCTTTTCAAACACTACATTCCCCATGCGGTGATCCTGCTCTGGCTCGTCGATGTGCTGTTGCTTGTCGGCGCCAATGAGCTGTCGTGGCGGCTGCGTGCCGACCAGATCGGCATGAGCGCAGGCACATTCGCTGATCGTGCAGGGGGCATGGAGCGTTCGCTGTGGTGATCTCGCTCGCGATGATGGCTGTCGGCGTCTACGGAGGGGAGGCATTGCGTTCTATGCGCTTTGCCGCCGCGCGGCTGTTGGTCGCGATTTCCTTGGGCGTCATCGCGTTGTCTTTCGTGGACTTCGTGACGGGGGGGCAGAACTTCTGGCGGTCCACTCTGGCCTATTCCATGGCATTCGCCATTGTACTGCTGATCCTCAACCGGCTGCTGCTGGGTGGTGTTCTGGGCACATCGGCGTTTCGTCGCCGGGTCCTTGTGCTTGGCGCGGGTGAGCGGGCGAAGCGCCTGCGTGATCTCGCCGAGCGGCCCGAGAGCGGATTCGTCATCGTCGGCTATGTCGGCATGAGCGAGGGGCCGCCGGTGGTCGAGGAAGCGATTTCACGCGCTGCGATCCACAATCTGACCCGACATGTAGAGAATATGGGCGTCAGCGAAGTCGTTCTTGCCCTTGAGGAACGTCGTAATGCCCTGCCTCTGAAAGATCTCTTGAGGATCAAGACAGCGGGCGTGCATGTTAACGAGTTCTCGAGCTTCCTTGAACGAGAGACAGGGCGTGTCGATCTTGATACCGTCAATCCCAGTTGGTTGATCTTCTCGGATGGCTTTTCGTCCGGGCGAGCCATATCCAGCGCTGCTAAGCGGATTTTTGATATCTTCGTCAGTGCTTTGCTACTGGCGATCACGGCGCCGGTCATTCTGTTCTTTGCGCTTCTGGTGAAGATCGACAGCAAAGGGCCGGCGTTTTACCGTCAGGTGCGTGTCGGCCTGTATGGTCAGCCGTTTCATGTGATCAAGCTGCGCTCCATGCGTACGGATGCGGAAGCTGCGGGCGCACAATGGGCATCCAAGAACGACCCTCGTGTCACCCGGATCGGACGGTTCATCCGCCTCGTGCGTATCGATGAACTTCCGCAGGCCTGGACCGTGCTCAAAGGGCAGATGAGCTTTGTCGGCCCGCGCCCGGAGCGCCCGCAGTTCGTCTCCGAACTCGAGGAGCAATTGCGCTACTATGCCGAGCGTCACATGGTGAAGCCCGGTATCACCGGATGGGCACAGATCAATTATCCCTATGGCGCCTCTATCGAGGATTCGCGCAACAAGCTCGAGTACGATCTTTACTACGCCAAGAACTACACGCCGTTTCTCGATTTGATCATCATCCTGCAGACGCTGCGGGTCGTACTGTGGAGTGAGGGCGCGCGATGAACGTGCTGCTTGCCGCGAGTACCTGGGAGCGCATTGGTATTGCGCTGGATGTGACCGCCGCCAGTGCCATGTTTGCCGCTGTTCTATGTCTTTTGCCGCGTCGCGATCGTCTTGGCGCAGCAGGAACGCCGGTCGTGATCGCGCTGGTGCTGACGGCGATATGGTGCCTGGTTGATGCTGCGCTGGGCAGTGAAGGGGTGGACAGCACATTTCCTTCGGTGCTGGAAAGTGCCCGCAACGTGGGGTGGTTTTTTGCCATTTACCGCATGTTTCTGGCGGATGGCCGGGAGGAAAACGTCGCGCCGGTGCGCCTGGTTATACTGTCTCTGACTTTCGTCGAAATATTGCATGTCATTCTGGATATTGCCCTGGCGACCGGGCTTCTGGAAGCTGACGTCCAAGCGCTTGCGACGGGCGTGGAGCTTCTGTTTCGGCTTCTGGCAACAGTGGGCGGCTTGGTGCTGATCCATAATCTATACGTTGGCGCAGCTGTCGATGCCCGCCGGATATTGCGTTGGCCGGTACTTGGAATAGCCGTCGTCTGGGCTTTTGAGCTTAATCTTTATACGGTGGCTTATCTGGCTGATCGTTGGCCGATGGAACTGGCAGCCTTTCGAGGTGCTGCAGCTCTGGCATTGGCCGCTTGCGTGGGCGTCGCAACTGCGCGCAATGCGGATGCGCTGCGTTTACGACCGTCGAGAGCCGTCGCGTTCCAGACATTTTCGTTGCTGGTGATCGGCCTCTATCTCATTGCGATGGTGATTGTCGGGCAATGGCTGTCCTATGCGGGCGGTGACATGGCAAGGCTTGTCGAACTCACCTTTCTGACATTCGCAAGCGGGTTGGCGCTGGTCGTGCTGCCCTCGCGCCGGCTCAGGGCCTGGATGCGTGTCATGCTGGTCAAGCATTTCTTCCAGCATCGCTACGATTATCGCGATGAGTGGTTACGCTTCGCGCGTACGGTCGCCAGCGACGTTGCCGGGGCCCGGCCGATTGGGGAGCGCGTCATTCAGGCGATCGCGGACGTCTTCGATTGTCCTGCAGGCGTGCTTCTGACGCCGGCAGATAGCGGCGATCTGGCTGTTGCCGCAAGGTTCACCTGGCCCGATCTGGAGGTTCCGTCCGTCGCATGGGATGCCCTTCACGTGGGCTATTTCGAGAAGAGCGGTTTTATCATCGATCTCGATGATTTGCGCGGCGATGGAAGTGAGCTCTGGCCGCAGGCGAATGACGTTCCCGATTGGCTGCTTGATGACAATCGGATTTGGGCTGCGGTGCCGCTCATTCACTTCGAGCGGATCGTTGGCATGGTCTTGCTGGCACGGCCGCCGATGGCGCGCCGTCTGGATTGGGAAGACTTCGATCTGTTGCGCGTAATGGGGCAGCAGGCCGCAGCGTTTCTGGCGGAAAACAGCAGCCAGGAGGCGCTCGCGGATTCGGCCCGGTTCGACGAGTTCAATCGCCGCATTGCCTTTGTCATGCACGACATCAAGAATCTGGCCAGCCAGTTCAGCCTGCTCGCCCGCAACGCTGAACTTCACGCGGAAAAGAAGGCGTTCCGCGATGATATGCTGGTGACATTGCGAAGCTCTTCGGAAAAGTTGAATGCCCTGATCGCCAGGCTGTCACGGTACGGAACCGGCGGCGTTGAGCGGGTCGAGGTGATGCGGGCAGCGCCACTCGTACAAGCCGTAGCTGATCGATTTGCGGGGCGGCACGGCGTCTATGTGACATCTGCAGCCGATCTGGCAATCGTCGCCAATGGCCATTCGCTGGAACAGGTTCTGGTCCATCTTGTTCAGAACGCCGTTGATGCGAGCTCCGAAAATGCACCGATTTGCCTCTCCTTGATCGCGGAGGGCCTCAGCGCGAGGATCGATGTGGTCGATAGCGGCTCCGGCATGTCAGCCGAATTTGTGCGCAGTCGCCTGTTCAAACCTTTCGTATCCACGAAGTCTGGCGGCTTCGGGATCGGTGCATTCGAAGCGCGCGAGCTTGTCCGGGCGATGCATGGGCGGCTGGATGTGGAAAGCCGCGAAGGATTGGGCTCGCGCTTCACGATCCATCTACCGCTTGCCACGGCCTCTCTCGAATCGGGATCAGCAGGTGCTGCATCCGATGAAACGCACCAGAAAGTAGCATGATGAGTGATGAAGGCCTCAAGGCACTCCCCAAACTTCTCATTGTCGAGGACGATGCCGGCCTGCAGGCTCAGCTGAAGTGGGCTTACGAGGATTTTGATGTCGTTCTGGCAGGAGATCGCGCCTCGGCAATCGCGTTATTGCGCGCCGAGGCCCCTGACGTCGTGACGCTGGATCTTGGCCTTCCGCCGGACCCGGACGGGACGAGCGAGGGGTTCGCCGTCCTGGATGAGATTATGGCCATCAAGCCGGATACGAAAATTATCGTCGCGAGCGGACATAATGCCCGTGAGAGCGCTCTGCAGGCGATCGCTCGTGGCGCTTATGACTTTTATCAGAAGCCTGTGGACATCGATGCACTTGGGCTGATCGTTCGTCGTGCACAGCAATTGCGCCGACTGGAAGACGAGAATCGTCGGCTGGCGGAACGTGTGGATGAAGGCGGACAGGTGTTGGGGCGCCTGGTCACGGCAGCGCCTGAAATGGTCAAGGTCGCACGGACTATCGAGCGAGTTGCGGGTACTTCGGTTTCGGTCATGCTGCTGGGTGCAAGCGGGACCGGCAAGGAACTGCTGGCCAGGGGCCTGCATGAGGCAAGTGGCCGAGCGCATGGGCAGTTTGTGGCCATAAACTGCGCAGCCATTCCCGAAAACCTGTTGGAAAGTGAACTTTTCGGGCACGAAAAGGGAGCCTTTACCGGGGCCGTTAAGACGACGCCGGGAAAGATCGAGCAGGCTGCAGGCGGTACGCTGTTCCTGGATGAGGTTGGCGACATTCCGCTTCAGCTTCAGGTGAAGCTTCTGCGTTTTCTGCAGGAGCGGGTTATCGAGCGGATCGGTTCGCGAGAGGCGATCGCGGTCGACACACGGATCGTCTGCGCCACGCACCAGAATCTTGAGGCGATGATTGCGGACGGGCGTTTCCGCGAAGATCTCTATTATCGCCTCGCCGAGATTGTCGTGCGAATCCCTGCGCTTGCGGAGCGTCCAGGAGATGCGGTCTTGCTCGCCAAGGTATTTCTGCAGCGGCATGCGCGTGAGATGAACCCACAGGTGCGCGGCTTTTCCATAGACGCGCTGGCTGCCATCGATGCATGGAACTGGCCCGGTAACGTGCGCGAACTTGAAAATCGGGTGAAGCGGGCCGTCATCATGGCTGATGAAAAATTGGTGAGTGCCGCAGATCTCGACCTGCTCGATCCCGACGAGCAAGTGCTCGGCGCGCTCAACCTCAAGGCCGCGCGCGAGCAGGCGGATCGCAAGGTGATCCGCCATGCCCTGGCCCGTAGCGAGGGGAATATTTCCAGTACGGCCAAGCTCTTGGGTATCAGTCGACCGACGCTTTATGACCTTCTCAAGCAGTACGAACTGCAGGCCTGATCGGGGGCGGCTCCGTCGCTCGCTGCCGCCGCCCAAGTCTCTTCCCGGCGCCCGCATTCTGGTGGCGCTGGCCGTGCCGCTCCTGGTCATGGCAGGCATGGTGGCCAGCTTGATCGTTCATCCTGCTGCTGTTGTTGCACGCCAGGATGGTCCGGGTGTCCTGATCGGAGAGGCGCGTGATGCCTTGCGCAGCGGGGATGGCATTGCTGCGGAGATGAAGCTGCGTGCGGCGCTGGCAGGAGGGGCGAGCCGTGCCGCAGTCGCGGCTTATATGGGTGAGGCATATATCGTCCAGTCTGATCCGGACAATGCTCGCAAATGGCTGGAAACAAGAGATTTTGATTCACCCTCTGCGCCGGAGGGCTGGCGTAATCTGGCGCTTGTCGAGTTGCAGATCGGGAACATCGGGGCTGCGGGAGAGGCCTATCGTAAAGCCCTGACGCTGGCGCCGAACGATGCCGGGTTGTGGGTGGAAGTCGGCCGCTGGAACTATGCCGCAGGGCGCCATCTCGATGCGATAGCAGCGGCAAGGCGAGCTATCGAACTCGCGCCGAATAACGTGCAAGCTCTTCGTTTTACGGCACAACTTGTGCGCGACAGCCAGGGACTCGTGGCGTCTCTGCCGTGGTTCGAACATGCCCTGAGGGTCGATCCCAATGACGCCGGCGTTCTGACGGACTATGCCGCGACCTTGTGCGACATGGGTCGGGGAACTGCAGCACTGGCTGCCACGCGGCGCCTTCTGACGGTTTCACCCGGAAACGCGAATGCCTACTATATTCAATCTCTTATAGCTGCCCGCGCAGGGCGATATACGCTCGCTCGCGGGGTGCTGGAGCGGGCCGGGACGACGCTTGATACGATGCCGGGTGTCATGCTTTTGCATGGCGTTCTGGAAGCGGATGCAGGCAATTATGCGACATCGTCGGATTGGCTGGAAAAGTTGCTTCAGCAACGCCCCGATGACCGTGCCGGGCAGAACCTGTTGGCCCGCGTGCTCTACCTCTCGGGGCAATACAGTTATGTAATCCAGCGTTTCTCGGATGTTGCATCGAGGCCTGACGCCACGCCTTACCTGTTGACCGTGCTGGCTCGGGCCGAGGAGGCACTGGGCGATAGACAAGCGGCAGGTGTCTTGCTGGATCGCGCGGCAAGGGGCCCTCAACCCGGATTGCACGTGCTTGCAGGCACATCCAGCGTGGCAGATCTGCTTGCTCAGAGCCGGACGCAAACGGCATTGAATGCGACAGAGGCCGCACTGAAGCATTCGCCCGGCTCCTACGATGCCCTTTCGCTGGCCGGAGATGCTGCCTTGGCCGCGCATGACCCGCAGCAGGCGATGTCGCTCTATCGTCAGGCGGCAGGGATCCGTTTTCCCGATGGGCTGTTCCTGCGCTGGCTGGCTGCGCTCGATGCGGCCAACGATCGTGCCGGTGCCGTGGCGCTGGTTCAGGCTCGGCTCGCCCGAGATCCTGCGAGCCGGGTTGCGCTGATGGCAGCGGGGCAGCAGGCACAGGCAGAGGGAAGGCCTTTGCGCGCGGCTGCTCTGCTGCGCTGGCTGCGCGACAATGGCGGCAGCGACGATGTGGCCGTGCTGAGCCGTCTTGCCGCCGTGGAGGTGGGGAGTGGAAACCTGTCTGCGGGTCTGAGCGATGCACGCCGGGCCTACGACCTCCAGCGTGCCAGTCCGCTGGCGACGCGCGCGCTGGCCTATGCGCTTGCAGCTACGCATCGCGGCAGCACCGAGGCGCTGGCACTGGCAGAGAAGGCCAGCGCGCTTGGTGCTGTGAACTGATCCGCCAGTCAGGCTTTGGGCTGGTAGGTCTGCTCGATGCCTGGGAAGCTGCGCTCGCGCACTTCGCGAGCGTAAGCTTCCGCCGCCTGCGAGACGAGGCCTGCCATGTCGGCGTAGCGCTTCACGAAGCGTGGCACGCGTTCGAACAGGCCGAGCATGTCTTCGGCGACAAGCACTTGCCCGTCGCACTGGGCAGAGCCGCCGATGCCGATGACCGGGCAGGAACAGGCACGGGTGGCCTCGATCGCGATCGGCTCGACCACGCCTTCGACGACGATCGCGAAGGCCCCTGCGGCATCGAGAGCGCGGGCATCGGCCACGATCTTGGCGGCTTCCGCTTCGCTGCGACCGCGCGCGTTGTAGCCGCCGAGCAGGTTCACCGCCTGCGGGGTCAGGCCGATATGGCCCATCACCGGAATGCCGCGTGCCGTCAGGAAGGCGATCGTTTCGGCCATCGCTTCGCCGCCTTCCAGCTTCACGCCAGCACAGCCGGTTTCCTTGAGCAGCCTTGCGGCATTCTCGAAGGCCTGCTGCGGAGACTGCTCGTAGGAACCGAAAGGCATGTCGACGAGAACCGCCGCGTGATAGCTGCCCCGAACCACGGCAGCACCATGGTTGATCATCATCTCCATCGTCACTGGAACGCTGGAGGGAAGGCCGTAGATCACTTGCCCGAGGCTGTCGCCGACCAGCAGCATGTCGCAATGGGCATCGAGCAACTGGGCCTGCCGCGCGGTATAGGCGGTCAGCATGACGACCGGATTTTCGGTCACGCCGTCCTGTTTGCGACGGCGGATGGCGGGCACGGTCAGCCGCTTCATCGGCGCGGGCGTGGGCGTGGCGCGCGAGGTGGCGGTGTCGATCTGGAAGGTCGTAGACATGTGCCTGCTTCTAGCCCCGCAGTCTCGGCTCGGCAATTCGCTGCGTCCCGAACCGGGAAAAAGCGACGCGGCAAGGGGACCGGTTCGCGAAAAGCCGGGGAACCAGCGCATCTAGGCCCTTGCCAAGCGTGAACATGTCGTTAGCGTCCGGGCCATCCAGAAATTCGGGGGTCCATCCGCATGTTCGGACGTGTAAAGCCGTTAGATGCCATTTTGGCGACGGCTGAAAAGAAATCTCTGCATCGCTCGCTGGGCGCATTCCAGTTGACGATGCTGGGCATCGGCGCCGTAATCGGCACCGGTATCTTCGTGCTGACGGCGGAAGCCGCGCAGAAGGCCGGGCCGGGCATGATGCTCTCCTTTATCATCGCCGGTTTCGTCTGTGCCGTGGCGGCGCTGTGCTACGCCGAGATGGCGGCCATGGTGCCGGTCTCGGGATCGGCCTATACTTACAGCTACGCCGTGATGGGCGAACTGGTCGCCTGGATGGTGGGCTGGGCGCTGATCCTGGAGTATGCGATTGCCGCAGGTGCCGTTTCGGTGGGCTGGTCGGGCTATTTCGTTGGCTGGCTCAACACCAGTTTCCAGATAAGCATACCGCATGCGCTGGTGCGCGGGCCGTTCGACGGCGGCGTGATCAACCTTCCCGCGATGCTGATCGCGGCGGCGGTGACGGCGCTGCTGGTGCGCGGTACCAAGGAAAGCGCCACAGTCAACGCCGTGCTGGTGGGTATCAAGATCCTGGCGCTCGGCTTCTTCGTGCTGCTGACGCTGCCTGTCATCAAGACCGGCCAGTTCACGCCGTTCGCGCCGTTAGGCTTTGCGGGCATCTCGGGCGCGGCGGCGTCGATCTTCTTCGCCTATGTGGGCTTCGATGCGGTTTCGACCGCCGCCGAAGAGACCAAGAACCCCCAGCGCAACATGCCGATCGGCCTGATCGGCAGCCTGCTGATCTGCACCATCTTCTACATGCTGGTGGCCGCAGGCGTGATCGGCACCGTGGGTGCGCAGCCGGTGTTCGGTCCGGGGCATGAAGTGCTCTCGCCGGGAACGCCCGCGCTTTCGGCGGCCTGTTCGTCGATCCATGAACAGGCCGTGGTCTGCTCGAAGGAAGCCCTCGCCTGGACGCTGCGTCAGGTCGGCCATCCCTTCGTCGGCTGGCTGGTCGGTGCTGCCGCCATCATCGCGCTGCCTTCGGTCATCCTGATGATGATTTTCGGCCAGACCCGCATCTTCTTCGTGATGAGCCGCGACGGCCTGCTGCCCGAGTTCTTCTCGAAAGTGCATCCCCGCTTCCATACCCCGCACGTCGTGACGGTGCTGACCGGTATCTTCGTGGCGCTGTTCGCGGCGTTCTTCCCGGTTGGCCTGCTGGCGGACGTGTCCAACTCCGGCACGCTGTTCGCGTTCATGGCGGTGTCGATCGCGGTGGTGGTGCTGCGGCGCACGGACCCTTCGCGCAAGCGTCCGTTCCGCACGCCGTTTCTGATGATCACCGCACCGCTGGCGATCATCGGCTGCGCCTACCTTTTCTACAACCTCTCGTGGGAGACGATCATTCTGTTCATCGGCTGGGCGCTGGTCGGGCTGGTCGTCTATTTCGCTTACAGCCGTAACCACAGCCATGTCGGTCGCGGTCTGGTAGACGTCCACGAGACGGACGCCGACGCACCGCTGCCGCCGGTGTGATGCGCTTCGCGCCATCGCTGATGTGAGGAAAGGGGGGCATATCGCTCCCCTTTCTTTTTGCGGAGCCGAACAGGAGCGCGATGCGTTGGCGCAAGGGAATGCGCGCAAGACTGCTCTCCCTGTTCGACCATGGCCTGCTGGTGCTGCTGCTGGTCGCAAGCCTGCTGCTGACGGGCCGCGCATGGCTGCACGACCATCCGGAGGACGATCCGTGGGCGCCGCTGTCGCTGCGCGATCCACCGGGCTGGGCGACGGGCCGCAAGCTGGCGGCGGTGCGCGCCGATCTGCCGACATGCCGTGCTTTCCTCGAACGCAGCGATATCCCGGCAGAGCCGCTTCCCGCCGTCGGCAGCGGTATCTGTCGGAGATCGGACCGTGAGCGGGTCGCCTCGCTGGCCGCCGCCGACGTGGCGCTGCGCCCGCGCAACCCTCAGGCGACGTGTGCCGTGGATGCGGGCCTCGCATACTGGCTGCGCCACGGTGTGCAGCCGGCCGCGCGACTGTTCCTGCACTCGCCGGTGGTGCGGATCGAGCAACTGGGCACGTACAACTGCCGCAGGATCGGCGGCGGCAAGACCGGGACATGGAGCCAGCACTCGACCGGCAATGCCATCGACATATCCGCTTTCGTCACGGCCGACGGGCAGCGCGTGACGGTTCTGGGCGACTGGAAGGCAAAAGCGAGCCAGCCCGAACGTTCGGCCTTCCTCCACGCCGTGCGCGATGCGGCATGCATGCCGTTTTCGACCGTGCTTTCGCCGGACTACAACGCCGCCCATGCCAACCACCTGCATCTCGATCAGGCGCGCCGCACGGGAGGCTGGAAGGCCTGTCATTAGAGTGCATCAAAGCACGGTGCGTGTTCGGGCAAGCGCTGCCAGGGGCCGGGCGGCACAAGCGTTTTCATGACCAGCCCTGATCTCGATCCCGCCGCCTGCCTTGCTTTCGGAGGCGCTGAAATCGGCAATCTCCACCGCGCCATCGACGAAGGCGAGGCGCGCGCGGTGCTGGAAGCGGCGCGGGTGGCGGGGATCGCGCTGTTCGATACCGCGCCCGGCTATGGCAAGGGCCTGAGCGAGTTGCGCATCGGCGCGTTCCTGCGCGATCATGCGGGTGAGGGGCTGCAGGTCTCCACCAAGGTCGGGCGCTATCTGGTGCGCGGGGAAGAGGCCGGAAAGCGCGAGTTCTTCGCCGCCGCGCTGCCGTTCGCGGGCGTGTTCGACTATTCCTACGATGGCGTCATGCGCGCGTTTGAGCAGTCGGTCGCGCGGCTGGGGCTGACGCGTGTCGATATGCTGCTAGTCCACGAACTGGACGAGGGCAATCACGGCGCGGCGACCGAGGCGCAGCTTGGCGTGCTGCTCGACAGCGGCATGAAGGCGCTGGAGGAACTGAAGCGTGCGGGCGATACGGCGCAGATCGGCTTCGCCGCGAATGGGGCCGAGGTGGGCGCACGGGCGCTGGCGGGCGGCGATTTCGACGTGGCGCTGCTGGCTTCGCGCTACACTCTGCTGGACCAGTCCGGCCTCGCCTCATTCCTGCCGACGGCGCAGCGGCGGGGGGTAAGGGTGATGGCAGGCGGCGTGTTCAATTCGGGCATCCTCGCCTCGGGCGCGGCGCAGGGCGCGCGCTTCGATTATCGCGAGGCACCCGAGGAGATCATCGCACGCGTGCGCAAGCTGGAGGCGCTCTGTGCGCGGCACGCGGTATCGCTGCCCGGTGCAGCGATGCGCTTCGTGCTGGCGCATCCGGCGATCGAGCGGGTGCTGGTGGGCACCTCTCGGCCTGAGCGTATCGCGCAAACGGTCGCGCATCTGGACCAGCCTGTGCCCGAGGCGTTCTGGCAGGAACTTCGCGCCGAGGGTCTGGTCAGCGCGGATTCCCCGTTCCCCTAGTGCTCCACCAGCCTGACATTGCGCAGGCGATCGACGGAATTGCGGGCGGCGCCCAGCGCTTCGCTGCGGTAACTGCTGGGCGTGCAGCCGTATTCCTCGCGGAAGGCGCGGCTGAACGAGGCGCTGTCACCGAACCCCCAGTTGAGGCAGATTTCGGTGAGCGAGGCGTTCTTCTGGTGCGGATCGCCCAGCGCTTCGCGGCAGCGCTCCAGCCGCCGGGTGCGCAGATGCCCCCGAAACGTGTGGCCGCTTTCGGCGAACAGCATCTGCACATAGCGCACCGAGACGCGGTGCATCTTCGCGACTGACGACAGGCTGAGTTCGCCATCGTGCAGGTTCTCCTCGATCGAGCGGCAGATGCGCCGCAGCGCGCCTGCCCGCACCGAGGCGAGGCCGCCCAGCGGATTGCGGGCGGGATCGTCGAACAGGCTGCCGAGCAACAGTTGCACCAGCGCTGTTTCCATGGCGAGGGCGCTGGCCTCGTCGAGCCGCTCGATACTTTCGGTGACTGCGGCGAGCATGGCGCCCAGCACGCGCACCGGGCCGGGTGCATCCTTGAGGTGGATCAGGTTTACCGGCAGCGAGACCAGACTGGCGCGGGCGAGCAGGTCGGCGGGAATATTGGCCATGGCGATGCGGAAATCGCCGTGCATTTCCAGCTCTCCGGGCGCGCCGCGCCGCGCGAACAGCACATCGCCGGGGGCGACGGAGACCGGTCGGCCATCTACCTTGAGCGTCGCGGTGCCGCGCGTCACCATCGTCAGCCAGAACACGGCATCGTTGCGCTCTGCCATCGGCGCGAATGTCTGCGCGCCGCCTTCGAGTGCGGAAAAGCTGATCCCGCGCGGGGATCGGAACTGCGCCACGCTGGCCTCGCGCGCTTCGGCGGAGGCGAGGGCGCAGTCGGTGGTGATCGCGAAATCGGACAGTGCGCCGCACCAGCCGGAAAGCCGGGCAGCGGGGGGCAGGGCAGTGGCATCGAAGCGGCTATGCGGCATGTGCGTCCTCCTCGGATTGCCTTTCAAAAGACCGAGGGGCACCATCTCCCGACCGCAATCGTATGAATTGCGCGATGTTTCGCAAGCGCAAATCGCAGCGCACGTTTCGCAAAGCATCGAGGTGGTGTGCCGCATAGTCTGAACGCCAAGCCCGTTCAGGAGAATGCCTTCCATGCCCGCCTTGCCTTCGTCTGGCCCGATCTCGCCCTTCCGGCGCATCGTCGATCTCAGCCATCCGATGTTCGAGAACATGCGCAATGGCGGCGGCTGGGCAGTGACGTTCCCACTGATGGACAACTTCAAGCGCACCGCGATGATGACCGACGGCAAGGCGTCCTACGAAACGCACATGATGATGTTCCCAGAACACTGCGGGACGCATCTGGACGCGCCGCGCCACTTCCACGAGCCCGGCCTTGCTATCGACGAACTGCCGCTCGAACGCCTGATGCTGCCGGGGCTGCTGCTGGACCTTACCCACAAGAAGGCGGGAGAGCCGATCAGCATCGCCGATTTCGAGGCGGCGGAAGTCAAGGCGGGCGGGCGCATCGGCCCTGATGTCGCCTGCGTGTGCTGGACCGGCGTCGACAAGGTGTGGGGGCAGGCCGACATGGGCCGCAACCGCCCGCATGTGCCGACCGAGACCGCGCAGTGGCTGGTCGATCGCGGCATGACGATGTTCGCCACCGACCTGATCGGCATGGACGACCCGGAGGAGTGGTGGGACCCCACTCACCAGATCTGGCTCTCCAACAACGTGTGCATGGTTCAGCAATTGACCCGCCTTGAGGAACTCGCGGGCGAGCAGTTCCTGATCCAGGCCTTCCCGATCAAGGTGCGCGGCGCGACCGGCTGTCCGGTCCGCGCGGTCGCGCTGGTTCTCTGATCCTTCCCCATTTCCCGATTTTACCGGAGACTTTTCGCGATGACCGTCCTGACCCGTGACTTCTTCGACAGCTTCGCCTCGTCCGTGCGCGAGACCGAAGTGGCCGAATCGCTGCCGCCTGCCTGCTATACCTCGCAAGAGTTCTTCGGCTTCGAGAAGGAGGCGATCTTCATGCGCGAATGGCTGTGTGTCGGGCGCGAGGACTGGGTGCCAAACACGGGCGACTATTACACTTTCAGCCATTCGGGCGAGCCGATCATCATCGCGCGCGCGCAGGACGGATCGCTCAACGCGATGTCGGCAGTGTGCCAGCACCGGGCGATGCTGGTGGCCGAAGGGCGCGGCAATGCACGCGGATTCCTGTGTCCCTACCACCACTGGAGCTACGCGCTCGACGGCAGGCTGGTCGCCGCGCCCGCGATGAGCAAGACCTGTAATTTCGACAAGGCGCAGAACAGCCTGCCCAAGCTGAAGCTGGAAAGCTGGCACGGCTTCCTGTTCGTGAACTTCGACCCCGATGCCGAACCGCTGGCGCCACGTCTTGCCTGTCTGGAGCCGGTGATGGCGAACTATGCCGTGGCCGATCTGAAGGGGCCGCAGCCGGGCGAACCCACGGTCTATCCGTGGAACTGGAAGGTGATGTTCGAGAACAACAACGACGGCTATCACGCCAATCGCCTGCACCACGGCCCGCTGCACGATATCGTGCCCAGCTCGCTCGCCAGCTTCCCGGAACTGCCGGAGGGAACTGCCGGATATTACCGCCTGAACGGCTCGACCCACCCGCACGCCAGCTTCAACCCGACGCTGAAGGCTCTGTTCGAGGTGTTCCCCGATCTGACCGAGGAAGAGCGCAACCGGGTGCTGTTCGTGAACCTGCCGCCCAGCCTTTCGATGGTCGTGATGAACGACATGGTGCTCTACCTGATCCTCGATGCGCGGGCGGCGGATAGCCATGGCCTGACGATGGGCACGCTGGTGACGGCAGGGGCGATGCAGGACGAGCTTTACGACCTCAAGATGAAGATGAACGAGGAGGCCGTGACCGAGATCGTCGGGCAGGATCTCCACGTCGATCTGATGGTGCAGGCGGGCCTCAATTCACGGTTCGCACCGCGCGGGCGTTATTCGTGGCAGGAAGGGGCGCAGCGCCAGTTCAACCTGTGGCTGGTGGATCGCTACGAGGCCGGACGCGCCCAGCTGGCGCAATAAGGGCGGGGGAGGGCGTCAGGTGAGCCGGGCGCGAAGGGCGGCGTCCGGCTCCCGGCCCTGCCGCTCCAGTTCGTCAAGCGTGGCGGAGGCCATGGCACGGTAGGCGGGAAGCTGTCGGGGGCTGTTTTCTGCGATGGCCTTGAGGTGGCCTTCGATCGTGCCGCTATCGCCGCGCAGCAGCGGGCCGGAGAGCGCCTCGAAACCCTTCGCCAGCGTGTTCTCCAGCGCCGCGCGGATGAGCGGCGCCAGCAGCGGCGAGGGCTCGGATATGCCGCTGGCACGCAGCATGTCCTGTGCGCCGCTCAGCAGAGTGACGAGGTGGTTCGCGGCATGGCTGAGGGCCGCGTGGTACAGTGCGCGGTGCTCTTCGGCCACGTCCACCGCCGCGCCGCCGAGTAATGCGACCAGCGCGTGCGCGGCCTCGCGGGCGGCAGGATCGGGCGCGGTCACGGCAAAGCGGGCGCCGATCATGCGTTCGCGCTCGGCCTGCGGATCGCCGGTGAAGGTCATCGCCGGATGGATCGCGGCGGTCAGTGCCCCGCGCTTGCGCAATGGTTCGAGCAGCGCAGCGCCGCTGCGGCCGCTGACGTGGCAGACCAGCGGCGGGTTGCTAAGTGCCTCACCGCAGCCGAACTGCACAATCAGCGGTTCCAGCGCATCATCGGCGACGGCGAGGATCACGGTCTTGCAACTGTCGAGCATTGTGTCGGGCGAGACGCAGGCTTGGCCGTTGACCTGCGCCGCCAGTTCTTGCGCTTTGCCCGAATCGCGGCCCCAGATCGCCAGTTGCCCGGCTCCGGCGAGCGTCGTTGCCAGAGCGCAGGCCACGCGGCCGGTGCCGACGATGCCGATGGGATAGAGGGGATGGGCAGGTTGCATGAAGGTGGCGTCCGGTGCGAAAGGGTGCTGCTCCTTACGCCAGCAGGCCCCTAACGCCAATCGCACCGGATGTGCAGCCTTCGTTATGGCTTGGAGCAGTTGATCCAGTTGCACCGGACCAACTGCTCCAAGCTTATGATTTAACGCATTTTCCGAGTCATCAGGTGATTCTACCTGATTAGAAAATGCTTTAGGAAGCCTTCATGTCGCTGGCCTGCCAGCCGCCGCCCAGATCCTCGACCAGCAGCACGCTTGCCTGCAGACGGTCCTGCAACACGGTGAGGACGTTCTGCGATGCGGTGAGTTCGGTCGCCTGCGCGGTGAGAACGGTGGTGTAGTCCACCGTGCCCTGCTGATACTCGGCCATGTCGAGTACGACCGCCTGATGGGCGGCGTCCTGCGTGTGGACCAGGATATCGCTCTCCTGCTGGTAGACGCGCAGGGCCGCGAGTTCGTCCTCGACGCCCTGAAACGCGGTGAGCACGGTCTGGCGATAGGTCGCGACTGACTGGTCGTAGGCCGCTTTCGCCTCGCGCTCCTTGGCATGGCGGGCGCCGAAGTCGAAGATCGTGTCGGCCACGTCCGCGCCCAGTGACCACAGGCTGGTGGCGGCGCCGAACAGCTTGCCGAGGTTGCCGGCGCTGCTGCCGTATTCGCCGGAAAGCGTGACGGTCGGGAAGTAGGAGGCGACCGCGACGCCGACCAGCGCGTTGGCCGAGGCCATGCGACGCTCTGCGGCAGCGATGTCGGGGCGGCGCTCCAGCAGCGTGGAGGGCAGGCTGACCGGCGCGACGGGCACGGCATGGCTGAGCGGTGCCGGGGCCAGCGAGAACTGCGCCGGTGCCATGCCCATCAGTACCGCGATGGCATGCTCCATCGCCGCGCGTCGCACGCCCAGATCGACGAGCGAGGCCTGCGCGGCATAGAGCTGCGTCTTCGCGCTGATCACCGAGGACTGGGCGACAGTGCCCGCGTTGAACTGGTTGGTCGTGAGCGTCAGGAACCGCTGGTACTGTTCGACCATGCGACGATAGACCCCGGCCTGCTCGTCCAGCACGCGCAGTTCGAAATAGTCCTGCGCGAGGCTGGCCTGCGCTGCCAGTTTCGCATCGGCAAGATCGGCGGAACTGGCTTCGGCAAGCGCCTTGTCGCTTTCCACATTGCGGCGCACCTGTCCCCACAGGTCGGGCACCCAGCTGGCATCGAGCGCGGCGGTGTGGGTGGTGCCGGTGGACGACTGGCCGGAGCTTGAGGCCGCGCCGGAGGTATGCGTGCGCTGCGAGGACAGGTCCGCGCCGACCGTCGGGAACAGCGTGGCGCGCGCGGCCGCGGTCGTCTGCGCGGCCTCGCGCCAGGCGGCTTCGTATTCCTTCACCGTCTGGTTCGACGTGGCGACCTTGTCTTCCAGTCCATCGAGGACCGGATCGTTGAACATCGTCCACCACGGACCGCGCGCGGCATCGTCTGCCGGGCGGCTGGGCACCCAGCCGTCGGCTTCCTTGAAGCGCGGGGCTTCGGGGGCGCTCGGGCGGTGGTAGTTCGGCCCCACCGCGCATCCCGCCAGCAGGCAGGCCGTCAGTGACAGGGCGCAGGCGGCCCTGAGCTTGAACGCGTTCATCATGCGGGCTCCGCCTGAGGCTGGATATGGTCGGGATCGATGTGGGCAGGATCATGCGCATGCTTGCCGCGCAGCCGGTCGAGGTAGGTGTAGACCACCGGCGTCGAGAACAGCGTCAGGATCTGGCTGACGATCAGCCCGCCGACGATCGCATAGCCCAGCGGCTGGCGGAATTCCGAGCCGGTGCCGTGCATCAGGATCATCGGCACGCCGCCCAGCGCCGCGCAGGCCGTGGTCATCAGGATCGGGCGGAAGCGCTGGACCGAGGCCTTGAAGGCGGCCTCCGTGGCGCTCAACCCTTCCTCGCGTTCCAGCCGCATCGCCACGTCTACGATCATGATGCCGTTCTTCTTCACGATGCCGATCAGCAGGATGATGCCGATGATGCCGATCACGTTCAGATCCTCGCCCGCCAGCCGCAGCGCCAGCAGGGCGCCGAGGCCCGCGGAGGGCAGGGTGGACAGGATCGTGATCGGGTGGATGAAGCTTTCGTAGAGCACGCCCAGGATCACGTAGACGGCGATCAGCGCGGCCAGGATCAGCACCGGCTCGCTGGACAGGGACTGCTTGAACGCCTGCGCATTGCCCTGGAAGGCACCGGACAGCGTATTGGGCGCGCCCAGCGTATCGCGCATGTTCTCGATCGCCGCCGTCGCCTGACTGAGCGAGACACCGGGGCAAGGTTGAACGAGAGCGTCACGGCGGGGAATTCGCCCTGATGGTTGACCGAGACCGGGGTGCCGCCCGAAGGCGTCGCCTTGACGAACAGCGAGAGCGGGACGGTCTTGCCGGTGGTGGAGGACAGCACGAACATCGAATTGAGGATGTCGGGCGTTTCCTGCAGCTTGGGCGGCGCCTCCATGACGACGTGATAGCTGTTCTGCTGGGTGTAGAACTGCGCGATCTCGTCCTGTCCCAGCATCTCGTAGACGGCATCGTCGACGTCGGTGGGGGTCAGGCCGAAGCGCGCTGCGGCGGCACGATCAATGTCGAGGTTGAGCGAGGCGCCCTGCGATTGCTGATCGGAGTTGACGTCGCGCAGTTCGGGCAGTTTCTGCATCGCCGCCAGCATCTTGGGCGACCATGTGTTGAGTTCGTCCATGTCGGCATCGGCCAGCGTGTACTGGTATTCCGCCTGACCCGAACGGCCACCCATGTTGATGTCCTGACGGGCCTGAAGGATCGTCCGCGCGCCGATCACCTTGGCGAGCTTGGGCCGCAGGCGGGCGATGATCTCGGGCGCAGTGATCTTGCGCCCTTCCGACATGGGCTTGAGCGCAATGAACATGTTGGCCTGGTTGCCGCTGCCATTGCCCACGAACATGCCGACTGCGCTGACGGCAGGGTCCGAAGCGATGATCCTGCCCACTTCCTGCGCTTTCGCCTTGGTCTGCGGGAAGGTGGAGGATTGTGCGGTCTGCATCAGGCCGCCGAGCAGGCCGGTGTCTTCCTCAGGGAAGAAGCCGGTGCTGGCGGTGGCATAGAGCACGCCTGCCAGAACGATGGTCAGAAGGAAGCCGATCAGCGTCAGCAGGCGATGGTCCATCACCCACGTCAGGCCGCGCTCGTAGCTGGCCTCCATGCGCTTGAAACCGTTGTCCATTGCGCGCGTGAATCGATGCTGCGGGGGCTTGGGCTGCTTGAGGAACTGCCCGCAGAGCATCGGCGTGACCGTCAGCGTGAGCAGCATTGAGACGAGCACGGCAGCGCTCAGCGCCACGGCGAATTCATGCATGAGCAGGCCGACGACACCGCCCATGAACATCAGCGGCGTGAACACGGCAATCAGCGAGACGGTGATCGACAGCAGGGTGAAGCCCACTTCGCCTGCGCCTGCCAGTGCGGCTTCGAGCGGTCGGGCGCCGTGCTCCATTTTCTGCCAGATGACTTCGACCATGACGATCGCGTCATCCACCACGAAGCCCACCGCGATACTCAGCGCCATCAGCGAGAGGTTGTCGAGGCTATCGCCCAGGAACAGCAGTGCGCCTGCCGCGCCCAGCAGGGCGAGCGGGATGATGGTGCTGGGGATGATCGTCGCGCGCCAGTCGAGCAGGAACACGAAGATCACGCCGACCACGAGAACAATGGTGAGCAGCATGGTGTTCTGCACATCGGCCACGGAGGCGCGGATGGTCTGGGTGCCGTCGCGCAGCACGCTGACGTGAATGCCCGGCGGAATATTGGCTTCCATCGAAGGCAGCGCCTGATTGATGCGGTCGACCGTATCGATCACGTTGGCGCCGGGCTGCTTGAAGACGACGAGCAGGATGCCTTGTCCGGCCTGCACTTCCTTGTCCGGATCAGCCTTGCCGGGGAAGATCCACGCGCCGATCTGGTTGTTCTCGACGCCATCGCTGACGCTGCCGATATCGGAGAGGTGGACGGCTGCGCCCTGATTGTAGCCGACCACCAGATCGCGCCAGCCCTTGGCATCGAGAATCTGGTCGTTGGCATAGATCGTCAGCGTCTGCTGGCCGCCGTTGATCGAACCCTTGGGTGAATTGAGCGTCTGGGCAGTGATCTTGGTGCGGATGGTGTTCACGTCGAGGCCGCGCGCGGCGGCCTTGCGCGGGTCGATCTCGATGCGCACGGCGGGCTTCTGCTGGCCGCCGATCGTGACTTGTCCCACGCCCTCGATGCTTGACATGCGCTGCGAGAAGATCGTGTCGGCGAAGTTGTCCACCGTGTCGATCGGCAGGGTCTTCGAGGTCAGCGACAGCACCATGATCGGCGTGTCGGCCGGGTTGACCTGGCGGATCGTCGGTTGTGCGGGAAGGTTGCTGGGCAGCTGCGCGCTGGCGGCGTTGACGGCGGCCTGCACCTGCTGGAAATCGTATTCGACCGACTGGCTGAGCGCGAACTGCAGCGTGATGCTGGTCGAGCCCAGCGAGCTGCTGGAGGTCATCTGGGTGACGCCGGGGATCAGCGAGAACTGGCGCTCCAGCGGGGTCGCCACGTTCGAGGCCATCGTCGTCGGGCTGCCGCCGGGCAGGCTGGTGCTGATCTGAAGTGTCGGGAAATCGACGGCAGGCAGCGAGGCGACCGGCAGGCTGAAATAGGCGACGATACCGGCCAGCAGCACGGCAAAGGCCAGCAGCGCTGTCGCCACCGGTCTCAGGATAAAGGGGCGCGAGATATTCATGCGCCGGTCTCCGGCACCTGCGATCCGGTGATCTTCACTTGCGATCCGGCTTTCAGCATCATCTGGCCATCGACGACGACCTTGTCGCCCGGCTTCACGCCTGCCTTGACGGCGGTGAACCCGTCATCGCTGCCGAGCACGGTCAGGGGGCGCATCTGTACCTTGTTGTCGGCACCGACGACGAAGGCATAGCTGCCGTTCGGCCCGCGATTGACGGCGGCATCGGGAATGACTGTGGCATCGTGCAAGGTCTGCGTCGCCAGCTTCACGTTGACGAACTGGCCGGGCCACAGGTGCATGGCGCTGTTGGCGAATTTCGCCTTCAGCTCGACCGAGCCCGTGGCCTGATCGACCTTGTTGTCGGTGATGGTCAGCTGGCCGCTGTCGAGCAGTTGCTGGCTTTCCTGCCCGAAGGCCTGCACCGGCAGCGGCTTGCGGAAGCTGTCGGTCATCTGCGCCAGCTGCGAGAACTGGCCTTCGGGAATGGTGAAGGTCACGGCGATCGGCTGGAGCTGGTTGATGACCACGATCCCGCTGCCGCTGGAACTGCTGCTGGATGCCGAACTCGTCGCGGCGGCGGTGCTCTGCGCACTGGCGGTCGATCCGCTGGAGCTGACGAGGTTGCCGGGATCGACCAGACGCACACCGGCGCGACCGGTGACGGGCGAGACGATGCGGGTCCAGCTGAGGTTGATCTGCGCGGTCTGGACGTTGCCGCGATCCATCTCCACTGTTGCGCGATCCTGCGCGACCGTGGCCTCTTCGTCTTCCTCGGTCTGACGCGGTACGGCGTTGGTGGCGAGCAGGGTCTTGTAGCGCTGAAGATCGCGCTCCGCTCCGGCAAGGATCGCCTGATCGCGGTGCAGGGTGCCGGTCTCGACCATCAGTGCGGCGCGGAAAGGCGCAGGATCGACTTCGGCGAGAACTTGTCCTGCGTGAACCTGCGAGCCTTCGGTGAAGTTCACCTTGGTCAGCATGCCGCTAACGCGCGCGAAGATCGTGTCGCTGGTCCAGGCCTGCGCGGCGCCGAGGGCGCTGACCGTCAGCGGCAGATCGCGACGGACGGCGGCGACGGCGGTGACGGGAACCGGGTGAACCTTCTTGGCCTTGTCTGCCGGTTTGTGGAACATCGCCCAGCCGCCGAGGCCGCAGGCGACCAGCGCCAGCCCTGCAAACACGCCATACCGGCGGCGCCGCTCGTTTTCCATGATGCACTCCACGAAGGGCGAGGGCACGCGCGAGAGGCGCATGGCAGGCACTCGCCGGACCATTTGCGCAAAGGCGATAGCGTCGCTTCGCGGGGCAGGGACAGGATCGGGGCGTCTCGGCTGGTCTCCCGCTTTCTCGCTTTGTCTCGAAATATCTCAGCGGCGGAGGGCAGGCTGGCGGCGGGATATCGCGGGGCCTATAGCCGAAGGCATGCAGGACATGCCCGACCCCGCAAATGCCTTGATACTGGTTGCAGACGACGATGAGGACATCCGCGAGATGATGGCCTCACGCTTCGTGCGCGAGGGGTTCGCCGTACGCACGGCAGGCAATGTCGCCGAAATTCGGCAGGCGGTGTCCGAGGACGCGATCGGCATCATCATTCTCGACCTGAACCTTCCCGACGGGGACGGCCTCAGCTTGTGCACACAGCTTCGTGCGGAAGGCTATGCCGGTGTCATCATCATGGTGACGGCGCGCGACAGCACCGTCGATCGCGTGCTCGGCCTCGAACTCGGCGCCGACGATTACGTGACCAAGCCTTTCGATTTTCGCGAGGTGCTGGCCCGCGTGCGCAAGCTTGTGCAGCGGTTCAGTACTTTGCCGAGCGGCCGCCCGCGCAACGTGCGGTTCGCGATCTTCGGGGACTGGCGGCTGGACCTGATCGGGCGTCGGCTGATCGCTGCGGACGGCCGGCTGGTGATCCTCTCCTCCGCCGAATTCCGGCTGCTGGAGCGCTTCGTCGACAACCCCAACCGGGTCCTCTCCAAGGAAGCGCTGCTGCCCGAACGCAAGGCGACGGTGGCGGTCGACAGGTCCATCGTGTTGCAGATCAGTCGCCTGCGCCAGAAACTGGTCGCAGCAGGTGCCGACGAAGGGCTGATCTTCACCATGCGCAACGAAGGCTATGTCTTCGCGACGACCGTGCGGTTCGAATGAAGCGTATCGCGCGGCCGCTGCGATGGATCTGGTCCTCGCTGGCGGGGCGGCTGGCGGTGTTGCTGACAGTCGTCGTCGCACTGGTGGCGGGCCTCTCGCTGACGCTGGCGGAGCAGGCTCACCGGATCAAGATCACGCGCCTGCGGATGGAGAGCGTCGCCAGCAACACCCATGACATTCGGGAGCGGCTTGGCGTGGCTCCGGCAGCAACCGAGCAGTTGTTGCAATCGGGGCTTGTCCGCCATGTTCGGCTGGTCATGCCGGATGGCCACGTCATGCAGCCGGACAAGGCCATCACCGCGCTTTTGCAGGCCTCGCTGGGCACGGATGCGTGGGCCGTGGGCGAGGTGATGCCGCGCAGCTACTGCTTCCCGGCGGGGCAGTCCGACGATCAGCCCGGCGGATCGCAGGGCTGGGGATCGGTGCCCGACTGCTGGCTGATCCGCTTTGTCGATCCCCACGGCAAGCGCCGTTTGCTGACGATCGGTCTGCCCGAATATCTCAGCCGCCGTCAGGATCTGATCGACCCGATCCTGCTGGGCATCGTGATCGTGCTCAGCGCTTCGCTGGTGACGCTGGTGACGTTGCTGACGATCAAGCCGCTGCGCCAGTTGACTCGCGCGACCGAGGCGTTTTCAGTCAATGCCGAGCCGTCGCCGCTGCCCGAGGCGGGGCCGCTGGAAGTGCGCACCGCGATCGCGACGTTCAACATGATGCAGCATCGCGTCAGCGAGGGGCATCGCCAGCGCACTGCGATGCTGGCGGCGATCAGCCACGATCTCCAGACGCCGCTCACCCGCATGCAGTTGCGTCTCGACGATGTGGAAGACCCGGTCGTGCGGGCGCGTCTGGAAGCCGATGTGGCGATGATGCAGGCGATTGTGCGCGAAGGCCTGATGCTGGCGCGCAGCGAACGCAGCGAAGAGCCATGGTCGATGGTCGATATCGACTCACTGCTCGCCAGTATCGTCGCCGACGCAGTGGACATGGGCGCGGACGTCGATCTCGGCAAAACGAGTGGTCTGGTGCTGCGCACGCGCCCTGACGCGCTGGCCCGATGTGTCGGCAATCTGCTGGAGAATGCCATCAAGTACGGCGGTTTCGCCAGAATCGACTGTCACACGGCGCAGAGCGTTCTGGAAATCCGGGTCAGCGACGAGGGGCCGGGCATCGCACCCGATCAGATCGAACGCATGTTCGAGCCCTTCGCGCGCGCCGAGCAGAGCCGCTCCCGCCTGACCGGCGGTACGGGCCTGGGGCTTGCGATCGCACGGGCACAGGCACGGCTGCTGGGCGGCGATGTGTCGTTGGAAAATCGCGAGGGGGGGGATCGTGGCGAGCATCACGCTGCCGCTGGCCGAATCGAATCCCTGATTCGTCCAGGCAGGCTTTCCACTGTCCTGTGGATTCGCTGGAGGTCTTCCTGACGCCGGAAAATTCGCGCGAGTGTCAGGCTCGCGCCGTATGGACGCAAGTTTGATAAACAGACCATCATGAAGGATGAAGGGCTTCGCGAAAGGAAGATTTGATCTTCCGGATAGTGCGAAGGAAAATGGTGACCCCTACGAGAATCGAACTCGTGTTTCAGCCGTGAGAGGGCCGCGTCCTAACCGCTAGACGAAGGGGCCGTTAAGCCATTTAACTGCCTCCCGGCGCAGTGCCGGATGGTGACCCCAACGGGACTCGAACCCGTGTTTTCGCCGTGAAAGGGCGACGTCCTAGACCGCTAGACGATGGGGCCATTCCGTGCTGCGCCGGAGGCAGGACCGGCCCTCTACCGGTGGTCTGGCAGGTGGTCAACCCCCGATGTTCAAATAATTTAACCGAGGCGAAAAAAAGCAGATTCAGTCCAGAAAGGCGGCGTCATCAAGGTGCAGTTCGGCAGCGGGGCGGCTGCCCCAGTCGTCGATCTTCGCGCGGCCTGCGAGCCACAGCCGGCGGCCTTGCGCGGCATGGAGCAAGGCCTGCCCCATGTCGCTTTCGGCGGCGCGGAAAGCCATCGCCTTGAAGCGGGAGCCATCCTGTCCGCTGACGATCAGGCGCAGGTGGTCCGCACCGACCACGTCTGCCTTCACGATCCGCACAGGACCGACCGCGACGCGCGGGCCGGGCCAGCCCATGCCGTAGGGGCCAGCGCTCTCCAGCGTCTCCACCAGCGAAGGGGTAAGGCCGCCGGGCGCCAGCGCGAGATCGAGCGAAACGGTCTGGCTGGCAGAGGCTCGCGCCACATCGGCTGCCAGTCGCTCGTCGAGCCATTCGGACAAGGCGTCGAGTTTGTCTGCGGCCACGGTCAGCCCCGCCGCCATGGCATGGCCGCCACCGGCGACCAGCAGCCCGGCCTCGCGGGCAGCGATGATCGCCGCCCCCAGGTCCACGCCCGCGATCGAGCGGCCGGACCCTTTGCCGTTACCGGCCTCGTCCGCGTCCATGGCGATGACGAGCGTGGGCTTGCCGGTCTTTTCCTTGATGCGCCCCGCGACGATGCCGATGACGCCCGGATGCCAGCCGGCTCCGGAGACCACCACCACGGCCCGGTTATGCTGCGCAGCAAGCTGCATCTCGGCTGCTTCCTGCACCGCCTGCTCGATAGCCCGGCGCTCGTCGTTGAGACGGGAGAGCTGGGCGGCGATGTCGCGCGCTTCCTCGGCGTCCGTGGTGGTCAGCAGGCGCACGCCCAGTGTCGATTCGCCTACGCGTCCGCCCGCATTGATGCGCGGGCCGAGCGCGAAGCCAAGGTCGGAGCAGGTCGGCGTGCGATTGAGACGGCTTGCGTCGATCAGCGCGGACATGCCGATGTTGCGGCGTCCGGCCATGATCTTCAGCCCCTCTGCCACCAGTGCGCGGTTGAGGCCATGCAGCGATGCGACGTCCGCCACGGTGCCCAGCGCAACAAGGTCCAGCAGGACTTTCGGATTCGGCTTGCGACGCGTCCCGAAATAGCCCTGTCGTTCCAGTGCTCGCCGGGTCGCAATGACAAGCAGGAAGGCGACCCCCACTGCCGCAAGGTGGCCGTGCTCGGCGCCGAGGTCGCTTTCGTCCAGCCGGTTCGGATTGACCAGCGCAGCGGCACGGGGAAGCTGTGGCGAGCATTTATGATGGTCGACCACGATGACGTCGACTTTGGCTTCGTGGGCCATCTCCAGCGCTTCGTGCGCCATTGCGCCGCAGTCCACGGTGACGATCAGGCTGGAGCCTTCGCCTGCGATCTTCACCAGCGCTTCGCCGGAGGGGCCGTACCCTTCGAGCAGGCGGTCAGGGATATAGTACCGTGCATCGATGCCCAACTCACGAAGGAACAGGATCAGCAGGGCCGCGCTGGTGGCACCGTCGACGTCATAGTCGCCGTAGACCGTGATCGTTTCACCAGAGACGACCGCCTTTGCCAATCGTTCTGCAGCCGCATCCATGTCGCGAAAGTGCGAGGGGTCGGGCAGAAAGGCATTGAGGGCAGGATTACGGTGGCGCTCGATATCCTCGCGCGGAACACCGCGCGAGAGCAGGAGCTGGGTGACGATATCGTCGTTCAGCCCGGCAGGGCCGTCGCTGAGGTCCATGTTGCCCCCCGCCAGCGCCATGCCTTGCTGGAGAGTGAGCGTTCGACGCCGAAAACGGCGGATGCAGATCGCGATGCCATAAGTACGCGGTTAGACCAGTTCTGCCCCTGTCGCCAAGCACGCAAGCTTTGTGTTGCGTTTACCATCTACGGGACTCGACGCGAGGTCTGATTTAGGGCCTATTGAAGATGGCGGAGGAGGGAGCGACATTCTGGACGAGCGAACAACAGCTGATCTTGCTGCCGCCTCTTCTGGCGATGCCGGGCGTGTGGGGCGCGGTGTTGTCACGCTGCATTTTTCAGCAGGTCAGCGCCCGGATGCCGATGCGCTGGAAGGCTTTCTTGACGATGAGGCGGTTGGTCAGGTCGTCGCGCGTGTCTCGCATCGCGCGCAGGACGGGGGGTGGGTGGAACTGCTGGCCAGCGGATTGACCTTCGATCTGTCCGGGCTGTCTCCCAGAGTTGGCGTTGATGTCGCCGATGCTGCTTTCCACCTCGGATTTGCTGCTGGCAATGTGCCGGGCACGACCGAATGTCTGGTCCTGGGCCAGGGCCCCATATCGCATCGGGTGCGACATTGTTGCCCATCCTTCGGGCGATGTTGGGGCTTGCGGCAGACCTGGCCTTGCGGCTGCCCGTCGTTGCGGTGGGCTGGGGGCCGGCAGAAACGTTGATGGATCCAAGCTATTTCGCCCGTATCGTCATGAACTGGCTGGGAGGCGGCGCGTTTCCGGTATTGGGGCTGACGGCGATTGCTGTGGCATCCGATGGCAGTGTCGCAAGCCGGGGACTGGCGCATTTCACAGGGCAGGAGTTGCAGCTTCAGGGACGAGAGGGGAGCCTGCGTCGGCAGCGATCAAGCTAGCAGTGCGCGTTATCGATCTTCTGGTCCGGGAAAGTCGCCTGCAACAGCCCCGACGGATCGAGATCGAGGGCACCACGTTGCATCTGGAGCCGTCCCGGTTCGCCAATCAGATCTGGGCCTGGCGCGAGACCTGACAGGCGTGGGATCCATAGTTTCGCGCACGCATCTGCCGTTTCGTTCGGTCAATTGTCGCGGACGACCGGACTTCGATGCAGGTTTGCAGCGGCACCATCTCCTGCCACGGCAACTTCTCAATCGAACGGTGTTCGGTCCCATGTTCGCGGCGATGGAAGGGCATCGGATGCGGTTCGAAGACTTCCGTCGCAACGGACTGTTGCTGCCCTGTCATGAGCAGGCCGCACTGCGTTCGGGATTGCCGCTTCATCGGGGGCCGCACCGCAGTTATACGCAGTTGGTCACCGAACGTGTCGGACAGATCGAGGTGCAGTGGGCGATATCGCGTCGTCTCGATCCCGAACGGGCGGATGTCGCTTTGCGGATGCGTATCGATCTTTTGCAGCGCGCGCTGAGGCGGTATCTGTTGACGCATGAACGGCGCAGCTTGCGGCTGAACCGGCATGACAGGCTTCCGGGGAGCGCTGCCTTTGCCGATCTGGACGCAATGGTGGATATGCTGTGGTCGGCAACCGAATGGCCGCAGGCCGATCCGCTGGCTTCGTTTGTTCCTCAGGCCATGCCGATCAGAGCGTCGCGGGCAGATTGATATTCCGCCTCCAGGCGCTTCACGCGCTCCGAGACGGTGGTGATGGCATCGACCGCGCCGATGCCTTGTCCTGCGCCCCAAATGTCCTTCCAGGCCTTGGCTGCGGTATTTCCGCCTGATCCGAAGTCCATCGTTGCTGCATCGCCTTCGGGCAGGCGGTCGGGATCGAGTCCGGCGGCCAGTATCGAGGGCGCAGATAGTTGCCATGGACCCCGGTGAAGAGGCTGGAGTTGACGATATCGGCCGCCCGTCCCTCGACGATGGCCTGCTTGTAGGCCTCGCTCGCTTGTGCCTCGCGCGTGGCGATCCACGGACTGCCGATATAGGCAAAGTCGGCCCCCAGTGCCCTGGCGGCGAGTATGGCGCGCCCGTTGGCGATGGCGCCGGACAGGGCCAGCGGTCCGTCGAACCATTGGCGGATTTCCTGCACCAGCGCGAACGGGCTTTGACGCCCGGCGTGTCCGCCTGCTCCTGCGGCGACTGCGATCAGGCCATCGGCACCTTTCTCCACGGCCTTGCGGGCAAAGCGGTCGTCGATCACATCGTGCAGGACCACGCCGCCCCAACCGTGCACCGCAGCATTGACCTCCGTGTTCGCGCCGAGCGATGTGATGACCAGAGGCACCTTGTGGCGTTCCAGCAGCGCAAGGTCTTCCTCCAGCCGGGTGTTGGAGCGATGGACGATCAGGTTGACCGCAAACGGCGCCGAGCAGCCCTGTGTCTCTTCCTCGATCCGGTAAAGCCATTCATCGAGCTGACTGGCAGGGCGGGCGTTGAGCGCCGGAAAACTGCCGACGATCCCGGAGCGAACTTGCGCGATCACCAGATCGGGACCGGAAACGATGAACAGCGGTGCCCCGATCACGGGCAGGCGCAGGTTCGCCAGGCAGGCGGGAAGGGGCATCCTCTGACCTTTTTAATCGTTCGATTAAATCGCTTCTAGCGCTGGTCTGTCGGGCTGTCGAGTGTGGTTGACGTATACGTAAAAAGGCCCGTCCGCGCTGCTGCACGGACGGGCCTTCCACATGGAACCGTATTGGAGATCAGGCTTCGGCGATTACCGCGTTGGCCGCGCTCAGCACGGCGCGCACGCTGGCTGTGGCGACGTCCTCGTCGATGCCCACGCCCCAGATTACCTGGCCCGAGGGCGTGACGCACTCGACATAGGCCGCCGCGTTGGCGTCCGAGTTCTTGCCCATCGAATGCTCGGCATAGTCGCGCACGTCGATGTGGATGCCGAAGCTTTCTGCCAGCGTCGCCGTCACCGAGGAGATCAGGCCCTTGCCACGTCCCGAGACCGACTGTTCCTGTCCGTCGACACCGATGGTGCCAGCGAATACGCGGCTGCCGTCGGCGGCGCGGGCTTCATCCCAGTTGATGAGCTTGAAGCGCTGCGGATCGTCGAGGCGATAGGCCTTGCGGAACACGTCCCAGATGTCGCCTGCCTGCAGTTCGCGGCCCAGTTCGTCGGCGAGATCCTGCACATGGCGCGAGAAGTGCGCCTGCATGCGCTTGGGCAGCTTGAGGCCCTGATCCTGCTCGATTACCCAGGCGAAACCGCCCTTGCCGGACTGCGAGTTGACACGGATCACCGCTTCGTAGCTGCGGCCGAGATCAGCAGGGTCGATCGGCAGGTAAGGCACGGCCCAGAGTTCGTCGTTGCGGGTTTCCTGCGCGGCGAAGCCCTTCTTGATCGCATCCTGATGCGAGCCGGAGAACGCGGTGAACACCAGTTCGCCGCCGTAGGGATGGCGTTCGGCGACCTTCAGCTGGTTGCAGTATTCGACCGTCTGGATCACCTCGTCGATGTCCGAGAAGTCCAGTTCGGGGTCGACGCCCTGCGTGTACATGTTGAGGCCGACGGTCACGAGGCAGCAGTTGCCGGTACGCTCGCCATTGCCGAACAGGCAGCCTTCCACGCGGTCAGCCCCGGCCATCAGGCCCAGTTCCGCCGCCGCGACACCGGTGCCGCGATCGTTGTGGGTGTGCAGGCTGATGACCGCCGATTCGCGGTTCGGCAGATGGCGGCAGAAATACTCGATCTGGTCGGCATAGACGTTCGGCGTCGCCGCCTCGACCGTCGCGGGCAGATTGAGAATGATCGGCTTTTCCGGCGTCGGCTGGAACACGTCCATCACGGCTGCGCAGCATTCGATCGAGAAATCGAGTTCGGCGGTCGAGAACGTCTCGGGCGAATACTGGAAGTGCCAGTCGGTCTGCGGATACTTTGCGGCCTGATCGCGCATGACCTTGGCGCCGTTGACGGCGATCTGCTTGATCTCGGGCTTTTCCATCCCGAACACAACCTGGCGCCACAGCGGCGAGACGGCGTTGTAGAGGTGGACGATCGCAGCGTGCACGCCCGCCAGGCTCTCGAACGAGCGGGTGATCAGGTCTTCGCGCGACTGCGTCAGCACCTGGACCATCACGTCTTCGGGGATGCGGTTGTTGTCGACCAGCCCGCGAATGAAGTCGAACTCGGTTGCACCGGCGCTCGGGAAACCGACCTCGATCTCCTTGAGGCCGACCTTCACGAGCAGATCGAAGAAGCGGTTCTTCTTTTCCGCGCCCATCGGGTCGATCAGCGCCTGATTGCCGTCACGCAGATCGGTGGAGAGCCAGCGCGGGGCCTTGGTGATGACCGCGGAGGGCCACTTGCGATCCGGCAGGTCGATCTGCGGGAAGGGGCGGTACTTGACCGAAGGGTCTTTCAGCATCGTCATCGGGGTAATCTCACTCGGGTAAAACGCTAATCCTGTCAGGTGGTTCGGTCCCCTTGAGCGCCTTGGCGCGTCGCAGGCCGACGCGTCACCTCACGCCCAAGGGCGGGTAAGTCGCAGGATAAGGCCGAGCTGGATAGTCATGCCGGAGCCTATGGGCAGGCTTTCCGGCAATGTAAAGGATATTCGGGAGCCTTTACGCGTTATTTCCTTGCGGCGCGATCGGCGAACAGCGCGTCCAGCGGGCTCCACGGCAGCATCCAGAACACCGCCACAAGCGCGGCGCAACCCACCCCTAGCCACGCAGACACGAAGCTGAGCGGAATACCGGCGAAGTAGACGACAGCAGCGGCAAGGCCTTTGCGCATCGTGGCATGGTGATAGTGCCGGGCAGCCGTATCGCGCGCGCCAGTCTGCTTGATCTGCCTTTGCAGCACGACATAGGCGAGGGCGGCCAGCATCAGGCTGGCAAGATAGAGCACGGCGGCGTCCCGCTCGAAATGATGCTCGCCGAGGTACGCTGTCGTGAACGGGATCAGCGAAAGCGTGAAGAGCAGCGCCATGTTCGACCACAGCAGCCCGCCTGTCACCTTGCGGGCGAGGCCGAACAGGCGATGGTGGTTCACCCAGTAGATCGCGACGTAGGCGTAGCTGAGCACATAGGCGAGGAAGACCGGCCACAGCTCCAGCAGTGCCGTAATGCTTTCCTGATGCGGGACTTTCAGCTCCAGCACCATGATCGTGACGATGATCGCCAGTACGCCGTCGGAGAACGCCTCGACGCGGTTGACGCCTTCCTGTCGCTCGATCGGAAATTCATCGCTCATGTGTAGTCGCATCCCCCCGGTTGCGTGGTCATGGAAAGTGCCGCCGTTCGAGAGCATCCCGAACGGCGGCGATCAGGATTTACTGCTTTTCGAACGCGGCGTTGATGACCAGCACGGTCTCGTCCGAGACGAGCGGCACGTACTTGGTCACGCCAAATTCCGAACGATGGATCACCATGCGGCCCAGGAAGCCGATCGAATCCTTCTTGCTCATCGGGTTCTGTGCGGCACCGAAGAAGCGCGCGCCGATCATCACCGGCTTGGTCACGCCGTGCAGCGTCAGCGAGCCTTCGATCATCGCCATGCTCTCACCCATCGGCTTGACCGAGGTGGCGACGAACGTGGCGGTCGGGAACTTGCCCGAATCGAGCCAGTCGGCGCTGTTGAGTTCCTCGGTCAGCTTGGCGCTGGTGGTCTGCACGCTCGCCGTCGGGATGGTGACGGTGAGCTTGGTCTTCGAAAGATCGGCCGGATCGAGCTGCATCGAGCCGCTGGCGCCCGAGAAAGTTCCCGCGAACGGCGAGATGCCCATGTGCGAAACGCTGAAGGCGACCTGCGTGTGGCCGGGCTCGACCGCGTACGTGCCCGCCTTGACGTCGGCAGGGGTGCCCGCGCCGTGGAGGGGTTCTGCCATCATGCCGCCGCCGCGATGACCGGCATGGTCGCCATCCTGCTGGGCGAGGAGAGGCGTGGCGGCAAGCGCGGCGAGAGCCAGAGCGGCGGCGCCGAGAAGGGGGGCTTTGCGCATAAGACGAACGTTCCCTGAAAAACGGAAAAAGGAGACGACGCAAGTCCTGCGCCGTCTCCTTCAATTCGTCAAATGCACAAGTGACAACAGCGTGTCACTGCATCATTTTCTTGCTCAGTTCTTGGTCTTGTCGACCAGAGCGTTGGCACCGATCCACGGCATCATCGCGCGCAGCTTCGAACCGGTCTCTTCGATCGGGTGACGCTTGGCGGCGATGCGCGAGGCCTTCAGCTCGGGCTGACCGGCGCGGTTGTCGAGCACGAAGTCCTTCACGAAGCGGCCCGACTGGATGTCTTCCAGAACGCGCTTCATTTCCTTCTTGGTCTCTTCGGTGATGATGCGCGGACCGGTCTTGATGTCGCCGTATTCGGCGGTGTTCGAGATCGAGTAGCGCATGTTGGCGATGCCGCCTTCATACATCAGGTCGACGATCAGCTTCAGCTCGTGAAGGCACTCGAAGTAGGCCATTTCGGGGGCGTAACCGGCTTCCACCAGCGTCTCGAAACCGGCCTGGACCAGCGCGGTGGTGCCGCCGCAGAGCACGGCCTGCTCACCGAACAGGTCGGTTTCGCATTCCTCGCGGAAGTTGGTCTCGATGATGCCCGAACGGCCGCCGCCGACGCCCGAAGCATAGGCAAGCGCGATGTCGTGGGCGTTGCCGCTGGCATCCTGATGGATCGCGACGAGGCAGGGCACGCCGCCGCCACGCTGATATTCGCCGCGCACGGTGTGGCCCGGACCCTTGGGGGCGATCATGATGACGTCGACGTCGGCGCGCGGCTCGATCAGGCCGAAGTGAACGTTGAGGCCGTGCGCGAAGGCGAGCGCGGCGCCGGGGCGCAGGTTCTCATGGATGTCGGCAGCGTAGATCGCGGCCTGATGCTCGTCGGGGGCGAGGATCATGAGAACGTCGGCCCATGCGGCGGCGTCCTTGTTGCTCAGCACCTTGAAGCCGGCGCCTTCGGCCTTCTTCGCCGAAGCCGAACCCTCGCGAAGCGCGATGGCGACTTCCTTGACGCCCGAATCGCGCAGGTTCTGTGCGTGGGCGTGGCCCTGGCTGCCGTAGCCGACGATGGCGATCTTCTTGCCCGCGATCAGGTTGATATCGCAATCGGCGTCGTAATAGACCTTCATTGGTTCTGTCCTTCCTGTGTCCCGGTCAGGGCCGGGCCCGCTGTCGTTCGGGCGCTGCTGGTGCGGCGCCAATTCAAAAGAGTTTGGTTTTAGCTGCCCGGTTTAAGCCCCTTGGGCGCCGCGGATCATCGCGACGATGCCGGTGCGGCCCACTTCGACAAGCCCGAGGTCGCGCATCAGCGTGACGAAGGTGTCGATCTTGTCGGGCGCGCCGGTCAGCTCGAAGATGAAGCTCTCGGTCGTGGTGTCGACCGCCTTGGCGCGGAAGATATCGGCAAGGCGCAGCGCCTCGACGCGCTTCTCGCCAAGGCCTGCCACCTTGATCAGCGCCAGTTCGCGCGCGACGTGCGGGCCCATCTCGGTCAGGTCCACCACCTTGTGCACGGGAACAAGGCGTTCGAGCTGCGCGTGGATCTGGTCGATCTGGCTCGGCGGACCATGGGTGACGATGGTGATCCGGCTCACCGCGTGGTTCTCGGTGATGTCGGCCACGGTCAGGCTGTCGATGTTGTAGCCGCGCGCGGTAAACAGACCGGCGATCTTGGCCAAGATGCCCGCCTCGTTATCGACCGTGACGGTCAGGACGTGGCGTTCGTCGGCTTCGGGATGAATGTGCATATGCGTTTGTCTCGTGATCTGCTTGCCGTGCCGCTCAGACGAGGGCCTTGGCGGCATCGTCCATGGTGCCTGCGACATGATCGCCGTAGAGGATCATCTCGGTATGCGAGGCGCCCGAGGGGATCATCGGGAAGCAGTTGGATTCCTTGGCGACGAGGCAGTCGACGATCACCGGGCCGGGATAGTCGATCATGGCCTGGATGCCGGCGTCGAGTTCGCTCTCGCTCTCGATGCGGATGCCCTTCCAGCCATAGGCCGCCGCCAGCTTCACGAAATCGGGAAGGCTGTCGGAATAGGACTGCGAGTAGCGGCTCTCGTACGTGAGTTCCTGCCACTGGCGCACCATGCCCATCCACTCGTTGTTGAGGATGAAGATCTTCACCGGCAGGCGATACTGCGTGGCGGTGCCCATCTCCTGGATGTTCATCTGGATCGAGGCGTCACCGGCGATGTCGATCACCAGCGCATCGGGGTTGCCGACCTGCGCGCCGATGGCGGCAGGCAGGCCATAGCCCATCGTGCCAAGACCACCCGAGGTCAGCCACTTGTTCGGACCATAGAAGTGGAAGTGCTGCGCCGCCCACATCTGGTGCTGACCGACTTCGGTGGAGATGATCGGCGACTTGTCCTTGGTCAGCTCGAACAGGCGCTCGATCGCCAGCTGCGGCATGATCGCCTTGTCGGACAGCGGGAAGGAGAGGCTCTTCTTCTCGCGCCAGGTCTCGACGCGGGCCTTCCACGCGGCGAGGTCGTTCGCCTTGCGGCTGCCCCACGCGTCGAGGATCTGCTCCATAACGGTCGCGCAATCGCCGATGATCGGCAGGTCGACGCGCACGGTCTTGTTGATCGAGGCGCGGTCGATATCGACGTGGATCTTCTTCGAGTTGGGCGCGAAGGCATCCAGACGGCCCGTGACGCGATCGTCGAACCGCGCGCCGAGGCAGATGATGAGGTCCGCCTGGTTCATCGCCAGATTGGCCTCATAGGTGCCGTGCATGCCCAGCATGCCCAGCCAGTCGGGATGGTCAGCCGGGAACGCGCCCAGACCCATCAAGGTCGAGGTGACGGGCGCGCCGATGGTCTCCTGAAACTTGCGCAGCAGTTCGGTGGCGCGCGGGCCGGAATTGATGATGCCGCCGCCGGTGTAGAACACGGGTGCCTTGGCCGCCGCGATCATCTCGACCGCTTCGGAGATTTCTTCGGGCAGGCCGACGGTGCGCGGATCGTAGCGTTGGCGGCGCTGCACCGGCGCATCGTCCCACGGCGCCATGGCAATCTGGACGTCCTTGGGAATGTCGATCAGCACCGGACCGGGGCGACCGGTCGTGGCGATCTGGAACGCCTCGTCGATGACGGCAGCCAGTTCGCGCGGGTTTTTCACAAGGTAGTTATGCTTGGTGCAGTGGCGCGAAAGGCCGATGGTGTCGGCCTCCTGAAACGCGTCCGAGCCGATCAGCGCGGTCGGAACCTGCCCGGTGATGACGACGAGCGGAATCGAATCCATGTAGGCGTCGGCAATGCCGGTGAGGGCGTTGGTCGCGCCGGGGCCGGAGGTGACGAGCACGACGCCCGGCTTGCCGGTGGAACGCGCATAGCCTTCGGCGGCGTGGGCCGCGCCGGCTTCGTGACGGACGAGAATGTGGCGTAGTCGCTCCACCCCGAATAGGGCATCGTAGATCGGAAGTACCGCGCCGCCCGGATACCCGAAAACGACTTCGACGCCCTGACGGATCAGGCTTTCGACCAGGATGTTGGCGCCACTGCGCTCTTCACTCACGACTCGTTCCTTCATGCTGCATTGCGGCTCTCATGCCGACGAAATGCCTTGGTTTTTTGACAGCGCCTGCTGTCCTCGAGTCGACCCGACACGACGTTGGCGACGTGCCGGGTCTTCCTCTCTCCCCCTGCATACTTCCATTTGCAGGTAAGGGGCGCCTGTAGGTGACGTGAAATGTTACGTCAACCCCAAGTAATGAAATAAAGTTGCCGCCACGCTATCTGGATCGAAATTTTCAAACGCAATTCTTCGCCAAGATTCCGGGGGCTGGTTGCGCAGCCAGGTGAACTGGCGCTTGGCATAGCGGCGGGTTGCCTGCGATGCTGCGGCGCAGGCATCTTCCAGCGAAATTTCGCCGCGAAGGTGGCTGGCCAGCTCCGGTACGCCGATCGCGCGCATCACCGGAAGATCGGGATTGAGCTTACGCGTCAGCAACTGTTCGACCTCTCGCAGTGCACCGCGCTCGATCATGCGGGCAAAGCGGCGGTCGCAGCGGTCGTAGAGAGCGGCGCGCTCGGGCAGCAGGATCGCGGCGTGAACCGACACGCTGCCGCCGATGCCGCCATGGGCCTGCTGTTGCCAGTGGGCGAGGGAGTGACCGGTGGAACGCACGACTTCGAGCGCGCGGGCGACGCGGGTGGTGTCGGTCGGGGCGAGTATCGCGGCGCGCTCGGGGTCCTCCTGCGACAGCGCGGCATGGGCTGCTTCGACAGGCAGGGCGCGCACTGCATCGCGGATCGCGGGGTCAATGCCCGGCACCGGCGCGATGCCATCCAGCAGCGTGCGGATATAAAGACCGGTGCCCCCGACCAGTACCGGGACAGCACCTTCGGCGTGCAGATCGTGGATCGTTCGCGCGGCTGCGCGCGCCCAGTCGGCAGCAGAGCAGCTTTCAGCTCCATCCCAGGTGCCGAACAGGCGGTGCTCGATCCCGCCCATCTCGTCCACCGAAGGGCGGGCGCTCAGCGCTTCGAGATCGGCATAGACTTGCGAGCTGTCGGCATTGACGATCACCGCCCGCCGCCCGCGTCGCTCCAGTTCCTGCGCCAGTGCGACGGCACAATCGCTCTTGCCGCTGGCGGTCGGCCCTGCGATGAGCGCCAGCGGTGGCCGGTCTCCGGCTGACATATCGTATGGCGCATCAAGGAATTTCGCAGTGCTCATTGCCCGCCTGATAGCAGAACCGGATCATCTTTCGACCAGTCTCGATGCGGCAAGGGCGCAGATGGCGTCAGACGGCGTGCGCATCGCCGATGCCACGATGCTCGATTTCTGTGGGCAGACGATGCAGATCGATTCGCCGGACGAGGATGCTGTCGCCCTGCGCGCGGCGCTCGATGCGCATTTCGGTCAGACCGACGGTCTCGTGACGAGCGAGGAGCCGATCGTGCCTGCGCTGTTCATCTCGGACATGGATTCGACCATGATCGGTCAGGAGTGCATCGATGAACTGGGTGACTTCGCGGGTTTGAAGAAACGCATCGCCGAGATCACCGAGCGCGCGATGCAGGGCGAACTTGATTTCGAATCGGCTCTGCGCGAGCGTGTGGGCCTGCTGGCAGGCTTGCCCGAAAGCGCCATCGACCAGTGCCTTGCCGAGCGCATCCGGCCGATGCCGGGCGCGAAGACGCTGGTGGCCACGCTGAAGTCGCTTGGTTGCCGAACCGTGCTGGTCACGGGGGGCTTCCATCACTTCGCCGATCCGGTGGCGACCGACCTCGGTTTCGAGCATGTCGTGGGCAATCGTCTTGAAGTCTTGGACGGCAAACTGACGGGCGGTCTTGCGGGCCCTATCGTCGACAGTTCGGTCAAGAAGGCGACGCTGCTGTCCGAAATGGCGCAGATGGGCGAGAACGCGACCTGCCTTGCGACCGGCGATGGCGCCAACGACATTCCGATGCTGGAAGAGGCGACCTACGGCATCGCCTATCACGCCAAGCCCAAGGCCCGCGCTGCGTCGAACGGCTGGATCGACCGGGGCGATCTCACCAGTGTGCTGCGCCTGCTGGGCATTCCCGAGAGCAAGTGGGTGCGGGGCTGATTTCGATTTGAAGATTTAAAGGGTTATTCCGGGGCCATGGGCCCCGGACCCCGTTACGTCTTCCGGCGCTATCTTAGCGCAAGAGGGAAGGGCACTGCGTGTCCCGTGCTCAGGAAGATCGCATTTATCCGCGACATTTGCTGCTTTGCGTCCCGATCGCGTCGGAAGACGTAAAGGGGTGCAGGGGAGCCGTGCTCCCCTGCGTCTACCCTTCAATCTTAAGCGTCCATCCAGTCGCGGAAGAAGGCTTCGTTGGCTTCGCGCAGGGCCGTTAGTTCGACGCCGACAACGCTGGTGCCGCCCACGGTGCCGATGCGCACCGCGCCGTCGAGGTGCGTCCCGGCAGGTGCAGTCGCGAGGTAGCGGCCCTGATCTTCACCGAAGGCATCGCCTGGCGTTGTCAGTTCGACGTCGAGGGTGCAGCCGATGTTGCCCGAGAGCGCCATTTCGGCCAGCGCGACCACCAGGCCGCCGTCCGAAATGTCATGCACTGCCGTCACCTTGTCGCGGCGGACCCAGCCACGGACGATCTCGCCGTGGTCACGCTCGTCGCCCAGATCGACCTTGGGCGCTTCGCCTGCTTCACGGCCCTGAATCTCGCGCAGCCACAGTGACTGGCCGAGGTGGGTGCCGAGGCGGCCCTTGGGTGCGCCGATCAGGAAGATGCCGTCGCCTTCGTTCTTGAAGGCGATGGTGGCCATCTTGTCATGGTCCGCGAGCAGGCCGACGCCGCCGATGGCGGGCGTGGGCAGGATCGCCGAACCGCCGCCGGTGGCCTTCGATTCGTTGTAGAGCGAGACGTTGCCCGAGACGATCGGATAGTCGAGCGCGCGGCAGGCCTCGGCCATGCCGCCAAGGCAGCCGACGATCTGGGCCATGATCTCGGGGCGCTGCGGGTTGGCGAAGTTCAGGCAGTTGGTGATGGCCATCGGCAGGCCACCCACCGCGCAGATGTTGCGATAGGTCTCGGCCACTGCCTGCTTGCCACCTTCGTAGGGATCGGCATAGCAGTAGCGCGGCGAACAGTCGGTGCTGATCGCCAGCGCCTTCTGGGTGCCGTGAATACGCACGACGGCGGCGTCGCCGCCCGACTTCTGCATGGTGTCGGCACCGACCTGGCTGTCGTACTGCTCGAAGATCCAGCGGCGCGAGGCGAGGTCGGCGGAGCCGATCAGCGTCAGGAGATCGGCAGCGACATCGGTAGTCTCGGGGATTTCGCCCAGAGCCGGAACCTGCGCCCAGACCTTGTATTCCTCACGGCTGATATAGGGGCGCTCGTATTCCGGCGCGTCGTCGGCCAGCGGGCCGAGCGGAATGTCGCAGACCACTTCGCCGTCGAATTCGAGGACCATGTGGCCGGTGTCGGTCACTTCGCCGATGACCGCGAAATCGAGTTCCCACTTGGAGAAGATCGCCTGCGCCATCGCCTCCTTGCCGGGCTTGAGCACCATGAGCATGCGCTCCTGGCTTTCGCTCAGCATCATCTCGTAGGGCGTCATGCCCTCTTCGCGGCAGGGGACGGCGTTCATGTTGAGGCGAATGCCCGCACCGCCCTTGCTGGCCATTTCGACCGACGAGGAGGTGAGGCCCGCTGCGCCCATGTCCTGAATGGCGACGATGGCGTCGGTCGCCATCAGTTCGAGGCAGGCCTCGATCAGCAGCTTTTCGACGAAGGGATCGCCGACCTGCACGGTCGGGCGCTTCTGGTCGATGTCGTCGCCGAAGTCGGCCGAGGCCATGGTGGCGCCGTGGATGCCGTCACGCCCGGTCTTCGAGCCGACGTAGACGATCGGATTGCCGAGGCCCGTGGCGGCCGAGTAGAAGATCTTGTCGGTCTCGGCCACGCCCACGGTCATCGCGTTGACGAGGATGTTGCCGTCATAGGCCTTGTGGAAGTTGGTCTCGCCGCCAACGGTGGGCACGCCCACGCAGTTGCCGTAGCCGCCGATGCCCGCGACGACGCCCTGCACGAGGTGCTTCATCTTGGGGTGATCGGGGCGGCCGAAGCGCAGCGCGTTCATGTTGGCGACCGGGCGCGCGCCCATGGTGAACACGTCGCGCAGGATGCCGCCGACGCCGGTCGCGGCGCCCTGATAAGGCTCGATGTAGCTGGGGTGGTTGTGGCTCTCCATCTTGAAGATGGCGGCCTGTCCATCACCGATGTCGATCACACCCGCGTTCTCGCCGGGGCCGCAGATCACCCACGAGGCCTTGGTCGGCAGCTTCTTGAGGTGGAAGCGGCTCGACTTGTACGAGCAGTGCTCGGACCACATGACGGAGAAGATGCCAAGCTCGACGAGGTTGGGCTCTCGGCCAAGCGCATTCAGGACGCGCTCGTATTCCTCGGGGTTGAGGCCGTGGGCCTCGACGACGTCTGGAGTGATCTGGGTCATGGACCCGCGCCTTAGCGGCACGCGCGCGCAGGCGCTAGCCCGATTGGAAGGCTGGAGCGGCATGGTTGCGGAAAATCATCGCGCTGTTGGTTGAGGCATGGTCGCGCCTTGACCGCGCGGGGCGCTCCGGCCATTGCAGGAGGCTATGGCCGGAGAGACCGAAAACATCGCAAGCCTCAGTTTCGAGGACGCCCTTCGCGCACTGGAAGACGTTGTGCGTCGTCTTGAAAGCGGGGACGTCGCGCTGGAGGATTCCATCACGCTCTACGAACGCGGAGAAGCGCTGCGCAAGCACTGTCAGGCGCGGCTCGATTCGGCGCAGGCCCGGATCGAGCGCATTGTCGCCGGGCCGGATGGCGTGCCGGTAAGCACCCAGCCTTTCGATTCGCCGGATCGCTGACAGCATGAGCGGGGGCAGCAGCATCAACGGGACTGCGGGCCCGGAGCCGATACTGGCAGAGGCGCTCGCGGCGATCGCAGCGGATATCGACGGCGCCTTCGATGCGCTGTTGCCGGTGCCGGGGGATGCCCGCGCCAGGCTGGTCGAGGCGATGCGCTATGCCTGCATCGGCGGCGGCAAGCGCTTGCGCCCGTTGCTGGTGTCGTGCGTTGCCGCAATGTACGGCGTGGGGCGCGAGCCCGCGATCCGGGCGGGCATCGCGCTCGAATCGATCCATGTCTATTCGCTGATCCATGACGATCTGCCTTGCATGGACGATGACGCCATGCGCCATGGCAAGCCGACGTTGCACCTCGCCTTCGATGAAGCGACGGCGGTGCTGGCGGGCGATTCGCTTCACGATTTCGCCTTTGAGATTCTCGCCGACCCGGCGACCAGTCCCGATCCCTTCGTGCAGGTCGAACTGGTGCGCACGCTGGCCCATGCTGCCGGTTGGCAGGGTATGGCAGGCGGCCAGATGATGGATCTGGTCGCGGAAGAGGGTGGGTTCGATCTTCAGGCGGTTACGCGGCTGCAACAGCTCAAGACCGGGGCATTGCTCGGCGCGGCGGTCGAGATGGGCGCCGTTCTGGGCAAGGTCGCGCCGGAAGGCCGCACGCATTTGCGTGGCTATGCGCGCGATATCGGCCTCGCCTTCCAGATCGCCGACGATCTGATCGATCATGAAGGCGATGCCGACGTGGCGGGCAAGGCCGTCGGCAAGGATGCGGGCAAGGGCAAGGAGACGTTCGTCTCGCTGCTCGGCCCCGAGCGCGCCCGCGAACAGGCGCGCATGCTTGTCGAACAGGCGATAGGGCATCTGGCGAGCTACGGCGAAAAGGCCGACGTGTTGCGCGCGGTGGCGCGCTATATCGTGGAAAGGGATCACTGACTTGAGCAGCGCAGAGCGTGTCGGCGTCTATCCCGGCACTTTCGATCCCATCACGCTGGGCCATGCGGACATCATCCGTCGCGGCGCAAAGCTGGTCGACCGGTTGATCGTCGGCGTCACCACCAACCCGTCGAAGGACCCGCTCTTTCAGCCGGACGAACGCATCGCCATGGTCGAGCGTGAAGTGGCTGCGCTGGGGCTCGATAACGTGACTGTCGTGGGCTTCAACGCGCTGCTGATGAAGTTCGCGCGGGCACAGAACGCAGGCGTGATCGTGCGCGGGCTGCGCGCGGTCGCCGATTTCGAATACGAATACCAGATGGCCGGGATGAACCAGCAGCTCGATGCCGAGATCGAGACGGTATTCCTGATGGCCGATGTCGGTCTGCAGCCGATCGCCTCCAAGCTGGTGAAGGAAATCGCCATGTTCCGGGGCGACATCACCCGGTTTGTCAGCCCTGCCGTTCGCGAAGATGTGCTGGCGCGGATTGCCGAGCGAGGGTTTCTTGGCGACTATTGAGGGCGCCATCGAATTTTTCCATTGCCCGCGTGTTGCCACAGTTACGGCTCAGGTAACGCGCTCCCCGTAATTCGTTCATTGTCTCGACAGCGCAAGGCGGCTAACGCTGGCGCGCCCAGAGGGCAGACCCAAGTGTGAGTGATAGATGAACTTCCGCCTTCCCGTTACCGCGATGATGATGGGCCTCGTGCTCGCCGCTACGCCCGCTATCGCCAAGGACAAGAAGAAGGCTCTCGAAGAGAGCGCGGCCGCCAGCGAGGCGACCGAGATGCAGAAGGCCAAGCTGCCGGTGACGGTGGACATGGATATCTCTCACGATCCGCAGAACGTGCTGTTGCTCGATCTGTCGGACGGTGGACGCGTGGCGATCCGTCTGATGCCGCAGTGGGCGCCCCATCATGTCGAGCGGATCAAGACGCTCACGGAAAAGGGCTTCTACAATGGCCAGATATTCCACCGCGTGATTGATGGCTTCATGGCGCAGACCGGCGATCCGACGGGAACCGGGCAGGGCGGCTCCGATCTTCCCGACCTGACGGCGGAATTCAATTCGATGCCGCATGTGCGCGGTACGGTTGCGATGGCGCGCACCAACGACCCGAACAGCGCGAACAGCCAGTTCTTCATCATGTTCTACCCGCGCTTCGCGCTCGATCACAAATACACAGTGTTCGGTCGCGTGATCGCGGGCATGCAGTATGTCGATGCCATTCACCGTGGCGAGCCGCCCAAGGACCCGACCAAGATCCTGCAGGCCTCGCTGGCGTCGGACAACAAGGCCCCGCCTGTCGTCGCGCCCACGCCGACTGCGACGCCTTCTGCGGTACCGGCTCCGGGTTCGATCTCGGCTGCTGACCTCAACAAGTCCAAGTCGAACTGACCACTGTGTATCGGCGTGCCCTTGCCGGGCGCGCCGGGCTGCTCTAGCGCGCTGTCATGCGCGTAGACCTGTTCGACTTCGACCTTCCCACCGACCTCATCGCCCTGCGCCCGGCACGCCCGCGCGACGCAGCGCGTTTCCTCGTGGCGCAGAACGGCGAGCCTTTCGCCGATCGTCACGTGCACGACCTGCCCGATGTTCTGCGCCCCGGCGATGTGCTGGTGTTCAACGACACCCGTGTAATCCCTGCGCAGCTGGAAGGGACGCGCGGTGAGGCGAAGATCGGTGCGACGCTGCACAAGCGCCATGACCTGCGTCGCTGGATCGCCTTCGTGCGCAATGCCAAGCGGCTGAAGACAGGCGATGTGATCTCGTTCCCCGCCGATGTCGAGGCTGTCGCCGAGGAGCGTCACGAAGACGGCAGCTGGACGCTGTTCTTCCGGGGGAGGAGCCGGTCGAAGTCCTGCTCGAACGGGCAGGTCGCATGCCGCTGCCGCCTTATATCGCGGGCAAGCGTCCGACCGACGAGGCGGACGCCAGCGATTACCAGACGATGTTCGCACGCGAGAAGGGGGCTGTCGCGGCGCCTACCGCCGCGCTGCACTTTACGCCGGACCTGATGGAGCGCCTCGACGCTGCCGGGATCGGGCGCGAGACGCTGACGCTGCATGTCGGTGCGGGCACTTTCCTGCCGGTCAAGGCCGACGACACCACTGACCATCGCATGCATGCCGAATTCGGACGGATCGATGCGGCAACGGCGGATCGTCTCAACGCCGTGCGCGCGAACGGCGGCCGCCTGATCGCGGTGGGCACCACCAGCCTGCGCCTGCTCGAAAGCGCGACCGGCGAGGACGGGATCATCCGACCATTTGAGGGCGATACCTCGATCTTCATCACGCCGGGTTATCGCTTCCGGGCCATTGACGGACTGATGACGAATTTCCATCTGCCCAAGTCGACGCTGTTCATGCTGGTCAGCGCGCTGATGGGCCTCGACACGATGCAGCAGGTCTATGCGCATGCCATCGCGAACGGCTATCGGTTCTATTCATATGGCGACTCGAGTCTTTTGATTCCCGAAAGATAGGCAGCGGTGCTCACGCAAGGCGTGAGGATATCGGCGCGCGTCTCAGGGGCAGGGAGCATTTCTCGGAACGATGGACACTATTCTCGACATTCGCGGTCTGACCAAGACCTACGCTGGCGGGTTCACCGCGCTGGCAGGGATCGACCTCGAAATCCGGCGCGGCGAGATTTTCGCGCTGCTCGGCCCCAACGGTGCGGGTAAGACTACGCTGATCGGCGCGGTCTGCGGGCTGGTGCGCCCCACCTCAGGCACTATCGAAGCCTTCGGCGAAGACATGGGCAAGCACTGGCGCCGCCTGCGCGCGCGCATCGGTCTGGTTCCGCAGGAACTGGCGACCGACATGTTCGACACGGTGCTGCACTCGGTGAACTATTCGCGCGGGCTGTTTGGCCTTGCGCCCGATGCCGCCAAGATCGAGGACATCCTGCGCGCGCTCAGCTTGTGGGACAAGAAGGATGCGCAGATCCGCGCGCTGTCCGGAGGTATGAAGCGCCGCGTGCTGATCGCCAAGGCGCTGGCGCACGAGCCTGACCTGCTGTTCCTCGACGAGCCGACCGCGGGTGTCGATGTCGAACTGCGCCGCGACATGTGGAAGCAGATCGCCGCCCTGCGCGAGCGCGGCACGACGATCATCCTGACCACCCACTACATCGAGGAGGCCGAGGATATGGCCGATCGCGTGGGCATCATTCAGGGCGGCAAGATCCGCATGGTCGAGCCGACGCGCGAGATGATGAAGCGCCTCGGGCGCACCGAAGCGCATGTCACGCTCGCCGCTCCCGTCTCCGAAGTGCCGGGCATTGTCGCGCACTTGCCGATCACGCTGTCGGAAGACGGCACCGTGCTGATCTATCGTGGTGGAGACGGGCAGGGCGGCGGCAAGGCGCAGGTCGCCGAACTGACCAAGGTGCTGGCTCTCGCCGGGATCGACTACACCGCCATCGAAATCCGCGAGTCCAGTCTCGAGGAAATCTTCGTCAATCTTCTCGAAGGAGAGGCGGCATGATCGCCTTCAACGCCCGCAGCACCTGGACCATCTACAAGCGCGAAGTGATGCGCGCGCTGCGCACCGCCATGCAGTCGATCCTGGGGCCGGTGCTGACCACGGTGCTCTATTTCGTCGTCTTCGGCGCGGCCATCGGTGGGCGCATGTCTGCCGGAATGGACGGCATGAACTATGGCGCCTTCATCGTGCCGGGGCTGCTGCTGCTGACCCTGCTGGGAGAGAGCACCTCCAATGCCAGCTTCGGCATTTACATGCCCAAATTTACCGGCGCGATCTACGAACTGCTCTCGGCGCCGGTGGGGGTTGCCGAAACGCTGGTCGGCTTCGTCGGCGCGGCGGCAACCAAGTCGCTGATTCTCGCGGCGATCATCCTGACCACGGCGACGCTGTTCGTCGATTATACCATCGTCCATCCGCTCTATGCGCTGGGCTTCATCCTGCTGGTCTCGGCCAGCTTCTCGCTGTTCGGCTTTATCCTCGGCATCTGGGCGACCAGTTTCGAGAAGCTGGGCATCGTGCCGGTGCTGTTCATCATGCCGCTGACGTTCCTGGGCGGCACGTTCTATTCGATCGACATGCTGCCCCAGCCGTGGCGCACGGTGGCGATGATCAACCCGGTGGTCTATCTCGTCAACGGTCTGCGCTGGTGCTTCTATGGCCAGTCGGACTTCCCGATCGGGGTGTCGCTGGGAATGACGCTCGCGTTCCTGCTGATCTGCGTGATCGCGATCTGGCGGATCTTCCAGACGGGCTGGCGCCTGCGCGGCTGACGCGGTAGGGGAGCGCGGATGAACCCGCGCTTCCAGTTCCAGATTCACGCGACCGACGGCAAGGCTCGCACCGGCACCATCCAGATGCGTCGCGGCGAGATTCGCACGCCGGCCTTCATGCCGGTGGGCACCGCTGCGACCGTCAAGGCGATGAAGCCCGAGGCGGTACGCGCCGCCGGGGCCGACATCATCCTTGGCAACACCTATCACCTGATGCTGCGCCCCGGTGCCGAGCGCGTCGCGCGCCTCGGCGGCCTGCACAAGTTTATGAACTGGGATCGCCCGATCCTGACCGACAGTGGCGGCTATCAGGTGATGAGCCTATCCGAATTGCGCAAGATCACCGAAGAGGGCGTAACTTTCGCCAGCCACATCGACGGCTCGCGTCATATGCTCAGCCCCGAGCGCTCGATGGAGATCCAGCGCCTGCTCGGCTCGGATATCGTCATGTGTTTTGATGAATGCCCCAAGATCGACCAGCCGCGTGATGTCATCGCCCGCTCGATGGAAATGTCGATGCGCTGGGCCAAGCGCAGCCGCGAGGCGTTCGATCAGGGCGGAGAGCACGCCGAGAATGCCGCGCTGTTCGGCATCCAGCAGGGCGCGCTGGACGAAGGTCTGCGCAAGACCTCTGCCGATGCTCTGACCGAGATCGGCTTCGACGGCTATGCCATTGGCGGCCTTGCCGTGGGCGAAGGGCAGCAGGCGATGTTCGAGACGCTGGAGTTCGCGCCCGGCCAGCTTCCCGCAGACCGCCCGCGCTATCTGATGGGCGTGGGCAAGCCCGACGATCTGGTCGGCGCGGTGGAGCGCGGCGTCGACATGTTCGACTGCGTGCTGCCCACGCGATCGGGCCGCAACGGGCAGGCCTTCACCTGGAACGGCCCGCTCAACATGCGCAATGCCCGTCATGCCGAAGATACCGGCCCGATCGACGAGCGTTGCGCCTGCCCGACGTGCAGCACCTACAGCCGCGCCTATCTGCACCACCTGATCAAGGCGGGGGAGATGCTCGGCGCTATCCTGCTGACCGAGCACAACATCTGGTTCTACCAGCAGCTGATGCAGGGCATGCGCGATGCCATCGCCCATCAGCGGTTCGCTACGTTCGCTGCAGACTTCCGGCGAGACTATTTCGCCTCGAAATCGGGCGGATAGCGTTGCTGACAGCGCACGGCGCTGGACAGCGATGGTGCTTTCAGGGGAGGCTGGCGTCGCGACGTCGGCCTCTTTTCGATTCGGAAGAGGTCCGCTGTGCATCACAGGAGAGCCGGACCATATGCCGACTATCGCGATTGTCAGCCAGAAGGGCGGCTCGGGGAAGACGACGCTTGCGGTACATCTCGCCACTTGTGCGGCCTACGATACCCGGCGCAGTTGCGTGATCGACATGGACCCGCAGGCGACTTCTGCGGCCTGGGGGGACTGGCGTGGAGGGTTTCTGCCCGAAGTGGTGACATGCCCTCCGGCGCGTCTGACCAGCACGATCCTGAAGGCCCAGCGCGAGGGGACGGAACTGATCGTGATCGATACCCCTCCGCATGGCGATATGGCATCGCGCGAGGCGGTGCGGGCGGCGGACCTCATCCTGATCCCGACCCGCGCACGGGCATTCGATCTGCATGCGCTGGAAGCGACGGCGGAACTGGTCGCCTATGCGAAGAAGCCCGCATTCGTGGTGCTCAATGCCGTGCCGTCCCGTGCGACGAAGCTGATCAGTGAAACAGGCGCGCAGATCGAGAAGCTGGGATTGAGTATGGCGCCTGTCCATTTCGGCGAACGCGCCGCGTTTCATCGCGCTGCGGGCGGGGGGGAAGTCGCCTCCGAAGTCGAGCCTGAAGGGAAGGCCGCAGCCGAAGTCGATGCCTTGTGGGACTGGGCGAGCGCCGAGTTGGGACTCGCCCCCAGATCCTGACGACTGCCGTGGTGTCGGTCAGGCCGGGATAAGGTTGTCCGCCGCGTCCTGCGGGCGGCGGATCTGCAACTTGGTGCCCAGATAGGCCACGAAGCGCCCGGTGTGGGTGTCGAGGAATCCGGCGCCGATCTCGCAGGCATGACGTTGCGCGGTGTCGAGATCGGGATACCATTTTCCGGTGCGGTGCGGGGTGATGAATCGGTATCGGGACATGGTGACTGTCCAATGCCGAAAGCCTGTTGCGGTTCCCTGACAAGTCCTTCGATTCGCCGATTTTTCCTCGCTTTATCGCAACAATCGTTGGCATCGCGGGCGGTGTAGCCGAGCAGCAATCGAGCAGCCCGGAACTGGCCCGAAACTGGCAATGAAAAAGGGCGGCTCCTTGCGGAACCGCCCCTTCGCATTCTGTCCGACAGGACCGAAAATTAGCGCGAGTAGAACTCGACGACCAGATTCGGTTCCATCTTCACCGGGTAGGGCACTTCGTCCAGCGTCGGAACGCGAACGAAGGTCACCTTGTCGGCACCGTCCTGAGCGACGTAGTCGGGGACTTCACGCTCGGGAAGGGCCTGCGCTTCGATGATCAGCGTCATTTCCTTGGCCTTGTTGCCCAGGCTGATGACGTCGCCGACCTTCACGCGACGCGAAGCGATGTTGCACTTCACGCCGTTGACGCGGATGTGGCCGTGCGAAACGATCTGGCGGGCCGAGAAGACGGTCGGCGCGAACTTGGCGCGGTACACGACCATGTCCAGGCGCTGCTCGAGCAGGCCGATCAGGTTCTGACCGGTGTCGCCCTTCATCTTCGAAGCTTCCTGGTACGTGCGCTTGAACTGCTTCTCAGTCACGTCGCCGTAGTAGCCCTTGAGCTTCTGCTTGGCGCGCAGCTGCAGACCGAAGTCCGAAACCTTGCTCTTGCGACGCTGGCCGTGCTGGCCGGGGCCGTAGCTGCGGCGGTTGACCGAGCTCTTGGGACGGCCCCAGATGTTCTCGCCCATGCGGCGGTCGAGTTTATACTTGGCGCTCTTACGCTTCGACATATGTCGTCTCCTGTTCTGCTGCCGCCTTCACGGTGAAGGCGATCCATAGTTTTCCGGGGTGCACCATCCGACCTATCGTGTCGGATGCGGCCGCCGCTTCACCGGAAGTGCGGGGCCGAATAGGCGTTAAACGCCGCAATCAAGCAGCGGGCGCCATGTGAAGGCGTGGCCCTTAAGCGTTTACGGGGAGGAGTCAAGTTTCGATCTGCCCGCGCGCCGGATTCAGACTGTGGGAATCCGGCAACGAATTACCCGGCTGTGCATGTTGCGGCGAGCGGGCCAAGCGGTTCCGCTTGCACACAATGCTGGCACAATATCAAGTATGTAGCGGAACGTGAGGAGGATCCTTGCGGCTGGCGATCAACAATGGGGTTCAGGGCAATGGGGAATTTCGTCAACGGACTTTTCGGCGCATTGGTGGCCATGGCAACGCTTTCCAGCCCGCTGGAGGCCGTGGCGCAGGATCAGGCTGCCTCTCCCGCTCAAGTACCGGGTGAGGTGTCACCAACGCAGACGGTTAGCCATAATCCGGATGGGGAGACATCCTCTGCGATTTCGGACAAGGATTCGATCCTTGTCCAAACCGAAAGAAATTCGAACAAGGCGTTGGATGCCCTGCCTACCCAGACTCAGGCACCGCACTTGCCAGGCACCGTCAATACTACAAGCCGCCAGATTCGTGCGATGTCGCTGTTTTTCGTACGCTGTGCCGAGGTTCCTAAGAGTCCCGCCATGTTCCGTTCCATCGTAGACAATGGTCCGCTGGATCTGGAGGCGCAGCGAGCCTTGCATGAATACATCGTGCGCCATCAAGGCTGCTATCAGGGCGTGCCCGATTTCAGCTTCCCTTCCCCTACTTTGGCGAGTGCAATGCCGATTCTGATGGCATCTGCCGCACCACTTACGATCGTGGCGAACTGTACGAAAAGGCTATCGAAATCTATGCTGCACATTACCGACTGGGGCAGGCGCAGACGCTTGATCCGACGGTGAAGGCCCGATTTGATGCGCGTGAGCAGCAGCGCAACAAGCGCCGTAGTCCTTACGACCGGTCCTATTTCATGATTGCCGCCTGCATGGTCCAGCTCACGCCAAAGGCAGGTCTGGACCTGCTACACTCGGAATCAGGCACGCCTGAGGAAACCCGGGCGCGCCGTCTCCTCATCGGTCGGGGGACGGCCTGTGTTGGTGGCGCCAAGGATGTAGAGGTCGATCCTGCCCAGTTCCGTGCTTACGTGGCGGAATCAGTCTATTCCTGGATCGTGGCGGCCAAGAACAAGTCCTCGCTGATCTCCTGAATGTAGGCAGGTTCCGGAGAGCATCCGCCGGAGCTTAACTGCGCGGGCGGCGCGCCTTTTCGAGTGCGGACAGCACGCCGCGCATGGTGCGCACTTCCAGGTGGTTCCAGCGCGGCTTGGTCAGCAGATTGCGCAAGGTCAGCCGGTTGGCGGCGGCGCGGGTTTCCGGCCAGAAATAGTTCTTCTCTTCCAGCAGGCGGTCGAAGTGGCCGATGAGGCCTTCGAGTTCCTCCTGCGGGGCAGGGGGAAGCAGTTCTTCCTGCGTGGGCTGGACCAGCCCCGCATCATGAGCCGCTGCGCCCTTGGACCATTCATAGGCGCACAGAATCACCGCCTGCGCCAGGTTGAGCGAGCCGAACTGCGGGTTGATCGGCACAGTCAGGATCGCGCGGGCGAGCGCAACATCCTCGGTCTCCAGTCCCGAGCGCTCCGGGCCGAAGACAAAGGCCGAGCGGCCCTGTTCGGCGTGAATCTCGCGCGAGGCTTCCTCGGGCGTTACCACCGGCTTGGTCACGCCGCGCTTGCGGACCGTGGTGGCATAGACATTGGCGCAGTCGGATACTGCCTCGGCGAGTGTCTCGTAGACCTGCGCCTTTTCCAGAATGATGTCGGCGCCCGCCGCTGCCGGACCCGCCGAAGGATTGGGCCAGCCGTCGCGTGGGGATACCAGGCGCATTTCCGTCAGCCCGAAGTTCAGCATGGCGCGGGCGGCCTTGCCGATGTTCTCGCCCAGCTGTGGGCGGACGAGGACGATGACGGGCTGGCGGTTTGCGCCCGTGGGCACCGCTGCGGGCTGGTTCTGGAAGTCGATGTCGGACATGGTCATGCCGCGATGGGCTTGCCCGTCGGTAAAATCAACCCTGTCCGATTTCGCGAACGGCGCCTGCGAAGTCCTCGAAGTCCTTGGCCTCGGCAAAGTCGCGATAGACGCTGGCGAAGCGGATATAGGCGACCGAATCGAGCTGGCGCAGGCCTTCCATCACCATCTCGCCGATGACGACCGAAGGGATTTCGGATTCGCCCGAGGTTTCCAGCTGGCGCTGCACGCCCGAGACGAGCTGCTCGATCTTCTCGCGCTCGATCCCGCGTTTGCGGCAGGCAAGGGAAACGGATTGCTCGATCTTGCTGCGATCGAACGGTTCGCGCTTGTCGTCGCTCTTCACCACCAGGATTTCGCGCAGCTGCACGCGCTCGAACGTGGTGAAGCGTCCGCCGCAGCTGGAGCACTGGCGGCGACGGCGGATCGCGGCGTTATCCTCGGCCGGGCGGCTGTCCTTGACCTGGGAATCGTCGTGGGCGCAAAACGGACAGCGCATTCAGGCAGGGTCTTTCGAAATCAGGCGAGGCCCTCAATCGGGGCGCACGCGCTTGTAGAAGGCGTAACCGGCACCGGCGGCAAGGCCCATGCCGATCGATACGACCGGCAGGAAAGCGCCGGCAACGGCCCCGAGCGCACCCCAGACGAGAACCGGCTTGGTCGAGGGATGGGCCATGCCATCCTCCAGCATCCCGGCCAGCTCATGGCGGGCGTCGTGGATGAAGCTGTCGGTCTTCTCGGGGCGCTCGGGGTCGATCATGGCATCAGTCCTCGTAGATGGGGAAACGGTCACACAACGCTTCAACGCGCGTGCGCACATTCTGCTCCACCTGAGCGTCACCTTCTTCGCCGCAACGCGCCAGACCGTCGAGAACGTCGGCTACCATGTTGCCGATCTCGCGGAATTCCTCGGGGCCGAAGCCGCGCGTGGTGCCGGCAGGCGTGCCGACGCGGATGCCGCTGGTCTTGACCGGGGGCAGCGGGTCGAAGGGGATACCGTTCTTGTTGCAGGTGATGCCTGCACGCTCCAGCGCCTCGTCGGCGTCCTTGCCGGTCACGCCCAGCGGGGTGAGGTCGACAAGGGCAAGGTGCGTGTCGGTGCCGCCCGAAACGATCGCGGCGCCGCGCGCCTTGAGGGTCTCGGCCAGAACCTTGGCGTTCTCGATCACGCGGGCGGCGTACTGCTTGAACTCGGGGCGCAGCGCCTCACCGAAGGCGACGGCCTTGGCAGCGATGACGTGCATCAGCGGGCCACCCTGAAGGCCGGGGAACACCGCCGAGTTGATCTTCTTGGCCAGCTTTTCGTCGTTGGTCAGGATCATGCCGCCACGGGGGCCGCGCAGCGTCTTGTGCGTGGTGGTGGTGGCGATGTCGGCATAAGGGAACGGCGAGGGGTGGAGGCCTGCGGCGACCAGACCTGCGAAGTGCGCCATGTCCACCATGAACAGCGCGCCCACTTCGTCGGCGATCTTGCGGAAGCGCGCGAAGTCGATCTCGCGCGGGTAGGCCGAGCCACCGGCGATGATCAGCTTGGGGCTGTGCTCGCGGGCGAGCGCCTCGACCTGATCGAAGTCGATCAGGTGGGTGTCCTTGGTGACGCCGTACTGGATGGCGTTGAACCACTTGCCCGACATCGCCGCGCGGGCGCCGTGCGTCAGGTGGCCACCGGCATCGAGGCTCATACCCAGAATGGTGTCACCCGGCTTGACGGTGGCGAGCAGCACCGCGCCGTTCGCCTGCGCGCCCGAGTGGGGCTGGACGTTGGCGTATTCGCAGCCGAACAGCTGCTTGGCGCGATCGATCGCCAGCGCCTCGACCTGATCCGAAGGCTCGCAACCCTGGTAGTAGCGCTTGCCGGGATAGCCCTCGGCGTACTTGTTGGTGAAGACCGAGCCCTGCGCTTCGAGCACGGCCTTGGAGACGATGTTCTCCGAAGCGATCAGCTCGATCTGCTTGCGCTCGCGCTTCAGTTCGTGGCCGATGGCCTTGGCGACGGCTTCGTCGCTGGTGGCAAGCGCGTCGGTGAAGAAGCCGGGGGCGCGGATGGCGGTTTCGACGGTCATGAGGTCTGGCTCCTTCAGAGGGTCGGGTTGGAAAGCTTCTCGACGCGGCCTGCGTGGCGTCCGCCACCGAACTCGGTCGACAGGAAAGCGTCGAGGCAGGCCTTGGCCATGTCGATGCCGGTCAGGCGGGCGCCCATGGCGATCACGTTGGCATCGTTGTGCTCACGCGCCAGCGCTGCCGAAAGCGGCTCGGAGACGAGCGCGCAGCGGCAGGCGGGATCGCGGTTGACGGCGATCGAGATGCCGATGCCCGAGCCGCACAGCGCGACGCCGAACTGCACGGTGCCGTCGGCGACGACCGAGGCCAGCTTGTAGCCATAGTCGGGATAATCGACGCGGTCGGCTGTTTCCGGGCCGAGGTCTGCAACCTCGTGGCCGATTTCGATGAGATATTCGCGCAGAGCTGCCTTGAGCTCGACGGCGGCATGATCGGATGCGATCGCGATGCGCATGGGAGAGGGTGGTTCCTTCTCGCGAGGGATTCGCTTGCGCGCTCCCTTAGTCGCGCTCCGGCGAAATGGCGAGTCTTGACCGTTCCATGGGCGCAGAAGGTGACACCCGGTTGACACAGTTTACACGGTCCAGGGGTGATATGTGCCGCCTCGCCGGGAAAATGGCGGATTTGCGTGGTGTACGCTGTTAACATACCGCGCGTAAGTGTCACCTTGCCGCGTAAAGTGTCATCTTGCGATGACCGCGCGTGGTGCCGGATGGCAGCGAAAGGACCGGGGGCATTCATGCGGCGAGAGTACCGCGCGGCCGGGTTTGTAGGAAAGGGAAGCGCACCGCACCGGGAGCGGCGCGCTTCCTTCGTATGGGGTTACTTGCCGTCGCTGGTAGCCGACTTGTCCTTCATCGCATCGGGATGGGCCTTCAGGTAGGCCACCACCTTTTCCTGAAGATCGGCCTGCGAGGCTTTGCTGATGGACTTGATCTGCCGGAAATATTCGGTGTTCACCTCGGCGACGGCCGGGTCGGACATGATTTCGAGCGAGTGGCTGAAGTAGGCACTGCCCGAGGGTGTCTCTGCAAAGGCGGCGATGTCGCGCAACTGCGCGGTGGTGAACTTGCGGGTATAGGCCTGCGCGATCGCATCCATCTGCTTGGGCAGATAGGCGTCCGTTGCCGGGCGCAGCAGGGTGGGGATATTGTCGAGGTAATCCTCAAGGATCTTGTGCAGGCCGGGATCGGTGATCTCGTCAAGGCCAAGGCCGCTCTTCATCTGCCCGAGCATGGTCTGCATCAGGTTGGTCAGCATTTCCTGACGTCGTTCGGGCGGGAAGGCGGCGGACGTGATCCGTTTTGCCAGAGCCAGCGCCTCGGGATCGACGGCGGGCGTAGTCGCTGCCGGAGCCTCGGCAGCACTGGCCGGCGTGGAAAGCGGAACTGTGGCCAGCGCGGCGAAAGCTGCGAAGCCGATGAAACGGCCCAATGTCATTCGAGAATCCCCAAGGCAAGTCGTTGATGTCACACTGTAGAATATCGGCCGCGGCCTCTATTGGGCGAACTGAAGCGGAATTTGCGCAGGAGCCGTGCGGATACTCGTGATCTTATTATTCATCATATTGATATACGATAACAATTGCATCCTGCCGTTCAGCGACCATTCGATGCGTACGCTGCCATCGGGTAAGGGGTAGGGGGCGCTGGCTATCATGTGACGGTCCACTCGCCATCCGCGCAAAGGCGCTGCGGTCAGACAATCTGACGAGAACGATGTGCAATATTCCTGCGTTGCGTTCTCATCGACGAGACCATGTGGAATGTCCGCCCCTGTGCGGTGCGCTGCCAGCAGTTGTCGGATAATGACCGCGCGGGCCGGATCGAGAGCCGGCGGTGTTCGGGCGGGGAGAAGGTCCACGAGTTGAGCGCCGGGACTTTTGCTTTCACCAGGGGCCAGGCACATGCCTTCGGCTGGACCACCGTGCAGCGGTTCGCAAGTTATCGGTGTGGGTTGTATCGCAGAAGACAGCAATAAAATCGTGAGCATGGTTTTCTGTGTGTCCCGTTTCGCAGGGGCGTCAAGATCATAGCTATAATTCCAGCGCCGATTATGAGCAGGTTCGGCTTTTCTATATCAGGAAGTGCCCTGACCGTACTATTTCGAGTCCAGATATTTGCGCGATTCGTTGGCCCGTAGCGCATGATGGCAAGGATCAGTGCGCCCCAAGCCCCCATACTGCCCCTACTCCCACAAAAAAGCCCCGCCGGAGCGGGGCTTTTCCTGAACTCGTCTCGATTACTGGTCGAGGAAGCTGCGCATCTTGCGGCTGCGGCTCGGATGCTTGAGCTTGCGCAGGGCCTTCGCCTCGATCTGGCGGATACGTTCGCGCGTCACCGAGAACTGCTGGCCCACTTCCTCCAGCGTGTGATCGGTGTTCATGCCGATGCCGAAGCGCATGCGCAGCACGCGTTCCTCACGCGGGGTGAGGCTGGCGAGAACGCGCGTGACCGTCTCCTTGAGGTTCGCCTGAATGGCGGCGTCCACCGGGATGATCGCGTTCTTGTCCTCGATGAAGTCCCCGAGGTGCGAATCCTCCTCGTCGCCGATCGGCGTTTCGAGGGAGATCGGCTCCTTGGCGATCTTCATCACCTTGCGCACCTTTTCGAGCGGCATCGACAGACGCTCGGCCATTTCCTCGGGCGTGGGCTCGCGGCCCTGCTCGTGGAGGAACTGGCGGCTGGTGCGCACCAGCTTGTTGATCGTCTCGATCATATGCACCGGGATACGGATGGTGCGCGCCTGATCGGCGATCGAACGGGTAATCGCCTGCCTGATCCACCACGTGGCATACGTCGAGAACTTGTAGCCGCGGCGGTACTCGAACTTGTCGACCGCCTTCATCAGGCCGATATTGCCTTCCTGAATGAGATCGAGGAACTGCAGGCCACGGTTGGTGTACTTCTTGGCGATCGAGATCACCAGACGCAGGTTTGCCTCGACCATTTCCTTCTTGGCGATACGCGCCTCGCGCTCCGCCTTCTGGACCATGTTGACGATGCGGCGGAATTCGGGAAGCGCCATGCCGGTGGCGGCGGCGATGTCGGCAACCTCGGCGCGGATGCGCTCGACGTTATCGGCCTCGTTCTCCGCGAAGGCGGCCCACTTCTTGTCCTTCTTGCCGGCCTCGGCCAGCCAGGCGTCGTCCAGCTCGCGTCCGACGTAGCTTTCGAGGAAGTCGGCGCGCTTCACCTTGTGACGCTCGGCCAGACGCAGCATCTGGCCGCCCAGCGTGGTGAGGCGACGGTTGAAGGCATAGAGGTTGTCGACCAGATACTCGATCTTGGTCGCGTGGAACTTCACCGATTCCACCTGCGCGGTCAGATCCTCGCGCAGCTGCTGGTACTGGTCTTCCTTGGCGGCCGGGAAATCGATGCCCAGCGCCAGCGCGTCGAGACGCTCGCGCTGCAGCTTCTCGAAGGTCTGGAACAGTTCGGTGATCAGCAGGAACTTCTCAAGCGCCTCGGGCTTGAGAGCCGCTTCCATCTGCGCGAGCGAAAGCGTGTTGTCCTCTTCCTCTTCCTCGGCCTGACGCTTCGGGATAGGGTTGCCGTCCTCGTCGACTTCCTCGGAGTTGTCCTCGTCGTCCGAATCGTCGTCCTTGAACGAGGGGCCGGCGGTGGCTTCGGAGATTTCGCCGTCGTCGTCGCTCTCGCCGTCCTCGTTGAGGCTTTCGGGCGCAGGCTCCTTGGACAGCATCGCGTCGAGATCGAGGATCTCGCGCAGCTGCATCTCGCCGTTGTTGAGTGCTTCGGACCACTGGATGATGGCGTGGAAGGTGATCGGGCTCTCACAGAGGCCCAGGATCATCATGTCGCGTCCGGCTTCGATGCGCTTGGCGATGGCGATTTCGCCCTCGCGGCTGAGCAGTTCGACCGCGCCCATTTCGCGCAGGTACATGCGCACCGGGTCGTCGGTGCGCTCGACCGTTTCCTTCTTCTTGGTCTCGGCGACCATGCGCGGACCGCCATCGTCACCGTCGCTGTCGTCGGTGTCCGAATCGTTGTCCTGATCCTCGTTTTCCTGACCTTCGGCGTCCTCGTCGTTATCGACGATGTTCACGCCCATCTCGTTCAGGGCCGAGGTGATGTCCTCGATCTGGTCCGAGGACATGTCCTGAGGCAGCGCCTCGTTCAGTTCGTCGTAAGTGATGACGCCACGGCGCTTGGCACGCGCGATCAACTTCTTGATCGACGCCTCGTTGAGGTCGATCAGCGGCGCGTCGGCGCCGTCATGGTTTTCGCCGTCGTTGTCGTTCTTGCTCATTCTTCCGCCGTCTAGCTCGTGCAGCCCAGGTGTATAATTATACAATCAGGACGCATGTCTGGTCGTCATTTGCCTGAGACGCTTGTCAAATTCCAGCTTTCTCTCGCGCAGGCGTTGCTGCTCGGCGAAAGTCTCGTCGGTGAACTCGCGTTCATGGCGTTCCGTAGCCGCTGCAAGAGCCTGTTCGATCATCGGCAGCTCGGTCAGCAGCTGGATGGCCTGGATCAGTTCCGCCCGTGCCTTTTCGGGTTCGCCCCGGCCATCCACGAAGCCGAAGCGGATCCCTGCGTATTCGGTCGAATGCGGGGCTTCCACGCCATTTTTCGTCAATATGGTCGCAAGTTCGGCGCTTTCAAGCGGGCCGTGTGCGTCCCAGCAATCGAGCAGCACGCCGAAGCGCGGATCGAGGTCGGGCGTGCGGGCAATAGCTTCGGCATGGTGACCGAGCACTTCGGGCCAGTGGAACAGACCGGCGAGCACGGCGGCGGACAGGGCGTCGCGATTCCCGCCGCCGAATCGGGCCGCCAGACGCGCGATCGATTCGGGGCTGGAGGGGGCAGGGCCGTTCTGGCGCCCGTTCCACGGCCCCTTGCGTCCCGGCTGGAACGGCGCCCGATTCGCGCCTCCGTTCTGGAAGCCGGTGTTCTGGCCCCCATTCTGCCAACGATTTTCGCGGCGCGGGTAGGCGAACTCGGAAAACCGGTCGAGCAGCTCGCGGCGATAGAGGCCGGCAATGTCCTGATGCGCGATCGTCTCGACATGGGCGAGCAGGCGGGCCTTCAGCCCCGCCTTGGCCTCGGGCGTTTCCAGCGGTAGCGCGTCGCGTTCATGTTCCCACAGCACATCGAGCAGGCTGCGCGATTCGCCGAGCACGGCCTCCATCGCCGCAGGCCCGCGCGCCTTGATGAGATCGTCCGGGTCCAGCCCCTCGGGCAGGCGCACGATGCGCAAGCTGTGCGCCGGGCGCAGTAGCGGCAGCGCGCGGGTGACGGCGCGCATCGCCGCGCGCTGTCCTGCCGCGTCGCCATCGAAGCACAGGATCGGCATCTCGACATGGCGCCACAGCATCTCGATCTGGTGCTCGGTCAGCGCGGTGCCCAGCGGCGCGACGGCATCGGCGATCCCGGCGGCGGCGAGCGCGATCACGTCCATGTAGCCTTCCACTACCACCATACGACCGGTCTGGCGCGCGGCAGGCGCGGCGCGGTGCAGGTTGTAGAGCGTGCGGCCCTTGTCGAACAGTGGGGTATCGGGCGAATTCAGATACTTGGGCGCATCGGTCTTGCCCTTGGCGAGGATGCGGCCACCGAAGGCGATTACCCGCCCGCGCGCATCGGCGATGGGCAGCATCAGGCGGTCGCGGAAGCGGTCGTAGGGATCGCGTTCCTCGACGGCGATGCGCAGGCCCGCCTCGATCAGCATCGGTTCGGGGAAGCGGGACAGGGCGCTCTTGAGCGCCTGCCGACCTTCGGGCGCGAAGCCGAAGCCGAACCGCTCGACGGTGTGCGCGTTGAATCCGCGCGTGGCGAGGTACTGGCGCGCCTTCTCGCCCTCTGCACCCTTCAGGCTCTCCTCGAAGAAAGCCTGTGCCGCGGCCATCACGTCATGGAGCGAATCGCGCTTTTCCGCTGCCTTGGCCGCGCGCGGATCGGGGGTGGGCACGTCCATGCCCGCCTCGCCCGCCAGTTCCTTTACCGCGTCCATGAAGGCGAGGCCCTGATGGTCGGTCATCCAGCGGATGGCATCGCCATGGGCGCCGCAGCCGAAGCAGTGATAGAACCCCTTCTCGTCGTTGACGTAGAAGCTGGGCGAGTTCTCGTTATGGAACGGGCAGCACGCCCGATGCTCGCGCCCGGCCTTCTGCAGGCGGACCGAGCGCCCGATCAGCGCCGAAAGCGTGGTGCGCGCACGTAGCTGGTCGAGCCATTGCGGGGTCAGCATGGCGCGTCCCCGCCTTCGCTATCGGGCGCGATCGCTGCGCGTTCATGCGGGGCGCGGGCGAAATGCGAAAGGCGCTTCCAGTCGCCTGCCGCCAGCGCTTCCTTCTTGGCCCGAGACCACTTCTTCACTTTGAGTTCCGTGCTGAGCGCTTCGTAGCGGGAGGGAAATTCAGCGCACCATAGCAGCGTTACCGGACGACGGCGCGAGGTGAAGTCGCAGTATCCCCCGTGGTGATGCTGGGCGAGGCGATGTTCGAGGTTGTCGGTATGGCCGGTGTAATAGGCACCGTCTGCACAGCGCAGGATATAGGCCCAGAAGGCCATCGTCAGCGGATGGTGCGCGTGTCTCGACTTCGGCCTGCGGCCTTCGCTCGACACGAACGGAGTGGGGAGAGGGGGCTGATGCTCATGTCGGCATGTGTGCTCGACTGCGCTCGACACGAACGGGAGAAATGAACCTGAACCGCTGTGAATCCACACTCACCTCCGTTCGTGTCGAGCGCAGTCGAGACACGCAGTCCCCGGCCTCTCGACCGGGGGCTGCGCACGAACCTCAGCCCAGCGCGGCTTTCACCCAGGCGCTGGCCTTGCCGGTGTCGATCTCGGCGCCGTGGCGTTCCTTGAGCAGGCCCATGACCTTGCCCATGTCCTTCATGCCGGTGGCGCCGGTCTCGGCCTTGAGCGCCTCGATCACCGCCTTGGTTTCTTCCTCGGTAAGCTGGGCGGGGAGGAAGGTCTCGATCACCTCCAGCTCGGCCTTTTCCTCGGCGGCCTTTTCCGGGCGACCGCCTTCTTCGAACAGCTGGATCGATTCGCGGCGCTGCTTCACCATCTTCTGGAGAACCTCGATCACCATCGCATCGTCATCGGGCGCGGTCTCGGCGGTGCGCAGTTCGATATCGCGGTCCTTGACCTTGGCGAGGATGAGGCGGACGGCGGCGAGGCGGGCCTTGTCTCCGCCCTTCATGGCGGAAATCTGCGCGGCCTTGAGCGAATCGCGGATCATGGGTCTGAATGCTTCCTGTTGCGTGCCGGATGGCGGGAATGAACGAGATAGTGCGGATGCGGTCATGCTTGCGGCAATTTGTGGCTTTGCGCGCTTGACGCACCCGGCGCTCGTCTCTAGCGGCTGAGCCTTAGCACACATATCCTGAATGCCGTCAACGGAGCGACCCTACTAATGGCCGACGCCGCATCTTCGCACGCCCCCAAACCCGATGGCGCCACCGGCGTTCTCGTCCTTGCCGATGGGCATGTCATCTGGGGGCGCGGTTTCGGCGCAGTGACCGCAGCGGTGGGCGAAGTCTGCTTCAACACCTCGATGACCGGCTATCAGGAAGTGATGACCGATCCGTCCTATGCGGGCCAGATCGTGACCTTCACGTTCCCGCATGTCGGCAATGTCGGCGTCAACGACGAGGATCTCGAATCGCAGGTCGACGGCGCGGTGGGCTGCATCGTGCGCGAAGACGTGACGCTGCCTTCCAACTTCCGTTCGCGCGGCGAATATGGCGAATGGCTGGCCGCCAAGGGCAAGGTCGGGATCTCGGGCGTCGATACCCGCGCGCTGACCCGCCGCATCCGCCTGTCGGGCGCACCCAACGCAGTGATCGCACATAGCCCGGACGGCACTTTCGACATTCCCGCCCTGCTGGAGAAGGCACAGAGCTGGCCGGGTCTGGAAGGCATGGACCTTGCCAAGATCGTCAGCCGCGAGATTCAGGAGGGCTGGGAAGGCTCGACCTGGACGCTTGGTCAGGGCTTTGGGGGCGAAGGCTTCGGCGCAGGTGAGGGCGAGACCCGCCCGCATGTCGTCGCGATCGACTATGGGGCCAAGGACAACATCTTCCGCAATCTGGTGAAGGCCGGTGCGCGCGTTACCGTGGTGCCTGCCGAGACCACGCTCGATCAGGTTCTGGCGCTGGAGCCTGCCGGTGTTTTCCTCTCGAACGGCCCCGGCGATCCGGCGGCGACCGGCGTCTACGCCGTCCCCGTGATCCAGAGCCTGCTGGAGCGCGACATTCCGGTGTTCGGCATCTGCCTTGGCCACCAGATGCTCGGCCTTGCCGCTGGCGCCAAGACTTCCAAGATGCATCAGGGCCACCGCGGCGCGAACCATCCGGTCAAACGCCATGCCGATGGCGTGGTCGAGATCACCTCGATGAACCACGGTTTCGCGGTCGACAACCAGACGCTGCCCGAGAATGTCGAGGAGACCCACGTCTCGCTGTTCGACGGCTCGAACTGCGGCATTGCGATCAAGGGCAAGAAGGCTTTCGGCGTGCAGTACCACCCCGAAGCCTCGCCCGGCCCGCAGGACAGCTTCTACCTGTTCGAGAAGTTCGTGGGGATGCTGGGCTGATGGCGGCTCCCGTAAATCCAGTTCCGTCGACCGAACAGGTCATCGAGCAGCATTTGGCGGAATGCGGCCTCGATCGGGCTGGTTTTACGGTTAGATACGAGCCTGATCTTCAGAGCATTGAGATCGTCATAGGCCCGAAGGCGAAAGCAACGAACGATCAGTTCGCGTGCATTCAAAAGGCAGTCGGTTATGAAATACTGACTTTTTCTAATGGTGCGATGCAACGTGCCTATCTCGATTATACCAATGAGCTTGCGCGACCCCAAGTGCTGGCGATGGCAAGGTCGCAGCTGGAAAAAGAAGGTCTCCTCGCTGATTTTCCGGAGCGGCAGAACTTCGACAGTACGAGCCTCTATGCGCAAGCTTTGGAGAAGCACTGCAAGTTGGTTCCGGGCAAGGCTTTGACGACGTCCGGAAACGATATCGCGTTTCAACCCAATCCTGAGGAAGCCCTGAATATGAAGGCTTTCACTAAGAAATATTCATGCCTTCTCCTTGCCATGCAATACGCTGGCGCTCTGGAGCGGGAGGTGAAGTTCGGCTTCATCGGAAACGAAGCATACTCGGAAGAAGGCCAGTAATGCCCAAACGCACTGACATTTCCTCGATCCTCGTCATTGGCGCGGGGCCCATCATCATCGGCCAGGCGTGCGAGTTCGACTATTCGGGCACGCAGGCGATTAAGGCGCTGAAGGAAGACGGCTATCGCGTCATCCTGGTGAACTCGAACCCCGCCACGATCATGACCGACCCGGACATGGCCGATGCGACCTATGTCGAGCCGATCACCCCCGAAGTCGTCGCCAAGATCATCGAGAAGGAGCGCCCCGATGCGGTGCTGCCGACGATGGGCGGGCAGACCGCGCTCAACTGTGCGCTGGCGCTGTTCAACGACGGCACGCTGGAAAAGTTCGGAGTCCAGATGATCGGCGCCGATGCCGATGCCATCGACAAGGCCGAGGACCGTCAGCGCTTCCGCGATGCGATGGACAAGATCGGCCTCAATTCGGCGCGCTCGGGCGTGGCGCATACACTGGACGAGGCTTTCGCGATCCTCGAAACCACGGGTCTGCCCTCGATCATCCGTCCCAGCTTCACCATGGGCGGCACCGGCGGCGGCATCGCCTACAACAAGGCCGAGTTCGAGGCGATCGTGCGCTCAGGGCTAGATGCCTCGCCCACCACCGAAGTGCTGATCGAGGAATCGCTGCTCGGCTGGAAGGAGTACGAGATGGAGGTCGTGCGCGACAAGCACGACAACTGCATCATCATCTGCTCGATCGAGAACGTCGATCCGATGGGCGTCCATACCGGTGACTCGATCACCGTCGCCCCGGCGCTGACGCTGACCGACAAGGAATACCAGATCATGCGCAACGCCTCGATCGAGGTGCTGCGCGAGATCGGCGTTGAGACCGGCGGTTCGAACGTACAGTTCGCGGTCAATCCCAAGGACGGTCGCCTGATCGTCATCGAGATGAACCCGCGCGTCTCGCGGTCGTCGGCGCTGGCGTCGAAGGCCACCGGCTTCCCGATCGCGCGCGTCGCCGCCAAGCTGGCGGTCGGCTACACGCTCGACGAGATCACCAACGAGATCACCGGCGCGACGCCTGCCGCGTTCGAGCCGACCATCGACTATGTCGTCACCAAGATCCCACGCTTCGCCTTCGAGAAGTTCAAGGGCGCCGATACCCAGCTGTCCACCGCGATGAAGTCGGTCGGCGAGGTCATGGCGATCGGGCGCAACATCAAGGAATCGATGCAGAAGGCGCTGCGCGGTCTGGAGACCGGGCTCGACGGCTTCAACCGCGTGGTCGAACTGGAAGGCGCCGGGCGCGACGTGATCGTGGCGGCGCTGTCGAAGGCGACGCCGGACCGTCTGCTGGTGGCCGCACAGGCCTTCCGCGAAGGCTTCAGCGTGGATGAGATCCACGCCATCGCCCACTACGACAAGTGGTTCCTGCGCCACATCGAAGAGATCATCGCTGCCGAGGCCGAGATCATGAAGCACGGCCTGCCGGTCGATGCGCAGGGTCTTCGCAAGCTGAAGGCCATGGGCTTCTCGGACAAGCGCCTTGCCACGCTGGCCGTGCGCTCGGTGGGCGTCGCGGGCGGTCTGGGCGAGACCCAGGCCAAGCGTTCGGGCCTGCTGCACGATGCGCTGCGCGCCATGGCCGGGGCCACCAGCGAGGACGAAGTGCGCAAGCTGCGCGAGAAGCTGGGCGTGCTCCCGGTGTTCAAGCGCATCGACAGCTGCGCCGCCGAGTTCGAGGCGGTGACGCCCTACATGTATTCGACCTACGAAGTCCCGTTCTTCGGTGAGCCCGAGAACGAGGCGATGCCGTCCGACCGGAAGAAGGTCGTGATTCTCGGCGGCGGTCCGAACCGCATCGGGCAGGGCATCGAGTTCGACTATTGCTGCGTCCACGCCTGCTTCGCGCTGTCGAAGGCCGGGTTCGAGACGATCATGGTCAACTGCAACCCCGAGACCGTCTCGACCGACTACGACACGTCTGACCGTCTCTACTTCGAGCCGCTGACCGCCGAGGACGTGCTGGAAATCCTGCGTGTCGAGCAGCAGAACGGTACGCTCGTGGGCGTGATCGTGCAGTTCGGCGGCCAGACGCCGCTGAAGCTCGCGCAGGCGCTGGAAGACAACGGCATCCCGATCCTGGGCACCTCGCCCGACGCCATCGACCTTGCCGAAGACCGTGAGCGCTTTGCCGCGCTGGTCGAGAAGCTGGGCCTGCGCCAGCCTGCCAACGGCATCGCGCGCAGCCGCGACGAGGCCGTCGCGGTCGCCAACCGCATCGGCTATCCGGTGCTGATGCGCCCCAGCTACGTGCTGGGTGGCCGCGCGATGGAGATCGTCGACAGCGAGCAGCAGCTCGACAACTACATCGCCACCGCGGTGAAGGTTTCGGGCGATTCGCCGGTGCTGATCGACCAGTACCTGCGCGATGCCGTGGAATGCGACGTCGATGCGCTGTGCGATGGCGATCAGGTCGTGGTCGCAGGCGTCATGCAGCACATCGAGGAAGCGGGCATTCACTCGGGCGACAGCGCCTGTTCGCTGCCGCCCTACAGCCTGCCTGCCGAGATCGTCGCCGAGATGGAGCGTCAGGCCGAGGCTCTGGCCTTCGGCCTTGGCGTGCGCGGCCTGATGAACATCCAGTTCGCGGTAAAGGACGGCGAGGTCTACCTCATCGAGGTGAACCCGCGCGCCTCGCGTACCGTGCCGTTCGTCGCCAAGGCGCTCGGCCAGCCGGTTGCCGCAATTGCCGCGCGCGTCATGGCGGGCGAGAAGCTGGCCGACTTCCCGGCGTTCAAGCGCGATCTCGATTATGTCGCGGTCAAGGAAGCGGTGTTCCCCTGGGCGCGCTTCCAGGGCGTCGATCCGGTGCTCAGCCCGGAGATGAAGTCCACCGGCGAAGTCATGGGAATCGATCGCGATTTCGCGACCGCGTTCCTCAAGGCGCAGCTTGGTGCAGGTATGCGTCTGCCCGAAAGCGGCAACGTCTTCGTCTCGGTGAAGGACGGCGACAAGGCGCTGATCCTCGAAGCGGCGAAGGAACTGGTGGCCAATGGCTTCAAGATCATCGCCACCTCGGGCACGCAGCGCTACCTCGCCGACGCCGGGCTTCCGGTGGAACTGGTGAACAAGGTGGCCGAAGGTCGCCCGCATATCGTCGACCGCATCGTCGATGGCGATATCGCGCTGATCTTCAACACCACCGAAGGCTGGCAGAGCCTGAAGGACTCGCAGTCGATCCGTGGTTCGGCGCTGACCGGCAAGGTGCCGTACTTCACCACCGCCGCTGCCAGCCACGCTGCTGCACAGGCGATTTCTGCAATGCGCGGGAGCCAACTTGAAGTGCGCTCGTTGCAGGATTATTATAGCTGAAATCGATCTTGCTTCCCCACATCGCTGCAGATCGGCCCGGCCCCTGATTGACGGGGCCGGAGCGGGCAGTCGTCGCAGCCTTGAAGGTGGGGAGGCAACAGGAGGAAGATTGTAGAATGGCAAGTGTCGAAAAGCTGCCGATGCTGGCGGAAGGCTATGAAAAGCTTGCCGCCGAGATCAAGGCGCTGCGCGAAGAGCGCCCCCGTGTCGTGGACGCGATCGAGGAAGCGCGCGCGCACGGTGACCTTTCGGAAAACGCGGAATACCACGCCGCCAAGGAGCGTCAGGGCCAGATCGAGGCGACTCTCGCCGATCTGGAAGACAAGCTGAGCCGCGCACAGATCGTCGATCCGGCGATGCTGACGGGCGACAAGATCATCTTCGGCGCCACTGTGACGCTGCTGGATGATGACGATCACCCGGTGAAGTACCAGATCGTAGGCCCGTATGAGGCGGACGCGAAGGTCGGACGCATCAGCTACAACTCGCCGCTGGGCAAGGCGCTGATCGGTCGCCGGGCCGAGGACGAGGTCGAAGTGACCGTTCCTGCGGGCGACAAGTTCTATCAGGTGCAGAAGATCGAATTCATCTGAGTTCGATCTCTCGAAGCCTCAGGCAACAAAAAAGGCCGGCGGAAACGCCGGCCTTTTTTGTTGGGATGTCGAAGCGATCAGGCTTCGGCTGTCTCGGGCTTTTCGAGCAGCTTGTGCAGCGGCACGACGACGTACTTCATTTCGGCATCGTCAACCGTGCGCTGGGCATTCGCGCGCCAGGCTTCGGTGGCCGCCGCGAGGTCCGGGAACACGCCAACGACGTGCAGGGCGTTCAGGTCGACGAAATCGAGGCCGCGGGGGTCCTTGACCCGGCCGCCCATCACGAGGTGAAGTTTCTGCTGCTGCTGCATGGAAGTTGGCCGCTTTCCTTCTGTGGGAGATTGCGGCCCCTATATGGTTTGCATTTCGACCCGGCAAGACCACATTGCGGGAATTGACCGCCTATCCAATTGCGCGTGATGCAATCGAATAGGCGGTGAGCAGTCGGTAAGTCAGTCGCTCATGGCCTTGCGCACGGCGCGGGCGCGCTTCATCGCCTCCGCACCGCGTTCGGCAGCATCGTCGGCAAGGCTATCGGCGAGGTCATGGGCGCGATGCGCGGTAGTCTTGGAAAACGATTTGGCGGAAGCGAGCAGGGCGGTGCCGAACTTGCCGACGCGCTGGGCGGCCTTGCTGCCGTATTCCTCGGCATGTTCGCGTGCGGCCTCGCGGAAGTCTTCGGAGTCATCGATCAGCTTGCGGGCACGGCGCGAGGCATGGGCGCTGAACGTCTTGCCGAAATCCTCGGCGCGCTCTTCGGCATCGTGGCCGAAGGTCAGGGCGGCGGCGCCTGCGGCCTTGGCGGCACTGAAAGCCTTCGAGGCGACACGCTTGCGCAGGCCGCGCGGCATCAGGGCCGTGGCCAGCACGCCGACCGCGATGCCGCCTGCCACCAGTGCAACCGGGTGATCCTTCACGAACGCGACCACCTTTTCGGACGGGCGCGCTTCGGGCTTCACCGTCTCGATCGGATTGCCGTGGATCGAGGACACGACGCCGGTGGTCGGCGTGCGGGTCGCTTCGCTAAGGACGGGTGTGTTCAGGTCAGGCTTCTTCATCGGGGGCCTCCTTCTCGTTCTGTCTGTCTTCGTACCATTGCGCCACACCGCCAAGGCCAGGAATATGGCTCATTAGCGTGAGCAACGGGCTTCGCAGGAACCAAACCACAATCAGCCCCAAGGTTCCGGCAATTGCGCCGGGATGACGCGCGGCGAGTTCCACCGCCTCGTCGAACAGGTCGGCAGCAGGCTCGGCCACTTCATCGAGGATGCGCCCGGCGATCCCGCGCTGTTCGTAGTCCGCGCGCAGATCGGCAACGCGCGTATCGAAGGCGGCGCGGGCGCGGTCTCGCTCGGCCTTGTCCTGCAGGAACTGGCGACGGAGACTGCTCATTCGTCGCCTCCCTTGCCGCGCAGCGCTGAAATCAGTCGCTTGACGCGCGATCGTGCCGACAGCGCACACAACGCCGCCAGCACCAGCAGCCCCAGCGTGACGGTAGCCATCGCGCCCCATGGCGTCAGCAGCGGGCCGAGCGCGATGACCAGCCCGACGACCAGTGCCATGAACGCGAAGAACCCGAATATCGCCGCCATGATCAGCATGGCGACGACATTGCGCGTTTCCGCCCCGGCATAGGCCGCGCGGCTTTTCTGGAAGGCGATCTCGGCCTGCGCGAGGTCGAACGTCTCGTCGATCAGGCCGCGCAGGTCTTCGACGAGCGTTACCTCGTCATCCGGCTCCTGATGGAAAGGGGGCAGGGCGGGCGATTCGATTGCATCATCGGTCATCGTCGGGGCTGGGGTATCGGGACTGAGGCCAGCCTCAGCCCTTCTTGAGCACGCGTCCGATCATGTACCCGGCGGCCATCGCCATGCCGAGCGCGAGCACCGGGCTGGTGCGCACGAACTCCTTGGCATCGTTGCCAAGGTCTTCGAGCGATTTCTCGTCCAGCTTGCCCGCTGTATCCTTCATTGCCTGCGAGGTGCTGCGGGCATAGTCGCCGTAACGAACCCCGACCTTGTCATCGATGGTGTCGAGATTGTCGTCGAGCAGCTTGCTGAGCCCGACGATCGCCTGGCTGGTGCGGGTCTTGCCTTCGTTTGCCAGATCCACGGCTTTCTCCTTGGCTTGTGCTGCATAGCCGTCGGCCTTGGTCTGGGCGTCGGCGGTGCGCGCCTTGGCTTCGGCGCTGAATTCGGCGGTGGAGGCTTTCAGCTTCTCCCGATAGCTGTCGGTCACGGCCTGAAGGCCGGCCTTGGCCTCTTCCATGGCCTTGGTGAAGTGAGACTTGGCGGCGGCGTCTGCCGTCGAAGCGGTCGCGTCGGTTTCGGCCATAGTGTCTGTCCTTCCTCGATTGTTGCGGTTTCCCGTGGGATTTCATTGCATTGCCATGCAATCCCAAGAGTGCCGGAGATATGTACCATAACGCACATTGATCGTCAGGGGTACACATCTTGTCCCTCAGGTGTTGCAACGCAACTTGCCTCGCGAAGTTCCCCTGCTAAACCGCGCAGGACCGCGCCTTCAGAGCGCCCTAGAGGAGACACCGAGACAATGACCGCGATCATCGACATCCACGGCCGCGAAATCCTGGACAGCCGCGGCAATCCCACGGTTGAAGTCGACGTGCTGCTCGAAGACGGCAGCTTCGGCCGCGCCGCCGTTCCCTCGGGCGCCTCGACCGGCGCGCACGAGGCCGTCGAACTGCGCGATGGCGACAAGAGCCGCTACATGGGCAAGGGCGTGCTCAAGGCCGTCGACGCGGTGAACGGCGAGATCGCCGAACTGCTCGTCGACCGCGACGCCGAAGACCAGCGCGACGTGGACCTTGCCATGATCGATCTGGACGGCACCGAGAACAAGGGCCGTCTGGGCGCCAACGCCATCCTCGGCGTGTCGATGGCGGTGGCCAAGGCTGCTGCCAACGCGCGCGGCCTGCCGCTCTATTCGTACATCGGCGGCGTTTCGGCGCATGTCCTGCCGGTGCCGATGATGAACATCATCAACGGCGGCGAACATGCCGACAACCCGATCGACTTCCAGGAATTCATGGTCATGCCGGTGGGCGCCGATTCGCTCGCCGAAGCGGTGCGCTGGGGTTCGGAAATCTTCCACACGCTGAAGAAGGGCCTTGCCGAGAAGGGCCTCGCGACGGCTGTTGGTGACGAGGGCGGCTTCGCACCCAACATCGCCAGCACGCGGGCAGCGCTCGACTTCATCGGCGCCTCGGTGGAAAAGGCGGGCTTCAAGCTGGGCAGCGATGTCTATCTGGCGCTGGACTGCGCCGCGACCGAGTTCTTCAAGAGCGGCAAGTACGAGATCAGCGGTGAGGGCCTCTCGCTGTCCCCGATCGAATTCGCCGACTACCTTGCCAAGCTGACGCAGGACTATTCGATCATCTCGATCGAAGACGGCATGGGCGAGGACGATTTCGAGGGCTGGAAGGCGCTGACCGACAAGATCGGCAACAAGGTCCAGCTGGTGGGCGACGATCTGTTCGTCACCAACCCCAAGCGCCTGACCATGGGCATCGAGCAGGGCCTGGCCAACTCGCTGCTGGTGAAGGTGAACCAGATCGGCACCTTGACCGAAACGCTGGAAGCCGTCTCGATCGCCAATCGCGCCAGCTACACCGCGGTCATGTCGCACCGTTCGGGCGAAACCGAGGATGCGACCATTGCAGACCTCGCCGTTGCCACCAACTGCGGCCAGATCAAGACCGGCTCGCTCGCGCGTTCGGACCGGCTCGCCAAGTACAACCAGCTTATCCGCATCGAGGAAGAACTGGGCTCGGCCGCCCGCTACGCCGGCAAGGCCGCCTTTGGTCGCCTCAAGTTCTGAGGATAGAATGTATCCGGGTAGCGCCCCCAGAAGCGGCGCTACCCGGATACAAACGCGCAAGACGCCCTGTGCGGAGGAGTTCAGGGTGTCCGCGCGGTTCTGAAAGTCTGTTTGAAAAATGCCTGCGGCGGCATTTTGGGTTCGGCACCGACCCTCTCCCCCCGCAGGATACTACCGTTGGGTGGTAGGGTAGGAGAGAGGGCCGGTGCCGCCAAATTCGGCTGTGCCGAATTTTCAAACGGGCTCTGCGCCGTGCGCTGTTCTCAGCGACCGCCTGCAACCGCGCTCTGTTTGGCGCCGTCGAGCAGCACGACCGAGCGTGAGGCTGCGCTGAAGTATTCCAGCATCGCCGCATAGCCCTTTGCGCTCAACTTCACATAGACCCTGCGGGCATCGCCCGGATCGGCCTCGCGAACCAGAAAGCCCTGCTTTTCGAGTATGGTGATCCAGCGCAGTGCGGTCGTGGACGGGACAGCCGAGCCGATACAGGCGCTTGTCACCGAGACGCGGCGGCGTTCCTTGATCGCGATAAACAGGTCCAGCAGGATATCCCAGGCCGGTTCGCCAAACAGGCTTTCCGACTGGAAGATCTTGGTTCGACGGCGCCGGTCGTCATAAGTCTGCCGTGCCAGTTCGACCCAGATCGGGTGGTCCTGCCCTGCCTCGGTTTTCGCAGGTGTTCCACTCCGCAAGAGAGGCGGCGTTGCGGCGGCGAGCATCACAGGTTCGGTCTGGCCGATTTCCAGATCACGGGCGAGCGCAAGCAATTCGTTGGCTATTCCGATCAGCCTTACCGCCTTGGCGCGATTGCGCATTACGGTTTCAGTGTTGTCCATGCCTGTCCCCCGTACATTGCCGATAGCCGCCCCCCGGCAACTGCGCGGCAATGCGCTTTTCAGATAATGCTCAGATAATGCAGTTGTCCCGATACGGACTCGAAACGGAGGACACCGCAGTGCGGTAGCGGCATCCCGGCCGTCTCGATGAAATCGTGAGCCTGTCGCCGATTATGCATTGTGCAGCGCAGTCGTCGCGCGGAGCTAAATCCGAAACGGTGATATTCTCTTTGTCAGGATCGGAGGGGTTTTATCCTTTGCGGAATCCTTGGGGGGTGTCGCTGCCGGGATGGGGCAGAGAAAGCGACAAAATCGGTCGCGGTAATGTCAGAGGCTTCATCTGCCTTGGTTTTCCGCTGCGCAGCAGGCGCCTTTTGGCGCTGCTCCATGCAGGTGGACCGCCGGAAGAAAGGTCAAATTACATCGATATCGGTGATATTTTCTCGTATTTACGGACTATTACCTATCCCATTGATTCCGCACGAAGGCGACCCGGATGTGTGTTGCGGGGGAAGCCTCAGGCAGAGGGCTTCAGGTCGCCGTAAAGCCAGGGTGCCGTAACGCCGCCATCCATCAGGAAATCGCTGCCGGTAATGAACGCGCCATCCTGTCCCATCAGCAGCGCGCGAAGAGCGGCAACTTCGTCAGGCGTTACGGTGCGGCCCACGGGACTGCCCTGGATCATGCGGTTATAATAGTCAGCGCGCGGCCCGGTAAGCTCGTGCCGCGCCAGCGGGGTGATGACGATCCCAGCTCTGATCGCATTTATGCAGGCACCGCGCATGCCCCATACAGGCGCTTGCGCCCCTGTGAAAATCCGCTGTCTCGCCCAGGTGCAATCCTGTTTCATGAATGTGGTTGATAGGCTCATGCCAAAAGCGCCGCATTATCGGCTGCGACCACTCCACCTACTCTGTCGCGGCAGTCGCAGGTCGCGACCGCGATCATCGAAGGCATTCGAAGCGATTCGGACATGCCAGCCGCCTGCGGGAAGCGGGCTGTGATCGTTCCATTTCGATTTCAAGGATGCTTATGCCGACTTCCATCAAGGCCCTGGGGACACAGGGCTCCGACCAGCCGATCGAGTTGCTGACCATCGAACGTCGCGACTTGCAGCCGGACGATGTGCAGTTCGATATTCTCTATTGCGGCATCTGCCATTCGGACCTGCATCTGGCGCACAACGATTTCGGCGGCAGCCGGTATCCGATGGTGCCGGGCCATGAGATCGTCGGGCGCGTTACCGCTGTCGGCAGCGAGGTGAAGCGCTTCAAGGTGGGGGACATGGCCGCCGTCGGATGCATCGTGGATTCCTGCGGTACGTGTCCTGCATGTCATCGCGACCTGGAGCAGTTCTGCAGTGGAGAGGGCGGCACCAGCCTGTCATTTAACACGCCGGACAAGTATCTGGGCGGGGTAACGTTCGGCGGTTATTCGCAGGCCTATGTGTGCAAGGAAGCCTATACCCTGCATATGCCCGAGGGAATGGATCCGGCCGCAGGCGCTCCGCTGCTGTGCGCCGGGATCACCGTTTATTCACCGCTCAAGCATTGGGGCGCAGGAGCAGGCAAGGTCGTGGGTATCGTCGGGATCGGTGGCCTTGGACATGTCGCGATCCGCATTGCGAGAGCGATGGGCGCACATGTCGTGTGCTTCACCACGTCGCAGGGCAAGGTCGAGGATGCGAAGCGCCTTGGGGCACACGAAGCGGTGCTCTCGACCGATGCCGATCAGATGAAAGCGTTCGCCTCCAGGGTCGATATCCTGATCGATACCGTTTCGGCGCCGCATGACGTGAATGCCTATCTGAACCTGCTGGCGATCGACGGCAGCATGGTGCTTGTCGGCCTGCCCAATGAGCCGCTGCAGGTGGGCGCTTTCAATGTCGTGAAAGGGCGCCGCAGTTTCTCTGGCTCGAACATCGGCGGGATTGCCGAAACGCAGGAGATGCTCGACTTCTGTGCCGAACACGACATCGTGGCGGATATCGAACTCATCTCCGCAGACCGGGTGAACGAAGCCTACGAACGGCTTGAGAAGAACGATGTGCGCTATCGGTTCGTGATCGATATGGCGACGCTGGCCTGATGCGATGTTTCACTGCCTTGCGTCATGCAGGGCAGGGAAACGGCTTCAGCGGGCGTCTTTCTTCGCGTTGGCCAGAACGAAGGCGCAGGCAAGACTGCCAAGGCTTGTCGCCAGGATGATGAAACCCATCGGGCGAGGGGTGCCGTCTGCAAGGATGCCTACCAGCAGCGAACTGAAGATCCCGCTGCCGTATTGCAGGCCGCCGGTCAGCGCCGATACGGCGCCGCTGCGTTCGGGCGCGAGTTCCATGGCTCCGGCGATGGAGTTTGCCACGATCAGCCCGGTCGCCGAAATATAGAAGAACAGCGTCACCACCAGACCGATGAGCCCGAACGCATCGGTTGTCGCGGCAAAGGCGATGCACGCGGCGGACAGCGCGGCGAGCAGGCAGCCCGCCATCAGCATGCGATCGGTGCCGAAGCGATGAACAAACCGTGCGTTGGCCATGTTGCTGGCCATGATGCCGATCACGCCAAGGCCGAACAGCAGCCCGTAATATTGCGGTGGCAAGTGGTGATAGGTGATATAGGCGAAGGGCGATCCGGCGACATAGGCGAACATCCCGGCATAGAAAAACGCGCCCATCCCGATATACGCGAGAATGCTGCGGTTCTTCAGCAAGGTGGCGTAACCGGTCAGGGCGCGGATCAGCGGCACGTCATGGCGTCGCGATACCGGCAAGGTCTCGGGCAATGTCGTGATGGCGTATGTCGTCACGAGGCCGACGGCCACCAGCAGCCAGAAGATCGCGCGCCAGCCTGCCACCAGCAATACCTGCCCGCCCACGAAGGGCCCAATCAGAGGTGCCACCGCCATGATGGTCATCAGTGTGGACATCATGCTGGCGGCGCGGGTGCCCTGATAGAGGTCGCGCACCATGGCTCGCCCCAGCACGACGCCCGCAGATGCGCCGATGGCCTGAAGTATGCGCGCGGCGATCACCGCCCAGATCGTTGTCCCCAGCGCACAGCCCGCTGATCCCAGCGCAAACAGGGCGATGCCCAGCAGCACCGGGATGCGGCGCCCGTGGCGATCACCCACCGGCCCCCAGACCAGTTGCCCAAGGCTGAAGCCGATCAGATAGCTGGTGACGGTCCATTCGGTGGTGCCGACATCGGCGTGCAGCGCATGGGCCATGGCAGGCATGGCAGGGAGATAGAGGTCGGTCGAGATCGACGCGAAGCCCATCAGCGCGCTGAGAATGCCGAGCACGCGCCAGCCATGGGAGGTGACGGCGGGCTCGGATGTACCGGGTGCCTGAGAGGGAGCGGAAGCAGCCTGTGTCATGGGATATGTGGTCATCGTATCGGATGGGGGAGAGGGCTGGTGCCGCCAAATTCGGCTATGCCGAATTTCCAAACGGGCTCTCAGCGTTCAGCCTCGCCGGCCAGATAGTCCTCGTCGCTGACATGCTCCAGCCAGTCGACCGCGCGGCCTTCGAATATCTCGGCGATGGCGACATGGGTCATGGCCGTGGTGGGCGTGGCGCCATGCCAATGGCGATGACCCGCAGGGCAGCAAATGACATCGCCTGCGCGGATCTCGACTTTGGGTTCGCCTTCGCACTGCCTCCATCCCGTGCCTGAGGTTACGAGCAGAATCTGGCCGAGCGGATGGGTGTGCCAGGCCGTACGGGCGCCGGGCTCGAAGGTGACGATGGCGCCGCCTGCGCGCCCCGGCGCCATAGCCTGGAACGGGGTGTCGATGCGGACCTGCCCGGTGAAGTATTCGGCTGGCCCCTTGACCGAGGGCTGGGTGCCGTTGCGGATCAGTTTCATGGTGATATTCCTTTGGTTATGGGAGGTTCGGCCGGCGAGAGAAGGGCCGGGGAAGGCAGAGGTCTCGATCGCCGGCCGGGACGATCAGCGCCCCACGCGCCCCGCGATGGAGGCTGGGTAGCGATCGCCCGCAACAGGAAAGGCTGCGAGTGTGCGGCCGATGCCGGCAAGGTCGTTTTCGTCGAGGTCGAGCCGCGCAGCGCCAAGGTTCTCGTCAAGGCGATGGCGTTTCGTGGTGCCGGGAATCGGAACGATGGAAGGGCTTTGCGCCAGCAGCCAGGCGATTGCGATCTGCGCCGGGGTAGCGTCGTGGTGCGCCGCGATGGCCTTCAGTTCCTGCACCAGCGCATCGTTGGCCCTGCGGTTCGCTTCCTCGAAGCGCGGCACCACGGCCCGGAAATCGTCTTCGCCGAAGGTGGTCTGGGCATTGATCGCACCTGTCAGGAAGCCTTTGCCGAGCGGGCTGAACGGCACGAAGCCGATCCCGAGTTCAGCACAAAGCGGCAGGATCTGCGCTTCGGGTTCGCGCCACCACATCGAATATTCGCTCTGGAGCGCGGTAACGGGCTGTACCGCATGGGCGCGGCGGATGGTTTCGGCACCGGCTTCGGACAGGCCGAAATGCCGCACCTTGCCCTCGGCGATGAGATCGCGCACCGTTCCTGCCACATCTTCGATCGGCACGTTCGGATCGACGCGGTGCTGGTAGAACAGGTCGATATGATCGGTTCCCAGGCGCCGGAGCGAGGCTTCGGCCACGGCGCGGATCGTTTCCGGTCGGCTGTCGAGCCCGCTGGCGGGCTTGCCGTCGATGAAACCGAACTTCGTGGCGATCACGACGTCGTTCCGAACGTCGGCCAGCGCCTTGCCGACCAGTTCCTCGTTGGCATAGGGGCCATAGGCCTCGGCCGTGTCGAAGAACGTGACGCCGCCGTCATAGGCGGCACGGATCAGGGCCATGCCATCGGCTTCGCTGACCGCAGGTCCATAGCCGTAGCTTAAACCCATGCAGCCCAGCCCGATGGCCGAGACCTGCAATTCATCAATTCCAAGGCTTCTTGTCTGCATGGCTGCATCTCCTGTCGTGGCGCATGTCATGGCCGCGATCTTGCAGGCGAGGAGATAGATTGCATCCGGCTGCACGATTAGTGCATAATTATGGCATGGCTCTATTAACAGGAATCATCAATGCAGCGCGATGACCTGATCGACCTGAACGCCTTCATCGCGGTGGCGGAGGAGCGCAGTTTCACCAAGGCTGCCAACCGGATGGGGCTGTCGCAGTCCGCGCTCAGCCACAAGCTGCGGCGTCTGGAGACGCGGCTGGGCGTGCGATTGCTGTCGCGCACGACGCGCAGCGTATCGCCTACCGACGTCGGAGAACGCCTGCTGGCAGGGCTCATTCCTGCCTTCGCGCAGATCGAGGGCGAGCTTGACCAGATCGGCGAATTGCGTGAACGGCCTTCCGGTTTGATCCGTATCACCGCCCCCTCGCATGCCAGCAAGACCGTGCTGTGGCCTGCCGTCGCTGGGCTCATGCGCGATTACCCCGAGATCGAGGTCGAGATCAGCGTCGATTCCGGCCTGCGGGACATCGTTGCAGATCGTTTCGATGCCGGTGTGCGTCTGGGCGAGCAGGTGGCGCGGGACATGATCGCGGTAAGGATCGGACCGGACCTGCGTATGGCGGCAGTGGCGGCGCCCGGTTATTTTACACAGCATGGCTATCCCGTCGTTCCGCAGGATCTGGCCGGCCACCGCTGCATCAATCTGCGCATGGTGACATCGGGGGGGCTCTATGCCTGGGAACTGGAGCGGGAGAGCCGCGAGCTGAACGTGCGGGTCGAAGGCAGTTTCACGTCGAACAATGTCGATCTGATCATCCAGGCGTCGCTGGACGGTTTCGGTATCTGCTTCGTGCCGGAGGATTACGTCGCGCAATATGTTGCGGCAGGGCGATTGGAGAGGGTGCTGGAAGACTGGACGCCGCCGTTTACCGGCTACCACCTCTATTATCCCAGCAGGCGTCAGCCCAAGGCCGCTTTCACGCTGCTGGTGGAGGCCCTGCGCTTTCGCGGCTGAGCCTCCGTTTGATTTGCATTTTCATTCCGATATCGGGGAAATTCTACCCGAGGAGGATATATGTTCTTCAAGGGGCGTCCGGTGATCTTTCGTATGTAGCCCTTGATCGGAAAGGGATAGGGATTCTCGATTTTACACTGCCGTACGGTTCGAAAGTCCAGTCTCGCTCATGCCAAGTAAAATGGGAAGGACGACGATCGCTACGAATGCAATCATCATGCCGGGAACCAAAGGAGCGCTTAGCTTATCACTCAGCAGTTGCGCGGTGTAAGGTGCGAGTCCCCCGAAAATGGCTGTGGCGCCAGTAGCGCCGATGGCCAGTCCGCTGAGCCGGCTTGCAGTGGGAAAAAGCTCTGCGGTTGTCACTGCGCCGACGGCACTGACAGCGCCGCCAAGCACGGCCAGAAGTAGAACCGAGCCCAAGATCAGACTGGAACTGTTTCCGCTCATTGTGGCGAAGAGGGCGATGGGCAGCGGGATTGCGCAAAGGCACACCGTGAGAAGGACGGGTCTGCGCCCGATCCGGTCAGCGGCGATGCCGACCAATGGCGTTATCGCAATCACGGCGAGCGCGGCTGCCGTGGAGAGCCGCAAGGCGGCGACTTCCTGCATTCTGCCGATATGGGTCAGGAATGTGGGGACGTAGGTTATGCCGATGTAATAGGTGATCGAACCCAGCGCGGAGATGGCAAAGCCCTGGGCAATCGCCCGGCGATGATGGCGCAGGGCGTCGAATAACGGGTTACGTGGCGTGCGACCGGTTGCGACCTGCTGCTGGAACGTTGGAGTTTCCTCGATGAACGAACGAGCGATCCAAAGTCCCACTGCAAGCAGGGCGCCAAGGAAAAAGGGTATGCGCCAGCCCCAGTCGGTCAGCGCCTGCGGGCTCATGAGGCTGACCGTGATGGTGCAGACGGCCGCTGCCAGCAGTCCGCCAACTTCGCTCGCCGCTGCGGCAAGGGACGTGACAAGGCCTCGGCGATGGGAAGGTGCGCTTTCCAGCAGATACGCGACCACGCCGGTATATTCACCGCCGACCGAGAACCCCATCGCACAGCGCAGAACGACCAGCAGAATGCCCGCCATATGGCCTATCATCGCACGGGTCGGCAGGCAGGCGGTGGCCAGCATGGCAAGGCTCATCAATCCCATGGAGATCAGCATCATGCGCCGACGACCGAAGCGATCGCCGATATGGCCGAACACCGCGGCGCCCAGAGGACGCATGAGATAGGCCACCGCGAAGCCCCCCAATGTGGAGGCAAGAGCGGCGTTGCCCTGACCGAAGAACACGCGGGAAATCACCGTTGCGAAGTAGAGGTAAAGCGTGAAATCGTACCATTCGACGATTGTCGACAGCGCCGCGACGATGATCGACATTTTCGAAACGCTGGCGGCCTCGTGCGTCGTCATGCCCGGCCATGGGCCTTGCGCTCAAGGCGGCGTTGCAGAAAGGCCAGAACGACGGCTTCTTCCGGGCGCAGGGTCGTGACATCTTCGCGCAGTTCCGTCTCAACGGCGTTTCTGGTTTCGAGCACCAGTTCGTTGTTCAGGTAACTCTCGAAGATCTCGGGGTGGATATAGCACTTGCGGCAAACAGTAGGCGTATTGCCCAACCGGGCGGCGACGGCTTCGATCGCGCTGCGGACATTGCGCTTGGCAGCAGCCTCGCTATCCACCTTTTCGTATTCCGCCAGCGCCATTGCGGCGAGCACGGTTCCGTTCCAGGTGCGGAAATCCTTCGCGGTGATCCGGGGGCCGGATATCTCTCCCAGATAGGTATTGATATCGCCGGAAGTCACTTCGCATTCCTGCCCATCTTCGTCGATATACTGGAACAGGTGCTGGCCCGGCAGGTCCTGGCTGCGTTTGACGATCGCGGCAATGCGCCGGTCTTTCAGTTTCAGGTTCCACTGCTTGCCGCTCTTGCCCTTGAAACGGAAGCGCAGTTCCGAGCCGTTCACCGTGACGTGGCGATCGCGCAGCGTGGTCAGGCCATAGCTCTTGTTCTGTCTGGCGTAATCGCTGTTGCCGATGCGGATCATCGTGCTCTCCAGCAGGTGAACCACGGCGGCGAGAACTTTCTCTTTGGGCAGGCCGCGCCGGGAGAGATCGGACGCGATACGGCTGCGGATGGCCGGCAAGGCCCGCGCGAAATCGAGCATGTGCTCGTATTTCGTGCTGTCGCGGACTTCGCGAAAAAGCGGATGATAGCGGTATTGCTTGCGGCCCTTCGCGTCCCGTCCGGTTGCCTGCAGGTGGCCGTTGGGGCGGGAACATATCCAGACATCGGTATAGGCGGGCGGAACGGCCAGAGCCGCCAGCCGTTGCAGTTTCTTCTCGTCCTTTATCAGATGGCCTCGGGTGTCGTGGTAGCGAAAGCGCCCGCGATAGGGTGTGCGGGTTATGCCTTTGCTCTCGTCCGAGACGTAGATGAGCCCCGCGTTTTCCGCAGCTTCGCGGGGATCGACGATGCCGCCGTCATACCGCTGTTCCGATTTTCCTGCCTTGGCCATACATGCTCAAGGCGTAACGGCGCGTCGCGTTCCTTAGCCTAGGACCGGCCGTGCGATTTTCATTGCCCACACTGCTTAGATGTCTTTCCGCCTTTGCAGAATCCGGCCACAGGCGCGCTTGATGTCCGCACGATGCGTTGCCCACGATGCCATGATCATGCGGAAGGCGTCCGGGGACATGACTTGTTCCTGTGCCCCTGCTTCATTGGATGTGGTGTGAGGGTTCATGCGTGGAACATCTCGGATCGCGGTTGTGATTGTCGCGATCGTAACATGATGCACGCGTGAGCGGTTCCGCTATGTGGCTCTGCCAGCCCTTCTTATGGAGCAATCCATCGCACAAAGGCGCCGAGTGACAGAATGTTGAGCAGGGCATGCATCTTATCCGGCCCCTTGCCGTTACGAAGGCATGGCGACTGTACTGGAAACATCGCGCGCGCCCCGCAGCGCCGCGCTTGAGCGCTTTCGGGCGGTAAGGGCGCTTTCGCAGGCACTTGCCGAGCCGCTCTCGGACGCCGATGCCACGGTACAGTCGATGCCGGATGCCTCCCCTGCGAAGTGGCATCTGGCGCACACCACCTGGTTCTTCGAGACTTTCGTGCTGCGCGATCACGTTTCGGGATATCGCCTGTTCGATGCGGACTGGGCCTTTCTGTTCAATTCCTATTACGAGGCAGAAGGGCCACGGCACGCGCGTCCGCTGCGCGGCATGCTTACGCGCCCCTCTCTGGCAGCGGTGCTGGATTACCGCCATCATGTCGATCGGGAGATGGAGCGGCTGCTGGAACGGGACGACCTTTCGGATCTGATCACGCTTGGTCTCAATCATGAGCAGCAGCATCAGGAATTACTACTGACCGACATCAAGCATGCGCTGTCGCTGAACCCGCTTGCGCCTGCCTATTCTTCCGTATCGACGCCCCGCACCTGTGTTGTCGATGTCGACGATTGGTGGCGCTGCGATGGAGGGATCAGGTCGATCGGGCATTCCGGCGAGGGTTTCGGCTTCGACAACGAAGGTCCGCGCCATCAGGTGGTGATTGAGCCCTTTGCGCTTGCGCGGCGGCTCGTCACGAATGGCGAATGGGCCGAGTTCATTACGGATGGCGGCTATCGCAATCCGGCGCTGTGGCTGTCCGATGGCTGGGCATGGATCAACGCGCAGGAGATCGAGGCGCCGCTCTACTGGCGCGACGAGCAGGCGTTCACGCTCGCTGGGATGCAACAGCGCCTGCCCGATGCGCCGGTCGCCCACATTTCGTTTTACGAGGCCGATGCCTACGCGACGTGGGCGGGCTACCGCCTGCCGACCGAATTTGAGTGGGAAGTGATGGCCGGCGATCACGATCCCCAGGCCGGTATTCAACTGGACACAGCAGAAGCCGTGGCGCCGTCAGGTTCGTCGGGGCTGTTCGGGGACTGCTGGCAGTGGACCCGCTCGGCCTATCTTCCCTATCCGCGCTTCCGACCGGCGGCAGGCGCAGTAGGCGAATACAACGGCAAGTTCATGTCGGGCCAGTGCGTGCTCAAGGGCGCCAGTTGCGCGACGCCGCGCGGCCATTCGCGCGCCAGTTACCGCAATTTCTTCCCCCCGAGAAACGCTGGCAGTTCACCGGCCTGCGCCTGGCAAAGGACATCTAGACCATGGCTACCGCAGTACACGATCTGATCGACACCGATCGCGACCTTTTGCGCGCGCAGTTCCGTCGCGATGTCCTGACCGGTCTGGCCCAGCGGCAAAAGGCTATCCCCGCGCGATGGTTCTATGACCATCGTGGCAGCGAACTTTTCGAGGCCATCACCCGTCTTCCCGAATACTATCCGACCCGGACCGAGGCGGGCATCCTGATGGCGCATGCGCCCCGGATCGGACGCATGGTGGGGTCGCGCCACCATGTCATGGTCGAGTTCGGTGCAGGCAGCGCAACGAAGACACCGTTGCTGCTCGACGCGATCTGGACAGCGGCCTACGTTCCCATCGATATCTCCGGCGACTTTCTGGAGGAGGCCTGCGCTGCACTGGCGCAACGTTACCCCGATCTGCCGATCCATCCGGTGGAAGGCGACTTTGGCACGCCGACCCGCCTGCCACCCGAAGTGGAGGGCCATCCGCGCCTCGGTTTTTTCCCCGGCTCCACCATCGGCAACATGGAGCCGATGGCGGCGGCGGATCTGCTGCGCGCGATGCGAAGCACACTGGGTGAGGATAGCCTGCTGCTGATCGGCTTCGACCGGATCAAGGCAACGACCGAACTGGTCTCGGCCTATGACGATGGCCAAGGCATCACCGCGGAATTCAATCTCAATCTCGCGTGCCGGATCAATCGGGAACTGGGCGGTAACATGCCGCTGGAAAGCCTTGCGCACCGGGCGGTCTGGAACGACGAGCGCGCCCGGATAGAGATGCATATCGAGGCGCTCGATCCCATCCGCTTCGATGTCTGCGGACGTCGCTTCACGATGCAGGCGGGAGAGACCATCCACACCGAAAATAGCCACAAGTACGACCCGCGCAGTGCCAACACGTTGCTGCTTGCTGGAGGCTGGGAGCCGCTGCACTGCTTTGGAGATGCAGAGGACAAGTTCATGGTGATCCTCGCCCGCGCCATCGGCAACGAACAGACCGCCTGAATTGATAAGAGCGCCGGTAGCGGGCGCTCGCCGGGTCTATCGTGCGGTTTTGCCTATCTTGCGGTTTTGAGCGCCCGGTACAGCGCGCGGAAATGCGGCTGTTTCGCTGCCAGACGTGCCGTGATGTCAGGTTCCGGGTCGATGCGTGCGCTGACGGGGCCGGGTTTCGCGATACTGGCGATGTCGTCTTCCCCCAGCGCCAGTCGGGCAAGGTGTGCGGCGCCCAGCGCCGGGCCGACGGCAGCGCCTTCATGCCAGACGAGGGGGCGGTCGAGTGCGCCCGCGATGATCCTGCCCCACAGGGCCGAGCGCGAGCCGCCGCCCGCCATCGACAGGCTGGTGATCCGCTCCCCGTTCGCCTCCAGCGCATCGAGACCATCGCGCAGGCCCATCGCCACCCCTTCGAGGATGGCAAGGGCAAGGTCTGCCCGAGCTGTCGCGCCGGTCATGCCGAGCCACGCCCCGGTGGCATCGGGATCGGCATGGGGAGAGCGCTCGCCGGAAAGATAGGGCAGGAAGATCACCCCGGATCGCGGATCAGCCTCCTCCGCTTCCTGAAGCAGTGCGGGAACATCGGCAAAGCCAAGAACACGCGCGCCCCAGTCCAGACAGGCGGCGGCTGACAGCATCACGGTCATGCGGTGCCAGGTGTCCGGAATGGCATGCGCGAAGGCGTGAATGCCGTGCGATACGTCCGGCTGGAAGCCATCCGAAACACTGAAGATCACGCCGGAAGTGCCCAGCGACAGGAACGCCTGCCCCGGTCGCACAACGCCCAGCCCGACCGCGCCCGCCGCATTGTCTCCGGCGCCGCCTGCCACCGGCACGCGGTCCATGCCCCAGCGGGCGGCAACCTCTGCGGTCAGGCGTCCGGATGGCGCGCTGCCCTCCACAAGCTCCGGCATCGCGCTGCGGGTGAGCCCGCAGGCTTCCAGCATGGCGTCGGACCACTGGCGGGCGCGAACGTCGAGCCACAGCGTGCCGCTGGCATCCGACATGTCGGACACCCGCTCACCGGTCATTTTCAACCGCAGCCAGTCCTTGGGCAGCAGGATGCCTTGCGTGGCGGCGAAGACATCGGGTTCGTGCTCTGCCAGCCACAACAGCTTTGGGGCAGTAAAACCGGCAAGGATCGCATTGCCGGTGATCGCGCTGGCATGCGGTTCGCGCTCCAGCAGCGCAGCGCATTGCGGCCCGGCGCGGCCATCGTTCCACAGGATCGCGGGGCGCAGCACCCGGTCGGCCTTGTCCAGCACCACCGCGCCGTGCATCTGCCCGGACAGGCCGATCCCGCGCACCTTGCCGCGCAGACCGGCATCGAGTTCGCCGATCGCGGCCTCGGTGGCAGCCCACCAGTCGGCCGGGCTCTGCTCCGACCACAACGGCTGCGGGCGCGACACGTCGAGCCGCGCAGTCGCCTGCGCGACGACGATCCCGCCATCGTCGACGATCACCGCTTTGACGCCCGAGGTGCCCAGGTCGATCCCGAGATACATGTCCAAGTCCTTGTTACTGCTGCCCCGAGCGGTATCATGATAGCAACGCATGATGGAGCCGAAAGGCCGCACGGGCGTTGCAAAGAAACGCAAACCTGCCGGGAAGAGGTATTTCGCTCATGGCCATCACCGTCACGCCGTCCTCGGTGCCCTCGCCTGACGGGAAGGGGCCGTCGCTCGCTAATCGCGGCCTGCTGGCGTGTATCGTCACCACGGCACTGGCGGGACTGCTGTTCGGGTTCGACACGGCGGTGATCTCCGGTACGACGGAATCGCTTCGGCGGGTCTATGCGCTCGACGATGTGTGGCTGGGTGTCACGGTGTCCTCGGCGCTGTGGGGCACGCTGGTCGGCGCGCTCACGGCAGGCATTCCCGGAGACCGCTTCGGCAGCCGTAACACGTTGCGTATCCTGGCGATCTTCTACGTGGTCGGCGGCCTAGGCTCGGCAATGGCGTGGGACTGGGGTTCGCTGATCGTCTTTCGTGTGATCGCCGGGCTGGCGGTGGGCGGTTCTTCGGCATTGGCGCCGGTCTATATCGCCGAGATTGCGCCGTCCTCGCGCCGGGGCGGACTGGTCGCCTCGTTCCAGTTCATGGTGATCTTCGGTATTCTGGCAGCTTACGTCTCCAACGCGGTGATCGCCGGAATGGACATCGGCGCGGACGACTGGCGCTGGAAGTTCGGCGTTTCCGCCGTGCCCGCTGCCGTGTTCCTGATCCTGCTGCTGCGCATCCCCAACAGCCCGCGCTGGCTCCTGGCCAAGGGGCGCGAAACCGAGGCACGTGAAGCCTTCGTCCATGTCGGTCTCGGCGATGCGGGCGCCGATGCGGAAATCGCGGCGGTCCGCGAAGCCCTGATCGAGCGACCGAGCGGGGCGAAGCTCTCGTGGTCGCGCCACCGCAAGCCGATCCTGCTGGCCTTCATGGTCGGTCGCAGCGTTCAACCAGCTTTCGGGTATCAACGCGCTGCTCTATTACCTCAACGACATCTTCGCGAAGGCTGGCGGAAGTCTTTCACCCGATCTTCAGGCGATCATCATTGGCGTGGTCAAGGCCGTGTTCACGGCTGTTGGCATGGCGCTGATCGACCGGCTGGGGCGGCGCACGCTGCTGCTGATCGGCTCGGCGGGGATGGGGGCGTGCCTTGTCGTTGCAGGCCTTGCGATGAGCGGCCTGCTGCCCGGATGGATCGTGCTGCCCGCGCTGATCGGCTTCATCGCCTTCTTTGCGCCCAGCACCGGGGCGGTCATCTGGGTCTATATCTCGGAAGTCTTCCCCACCAGCGTTCGCAGCCGGGGCAGCGCGATCGGCGCCTCGACGCACTGGGGTTTCGATGCGGTGATCGCAGCCGCGTTCCCGGCCATTGCGGCGGTGTCCGGCGGCCTGCCGTTCTTCTTCTTCGCCGCGATGATGGCGGCGCAGTTCTGCCTCGTGCTGTTCTACTTCCCGGAAACTAAAGGTGTTCCTCTGGAGGAAATGGAGCGGCGTCTCGGGGTGTCGAAGGATTGATTGTAATCATGGGTATAGCGCAGCAGGGCCGTTGAACGTCTTCTCGGCGCGCGCAAATCGCACGGTAAGGGAGATATGGCGGCAAGAACCACCTCTCGCGTGGCGATAGCACTGTTCTATGCGACGGCAGGAAGCCTGCATTTGTTTGTGCCGGAGCCGTTCGTCTCAATTGTGCCGTCCTGGGTTCCGGAACCGGCTCTGACTGTTCTGTTCACAGGACTGGCTGAGATTGCCGGTGCTGCTGGTATGGTACAGCCTTGGAGTGGTACCCTTCGTATTCTGGCAGGATGGGGGCTTGCCGCTTACGCGCTATGTGTCTGGCCAGCCAATGTTCAGCACATGCTTCTGGATATTGCACGTCCGGATCATGGCCTGGGTCTTGTCTATCATGTGCCCCGGCTGGCTTTGCAGCCCGCTCTGATGTGGTGGCCGCTGTGGTCGGTGGGTGTAATATCGTGGCCTTTTCGGAATTGCTGACCCTATCCTGACCGGTCGTGCAGAAACTGCGAGGTGGAGAATGATCCTGCTGGATGCTCGCAAGGGAGCCATTCAACCCTCTTCACCTTAAGGAAAATAGCTCTCATGTGAGCAGGCCCGATGACCAAGCGACTGACATCGCTGGTCAAGCTGACACTCAAGCCTGACCGTGTTCCTGAATTTCGCGATCGCTACGATGGCTGTCCAACGCCATCCCGCACGGGCGCGGACCTCAGGTGCAAATTTGTTCGTCGTCTTGCTGGCATCGGCTCTACTTTCTCAGAAGGTTGAGCCTCTGGCAAACCCGGTGGGGGATGCATGCTCGTTCTTTGCTTCTGTCTAGCCGATCGTCTGGCTGCTCTCAGGCAGAAAACCCAATTATCTCAGAGTGCAGATTTTCCAGACCGCCTCTCTTTAAATTGATTCCGATATCGGAGCGTTCCCGTGTGTCTGCTTGCTGAAGGCGTTGGGTTTGTGCCTGCCTGCGCGGCAGGCGCGTGCGCCTAATCAAGCGTCCGCAAATCCCGCGCAAATGCAGTTTCACAGGCATGTGAGCAGAAGGGAAATGCCATGGTTGCGCAGATCACGGATAAGGCCAGCGGTAAGACGCATGATGTTCCGGAAGAAGCCATCCACCTTGATCACCCAAGTGTCGTTAAGCTGCACATAAATCACGGCGATGTCGTTGCCATGAGCCGTGACGGCAACGACCTGATAATTCAGTTGCGTTCGGGCAAGAGCATTCGCATCGTCGATTTCTATAACGACTTCGCGGGCGCAGGACAAAGTGATGTTGTCTTTGAAGATCAGGATGGGCACGCTTGGGGCGTTTCCCACGATCTCCACCCTCACCTCTACGAACTTCAGGATACTAATGACCTTGGGGCAGGTGCTGCTGTAGCCGGGGAAGGTGGCGGGGGCGGTGGTCTTGGTATTCTTCTTCCGGTTCTAGGTGTGCTTGGAGGAGGTGGCTTGATCGCAGGATTATCCGGCGGTGGTCATAAATCCTCAGGGCAGGATACCAGCGTTGCCCTTCCGGGCTGGCGCTGGAGAGCGACACCGGGACCTCTGCGAGCGATCACGTGACGAGCGATGGCACGGTCTTGGTCAGCGGCCTGGAAGATGGGGCGAGCTACGAGTACTCCACCGACGGCGGCACCACCTGGGTGGCAGGGACCGGCACCAGCTTCACGCTGGGCGAGGGGACTTATGCCGACGTGCAGGTGCGCCAGAGCGATGCGGCGGGCAATGTGAGCGCGGCGGCCTCGCTGGGCGCGGTCACGGTGGATACGAGCGCGGCGGCACCGGTGGTGGCGCTGGCGAGCGATACGGGTACCTCGAACAGCGATGGCATCACCAGCGACGGCACCGTCACGGTGAGCGGGCTGGAAGACGGGGCGACCTACGAGTACTCCACCGATGGCGGCACCACGTGGATTGCGGGCACGGGCACCAGCTTCGAGCTGGCGGCAGGCACCTATACCGATGTCGAAGTGCGCCAGACCGATGTTGCGGGCAATGTCAGCGAGGCGGCGTCGCTTGGCAGCGTGACGGTGCTGACGCCCCCGACCGGGGATCTGACGGCGGTGCTGGCGAACGACACCGGGGTCTCGGCCAGCGATGGGGTGACCAGCGACGGCACAGTGACGGTCGGCGGGATCGCGGCGGGCTCGACCTACGAGTACTCGACCGACGGCGGGGCGACGTGGCAGGCGGGCACCGGAGAGACCGGGACGGGCGGTGCGAGCTTCACGCTGCCCGAGGGCACTTACAGCGACGTGCAGGTGCGCGAGGTGGATGCCGCAGGCAATCCCGGCGCGCCGACCTCGCTGGGCGGGGTGACGGTGGATACGGGCGCGCCCGATGCGCCGCAGGCCGGGCTGGTGCAGGATACCGGCATCTCGGATGCCGATCAGATCACCAGCAACGGCACGGTCGCGGTCAGCGGCCTGGAAGCCGGGGCGACCTTCGAATACTCCACCGACGGCGGCACGACCTGGGTGGCGGGGACCGGCACCAGCTTCACGCTGGGCGCGGGCACGTACGAGGACGTGCAGGTTCGCCAGATCGATGTGGCGGGCAATGTCGGCGAGGCGAGCTCGCTGGGCAGCGTGACGGTCGATGTGAGCGCGGCAGCGCCCACGCTGGCGCTGGAGAGCGACACCGGGACCTCTGCGAGCGATCACGTGACGAGCGATGGCACGGTCTTGGTCAGCGGCCTCGAGGATGGCGCGAGCTACGAGTACTCCACCGACGGCGGCACGACCTGGGTGGCCGGCACCGGCACCAGCTTCACGCTGGGCGAGGGGACTTATGCCGACGTGCAGGTGCGCCAGAGCGATGCGGCGGGCAATGTGAGCGCGGCGGCCTCGCTGGGCGCGGTCACGGTGGATACGAGCGCGGCGGCACCGGTGGTGGCGCTGGCGAGCGATACCGGGACCTCGAACAGCGATGGCATCACCAGCGACGGCACGGTCACGGTGAGCGGGCTGGAAGACGGCGCGACCTACGAGTACTCGACCGATGGCGGCACCACGTGGATTGCGGGCACGGGCACCAGCTTCGAGCTGGCGGCAGGCACCTATACCGATGTCGAAGTGCGCCAGACCGATGTTGCGGGCAATGTGAGCGAGGCGGCGTCGCTGGGCAGCGTGACGGTGCTGACGCCCCCGACCGGGGATCTGACGGCGGTGCTGGCGAACGACACCGGGGTCTCGGCAAGCGACGGGATCACCAGCGACGGCACAGTGACGGTCGGCGGGATCGCGGCGGGCTCGACCTACGAGTACTCGACCGACGGCGGGGCGACGTGGCAGGCGGGCACCGGAGAGACCGGGACGGGCGGTGCGAGCTTCACGCTGCCCGAGGGCACTTACAGCGACGTGCAGGTGCGCGAGGTGGATGCCGCAGGCAATCCCGGCGCGCCGACCTCGCTGGGCGGGGTGACGGTGGATACGGGCGCGCCCGATGCGCCGCAGGCCGGGCTGGTGCAGGATACCGGCATCTCGGATGCCGATCAGATCACCAGCAACGGCACGGTCGCGGTCAGCGGCCTGGAAGCCGGGGCGACGTACGAATACTCCACCGACGGCGGCACGACCTGGGTGGCAGGGACCGGCACCAGCTTCACGCTGGGCGCGGGCACGTACGAGGACGTGCAGGTTCGCCAGATCGATGTGGCGGGCAATGTCGGCGAGGCGAGCTCGCTGGGCAGCGTGACGGTCGATGTGAGCGCGGCAGCGCCCACGCCGGCGCTGGAGAGCGACACCGGGACCTCTGCGAGCGATCACGTGACGAGCGACGGCACGGTCGTGGTCAGCGGCCTCGAGGACGGGGCGAGCTACGAATACTCGGTCGATGGCGGCACGACCTGGGTGGCCGGGACCGGCACCAGCTTCACGCTGGGCGAGGGGACTTATGCCGATGTGCAGGTGCGCCAGAGCGATGCGGCGGGCAATGTGAGCGCGGCGGCCTCGCTGGGCGCGGTGACGGTGGATACGAGCGCGGCGGCGCCGGTGGTGGCGCTGGCGAGCGATACCGGGACCTCGAACAGCGATGGCATCACCAGCGACGGCACGGTCACGGTGAGCGGGCTGGAAGACGGCGCGACCTACGAGTACTCGACCGATGGCGGCACCACGTGGATTGCGGGCACGGGCACCAGCTTCGAGCTGGCGGCAGGCACCTATACCGATGTCGAAGTGCGCCAGACCGATGTTGCGGGCAATGTCAGCGAGGCGGCGTCGCTTGGCAGCGTGACGGTGCTGACGCCCCCGACCGGGGATCTGACGGCGGTGCTGGCGAACGACACCGGGGTCTCGGCAAGCGACGGGATCACCAGCGACGGTACGGTGACGGTCGGCGGGATCGCGGCAGGCTCGAGCTACGAGTACTCGACCGATGGCGGGGCGACGTGGCAGGCGGGCACCGGAGAGACCGGGACGGGCGGTGCGAGCTTCACGCTGCCCGAGGGTACTTACAGCGACGTGCAGGTGCGCGAGGTGGATGCCGCAGGCAATCCCGGCGCGCCGACCTCGCTGGGCGGGGTGACGGTGGATACCAGCGCCCCTGCCGAACCGCTGGCGGCGCTGGTGCAGGATACCGGCATCTCGGATGCCGATCAGATCACCAGCAACGGCACGGTCGCGGTGAGCGGTCTGGAAGCCGGGGCGAGCTTCGAATACTCCACCGACGGCGGCACGACCTGGGTGGCGGGCACCGGCACCAGCTTCACGCTGGGGCGGGCACGTACGAGGACGTGCAGGTTCGCCAGATCGATGTGGCGGGCAATGTGGCGAGGCGAGCTCGCTGGGCAGCGTGACGGTCGATGTGAGCGCGGCAGCGCCCACGCCGGCGCTGGAGAGCGACACCGGCACCTCTGCGAGCGATCACGTGACGAGCGACGGCACGGTCACGGTCAGCGGCCTCGAGGACGGGGCGAGCTACGAATACTCGGTCGATGGCGGTACGACCTGGGTGGCAGGCACCGGCACCAGCTTCACGCTGGGCGAGGGGACTTATGCCGACGTGCAGGTGCGCCAGAGCGATGCGGCGGGCAATGTGAGCGCGGCGGCCTCGCTGGGCGCGGTCACGGTGGATACGAGCGCGGCGGCACCGGTGGTGGCGCTGGCGAGCGATACCGGGACCTCGAACAGCGATGGCATCACCAGCGACGGCACCGTCACGGTGAGCGGCTCGAGACGGTGCGACCTACGAGTACTCGACCGATGGCGGCACCACGTGGATTGCAGGCACGGCACCAGCTTCGAGCTGGCGGCAGGCACCTATACCGATGTCGAAGTGCGCCAGACCGATGTTGCGGGCAATGTGAGCGAGGCGGCGTCGCTTGGCAGCGTGACGGTGCTGACGCCCCCGACCGGGGATCTGACGGCGGTGCTGGCGAACGACACCGGGGTCTCGGCAAGCGACGGGATCACCAGCGACGGCACAGTGACGGTCGGCGGGATCGCGGCAGGCTCGAGCTACGAGTACTCGACCGATGGCGGGGCGACGTGGCAGGCGGGCACCGGAGAGACCGGGACGGGCGGTGCGAGCTTCACGCTGCCCGAGGGTACTTACAGCGACGTGCAGGTGCGCGAGGTGGATGCCGCAGGCAATCCCGGCGCGCCGACCTCGCTGGGCGGGGTGACGGTGGATACAGCGCCCCTGCCGAACCGCTGGCGGCGCTGGTGCAGGATACCGGCATCTCGGATGCCGATCAGATCACCAGCAACGGCACGGTCGCGGTCAGCGGTCTGGAAGCCGGGGCGACCTTCGAATACTCCACCGACGGCGGCACGACCTGGGTGGCGGGACCGGCACCAGCTTCACGCTGGGCGCGGGCACGTACGAGGACGTGCAGGTTCGCCAGATCGATGTGGCGGGCAATGTCGGCGAGGCGAGCTCGCTGGGCAGCGTGACGGTCGATGTGAGCGCGGCAGCGCCCACGCTGGCGCTGGAGAGCGACACCGGGACCTCTGCGAGCGATCACGTGACGAGCGACGGCACGGTCGTGGTCAGCGGCCTCGAGGATGGCGCGAGCTACGAATACTCGACCGATGGCGGCACGACCTGGGTGGCCGGGACCGGCACCAGCTTCACGCTGGGCGAGGGGACTTATGCCGATGTGCAGGTGCGCCAGAGCGATGCGGCGGGCAATGTGAGCGCGGCGGCCTCGCTGGGCGCGGTGACGGTGGATACGAGCGCGGCGGCGCCGGTGGTGGCGCTGGCGAGCGATACCGGGACCTCGAACAGCGATGGCATCACCAGCGACGGCACGGTCACGGTGAGCGGGCTGGAAGACGGCGCGACCTACGAGTACTCGACCGATGGCGGCACCACGTGGATTGCGGGCACGGGCACCAGCTTCGAGCTGGCGGCAGGCACCTATACCGATGTCGAAGTGCGCCAGACCGATGTTGCGGGCAATGTCAGCGAGGCGGCGTCGCTTGGCAGCGTGACGGTGCTGACGCCCCCGACCGGGGATCTGACGGCGGTGCTGGCGAACGACACCGGGGTCTCGGCAAGCGACGGGATCACCAGCGACGGTACGGTGACGGTCGGCGGGATCGCGGCAGGCTCGAGCTACGAGTACTCGACCGATGGCGGGGCGACGTGGCAGGCGGGCACCGGAGAGACCGGGACGGGCGGTGCGAGCTTCACGCTGCCCGAGGGCACTTACAGCGACGTGCAGGTGCGCGAGGTGGATGCCGCAGGCAATCCCGGCGCGCCGACCTCGCTGGGCGGGGTGACGGTGGATACGGGCGCGCCCGATGCGCCGCAGGCCGGGCTGGTGCAGGATACCGGCATCTCGGATGCCGATCAGATCACCAGCAACGGCACGGTCGCGGTCAGCGGCCTGGAAGCCGGGGCGACGTACGAATACTCCACCGACGGCGGCACGACCTGGGTGGCAGGGACCGGCACCAGCTTCACGCTGGGCGCGGGCACGTACGAGGACGTGCAGGTTCGCCAGATCGATGTGGCGGGCAATGTCGGCGAGGCGAGCTCGTGGGCAGCGTGACGGTCGATGTGAGCGCGGCAGCGCCCACGCCGGCGCTGGAGAGCGACACCGGGACCTCTGCGAGCGATCACGTGACGAGCGACGGCACGGTCGTGGTCAGCGGCCTCGAGGATGGCGCGAGCTACGAGTACTCCACCGACGGCGGCACGACCTGGGTGGCCGGCACCGGCACCAGCTTCACGCTGGGCGAGGGGACTTATGCCGATGTGCAGGTTCGCCAGAGCGATGCGGCGGGCAATGTGAGCGCGGCGGCCTCGCTGGGCGCGGTGACGGTGGATACGAGCGCGGCGGCGCCGGTGGTGGCGCTGGCGAGCGATACCGGGACCTCGAACAGCGATGGCATCACCAGCGACGGCACCGTCACGGTGAGCGGGCTGGAAGACGGGCGACCTACGAGTACTCCACCGATGGCGGCACCACGTGGATTGCGGGCACGGGCACCAGCTTCGAGCTGGCGGCAGGCACCTATACCGATGTCGAAGTGCGCCAGACCGATGTTGCGGGCAATGTCAGCGAGGCGGCGTCGCTTGGCAGCGTGACGGTGCTGACGCCCCCGACCGGGGATCTGACGGCGGTGCTGGCGAACGACACCGGGGTCTCGGCCAGCGATGGGATCACCAGCGACGGTACGGTGACGGTCGGCGGGATCGCGGCAGGCTCGAGCTACGAGTACTCGACCGATGGCGGGGCGACGTGGCAGGCGGGCACCGGAGAGACCGGGACGGGCGGTGCGAGCTTCACGCTGCCCGAGGGCACTTACAGCGACGTGCAGGTGCGCGAGGTGGATGCCGCAGGCAATCCCGGCGCGCCGACCTCGCTGGGCGGGGTGACGGTGGATACGGGCGCGCCCGATGCGCCGCAGGCCGGGCTGGTGCAGGATACCGGCATCTCGGATGCCGATCAGATCACCAGCAACGGCACGGTCGCGGTCAGCGGCCTGGAAGCCGGGGCGACGTACGAATACTCCACCGACGGCGGCACGACCTGGGTGGCAGGGACCGGCACCAGCTTCACGCTGGGCGCGGGCACGTACGAGGACGTGCAGGTTCGCCAGATCGATGTGGCGGGCAATGTCGGCGAGGCGAGCTCGTTGGGCAGCGTGACGGTCGATGTGAGCGCGGCAGCGCCCACGCCGGCGCTGGAGAGCGACACCGGGACCTCTGCGAGCGATCACGTGACGAGCGATGGCACGGTCTTGGTCAGCGGCCTCGAGGATGGCGCGAGCTACGAGTACTCCACCGACGGCGGCACGACCTGGGTGGCCGGGACCGGCACCAGCTTCACGCTGGGCGAGGGGACTTATGCCGACGTGCAGGTGCGCCAGAGCGATGCGGCGGGCAATGTGAGCGCGGCGGCCTCGCTGGGCGCGGTCACGGTGGATACGAGCGCGGCGGCACCGGTGGTGGCGCTGGCGAGCGATACGGGACCTCGAACAGCGATGGCATCACCAGCGACGGCACCGTCACGGTGAGCGGGCTGGAAGACGGGCGACCTACGAGTACTCCACCGATGGCGGCACCACGTGGATTGCGGGCACGGGCACCAGCTTCGAGCTGGCGGCAGGCACCTATACCGATGTCGAAGTGCGCCAGACCGATGTTGCGGGCAATGTCAGCGAGGCGGCGTCGCTTGGCAGCGTGACGGTGCTGACGCCCCCGACCGGGGATCTGACGGCGGTGCTGGCGAACGACACCGGGGTCTCGGCCAGCGATGGGTGACCAGCGACGGCACAGTGACGGTCGGCGGGATCGCGGCGGGCTCGACCTACGAGTACTCGACCGACGGCGGGGCGACGTGGCAGGCGGGCACCGGAGAGACCGGGACGGGCGGTGCGAGCTTCACGCTGCCCGAGGGCACTTACAGCGACGTGCAGGTGCGCGAGGTGGATGCCGCAGGCAATCCCGGCGCGCCGACCTCGCTGGGCGGGGTGACGGTGGATACGGGCGCGCCCGATGCGCCGCAGGCCGGGCTGGTGCAGGATACCGGCATCTCGGATGCCGATCAGATCACCAGCAACGGCACGGTCGCGGTCAGCGGCCTGGAAGCCGGGGCGACCTTCGAATACTCCACCGACGGCGGCACGACCTGGGTGGCGGGACCGGCACCAGCTTCACGCTGGGCGCGGGCACGTACGAGGACGTGCAGGTTCGCCAGATCGATGTGGCGGGCAATGTCGGCGAGGCGAGCTCGCTGGGCAGCGTGACGGTCGATGTGAGCGCGGCAGCGCCCACGCTGGCGCTGGAGAGCGACACCGGGACCTCTGCGAGCGATCACGTGACGAGCGATGGCACGGTCTTGGTCAGCGGCCTCGAGGATGGCGCGAGCTACGAGTACTCCACCGACGGCGGCACGACCTGGGTGGCCGGCACCGGCACCAGCTTCACGCTGGGCGAGGGGACTTATGCCGACGTGCAGGTGCGCCAGAGCGATGCGGCGGGCAATGTGAGCGCGGCGGCCTCGCTGGGCGCGGTCACGGTGGATACGAGCGCGGCGGCACCGGTGGTGGCGCTGGCGAGCGATACCGGGACCTCGAACAGCGATGGCATCACCAGCGACGGCACGGTCACGGTGAGCGGGCTGGAAGACGGCGCGACCTACGAGTACTCGACCGATGGCGGCACCACGTGGATTGCGGGCACGGGCACCAGCTTCGAGCTGGCGGCAGGCACCTATACCGATGTCGAAGTGCGCCAGACCGATGTTGCGGGCAATGTGAGCGAGGCGGCGTCGCTGGCAGCGTGACGGTGCTGACGCCCCCGACCGGGGATCTGACGGCGGTGCTGGCGAACGACACCGGGGTCTCGGCAAGCGACGGGATCACCAGCGACGGCACAGTGACGGTCGGCGGGATCGCGGCGGGCTCGACCTACGAGTACTCGACCGACGGCGGGGCGACGTGGCAGGCGGGCACCGGAGAGACCGGGACGGGCGGTGCGAGCTTCACGCTGCCCGAGGGCACTTACAGCGACGTGCAGGTGCGCGAGGTGGATGCCGCAGGCAATCCCGGCGCGCCGACCTCGCTGGGCGGGGTGACGGTGGATACGGGCGCGCCCGATGCGCCGCAGGCCGGGCTGGTGCAGGATACCGGCATCTCGGATGCCGATCAGATCACCAGCAACGGCACGGTCGCGGTCAGCGGCCTGGAAGCCGGGGCGACGTACGAATACTCCACCGACGGCGGCACGACCTGGGTGGCAGGGACCGGCACCAGCTTCACGCTGGGCGCGGGCACGTACGAGGACGTGCAGGTTCGCCAGATCGATGTGGCGGGCAATGTCGGCGAGGCGAGCTCGCTGGGCAGCGTGACGGTCGATGTGAGCGCGGCAGCGCCCACGCTGGCGCTGGAGAGCGACACCGGGACCTCTGCGAGCGATCACGTGACGAGCGACGGCACGGTCGTGGTCAGCGGCCTCGAGGATGGCGCGAGCTACGAGTACTCCACCGACGGCGGCACGACCTGGGTGGCCGGCACCGGCACCAGCTTCACGCTGGGCGAGGGACTTATGCCGATGTGCAGGTTCGCCAGAGCGATGCGGCGGGCAATGTGAGCGCGGCGGCCTCGCTGGGCGCGGTGACGGTGGATACGAGCGCGGCGGCGCCGGTGGTGGCGCTGGCGAGCGATACGGGTACCTCGAACAGCGATGGCATCACCAGCGACGGCACCGTCACGGTGAGCGGGCTGGAAGACGGGGCGACCTACGAGTACTCCACCGATGGCGGCACCACGTGGATTGCGGGCACGGGCACCAGCTTCGAGCTGGCGGCAGGCACCTATACCGATGTCGAAGTGCGCCAGACCGATGTTGCGGGCAATGTCAGCGAGGCGGCGTCGCTTGGCAGCGTGACGGTGCTGACGCCCCCGACCGGGGATCTGACGGCGGTGCTGGCGAACGACACCGGGGTCTCGGCAAGCGACGGGATCACCAGCGACGGCACAGTGACGGTCGGCGGGATCGCGGCGGGCTCGACCTACGAGTACTCGACCGACGGCGGGGCGACGTGGCAGGCGGGCACCGGAGAGACCGGGACGGGCGGTGCGAGCTTCACGCTGCCCGAGGGCACTTACAGCGACGTGCAGGTGCGCGAGGTGGATGCCGCAGGCAATCCCGGCGCGCCGACCTCGCTGGGCGGGGTGACGGTGGATACGGGCGCGCCCGATGCGCCGCAGGCCGGGCTGGTGCAGGATACCGGCATCTCGGATGCCGATCAGATCACCAGCAACGGCACGGTCGCGGTCAGCGGCCTGGAAGCCGGGGCGACGTACGAATACTCCACCGACGGCGGCACGACCTGGGTGGCAGGGACCGGCACCAGCTTCACGCTGGGCGCGGGCACGTACGAGGACGTGCAGGTTCGCCAGATCGATGTGGCGGGCAATGTCGGCGAGGCGAGCTCGCTGGGCAGCGTGACGGTCGATGTGAGCGCGGCAGCGCCCACGCTGGCGCTGGAGAGCGACACCGGGACCTCTGCGAGCGATCACGTGACGAGCGACGGCACGGTCGTGGTCAGCGGCCTCGAGGATGGCGCGAGCTACGAGTACTCCACCGACGGCGGCACGACCTGGGTGGCCGGCACCGGCACCAGCTTCACGCTGGGCGAGGGGACTTATGCCGATGTGCAGGTTCGCCAGAGCGATGCGGCGGGCAATGTGAGCGCGGCGGCCTCGCTGGGCGCGGTGACGGTGGATACGAGCGCGGCGGCGCCGGTGGTGGCGCTGGCGAGCGATACGGGTACCTCGAACAGCGATGGCATCACCAGCGACGGCACCGTCACGGTGAGCGGGCTGGAAGACGGGCGACCTACGAGTACTCCACCGATGGCGGCACCACGTGGATTGCGGGCACGGGCACCAGCTTCGAGCTGGCGGCAGGCACCTATACCGATGTCGAAGTGCGCCAGACCGATGTTGCGGGCAATGTCAGCGAGGCGGCGTCGCTTGGCAGCGTGACGGTGCTGACGCCCCGACCGGGGATCTGACGGCGGTGCTGGCGAACGACACCGGGGTCTCGGCCAGCGATGGGGTGACCAGCGACGGCACAGTGACGGTCGGCGGGATCGCGGCGGGCTCGACCTACGAGTACTCGACCGATGGCGGGGCGACGTGGCAGGCGGGCACCGGAGAGACCGGGACGGGCGGTGCGAGCTTCACGCTGCCCGAGGGCACTTACAGCGACGTGCAGGTGCGCGAGGTGGATGCCGCAGGCAATCCCGGCGCGCCGACCTCGCTGGGCGGGGTGACGGTGGATACGGGCGCGCCCGATGCGCCGCAGGCCGGGCTGGTGCAGGATACCGGCATCTCGGATGCCGATCAGATCACCAGCAACGGCACGGTCGCGGTCAGCGGCCTGGAAGCCGGGGCGACGTACGAATACTCCACCGACGGCGGCACGACCTGGGTGGCAGGGACCGGCACCAGCTTCACGCTGGGCGCGGGCACGTACGAGGACGTGCAGGTTCGCCAGATCGATGTGGCGGGCAATGTCGGCGAGGCGAGTTCGTTGGGCAGCGTGACGGTCGATGTGAGCGCGGCAGCGCCCACGCCGGCGCTGGAGAGCGACACCGGGACCTCTGCGAGCGATCACGTGACGAGCGATGGCACGGTCTTGGTCAGCGGCCTCGAGGATGGCGCGAGCTACGAGTACTCCACCGACGGCGGCACGACCTGGGTGGCCGGCACCGGCACCAGCTTCACGCTGGGCGAGGGGACTTATGCCGATGTGCAGGTTCGCCAGAGCGATGCGGCGGGCAATGTGAGCGCGGCGGCCTCGCTGGGCGCGGTGACGGTGGATATTCCGGTCGCGGTCGACGATGCTTCAACTTTGAACATGGGGGCGCAGAGCAGTGTTACGCAACCTGCCCAGACGGATACGGACGTTCAGGTTCTGGGGCTGACGGAATCGACCATTGGAACCGATAACAGTGTCACGATCAGTGTGCCTGCCGGTGATACCGGATCGGTCCGCATCGAAGTGGACCAGACTGCGCTCGTTGCTGTGGCCGATGCATATCGCCTTGATGTCATCGATTCGAATGGCAACGTTGTCTATTCGGCAGTTACCCCGGATTCGCTGGTGGGGGATGTCGCAGGGCTGCATGTTCTGGGGCTGACCGGAAACGATGGCCTTGTTGCCATCGTCGAGGGTTTGCAGCCGGGTAATTACCAGGTCGTGGTGCGCAACGATGAAAGCGCTCTGGCACAGCTCCTCGATACGGATGGTGGTGGTGTTTCGCTTCAGGAACTCGGGCAGGCGGGCGTTGTTCTGGGGCCGAACAACCAGACACTCGTGCTCGATGCCGTCGACAATGCCTTGGGTGGGGGGCTGCTGGGTGATACGGCGCGAGGACTGTTGGAAACGACCCTTAATCTGACGACCAATCTGGGTGTGGGAGATCTGGTCGGCATTTTGACGACGCTGCTGAGCAACCCGTTGATCAATGCGCCGCAACTGCTCGATAATGTGCTTGGTGCTGTGTCCGATACGCTGTTGAGCAATACATTAACGCTGCTGCAGTCTACATCGATCACGACCCAAGTCACCGATTACAGTTATGCCAACGAGACGGTGACAGGAAACGCTATTCAGGGCGGAGCGAACGGAGGGCAGGACCACCTTGGCGGCGGAGCGACGATCACCCAGATCGCGAATAGCGATGGTGACACAGTCGCCTTGTCGGCCACCGGCAACACGTCGATCGTCGGAGAATATGGCGTCCTGACCATCGCAGCGAACGGAGCCTACAGCTATTCTGCCTTCGGTAATCCGAATTCGGCCGGTCACTCGGATGTGTTTACGTATACGCTTTCCGATGGGCACTCGTCGGATACGGCGACCATCACAGTCGGTATTCAAGGGGCTGCGGTAAGCGCTGCCGGAGACGTTGCGACTGCCGGAATCCACTGGAACAACGTGGTCGACAACAATTACTACAATGCAAATGCATCCCTGATCGGCGCGCTTGGGACGCAGACCTACAACAGTTCCAATATCGTGATCGGAGCCAATGAAACGGTATCGGGAAGCGTTATCGTTTCTACCACGGTATCGGCACTGGCCAACGGCGTGGTGCAGATACAGGAACTGACCGGGACCAATACGTGGACCACGGTAGGTACAGCCAGCTATAATATTGGAGTGGGCGTGCTGGGGCAGATCGCATCGATCAACCTTTCGACGCTCAATCTGGATGCGGGCACATACCGGGTGCATACGACCCTGAACGGGGTTCTATCGACGCTGAACATCGCTACCGATGTCAATGTCACGTATACCAATCAGTACGTGCACGACACGTCGACGATAGCCACGGGCAATATCCTGAGCAATGATCACCAGGGCTCGTTGGTGACGGAACTGGAAGTCTACAACCGGACGACCGGGGCATATGTGGACGTCGATGCTGGCAGCCCTGTCACGGTCGCAGGCCAGTATGGATCATTGCTGCTGAATGCGGACGGCAGCTATACCTACACGCCTTACGCCACTCAGTCCCACTTCACGACCGCGCAGGTTGACAGCTTCCAGTATCAGCTGGTCCATCCCTCCGGCCAGATCGCCACGGCGACACTGGCTGTGACAGTGCAGCCTTCGGGGGCAGGTATTCCGACTACGGCGATCGCCTCTACCCTGAGCACGGAGAGCGACACCGCAACGACCACGCATTCGCTGCTTGCGACGACAAGCGTCGGTGCCGAAACGGTTTCGACCGAAGGTTTGACCGCAGCGAACGATGATACGGCAAGTTCGCATGCCCTTGCGGCAAAGGCCGCCACGAGCGCGGTCGCCTACGATATGTTCGAAGGGCAGGGCAGTCTGGAAACGGTTCTGGAAGGATACCTCGATCGCGTGCATCCGCGCACCGAAACCGATACGACGACGCCCTTGCCAACCGTCAGCGAAAGTTCACAAGACACCAGTATTGCTGCAGTCTCCAATGATGACCCTCTGGGCTATCTGGATATGCATCCGCAAATCCTGCGGGAGGATCAGTCCAACCACCATCTGCAAGTATAATTAAATTTGTTCCCAATGGATAAGGGGCTTTACCTAACTGATAACTTACTGCAACCTCGCCCTTGCTAACTTCCTGGAGGTGGCGGGTGAGGATGATGCGGCGACCAGAAGCGGGCCTGCAAGATCTAGTCGGACTTGCTTGTCTGATTTCGATTGCATTGCCGGTATCTGTTGCAAGTGCGCAGAATATAGAACCCCTCAAGCCAGCCGGGCCATTGACTCTGGAAGTCGCGGCCCGGCGAGCCGTGGAATGGCATCCATCGATCCAGGCCGCTATCGATCAGCTCAAGGCGAGCGGGACGGCGGTCGATGTGGCCAAGTCTGGATATCTGCCGCAGGTGACGGCGGGCGGCAGCACCGCTTACGATAATCTCACGAATACCAGCTGGCGGCCGCGTGCCAGCATTTCCGCGACGCAGATGCTGTATGACTTCGGCAAAGTGTCCAGTTCGGTCGCCGCTGCGCGAGCGGGCACGCGGATTTCGGAAGCGGATGTGTTGCTGGCCGTCGATACGGTGGTCAGGGATACCAGTTACGCGGTCATCGAAATCCAGCGCAATGCAGCCCTCCATCAGGTTGCGGTGGAGCAACTGCATACCATTCAAGGCATCAGCGATCTGGTAAGCCAGCGCTTCAGAAAAGGCGCGGCGACGCGATCCGATGCGCTGCAGGCGGAATCTCGCGTGCAATCCGCGCAGGCCACGCTCGAACAGATCGAGGCGCAGCAGCGGCTTTGGAACAGCAATCTGGCGCATCTGCTGGGCGTAAGTGAAGCTCCGCCGGTGTCATCCGACGTCTCCGCTGAGCTTGAGCATGCCTGCTCCCGCGGAGAGCCGGATTGGGATCGCATTCCAGCGATGATGGAAATCACGGCGGAAAAGGATCAGGCCAAGGCCAATCTTCGCCTGAACAGGGCAAATTCCATGCCGACCATCTCGCTCGGTGCAGGGGCATCGGCGGATGTCAGCGATCCGCTGTCGCGAACGGCCGAATACAATTTCGGTCTCAGCGTATCGAGCCCGCTCTACAGCGGCGGCGCGAACCAGGCGCGGACAAGGGGCGCCTCGTTCGCGCTGGGCGCGGCTGAAGCAGCCGAAGCCAACGTGCGCAACGAAGTGAGCCGGGCATTGGCTGAATCCCAGCGGCAGATCGGCAGTTACGAAAGCGTGGTGAATACCCTTCAGGCTCGCCAGGAAAGCATGAAGGAAACGGGAACGCTGTATCAGCTTCAGTATCTGGACATGGGAACGCGCACGCTTGTCGATCTGCTGAATGCCCAGCAGGAGTTCCATCAGGCCCGCTTCGATCTTGTGAACACCCGGCACGATCTGCTGCGCCTGAATGCGGATTGCCTGTACAACTCCGGTGCTGAACGCGACGCTTTCAGGTTGACCGGCATGACTGTCGAGGGAGTCGAGCTGTGACCGAGAACCCTGGTGAAGCGGCCGAATTCCGGGTGGATGCTTGGCTGGAGGGGTTCCGGCACGTTGCGCAGCATTACCGGATTCCCGTCTCTGCGGAAAACGCGAAGATCGCGAGCCTGTGGCAGGGGCATAGCAGCACGGACGAGCGCATTCGCAACCTTGCGCGGGGGATGGGGCTGCGTATCCGGTTCGCGGATAGCAAGGCCTTTGCTGTCACCAGCGGGAGGCTGCCCGTCATCGCTGAACTGGCCAGTGGCGATCTTGCGATTGTAACGGCCATCAGTCTGGAAAACGACGCTGCGGTGATCGTGACCGGGGAAGGGGGGCTGCCGAATGCCTTGCCTCTGGACGAGATCATGCGCGAGGCGGTGCGCTTTGCGATCGCACGGCCTGCGCGCGGAGTGCCCGATGCTCGGGTGGACACGTATATCCGGCCCTATCAGGAGCATTGGCTGCGGCGCACGCTGCTGAAGGATGGCGGCTCCTACACCCATGTGGTTGTCGCTTCGTTTATCACCAACCTGCTGGGTCTCAGCACTGTCCTGTTCTCCATGCAGGTTTATGACCGGGTAGTACCGGCGGAATCCTTCCCGACCCTCTACGTGCTGTTCATCGGCGTGCTGCTGGCGATCGGCTTCGATTTTCTGCTGCGGCGATTGCGCATGAGCATCATCGACGTATTGGGCAAGCGGGCAGACATGCGCGTGTCCGATCAGGTGTTCGGACATGCCATAAGGGTGCGTAATCGCGATCGGCCTGCTTCCACGGGAACATTCATTTCGCAGCTGCGCGATCTGGAGCAGGTGCGCGAGTTGCTGACATCGACGACGGTTGCGGCTCTGGTCGATCTGCCGTTCTTCTTCCTTTTTCTGGTGTTCTTCTGGTTCATTGCCGGGAGCCTGATGCTGGTGCCGCTGGGCGCGCTGGTGCTGCTGGTCCTTCCGGGGCTTCTGGCGCAGCCGAAGTTGCGTGCCTATGCCACGGAATCGATGCGGGAATCGTCCCTGCGAAACGCAATGCTCGTCGAAGCGGTGCAGCGCTTGGGAGACATCAAGACGCTGCAGGCCGAAAGCCGCTTCCAGCATCACTGGAACCATTTCAATGCCGTCGCCGGAGAGGCGCAGCTGAAGTTGCGGGAACTGACGAACAGCCTCACCGTCTGGACCCAGAATGTTCAGAACCTGTCTTACGCCGCCGTGATCTTCTTCGGTGCACCGCTGGTGATGGCGGGCGAGATGACGACGGGCGCACTGGTCGCGGCATCGATCCTGGGGTCGAGGATGATGGCGCCGATGGCGCAGATAACGCAGGTTCTCGGGCGGCTTCAGCAAGCTCGGGTCGGCATGAAAAGCGTGGATCAAATCATGGCGCTGCCGGTGGACAGCCCGGCGGACGAGCACCGCATCCCGGTTCCCTCCGTCGCTGGCCATTTCACCTTGCGCTCTGCCGTGTTCCATTATGGCGATACCACCGCAGCGCCGGCCCTGAGCGTGAACGAACTCGACATCCGGCCCGGAGAGAAGGTCGCATTGCTGGGGCGCAATGGTGCTGGCAAGAGCACCTTGCTGCAAGGTCTCTCCGGAATGATGCAGCCCACTTCCGGAGAAGTGCTGCTGGACGATCTGGCGCTTCACCATATCGATCCGGGCGACGTGCGCCGCGACGTCGGCCTGATCACGCAAAGCAGCAGGCTGTTCCATGGCACCTTGCGCGACAATCTCCTGATGGGGGCGCCCAATGCCACCGGGGCGGAAATCGTCGATGCGCTGCACATGGTGGGTGCGGACGAATTCATCCGGCGAACGCAGGCCGGGCTGGAATACATGGTGCAGGAGGGGGGCGAGGGGCTGTCCGGAGGGCAGGTGCAGGCACTTCTGCTCGCGCGCCTGTTGCTTCGCCAACCGACGGTGCTGCTGCTCGATGAGCCTACCGCTTCCATGGATGATGCCACCGAACGGTTGTTCATCGAGCGGTTCAAGGCCTGGAGCGCGCCGCGCACCGTTGTGGTGGCCACGCATCGTCTGCGGGTGCTGGATCTTGTTGACCGTATCATCGTGATTCACGACGGACAGGTCACGCTCGACGAGGGCAAGGATACAGCGTTGCAGATCATGCAAGGGAAGGGGAAGCCCTCATGACTGGCTGGAACGATAGCGACGACGATCTGTTCGAGGACGAAAAGGACAAGCGTTTCACGCTGGCCACACGAACGATCTGGGCCGTGGCGGGACTGTTCGTGGTGGGGGTTGCCTGGGCCTCGCTCAGCCCGCTGGATGAGGTGTCCACCGGAACCGGACGAGTGGTGCCCACTTCGCGCGATCAGGTGGTGCAGTCGCTGGAAGGCGGCATCCTCAAGAAGATGTTCGTGCGCCAGGACGATATCGTCGAGCCGGGTCAGTTGATTGCGCAACTCGATCCCACGCAGGCGGGGTCGACGGTCGAGGAAAGCGAGGCGAAGTATCATGCCGGGCTGGCTGCGGCGGCTCGCCTGAAGGCGGAAATCAACGGCACCCCGATCAGTTTTCCGCCGGAACTCGACAAATATCCCGATCTCAAGGCATCCGAGACCAAGCTCTACAATGACCGGCGCCAAAGTCTGGCCAGCTCGGTGGCGCTGGTGGATGAATCCCTTGTGCTCATCAACAAGGAGGTGGGGATCGGTGAATCGCTCATTGATGTCGGTGCTGCAAGTACCGTGGAGGTTCTCCGCCTCAAGCGTCAACGCGCGGATCTTGAGCTGAAAAAGTCGGATCTCCGCTCTCAGTATGTCGTCGATGCCCAACAGGAACTGGCAAAGGTCAATGAAGACACGACGGCCCTGGCGCCGGTTGTTCGCGGACGCTCCGACACCTTGCAGCGCCTGACTTTGCGCTCGCCTGTGCATGGCATCGTGAAAAGCATCGATGTCTCGACGGTCGGCGGCGTCATCCCCCCCAATGGCGAGGTCATGCAGATCGTTCCGCTGGGGGATCAACTGTTGATTGAAGCGCGCATGTCGCCTCGGGATATTGCCTTCATCCATCCGGGGCAGCGCGCGACGGTCAAGATCACGGCTTACGATTACGCGATCTACGGAGGGTTGCAGGGAAGGGTCACGACCATTTCACCGGATACGATCCGTGATGAGGTGAAGCCGGATATATATTATTATCGGGTGTTCATTCGGACCAATTCGGAAGCCCTGGTCAACAAGCTTGGTAAGCGCTTGCCGATCAGTCCCGGCATGATCGCCACGGTTGATGTCCATACTGGCGAAAGGACCGTTCTGGAGTATCTTCTGAAGCCTTTCAACAAGGCTCGGGAAGCGTTGCGTGAACGATGAGCTATAGTTCACTTGTGTGCATAAAAATATGTAATAATTATAATAAATTACGTCAGTTCATAATCGAAAAAGTGAATTTTTTGTTAAGGCCTTTGCGTCCATTTTGGTGCTGGCGGTAGCAGGTGCAGGATGAGATGAATGGCTTATGCTGAAGCTTTCATTGAAGAGTTTGGGGTCGGCACATATTTGCGTGATGCTGCAAGAGGGCAAGGACCCTCCCATTCCAATCTCTGTGGAGGTGTAAATAATAGCCTTCTGGAATGTGCCAAGAGGCTGCTTTCTTCTCGTCAAAGAATTGCAAAAATTGCACCGAGAGGGCTATTTCGTGATTCTGCTTGGGATATGATGCTCGAGCTTTTCATAAGCTCGGAACAAAATACGACAATTTACATAAAGCAATTGATGCTTGTCTCCGGCGAAACAGCTGCTTCGGCGATGCGCCGAATAGACCGTCTCGCTGCAGCAAATTTTCTTGAGCGAATTCCCGATATATTTGATCATCGCCGAGTTGTTGTAAAGCTGACGCAGCGAGGTAAGGAAGCCATGAAGATCATGCTGAACGACCTTGATAGCGCGTCCTGCGCGTAATTCCCATTATGGAATTTTTGGCGAGCTGGGCGGCGTGGATATTATGCGGCGCGCGGCTTGCTGTGTCTGCGGATCAGGGCAGCGGTGTACCATCCGGTGCCCAAGTTCTTGATGTATTGTCTGCGTGACTATTGGGGCGGCCGATGCTTACGCGCTTGGCGGTGCGCCCGACAGGAATTAGCCGGTTTGGTGCTATCCGGCCCGATTTTGCCCGACATCGTTCAGCTGCCATCCGCTCGCCGACAAGGGATGTCAAAAGCCGCTGTTCTACCGTTTGGGCGCATACTGTATGATCGATCACACGGCGGTAGCTGTTCTTCACCAGTGAATCGGCACCGATCCGGATATCGCCATCTTCGCTTATCCGTGCCTCTGTAACGAATGCAGTATTTTTAGGCTATTACGCAAGACATGCCGCACGAATCGTTACTCCAGATACTTTGTCGAAGGGCATGGGGCCTTCTTTGCACACTGGCGCTTCTTGTGGTTGCGGGCGGATGGTCCGGGCCTGCGTCAGCTACAAACCTGCACATCAACCGGCCCTTGTGCCATGCCGTGAGCGCGGTCGAAGTTCCGCAAGGCTATATGCCTGCGAGGTTCAATTGTACGGGCATGCCCAGCGGGTATCAAAAAGGCGTTCTGTGGTTTTACGATGTCCTGCCTTCGGGCGTGGACCTGAATGACGAGTTGTCGCTCATCATCCACAGTTCGCGCTTCGACCGGTTGGCGGTGACTTTCGTCTATGCGGACGGGAAGACGGAACGACAGGGCGTGCGCAGCGGTGATTTTGGCGAACACTGGCGGGCAGGGGGGCAACTTGCTTTTCGCGCACCGCAACGCGACGCTCGCCTTGTCGGTTTCATTATGCGCTTCGACAAAGTCGCAAGCGCACGCCTTTTGCGTATGCGGCTCGTCGAAAACGGTGAGGAAGCTACGCAAACCACTGGCTTGGCGGCCCTGGTCGGCGCGGCTCTGACGCTGTTGCTGGTGGGCGCCATCTACAATGCATCCCTGGCGCTGACCATGCGCAACCAGTTTTCTGCCTGGCAGGCATCATGGGCAGTTTGCATGATCGCGTGGGGAAGTTGCTGGTCGCAGCTTCATCTCTTCTTCCTGCCCTGGATGGCCGGAGCAGTCTCGGCGCAGATCTGCACCGGCCTTTCCTGTCTCGCGATCTCTCTGGCAACCCTGAGCGCGGTCACGGCGCTCGACAAGAGCGATGTTGCCAAATGGCTCAGGGGGCTGGCTCTGGGGCTGACGCTTGCCGTCAGTCTTCTGGGCATTCCGATTTCACTGATGCGGTCTGGACCGATCGACCTGTTGGGCAGCGTGCTATCCTTGGCAGTTCTCGCCGATCTGCTCGTTGTCACGTGTTGCCTCGGCCAGGCCTGGCGGCGGGGCAGTCTCTCGGCGCGCCGCTTTGCGGGAGCGTGGGCAGTCCCGATGGTCGCGCTGGCCTCGACCAACTTTTTCGACGCCGACGCCATGTTCTGGGGAGGTGGATCCCAGATCCTGGTACTCTTCGCGGCAGCATGGCAGACCCTGTGGCTGTCTGTGGCAGCTTCCCGTTCGCACGCGCGCCTCAAGATGGAACGGGATTTGGCACGTCACGCTGAAGCCCAGGCGCAGGAACTGGCACGCCGAGATGTGCTGACCGGATTACCCAACAGGCGGGGGTTCATTGAACGTTCGCAAGCAATTATGGGCGCTGCGCACGATCGAGACGAGGCCATTGCGCTCCTTTTGATCGATGTCGATTGGTTCAAGTCCATCAACGACGTGTACGGTCACGATGCCGGTGATGCGGTGCTTCAGGCGATCGGCGAATGTCTTGCTGACCACGAAAGCGCATCTTGTGCGGTTGCACGGCTCGGTGGCGAGGAGTTCGCCATCATGATTGCTGGTCTGATGGACATGGATCTGATGAATTTTGCAGATGGCCTGCGCACGCAGATACGGGATTGCAGGCACGGAGAGCGAATTGGAAATCGTCCCGTCACGGTCAGCATTGGCGTCGCGCAAAGTGTACTGATCGCGGATTTTCAAGCGCTCTACCGCCTGGCCGATGAAGCACTTTACCAGGCAAAGCGGGGCGGTCGCGACCAGGTCTCGGTTCGCAGTCTGGATTTTTCGGAAGCAGGGCCGGACGGTGCAGAGGCCATGATCCTGCTAAAATGACAATTGCCAAGGTGGTTGCAGAAGTTTGGTCCAATCCAGGCAGGATGGCGAGGGCGAAATCCCCGTGTCGCGGCTGGTTGTCTCGATCTCGAGGCAGGCCTGTCATGGCGGCGGCGGGATTTTCGAAATCGCAGTCGGTGCAAGGGGGCATCTGATCATGTCTTGGTGGCGTGAAAGGACCAAGTATTACTGGATGCTCGAGATGTGATTTGCCCTACGAAAAATTGCGCCTGGACTGTCGAATATCCCGTATCTCCATACGGAATACGCTCACTGCCATGCGACAAGATGATGTTTTTGATGTTAATTTTCCGGTATCAGAGAGAAATCCTGTTGCGAGGTCGACACGCTCAGGTGTTTTGATAATCCTGACTTGATCCCGTCTGGCGGCATAGTAGACTTTAGCCGCATCGAATATCTTCGGTGCCGAGGCGTGAGAACCTCGCAAGTGTATGGATTTAGGGTTCATCCTGCCCCGCAGGGTGGGGCCGGGTTGCCGACACATATGTCCAAGCCGCTTTGAGCGGTCGAAAAGCGTCGGCGCATGTCACTTGCATGTTCTCGTACCCGGCCAGCCCGCAAGCCGGACCGGTGGTCGTCACAGCCGGTGCCCGGAGCGCAAAAGTGACCGGCGCCGTGTTCGACGCGACGACTGGGGAGGGCGCGTTGCAGATTGCCGCGCCGGACGTGCCGATCGCACTGGAAGAAACCGGCCCCGAGCGCGCCGTATTTCTGCGGGGAGTGCACTCGAGATGGACACTCCGGCCGTCCCCAAGACCATCGAGCGCCAGGACTGACGTGGGTTTCGGGGATGCTCACACTGGATGCGAGCCCGCTTGGGGACGCGATTGGCGCGATCAATCGCTACAACCGGGTCAGGATCAGACTGGCGCCTGGCGTATCGGGATCCCGCCCCTGACCGGTGCCTTCCGGGCGACCGATCCTCAAGGCTTTGCGCAGGCCGTGGCGCGGTTGCTGAGTTTGCGCGTGGTACAGGATAACGCAACCCTCCTTACCCTGTCGCCTCGAGAATAGTCTGCGCCAGGTCCGTTAAAAAATCTCATGGTGATTTCCTAATTCTGCGTCCCATCTCCTGAACGTCCAATAAGGTCTTCAGTGGAAAATAAAAAAGTGAGGAAAAATGCCTGTGCCGCCACGCTGTGGTTAGCAACGACTTCGCTTGCCGTCGGGATTGTTTTTTCATCGGCCGCTTTCGCGCGTTCGGACGATACGATTACGATCGATTTTCCGGAACAAAGCCTTGCACAATCGCTCGCGGACGTGGCTTTGCTTTCGGGACGAACCGTCCTGGCCGACGACAGCAGTGTGTCCGGTCAGCGCACGGCTGCTCTTCGCGGCACTTTCACGCTCCGGGAAGCGCTCGCGAGGCTCCTGGCCGGGACCGGTCTGCTCGCCGTGCGCGCGCAGGACGGATTTGTCGTACGACGCGCAGGCGCGCCTGTTGCGACGCACGGAACCTGATCAGCGCCGGAAGCGGATCAGCCGGCGATTATGGTGACGGGCAGCCGCATCCGCGGGGCGCCGGTTTCCTCGCCCGTCATTGCTCTCAGCCGCGAGCAGATGCAGGAGGAGGGCAAGGCCGATCTGGGCGATGTCGTTCGCAGCATTCCGCAGTCGTTCGGCGGTGGGCAGAATCTGGGGCTGGGCTCCAATATCCCGACGGCCAGCGGGGGCGATGTCGGCGACGAGCAGGCGTTGACAGAGGACATCATCGCCTTGGCGAAGCAATATGGTGGTTACGGTTACCGCCGGGCGACAGCGTTGCATGTGCCATGCGGGATGGACGGTAAACCATAAGCGGGTCGAGCGGATATGGCGGCGCGAAGGGCTCAAGGTGCCGCAGCGCCAGCCAAAGCGCGGACGTCTATGGCAGGGCGACGGATCATGCATCCGCCTGCGGCCTGAGTATCCGAGGCATGTGTGGGCTGGATCGTCGAACCGCTGAGAGCCTGCAAGAGCTGGAGCAGGGCACCCGACGCTTCAGTCGCAGACTGACCGGAAACCTTGAGCGCCGCCGACGTGCCGGACACGAACTCCAGCAACTGCGACTGGCTCAGGCCGAGGTCTTTGGCGCTGGCGGAAATGCGGCTGTAGAGCGTGCCGACGCTATCGAGCTCGGTGCCGTACTTCTGGGCGATCTCGTACAGGTCGTTCTGGGTCTTTGCGAGGTTCTGCCCCTCCAGACCAGCGACCTTCAGGCTGTTCGTGAAGCGGGTATAGCCGTCAGCCAGATTGGCAATTTCGCGGACAGAAAGGCCAGCGCCAATGCTGGCGGCGAGCCCCTTCACAGACGACGAGATCACGCCTGTCGACTGCCGCATCTGCCGCTCAAGCGACATGACGCCGCGCTCCATCTCCGTGAATCCGCCATTCGCAACACGGGTGGCGTTCTTCATGTCGGAGAGGAACTGACCGTTCTCGACGATCAGGCGCAGGATGACGGGATCGATTTCTGCCATTGCGGCAGGCTATCGGAGGGGGTTAGGTGGGATTACCGTTGTTGGAGGGATGCCATGCTGTAGATTATCGGTTGGCTCGGCTGCGCTTACCTGGTGATCAAAGCCTTGGAGATGACCGCGAACCCAGCCTATCGCGATGATGCTGGTATGCTGAAGTCCCCGGCAATGGGGGCTATTGGTCTGGCCTGGTTCGGCGCAGTTGGGTTTGCGCTATGGCTAGCGGCCCAAGGTGGCGCCTTTCCGCAAAAGTCCAGTGCTGAACAGGCTTCTGATGATCTGAGGGCTAGAATTACGGCTCAATGCATTGAACTCGCCCATACCCCGGAGGCCGCTGCAAAATGCGGAGGATCGGGGGGCAATTAAATCATTTCCATCCCCTTGCAGAATCAGCGGTCCGGGCTTTTACCTACCGGCTGATCTTGAGGGGATTCAATGAAACGACTTGTGATGGCTGCGGGGCTTGCATCGTGCTTGATGCTGACTGCGGCTGCGAAACCGCCGCGTATGGTCCGCCTGGACATTGCCACTGCACAGTCGCCGGATATTCTGATCCAGTGCATCAAGCAAAAGATATCAGGACTTCCCTCTAAGGAGGTGCCTATAGAAGGTGGCGGGGTGAGCGTTCAGTTCAGCCAGCAGATGAATTGGTTCAAGCGAGCACCGATGCTGTACTGGAACATCGTTCCGAGGGACGGGGCCAATCACATCACTTTAGGATACCGTCACCCGATGTCAGAAAAGACAGCGGCCAAAGACCTCAGGATCGTTGGCCGTAAATGCTTCCCTTACGAACTGGAGGCAGCGGGAGGAGGCAGGCTGTCGGATGATGCCGATGCTGTAGATACTGGCGCGCCAGTGGCTGATGGGTCTGCAGGAGCCCGGTGACGATTACCCAGCGCGGACTGCGAGAAGGCAGGGGGCTTATTTTTTCCCTGCTCCGTCATGCGAAATGTGAATGGGTAATCTGCCCCATTGAAGTGAACCGTAAGCGTAACATCGTAAGGAATGCGAACGCCAGACGGCTTTTCAATCACAACCACCCCGCCGTAGCTGTTGTCGGGATCAACGGTTGTGGTCTGCAGAATGTCCGTGGCGAGGGTTCCCAGGGTGTATTCTAGCCGGTTCTGGATTCCGACAATACCAGCGGTCCCCGCTGCGACCGCTCCAGTGGCTGCCAGCACCCCGAGAGAGTTGTCTCGATAGCTGGTCGCCCAGGAGTATGTGCCGCGCGGCGTTCGCACGTTACCGTAATAATGATCAGTTGTGTGAGCGGTGGACGCCGCTGCCGCTGCCACTCCAGAAAGTAGCGCAAGCCCGACCATGGACCAGGCGGCACGGCTCTTTGCCCTTTTTTGTAGCTCTTCGCGGCTTAAAACAGGGATTTCATTCTGCCCTATCGATGCCGTGACATTCTCGATGCCGACGTTCACGGAGTCATCACCCTTATTGTAGACCGCTACAGCGAAGGTCGCGTGATTGTGGTCCAGCGGCAGCGGTGTGACCGTCACCGATCCGGTAGCCGTCTCAATATTCAGCGTGGGAATGCCGGTGCGGTAACGGATAGTTTCTGGCCCGGATTGGATGGGATAGAGGATCAAATCCGCAGCCTCTGCCGGAACCGCTCCAAAACAAATCGCCGCAATCGCGATCCCATGCACAATCTTCATATTGCCCCCTCTATGTCGCCCTGATCAATTCGCATAGCATCGGCGCATGGGTTGCTAAAGTGTATTTGGCGACGTCTACCCCCGATGCGCATCAACAAACCGCCGCAACCGTTCCGGATCGCTGACGCCCGAAGATACTCCCGGCTCGGTATGCGCTTCCTGATCCGCGGCCGCTTTTTTTTGAGCGAAATGCCGGAGATCGCGGCGTGCAGAATTGACCAGGCGATGTGCAGACCCTCGATCATGGGCCGGTTCGGGAAGGTGTATTCGTCGACGAGATTGCGCGCCGTGATCGGCCCGACCTCGATCTCGGAGCCGTCGACAAACCCCGCATTGCTGCCCAGCAGGCCAAGCCGGATCGTCTCGCGAATGTCCGTGACCTTGGCCGATCCGCCACCCATGTAGACCGGCGCCTCGCCCTGCATACCAAGGCCCGCGCCCATTTCGTCGTACATCTGGAAGATCGACTTGTTGCCGCATACCCGCTCCAGTTCCAGCACACGGGGTAGCGGGAGCCAGAACGAGTAGCGACCGTTCGCGAAATCCAGTTCGACGCGGGTGTCAGGCATCAGGCGGCGACGGTCCAGACGAGATCGCCTTCACCCTCGATGGTGACTTCGATCGTGCCGGGGGTGTCGGTGGTCATCGCCTGGTTGCGCGTGGTGAGGATGCCGGTGCCTGCATCGGTGCCGTCGTCGCGGTAGAGCTCGACATTGTACGTCTTGCGGACACCGAACGCATCGCCGTACTCGGTTTCGAGGTCGATGTTGTCGTTGCCCGAGCCGCTGGTCTGCCACGACGAGCCCGTGACGCGCAGCTTGCGCTTGCCGGGGCGGTTCGGCTTGGCGCAGTCCCGGCGATACGTCTCGCTGGTCTGGGCCGAGCGGTTGATGGTGGCGCTCTCGACGCCGCACAGCAGGGTGAAAACTGCCGGCGGGCCGTCAGCGGTCTGCAGTTTGATCAGGGCGAAGTCGGCGCTATTCGGCTCGGACACGGGCAATCTCCAGCATGGGTTTGCTGGAAGGTAGGGCTGCTTAGTCCTCGGATTTACCGCCGTTGCGCTGGGCCTGCTTCTCCAGCCATGCGGTACGCTCGCGCATCTGGCGACGGCGATAGTCGGCCTCGAACTCGGATGCGGACATGGAGCTGGCTTCCAAGGCGAGCATGTGCAGGTTCGTCGATGCGGTCTGGCTGATCCGGGCCAGTTCATCGACGCCGACCGAGATATCCTCTTCCGTGATGATGCCCTTGCGGATCAGGATCTTCATCAGCTCCTTCATCACGAGATAGTCGGTGTCCTGCATGACGCGCAGGGTATCAGCCTGCGAAGGCCTGCGCCACTACAGATGCAATGCCATGCCAAGCGTCGGCCTCATCGCCATTGGCCATCAGGCGGGATGACTGGACGATGAACCGGTAGCGGCGACCCGCGACCGTGAAAGCGTGGTTGTGGATGGCCTCGATAACCGCGCTGTTCATCCGGCCGGTATAGTCCCGCGCCGTCTCGATCATCGCGCCGCTGGTGTCGTAGGCGGGCTTGGCGAAGCTGTGCAACTGGAAGCTCACCTGCGACCGGGCGGTGCATCCGCGACCCGCTGGGATCGCCTACGTCCCGTCAAGGCGGATGAACGGCCAGACCGCCGCGCCGTCAGCGTCAACACCGGCAGTACCGGGCTGGGGATCGATCAAGGCCTTCGCAACGATCTGGGCAAGCGGTGCATCGGACTTGAGCGAGATTATTGCGGCACGCTCAGTTTCCCTCAGCAGATCGCTCGCCATCGTCCGTCGCCTCCTCTTCCTTCACGGCACCGGCCTTCTGCGCGGCGCAGGCGACCTCGTTTGTCACCTCGATCTCGACGTTCGGCGGATAGACAGCCTCGCGGTGGCCGGGCAGGGGGTGGCGATATTCGCGGGTGAAGGTGACCGTCTTCATCATGTGTCTCCTGATTTCGATCTGCGCACCACGCTGTCCACGGCCTTGCGGACGAGCTGGGTGACTGCCTTGCGCTTGGCGTTCTTGGCGGGCTCCATGTACGGGCGCGCGGCCATCTTCGACGTGCCGAACTCCAGCGGGGCGGCGTAGGGCGCGTTGCTGCTGACCTCGACCGCATCCAGCTGGCTGACCGATGGGCCGAGGCCTATCACATTCTACCGGAGGGTTTCACGCGGGCCGCGACCCAGAAGTTCGCGCTCGAAATCGCGGAGGCCGATGCGGCTGCCGAGAGCGGCATGACCGTGCTGACCTTCGACCAGGCCGAAACGATCGAGGCCGTAGCTGCCGCGATCCGTCGCAGCGATCTGGCGGTGGCCACGCTGACCAATGGCGTGACAGAGGAAACGCTGTGCTGGCAGGACCCGGAAACTGGCGTGTGGCTACGCGCCCGGCCCGACTTCCGACCGAACAGCATCCTGACCAAGCGCGCCATGATGGTGGTGTCCGATCTCAAGTTCGTGGCCGAGAGCAATGCGAGCCCGGAAGGCTTCGCCAAGGCGATCCACAACTTCGGATATCACCAGAGTGCCGCCTTTTACATGGACGGCATCAAGGCGATCTACGGCCACTATCCGACCCATTGGGTCCATGTCGTGGTCGAGCGGGATGCCCCGCATTGCGTCGCTCTCTACGAGCTGCCCGGCGAGGACATTGAGCGGGGCAGGGTGCTGAACCGCCGCGCGATCAACCTGTTCGCCCACTGCCTGCGCGAGAACCGCTGGCCCGGATACGCCGATGAGCCCGCACAAGTCGGTTTGCCGACATGGGCCCGCATGCGCATCGACGACCTGACCCCCGAAGAAATGGCCTTCGCGGCCGCTGCCTGAGCAAGGAATCCCCATGGCTACCCAGATTGTGACCCACGAACCCGCCAGCGCCCCCATGAGCCGCGAGGGCGAGGTTTTCGCCCTTCGTCGGCGGCAGGCACGCATGTTTGCTACCTCTCCGCTTGTGCCCGATCATCTGCGCAAGGGCACCGCAGAGCAGGCGCTGGCCAACTGCTACATTGCGCTGACGCTCGCGGAGGCCATGGGCGAAGTCCCGCTGATCGTGATGCAGAATATCCATGTCGTGAACGGCAAGGCAGGGTTTGCCACGCAGTACATGATCGCGCGGGCCAATAGCTCCGGCATCTTCCATGGCCGGATCGACTGGCGCATCGATCGATCAAACCCTCAGAACCTTTCCGTGACCGCATATGCCGTGCTCAAGGACACCGGTCAGGAGGTTTGAGGAAGGAGCACTGCCGCTGGAAATGATGGACCGGGCCGTGAAGACTGCGGCATTCCTAGTGAAGTACTACGGCACAGATGGCGACGGTGAGACGTCGTAGATCCAGCCGGTCGATCGCCCGCTGGACACCGTCACCACCCGCGCTCGGTTCGCCGTCGTAACGGTTACGATCGATGCGAAGACTTACATCATCGTTGACATCGGCCTGCGCATGCTGACGCCGCGCGAGCTGGCTCGGGCGCAGGGCTTCCCTGAAACCTACGTGCTTGACCCGATCGTTCGCAAGTTCCTGCGCGGCAAGTGGGTAGAGCGCCGCCTGACGATCGCTGAGCAGATCAGCGCGATCGGGAACAGCGTTTGCCCGCCTGTTGCCCGCGCGCTCGTCGCCGCAAACCAGCCAGGCATTTCAGACCTGAGGATGGCCGCATGATCATCCCCTAAATCCAGAGCAACCTGCCCGGACTGGCGCGGAATCCTATCGAGCCGGGCGCACGCCTCGATGACCTCGGCGCCGACGCGCTGACCCGTCATGGCATTGCGCTCGATCTCGGCAACATCACGGGCCGCGACATTCCCGACGCAGAGGCGCTTGCCTGGGATACCGTGGGCGATGTGATGGCGAGTGCGGGGGAGGTGGTGACATCATGAACGCCATTGCTCTCCCGACCACCGTCGCCGACATCATCGCGGAGTACGCCGCGTATGCCGGTCTACTCCGGCCTTCGTGCCTTGCTGGACGCGATGCCCAGGACGGCAAAGACGATCCTGACGACGGCAAAGGGTGAGCTGCGGAAAGTCGATCCGCGACCGACCCACTTCATGCACAAATGGGGTGAGGCGACGAAGGCTGCAAAGCTGTCGGGCCTTCATTTCCACGACCTGCGCGGGACGGCCTGCACCATGCGGGCCGATGCTGGAGCGACCCCTTCGGAGATCGCTTCGATCCTTGGTTGGACCATCAAGACAGTGATCGAGATGTTGGAGCGGTATCAAGCCATGACCGCCACACAGAGTGATTCTGCCGTGGCGAAACTGGAGGCGCACCGCCTCATAACTGCTGAAAATGGAAAGTGCCTCAGATGATTGACACCATGAGACTCAGCAAAAACCCTTGGCTGGGGCGGCAGGATTCGAACCTGCGAATGCCGGTACCAAAAACCGGTGCCTTACCACTTGGCGACGCCCCATCAGGGAAGTGGCGCTTAGCGATAAATTACCGGGCTGAAAAGGCCTCTCGGCAGGAAAAATAGTCATTTCGCAGCCGGTGCGGCGGCGTTCCTCCGCACCGGCTGCAAAGCATCAGTTCGTGCCGAGGATTGCGTCGATATCCGCTGCGCTGTGACGGTTTTCTATGAAGCCTTCACCCTTGCGGTTGACGATCGAGCCGCGCTTCACGCCGCGACGCTGGCCAAGCTGGTTCGACCAGCGCACGAGATTTGCATATTCGCTGATCTGCAGAAATTCACCGGCATTGCCATAAGCCTCGCCATTCACCATGCGCGAGAACCAGCCGTAGGCGGCCATGTCGGCAATGGTGTAGTCTGCGCCGGCCAGATATTCACTATCGCCCAGGCGCTTGTCGGCCACGTCGAGCAGGCGCTTGGTCTCCATCGCGTAGCGGTTGATCGGGTACTCGTATTTCTCGGGCGCATAGGCATAGAAGTGCCCGAAGCCGCCGCCGATCATCGGTGCGCTGCCCATCTGCCACATCAGCCAGGAAAGGCATTCGGCGCGTGCCGGGCCGGACGTGGGAAGGAAGGCGCCGAACTTTTCTGCCAGATGCATCAGGATCGCGCCCGATTCGAACACGCGAAAGGGTTTGTCGCCCGAGCAGTCGAGCAGGGCGGGAATTTTCGAATTCGGGTTGATGGCAACGAAATCGCTGCCGAATTGGTCCCCATCCATAATTGATACGAGCCAGGCGTCATACTCAGCCTCGGAGAATCCGGCGTCGAGCAGTTCCTCGAACAGGATTGTCACCTTCTGGCCATTGGGGTGCCGAGCGAGTGCAACTGGAAGGGGTGTTCGCCGCGCGGCAGGTCCTTGTCATGCGTGGCACCTGATACGGGGCGATTGAGCGTTGCCCATTGGCCCCCGTTGGCCTTGTCCCAGGTCCAGACTTTGGGCGGGGTGTAAACGGGATCGGACATGGCAAGCTCCTGCGAGGAAAGGTCGCGAGGGGAAGTAGGAAGCGGTCTGCATCCCGACAAGGCTCCGATGAACCCATCATCAATCCAGTGAAAATACCTAAGGTTATCTTCAGGTGCGGATCAGTGATGTGCCGGTAAGGAGGGCGGCAGGCGCCATCGCCCAAGGGCACAGAAACGCCCGGTCGCACATCCATCCCTGAGGTCATGTCTGCATGTCGAGCCTTTCCGCGTTTTCGTCCCTGTTGCCGCGCCGTTTTTCCGCGCTGGAGCCTTTTGTCGCATACTGGGCTGTCGACGATGCGCACTTGCGGGCGACACGGCGCGATGCGGCCAGTCTTGAAGCGTGTCGGGATTTCGATGTCGCCGTGCGCGCTTTTCTGCCGCTGGCGCTGGCCTATCTCGATCTGCTGCCACGCACCGCGCACGGTCTGGAGGAGCAGCGCTTGCGGAATTTGCTGCTGGGGCATGCACATGCCTTGCAGGTTCTGCGCTGTGGTGAGGGTCTTGCGCAAGGTAAGCCGCTCTCCCCGTCACCAAGGCCGTTTCATTGATGGCGTGAAACGACAGAGGCCTAAGAAAATTCGGCGCATGAAAAGGGCGCCGAACCCTTATGGTTTCGGCGCCCTTTTTTAGATCCGGTCGATGCGGTGCCTGCTCAGGCGATCTTGCGGACCCAGCCGTGCGTGTCGCTTTCCTGGCCGCGCTGGATCGCGACAAGACGGGCCTTCAGCTTCTGGGTGAGCTGACCGGGGCCGCCCGTGCCTATTTCGAAATCGCCGTCATGGCCGCAGACCTTGCCCACCGGCGTCACCACAGCGGCAGTGCCGCAGGCGAAGGTTTCCAGCAGCTTGCCGGAAGCAGTATCGGCGCGCCATTCGTCCATCGAATACCGGCCTTCGATCACCTGCAGTCCTTCTTCGCGCGCCAGTGTGAGCAGGCTGTCGCGCGTGATGCCGGGCAGGATCGTGCCGGTCAGTTCGGGGGTCAGGAGAGTGCCGTCCGCAAACACGAAGTACAGGTTCATGCCGCCCAGTTCCTCGATCCACTTGCGCTCTACGGCATCGAGGAACACGACCTGATCGTGCCCGCGCGCGATGGCCTCACCCTGCGGCACGAGGCTGGCGGCGTAGTTGCCTCCGCACTTGGCCGCGCCGGTGCCGCCGGGCGCGGCGCGAACATAGTCGCTGACCCAGATCGAGACGGCGGGTGAGCCGGATTTGAAGTAGTTGCCTGCCGGGCTGGCGATGACGATGAACTTGTAGCTCTTGGCCGGACGCACGCCCAGGAACGCTTCGGTCGCGATCATGAAGGGGCGGAGATAAAGCGAGGCGCCTTCGCCTTCGGGAATCCAGCCGCGATCGGCGCGGACCAGTCGCTCGATCGCCTCGATGAACAGCGCCTCGGGCAGCTCGGGCATGGCGAGGCGGCGGGCGGAGTCGTTGAAACGGCGGGCGTTCGCTTCGGGGCGGAACAGCGAAACGCTGCCATCGGCCTGCACGTAAGCTTTCAGACCTTCAAAGATTTCCTGCGCATAATGAAGCACGGCGGCGGCCGGATCGAGGGCCAGCGGGCCGCGCGGGCCGAGCGTTGCGTCATGCCAGCCGGTGCCTTCGCTCCATTCGATGACGACCATGTGATCGGTGAAGTGCGAGCCGAAACCGGGGTTGGCGAGTACCGCCGCGCGCTGCTCGTCGCTGGCCGGAGCCGGATGGGGCAGGGTGGTGAATGCGAGGCCGGTATCGGCGAGAGTCGCCATCGAAGGGTCCTTTGAAACGGGTGGGGGACGGCCCCAGTGAACTAAAATTGCCTAAATGACAAGGTAATGGAAATTTTCCATCGCGTGCATTTTTCTTAGCACCTTGTGCAAGCCACGCAAACTGCGGAAAAAGCGAGGGCTCCGATGGCCTCACTGGCGTGCGGTTCGTGGATGCGGCAAGGCGCATGGATAATGCTCGACAACACTGCCATTGAATCTGCCGCTCTGGGCCTTCTCAACCGCTCGCTGCCCAAGGTGCAGTGGACGCATGAGGCGCATTTTGCGGCCGTGCTGTGGTTGCTGCGCCATCGTCCCGAGTCTTCCGAGCCTGCCGCTTTGCGCGCCATTATCCGCGCGTACAACGAAGCGACGGGAACGGCGAACACCGACAGTTCGGGCTATCATCACACGATTACCCTGGCCTCGCTGCGCGCGGCGAAAGCATGGCTCGATGATCGACAACTCGCTGATGTGCTTGCCGAAATCATGGCGTCATCGCTGGGGCGTTCCGATTGGCTGCTGATGCACTGGAGCCGGGGGCGGCTGTTTTCGCCGCTCGCCCGGCGTGACTGGGTGGCGCCGAATCTGGTTGATTTGCCGTTCTGAAGGCTGTGTTCGCGGCGACAGCTGAAACGCACTAAACCTGCGCAAGGCCGTCCTTTCCGTAAGGCCATAACTGAGAAGGGCCGCACCGATATCTCGGTACGACCCTTCGCATGGTCAGCGGCCGGGAAGTGCCGCCAGTGAGACCTTTATCGCAAGCGCTCAAAAGAGCGTATCAGCGATAATGCCTCACGACGGAAATTGCCGACCTCTCTGCTGAACCATGAGACATCGGATCACCTCCTTTCGCGCTGTTGAGCCATAGGCGCCGCATCGCTGCGGCTGGGACTTCGGCTGCGCCCAGGCGCGTAAACCGGGGGCCGTTGTCTTGAGGAAAATGTGTCGCATTCCGCAGTGCATCACAAGACTTGTAATCCTGTTTTTTGCGGTCAATATCGTTGCTTCCCGCCCGTTATCCCCAGCGAAACGGCGCAGGGATCGGAGCCTTTTCGCCGTTGTTTCGGCAAAGGCCCGCTGCGTGCCCGAAAGGCACGAAAACGGCGCAAATTCTCCCAATTACCTGCGCACTTTTACACAATTGACGCGAGAGAATCGCTGCCGGGACCGACCGAGAACGTCCGCTCTCAGCGGCAGTCCTCGATCACCCGGCCAACCTCGGCCCAGCTGGGCAGGTAGAGCGTGGGGGCGCCGCTGGTGAACACCGCGAAGCGGCCGCGGCTGAAGGCCATGGCATCGAGCTGCGGATCGTTTGCCGCCAGCGTGATGGCAAGTCCGCCGGGCACCGGGCTCGCGGTGAAGCTGCGCGCGCCGTAGGTCGTGGTGATCTGCATGGTTGCAGGCGTGGTTATCGAGGAGGTGCGCATCAGCACCACTGCGCGGGCGGCGCGGTTGCAGGTCAGCGAAAATAGGCTTCCACCTGATAGATCGCCATAGCTGGCGCGCGTGCCGCCGCTGACCGGTCCCCATGTCCAGTCGCCCATGGTGCGCGGGGCATCTCGCCAGTCCTGTGAAACGGGAGCGGCAGGTGCAGAAGGCGAGGTCGGCATATATTGCGGCGCGGGGCGCGGGGGCAGGTGATGACCGTGATGGCCTCCGCCGGGCGCCTCGGCCTGCGGTACGCACGCTGCTGCCAGCAGGGAGGTCAGGGCGGCGCCTGCCGCAAGAATTGTACGGCGCGGTGTCGTGGGCGCGCGGTTGTCTTGGGGGCGGAGAGCGCGGATAACGGGGCGGGCCGGATTTGCCTTCATCCCCTCGGTATGGAATGAGGCGCCGCCTATCACAAGGGCCCTTTGCCGATGACCGACCCACACCAGCCCCAATCTGCCCCAACGCCTGCCGAGGCGGATGCCGCCCGCAAGGCGCCCGAAAAGCCCGCCGCCAAGCAGCGCGTCGATCAGATGCTGGTGGACAGAGGCCATGCCGAAAGCCGCACGCGGGCACAGGCGCTGGTGCTGGCGGGGCTGGTCTTCTCGGGCGAGACCAAGATCGCCAAGCCCGGCCAGTCGCTGCGTGGCGATGCGCCGCTGGAGGTGCGTGGGCGTGATCATCCCTGGGTATCGCGTGGGGGGCTGAAGCTTGCTCATGCCATCGCGCACTTCGGTCTCGATCCGAAGAATGCCGTTGCCATGGACGTTGGCAGTTCGACCGGCGGCTTTACCGATGTGCTGCTGACGAACGGCGCTGCGCATGTCTTCGCGGTCGATTCGGGCACCAACCAGCTGGCATGGAAACTGCGGCAGGACCCGCGCGTCACGGTGATGGAGCAGACCAGCGCGCGGGTGCTGACGTCCGAGATGATCGACCGGCCTTATGGCTGGGTGGTTTGCGACGCCAGCTTCATCGGCCTGTCCAAAGTTCTGGAAGTGCCCTTGCGCCTTGCTGCGCCGCACTGCCGTCTGGTCGCGCTGATCAAGCCGCAGTTCGAGGTCGGGCGCGGCGAGGTCGGCAAGGGCGGCGTGGTACGCGATCCGGCGCTGCACCAACGCGTCTGCAACGAGGTGCGCGACTGGCTGGAAGCGGACGGCTGGCAGGTGCAGGGCATCGTCGAGAGTCCCATTACGGGACCTGAAGGCAACGTCGAGTTCCTGATTTCCGCGCTTCGTGCCCCTCAAGGCGAGGCAAATGCGGGATAAACCTTGCGATTGCGCGAGCGGCACACAGCCTGCACAAACCGTCCCCTGTTCCAGCGAACCTCCCGATTCGGAGGGTTCGCGCCACGGAGTACGAAACGCCGATGCACTCGATTGCCTCTCCCGGTCAGTTGCGGGCCAGTTTCTGGCGCTGGACTCTGGTGATCGTGCCGCTGGTGATCCTGCTCGGCTTCATCTCAAGACGCGCCTCGGTAAGCGGGCCGGACAACCCGTGGTTCGCCGCGCTGGTGAAGCCTTCGGTTTACCCTGCGCCGCTGGTGTTCCCGATTGTCTGGTCGCTGCTCTACGTGATGATGGGCCTGGCCGCCGCGATGGTTGGTGCTGCCAGAGGCGCGCGTGGGCGTGGGTTGGCGCTGGTGTTCTTCGGCGTGCAACTGGTGCTCAACCTTGCGTGGTCGCCGGTGTTCTTCGGCGCGCACAAGATGCATGCCGGGCTGGTGGTGATCAGCCTGCTCGACCTCGCGGTGATCGTCACCATCGCCGCCTTCTGGCGCGTGCGTCGCCCTGCCGCGCTGCTGCTGGTGCCCTACCTCGCGTGGATTCTGTTCGCGACGTATCTGAATTACGCCTTCCTTCAGGCGAACCCCGGACAGGACGGCGCGCAAGGCTCAGGCGCAGTGCAGCGGATCGAGATCTGAGGGGGAGGGGATGCCCGGCGCGCTGCGTTTCCTGTTACCTCTCCTGTTGCTGGCGAATGCGCCAGCAGAAGTCGATCATCCGCAGACCTATCTTCTTTCCATCGATAAGCTGGGGCTTACCGGGACGGATCAGCTCAACAGCTTCTCGTTCGATACTTGGGGTGTGACGGTGAACGCAGTCTGCCATATTCCGGAGGGTTGGACGATCACGGCGGGCGGGAGTCTTACCCCGGACGGTGTGATAAAAGGGGAGGGAAGTCTGGGCACAAGCTGGCTTATGGAAACGAGCGGGGGTGAACTGCAAAATCTTTTGCTCATCACGATGTATGCGCCGGTCCAGCAGGACGACATCAAATGGCCGGGTGGCGAAATCCCGGCGACCTTCAAGGGAACGGCGACCATTGGGGCAGGCGATGATACGCGCGAAGAGGTATTGAGCGCGAAGAATATCACATTAGTCCCCGCCAGCGCCTGCAAGGCTCCAACGACCAAGGACAGTCAAGGTGGGGTGACGGGTTCTCCATAACGTCACCCCAGCGCAGGCTGGGATTGCGGTGGGCAGGGCGCTTCATCGAGAGCGGTCCCAGCTTCCGCTGGGACGACGAGTGGGGAGGGAGACGAGATGTAACTCCCTCTTGCGATAACGCGCACAAGCCGCCATCTAGGCGCCATGCAGAGCGAAAACCCTTTCATCGCCGATGTCGTCAAGATGATGAACAGCGCCGCCGGCACCCTGGCCGGCATGACCCGCGAAGCGCGCGATTCGGCGCGCGAGCGGTTCCGCGAGATGCTGGGCGACATGGACTTCGTCAGCCGCGAGGAATTCGAGGCAGTGAAGGAAATGGCCGCTTCCTCGCGCGCCGAGGTCGAGGATCTGAAGGCGCGCATCGCCGTGCTCGAAGCTAAAGGTTGATCCTAAACCCCCATTTCGATTTCCGTGAGCGCGTCGGGCCTTCCGGCGCGTTCGTCGTTTGGGGTGTCTGAGACGTGCAGCTTCGCACCACCGCGCTGGTCTGCGCCGTGCGCGCACATGGGGAGACAGCCTCGATCGTCCGTCTGCTGACCGTTGAGGCGGGACTGGTCGCGGCCTATGTCGCAGGCGGGCGCGGGCGCGAATTGCGGCCCGTGCTGATCCCCGGAAACCGGGTGGAGGCGGACATCCGCTCGCGCACCGAAAGCCAGCTGCCTTTTGCGCGGCTGGAACTAGTGCAAAGCCGCGCGCCCTGGCTGACCGAGCCGCTGCCCGCCGCCGCGATCGGCTGGGTGACGACGCTGACCGCCGCCGCCTTGCCCGAGCGCCAGCCGTATCCGGCGCTGCCTCCTGCGCTCGATGCGCTGCTCGATGCGGTATGTCTGGCCCCCTCAGCACGCGGATGGCTGATCGCGCTGCTTTCCTACGAAGTGCTGATGCTGCGCGAACTGGGCTATGGCGTGCCGGTCAGCCGCCCGGAAGACGACGACTGGGAGGCGATGCTGGCGGTTTTCGATAGGCTGGGCACCCAGCTTTCGCGCTATCCGCTTGCCGATCGCCGCCAAGACGCTATGGCGGCCCGCGCTTTGCTGCGCGAGCGGCTGGCGCGTATCAGCGGTTGAAAGACGAGGAAGCGGACATCATGCGTATCGCGGTTTTTGCAGGCGACGGAATTGGCCCCGAAGTGACTGAACAGGCTGTTCGGGTGCTCAAGGCGCTTGATCTTCCGGGTCTCGAACTCGTCGAGGGCGATGTCGGCGGTGCGGCCTATCACAAGCACGGCCACCCGCTTCCCGCTGCAACGCTGGAGATAGCGCGCTCGGCCGATGCGATCCTGTTCGGCGCGGTTGGCGATTTCGCGCTCGATCATCTGGAGCGTGCGCTGCGTCCCGAGCAGGCCGTTCTGGGTCTGCGCAAGGAACTGGGTCTGTTCGCGAACCTGCGCCCCGCGCAGGTGTTCAAGGGGCTGGAAGACCTGTCCTCGCTGCGTCCTGAAGTGTCGGCCTCGATCGACCTCCTCATCGTGCGCGAGTTGAATGGCGACGTGTACTTCGGCGAGAAGGGCACCCGCACGCTCGAAGACGGCCGCCGTCAGGGCTGGGACATGATGTCCTACGCCGAGGACGAAGTGCGCCGCATCGCACACGCGGGCTTCAAGGCGGCGCTGACGCGTGGCAAGAAGCTGTGCTCGGTCGACAAGGCCAATGTGCTGGAAACCTCGCAGCTCTGGCGCGACGTGATGATCGAGGTCTCGGCGGAATACCCCGAGGTCGAGCTGACCCACATGTATGTCGATAACGCGGCGATGCAGCTGGTGAAGAACCCCGGCGCCTTCGACGTGATCGTCACGGGCAACCTGTTCGGTGATATCCTCTCCGATCAGGCCAGCATGTGCGTGGGTTCGATCGGCCTGCTGGCCTCGGCCAGTCTCGCGGAAGGCAGCTTTGGCCTTTACGAGCCGATCCACGGTTCGGCGCCGGACATCGCGGGTAAGGGCCTTGCCAACCCGATGGCGACGATCCTCTCGGCGGCCATGCTGCTGCGCCACTCGCTGGGCCTTGAGGTCGAGGCGCTGCGCATCGAGGCCGCGGTCGCGGCGACGTTGGCCGATGGCATCAAGGGCGGCGATCTGGGCGGCAGCCACGGAACGCGCGAAATCGGTGACGCCGTGCTCGAACGCCTGTAAGAGCGATCGCTGACGGAATTTTCAGGTTTAGATTTTAAGACACCCTACGCATGACCATCACCGGTACACACATCGCTCTCGATACTGCGCCGCAGGCAGACCTGCGCCCGCTCGAACTCGCCATCGTCCTGCCGACCTATAACGAGCGCAAGAACATCGCCACGATGGTCGAGCGGATCGACAAGGCACTGGCAGGCATCGCGTGGGAAGTGATCTACGTCGACGACAACAGCCCCGACGGCACTGCCGACGAGGTGCGCCGCATCGCGCAGGAAGACACGCGCGTGCGCTGCATCCAGCGCATCGGTCGCCGGGGCCTTGCCAGCGCCGCGATCGAGGGCATGTGCGCCACCAGCGCGCCCTTCGTCGCAGTGATGGATGCCGATCACCAGCACGATCCGGCGCTGCTGCGCGGCATGCTGGCGGCGGTGAACTCAGGCGAGTACGACCTCGCCTATGCCTCGCGCTTCGCGGAAGGTGCGAGCACCGAGGAGTGGGGCCGCCCCGACCGCGTGAAGGCCTCGGGCTTCGCCAACAAGATCGCCAACAAGGTGACGGGTGTCGAACTGACCGACCCGATGAGCGGCTTCTTCCTGATCCCCGCCAAGATACTGCGTGCCGATGCGCATCGCCTTTCGGGCGTGGGCTTCAAGATCCTTCTCGATATTCTCGCCACCGTTGACACGCCGCTGCGGGTCAAGGAATTTCCCATGAACTTCGCCGCCCGCGCGGAAGGCGAGAGCAAGCTGGACCAGACCGTCGTGTTCGAATTCCTCGTTGGCCTTTACGACAAGTGGCTCGGACGCATCATCCCGACGCGCTTCGCGCTGTTCGGCACGGTGGGCGCGATGGGCGTGGTGGTTCAGGTCGCCGCGCTGTGGGTGCTGCTGCACTTCGTGTTCGGCGTGCGTTTCGTGATCGGCAACTGGTCGGAAAGCACGACCTTCAACGTTGCCAACGCGATTGCGGCGCTGGTGGCGATGACCTTCAACTTCGTGTTGAATAACGAACTGACCTATTCCGACAAGCGCCTGCGCGGCTTTGGCCCGGTGCTGCGTGGCTGGGCGCAGTTCGCCGTGGCCTGCTCGCTGGGCCTGCTGACGAACGTTGGTTCGGCGGCCGTGCTCAAGACCATTGGCATCCACTCGGCCATCGCGGTCGTGACCGGCATCGTGCTGGGCGCGGTGTGGAACTTCGCGCTGTCGTCCAAGTTCGTCTGGGGCAAGTACTGACCCGGCGTTCCCTGCCGATCATCTGACGAAAAGGCCCGCGCAACCGGATGGTTTCGCGGGCCTTTTCGCATCTTCTGCATGTGCATTCGCCAGTTGTGGCTTCATAGGAATGACCAGGGAGGCAGTGTCCGCAAGCGCCCCGTTACAGACATTTCTCTATCTTGCACGATGGTCTGAAAGCAGACAGAACCAAGCCAAAATGAATGGCGTGAGAACCCAATGGTCTATGTATTTTGCCATGTTGAAGAAGTCGGGGACGGCTTTCCGCCAATGTGCGACATGACCTTTGAAATTATCGGCAAGGAATATGATGAAGCTAGCGCGTGTTGGCACCTAGCTTTCCGAGCAGATGCAACCGCTTATGAGCCTATTGGATTCGGCGCGACGATCCCGGTTTCTGGATGGCGAGAGCAAGTCGATGGGGATGGTGAAAATGCATTCCACAGCTTTTGGGGAACTGTCACCCTTCATTCACGCGGCGTCGAAAGTGATCGACTGCTGGGCCTTCTAGCAAAAGAATATGGCATCCCAGCGCCACAAGAAACAAGGGGTTTTCTCCAAAGAATACTAAAAAAGAAAAGCGATGGAATTGATCAGGGGTGGATTTTTGCAAATAGCATTGAATGCTTCGCTGTTGGTATCAATTCAAATCCATCATTAATCAATAATGAGGTTGTTCATATGAAGCTCTTCTTGGAAGACGGTGTCGAAAACGGCCGCTTTGCAGAAGTATTTTTCAATGTCGATATGGATCAGGGGTTCGCAGCGTTAAACGAAAAGGACCAAGAATATCGGGCAGATTTAGTTCATTGGTTATCGCTTCCGGGTAACGTCAATGCAAATCCATATTAAGGCGGACAACCTATCTGCTGGGAGTTGATGTCCTCTATAGCCTAACGTGCGCCCTAAAGCAGGCCGTCCGTTCACCACCCATAACAGAAGTTGCACTGGGGCCCCGTCCGGTTAGGTCTCTGCGTTCCCAAGCCTTTCGGCCTTCCCGCAGGCGGGAGGGCAAAACGGTGCGCGACGGATTCCCCTGTCGCTTGCCGGGGGGGGACGAGACTTGCAGAGTCGCAGCGGGGTGGGCCAACGCGACGGTTGCTCACCACCCATCGCAGATCGGTGATATATTCGGTCAGTTCGCTCTCTGGCGGGGCAAGCCAGACTGGAAACGACCACCGTGGGCGCCTAGCTTCCGGAGCCTCGCTGATTGCGTCGCGCTGCCTCGAAGGCTGGGAGTTTTATACCCTTGGTGCGGCTGGTGAGGTGGTATTGGCGACACAGCGCACAGCGATAGGGGCGCAAGGGGAAGGGCGCGCGTTCGGCCACGGCGAGGGCGTCAGCCTCGCTCGCATAACGGGTCTTGCGCTGGCAGACGCTCCAACTGGTCTTCGTGCCCAAGCGCGTCAGCCGAGCAGAGCGGCGCCCAGCGCCATCAGCAGCTTCACGTCCATCGCGTAGCCTGCCTCGCGAAAGTCGGCGATGGTCTGGCTGATGCTGGCGAGGGGGGCGCGGTGGACGCGGATATCCTCGTCCTCGACCCCGCCGCCTGCGCCGACCTTTTCGAGGCCGTGGGCGCGGAACAGGGTGAAGCTTTCGCTGACCATGCCGGGCGAGGAGTAGAATTCGCCCAGGTTCTCCATGCGCGCGGCGCGGTAGCCGGTTTCTTCCTCCAGTTCGCGCGCGGCGGCCTTGGCGGCGTCCTCACCCTCGCTGCCTGCCGTATCCCCGACGAGCCCGGCGGGCAGTTCGAGGCAGCGGCGGCCCAGTGGCACGCGATACTGGTCGACGAGGATGACGTGGCGCTCTCCGCTTTCATCCTCGTCCACTGCAAGGATCACCGCAGCGCGAATGCCGCGCGCGCGACCGACATATTCCCAACGCCCCTGCGTGTAGGCGGCGATGAACTTGCCCTGCCACATCGTCTCGCGCGGGACCTCGGCATCGAGGGGGAGCTTGGTTTCGGTCATACTTCGATCAGCCTGTCGGGAAGTTCGTTGATATCGTCATCGGCGCGCGGGAAGTGCGGGGCAAGGATATCGCCTACCTGCTCGACCGCGACGGCCATGCCTTCGGCCACGCGGCCTTCGCGGACATGCGAGAGCAGGGCGCTCATCGCGCTGCCCCAGACTTCTGGGGCTACTTTGGCGGCGATCGCGCGGTCGGCGACGATCTCGGCGCGGTGCTCGCGCATGGAGAGGTAGATCAGCACGCCGGTCTTGCCTGCGGTTCGCTGGTCGGCGGCAATGCGGAAGGCGCGCAGAGCACGATCCCGCACGCGGGCGCTCTTCACCGCTCCGGGGATCAGCCAGTAGCGCAAGGGCGCCCACATCTGGATCAGCATCATGCCTGCGAACTTGAAGCCGCAGACGAACAGCGCGACCATCAGCACCGAGTGCGGGGTCCATTCATGGCCCCAGTCGGCAAACAGCCGGTCATAGAGGCGCAAGTAGAAGTCCGGCGCCAGCGCCAGCCCCCAGAGCGCGAGGAAGGCGACGCCCGCCGCCCAGCTGAGCGCGACGTCGGTATAGCCGTCGGAACGCTCGGCCAGGATCGTGACGATCTCGCCCGAGCTTTTCAGTTCGGCCGCGGCGACTGCGTCGGCCACGCGCTGGCGGTCGGCGTCGGTCAGGCGCGATGGCGCGGATGTGGTCTTGGTCATTGCCCCCGGTTCCCTTTACCAGCTGCCGCTCGAACCGCCGCCGCCGAAGCTGCCGCCGCCGCCCGAGAAGCCGCCACCATCGCCGCCGCCAAATCCACCGCCGCCAAAGCCACCGAAACCGCCGCCTCCGCGATCATCGTCATCGTCATCCCAGCCGCCCAGCGGGGGCATCCAGATGATCGGCCCCCCACCCAATCCGCCACCCATGCGGCTGCGGCGGCCACGAGCGCGCAACTCGTTGAGAATCGGCAGGGCGACGAAGAACAGGATGAACAGGATGAAGATCACAGTGCCCAGCGAAACACCGTCGCCAGCGCTCTGCTGATGCGATTTCTGCGCTTGTGCGGCGACCTTCTGCGCTTCCTCTGGCGGGAGCGTCATCTGCTTGATGAGCGCGTCGGTCCCGGCCTCGATCCCGCCGGGCATGTCGCCGGCCTTGAAGCGCGGCAGGATCTGCTGGTTGATGATGAGGAAGGTCAGGCCGTCGGTAAGGATCGGCTCCATGCCGTAGCCGACCTCGATTCGCACCTTGCGCTCGTTGGGGGCGACAAGGAGGATGGCCCCGTTGTCCTGTCCCTTCTGGCCGATGCCCCAGCTGCGCCCCAGCTGATAGCCATAGTCCGAAATCTCGTAGCCCTGCAGGCTGGAGACGGTCGCCACCACCAGCTGGCGGTTCGACTGCTGTTCGAGCGCGGCCAGCTTCTGGTCCAGCCGCGCAACTTCGTCGGCAGGCAGGATATGCGCATCGTCGACGACGCGGCCGGTCAGCTTGGGAAACTGCGGACCGCTGGCAGCGGCGTCTGCCCACGCCGATGGCGCGGACAGACCCACAAGCAGCAGCAGGAAAAGCGCGGCAAGCGCGCGCAGGTGCTTCACCGGATCAGATCTTGCCTTCGAGGCTCGGCGCGACGTCGGCACCCGGCGTCACCGCCTTGTAGGGCACCATCGTCGAGGCACCGCGCAGGCGCGCGCCAATCATCGTCGGGAAAGTGCGGACGGTGGTGTTGTAGTCCTGAACCGAGGCGTTGTAGTCGCGGATGGCGATACGGATGCGGTTCTCCTGCCCCTCAAGCTGGCTCTGGAGCATCTGGTAATTGGTGTTCGACTTGATGTCGGGATAGGCCTCGACGCTGGCGAGCAGGCGGGAAATGCCCTGGCCCAGGTTCGCCTGCGCCTGCTGGAAGGCCTGCATCTTGGCCGGATCGTTCAGATCGTCGGCAGTGAGGTTGATCGAGGTGGCCTTGGCGCGCGCCTCGGTCACACCGACGAGGATCGACTTTTCTTGCTCGGCCGCGCCCTTGGCGACGGCGGCGAGGTTGGGCACGAGGTTGGCGCGTTCCTGGAAGGCCGCCTCGACATCGGCCCACTTGGCCTTGGCGGCTTCCTGCTTGGTCGGCACCGAGTTGAAGCCGCAGGCGGCGAGTGCGAACAGCGCCAGCGAAACGACGACGACGCGGCCCCGGCGGGCGGCAGCGGACAGGCTCATGAACAGGAATCCTTTTGTTCGAATGGGGAACAACCCCATCCCTGCTGCGATAGATAGCAAGCGGCGGGGCGCGTTCAAGCGGGATCGCTGCCGGATTGCCTGCGGGCAATGCTTCGTAACTATCGCGGCTCGATGTAGCGGGGCTGTCCGCAAGCCTGCGGCCAATGCGCGATAGTGAACAAAGAATTGAGGCGGTCCTGCGGCTGTGGCAGGGTCGTTTCCGTATCAGCCCATATATTACATGCCAGGGGAGAAACGGCGTGGCTCTGTTTGACGAATTCAAGAAGTTCATTGCGCGCGGCAATGTGCTCGATCTGGCGGTCGGTGTGATGCTGGGCGCGGCCTTCGGCAAGATCGTGACCTCGCTGACCGAAAACGTGATCATGCCGGTGATCGGCGCGATCTTCGGCACCATCGATTTTTCGCGCTTCTATATCCTGCTGGGCTCGATCCCGCCGGAACTGCAGTCCAAGGCGACCGACTATGACGCGCTCAAGACCGCAGGCGTGCCGATGATCGGCTATGGCATGTTCATCACGCAGGTGATCAACTTCCTGATCATCGGCTTCGTGCTGTTTCTGCTGGTCCGCTCGGTCAACAAGCTGGTCGAATCGGCCAAGAAGCAGGAAGCGGAAGAGGCCGCAGCGGCACCGGCGGCAGCGACCGTCGATCCGCAGCTCGAAGCGCTCAAGGAAATCCTTGAGGAACTGCGCAAGGGACGCGGGGAAGCCTGATCGCTTCCTGCCCCTTCGGGCATCATCAACAGGGAAGGGCGGGGCCATGCGGTCTCGCCCTTTTCTTTTGGCGCGAGTTCCCTATATGGACCCTTGCCGGTTTCGACCGGCTATGACGATAAATTGTGCCGAGTAATAGATGCAGCGGACCCGGGGGCGGTACCCGGCGGCTCCACCATCACCCGTCTTCGTTCACGGAGACTCCCTGTTGTCGCAGGGGTGATGACGGGGCCGAACTAGGATCGACGTGTGTTCAAAAGCGGTGTTTTCGTCCGGGCTGAGTAACCCGTTAAAGGCTCAAAACTCATAAGTGCCAACGACAACGAAGCACTTGCTCTCGCTGCGTAATTCTAGGGCCTAACGGCCTGACTTTACAAAGCCAGAACACGGTTGGACCCACCGGGTAACAGAAGGGATTCCAGGGGCTGGGGGCGAGCCTTGCAACAGAATCGCCCCACCGTTCCAGATAGAGGTGGTTCAGCCCGCGAACTGTGCAGCTTCAGGCTTCGCGGGCGTCCTTACGGCTGCGCGCATCGTTGTCGTTACCGGCGAGCGCGGCAGGAGCCGGGGCGAGGCGTTCGCGCTCGGCCTTTTCGTATTTCAGGCAATCGAACACCTTGGCGCCTGCAAGCACGACCGAGCCCATGCAGGCGAGGAACAGCAGCTTGCCGCCGAAACCCGGAAAACGCGCAATATAGACGGTCCCGCGCTCGGTCGCGCCGAGAGCCAAGGCGTAGATGATCATGCACGCTTCCCAGCGGGTCTTGATCGTGAACAGGCGGGCAATCTTGCGGAGCATCGTCATCCTCTTGCTGCCCGGCCTGCGAAGCAAGTCCCATGCCAATTGCGCAATTTACGCAAGAAGAGATGGCGTGAAGGGATGAGGGTGTAAACCGGGTCGACACAGGGTGTCGGATTTCGGGACAGGTTCTCGCAAGCGTTTCCGGCCATGTGGCGCTATCTCCCGGAAGGCGTCGCTTCCCCAAAGAAACAGCGTTTGAACGGCGGCGAAGTTCCCGCGCGGCGGCGAGCCTCAGCGATCGAGGAAGAACCGGGCGCTGCCGTTGTTCGGTGCCGGTTCGGCAAGATACTGGCCGCGGGAAATCATCATCACCCTGCACTGGTCCACGCGCATGTCTACTGCCATGAGCGTCAATGCTCCGGCTTTCGGTGTTTACGGTGCGGCATCTACGCTGAGGTGGTTATCCGAGGCGGCCGATTTTACTGGCGCGATGTAGGCCGGAGAGGGCGCCTGGGCGGCCTTAAGGCCGTCCGCAGGTGCGGAGGCAGGCGCTACGGCGCTGATGATCGCGGCGCCAGCGCCGATTGCAATCCAGAAGCTCATGGCAGTCTCCCTGTCTTGATCGCTATGATGACATGACCTTCCCGGCGAGATCCGTCCTGCGTAAAACCGTTCGGGATCAGCGCGTCAGGACGCGGGCGATGCTGACGAATTCGGTGACCGAGAGCGTCTCGGCGCGGCGCTGTGGGTCGATGCCGAGCGTCTCCAGCGCCTCCAGCGCGCCGGGAACGCCTTTCAGGCTCTGGCGCAGCATCTTGCGGCGCTGGCCGAAGGCGGCTTCGGTCACGCGCGCCAGCACCCGCATCGAAACGCCTTCGGGCGCGTCGCCGGGCACGACATGGACGATGGCCGACATCACCTTGGGCGGCGGCGTGAAGGCGCTGCGGTGGACCTTCATCGCCAGACGCGCATGTGACCGCCACTGTGCCAGCACGGCAAGGCGGCCATAGGCGGAAGTATCCGGCTCGGCGACGATGCGCCGGGCGACTTCCTCCTGGAACATCAGCGTCAGCGATTGCCACTGCGGGGGCCACGCCTCGCCGCCGAGCCAGCCGATGAACAGCGCGGTGCCGACGTTGTAGGGCAGGTTGGCGACGACATGCCACGGGCCCTCGAACAGCGTTTCGGGCGCGATCTTCATCGCATCGCCCTCGATCACTTTAAGCTGGCCGGGGAAGGCCTCTTCCAGTTCCGCCAGCGCGGGCAGGCAGCGGCGGTCCATCTCGATCGCGGTGACATTCGCACCTGCGCGCAGCAGCGCGCGGGTCAGGCCACCGGGGCCAGGGCCGACCTCAAGGACGTTCGCGCCGTTCAGGCTGCCGGGAATAGCGGCGATGCGATCGAGCAGTTGCTCGTCGAACAGGAAGTTCTGGCCGAGGGCCTTGCTGGCCGAAAGGCCATGCCTGGCAATGACTTCGCGCAAGGGGGGAGCTTGGGAGCGGTCACGAGGCGAGCGCTCCGGCGCGACGGGCGGCGCATTCGCCCGCCATCCGCAGTGCCGCGATCATGGCGCCGGGGCTGGCGATGTTCTGTCCGGCGATGCCGAACGCCGTGCCGTGATCGGGCGAGGTCCGCACGATTGGCAGGCCGAGCGTGACGTTAACGCCCGCGTCGAAGTCCAGCGTCTTGATCGGGATCAGCGCCTGATCATGGTACATGCACAGCGCCACGTCGTAGCCTTTGCGCTCGTGTGCGGCGAACAGGGCGTCGGCAGGACGCGGGCCGCTGACGTCGAGCCCCTCGGCGCGCAGGGCGGCGATGGCAGGGGCGATGATCTCGATCTCCTCGCGCCCCATGCGTCCGTCCTCGCCCGCGTGCGGGTTGAGGCCGGTAATGGCGATGCGCGGGCGCTCAAGGCCGAAATCGCGGGCGAGCGCTGCGGCCACGACGCGGGTGCGGCGCAGGATAAGGTCATGGGTGATCCGGGCGAAGACTTCGCTCAGCGCGCAGTGGACGGTCAGCGGCACGGTGCGCAGGTTCGGCCCGGCCAGCATCATCACCGCATCGCTGTGCGCAACGCCGCTGGCATCGGCCACGAATTCGGTCTGGCCCGGCTGGGTGAAGCCGACTTTGGCAAGGTGTGACTTGGCGATGGGGCCAGTGACGATCGCACCAGCCTCACCGGCAACGGTCAGCCGCGCCGCTTGGCTGAGAGAGGCGAGGGCGAGGCGAGCCCCGTCCTCGTCCGGCTTACCGGGGCGATAGGCTCCGTCGAGGCTTCCCAGTACGGGCAGCGCCGTGCCGAACGCGGCAGGCGCCTGCGCGGGGCTGTCGATGAGAACAACGGGCAGATCGATCCTGCGCGAGGCCGCGGCGGCGCGCAACACTTCGGCGCCGCCTACCGCGAAGAACGGCGCAAGGCCTTGCTCTTCACGCGCGGCCCAGGCGGCCGCGATCAGTTCCGGGCCGACGCCGGCCGGATCGCCGAGCGAGACCGCGATGGGCTGCTCGGGCGAGGGTGCTCCTGCCATGGCGTCAGCGCCTTTCGTCGGCTCAGTTGTACTCGATCACCGCGTCGCGGCGAAGGTCGCGCAGGTACAGCTGCGCACGCTTGCCGATGCGGTCGTCTTCCATCTGCGACTGCAGCTGCTCGAAGTTCGGGCCTTCGTCGTCAGCCTGCTGCGGATCGTCACGACCGCAGAGCATCAGCATTCGGACGCCATCCTGCAACGAGCCGAAAGGGGGCGAGACTTCGCCGACCTGCATCTTGAGCACGGTGTCTTGCAGCGAGGCGGGCAGATCGCGCGCCTTGACCTGATCGTTGGCGACGACCGTTGCACCGATCGAAGCGGCCACCTTGTCGACCGCGCCGCAGCCCTTGGCTGTGTGGATCGCGTCCGAGAAGGTCTTCGCCTTGTCCGAGGCCTGCTGCTCGGTCGTCCCCTTGGGGAAGGTGATCGAGATCTGCTTGAGGGCCAGCACCGCATCGCGCGGGTCGGCCGTGAGCACCTGGCGCTTGTCGATCAGATAGAGGATGTCAAAGCCGCCGGGCACTTCGACCGGGCCGACCATCTGGCCGGGCTGCATGGTCTTGGCGGTATCGGCCAGGACCTGCGGCAACTGGGCGAGGTGGATCCAGCCCAGATCGCCGCCGACTGCTGCCGTCGAGGCCTGCGAGTACTGGCGCGCATAGGCGACGAAGCTGCCGCCCTTCTTGAGCTGGTCCATGATCTGCGTGGCGTTCTGGTGAACCTGCTCGGCGTTATCAGGGTTTGCCGAAAGGTAGATTTCGCCGATGCGGTATTCGTCCGTGCCCTTCGAAGCCTTCAGGCGGGCGATCACTTCGTTCACTTCGTCTTCCGAGACGTTCACGAAAGGCGCGACCTTCTGCTGCAGCAGGCGCTGCCAGGCCATTTCGCCCTCGATCTGGCGCTTGAGCGAGGAGGGGGCGGAGCCGATGCGCTTGAGGTATGCATCCATCGCATCGCTGTCCTGCCCGAAGTTCTGGGTGGCGACGCGGTTGTAGGTCTGGTCGATGTCGGCCTTGTCGACGGTGACGTCGTTGGCCTTGGCTTCCTGGATCTCGAGCGTTTCGTCGATCAGGTTGCGCAGAATCTGCATGCGCAGGCGGTTCATTTCCTCGGGCTGGATCTTGCCCTGGTTGGCCGCCACGATCAGCGCGAGGCGCTGGTCCACATCGGTGCCGGTGATGACATCGCCGTTCACCACGGCGGTTGCGCGGCGCACGTTGGGGTTGTCATTGCCGAAGATCTTCACGTCACTGGGAATGACGATCTCGCCCTGCGCGGAAGCGGCGGGCTGCATGTCCTGATCGTCGTCCTGCTGGGCCTGGGCGACGGCGGCGACAGGCGCCAGGAGCGGACCGGCGACCGTGCTGCCGAGAGCGGCATAGGCGAGCGCGTGCTTCAGGAACCTGCTGCGAGTGAATGCTTGCACCGTTTAATCAATCCCGTCTTCGACCCGCCCGAACCTGACATGAAGGTTGCCGGGGCCTGAAATCCGTTAATCCTGCCGCTTCGACCGCTTGGGGAACCCGCGCCCCGCAGCCGGACATGGCGTGTGAAAATCGTGCCGCGCGGCGGCTTAACGCAAAATGAGCATAGCGGATAGCGCCTTTGCGCAAGGCTGCCAATGGTGCGCCGACCTGCGGCGCGTGCTTCGCGGTCCGATCAGCGATTCCCCAAATTCTTCAGCGCGAAGCTGACCATGAAGGAGTCGCCGCGTTTGGCGTCGCCGTTGGTGATGTAGTTGCGTCGCCAGGTGAGGGCGATCTGCATGCAGTCATCCTCGTAGGCGACGCCCATGCGCGTGCGCAGCGGCTGGAAGCCGTTCGAGCCATATGTCGGATCGTCCGCGCTGTTGGTCAGGTTGATGACCGTCGAGCCGAACATCGACCAGTAGCGGTGGAAGGCCGCGCGCGCGGCGACGCGAACTTCCTCGCGGTCCTGCAGATCCTCGATCGTTTCGTCGATATTGCGATCGAGCTTGGTGTAGCCGACTTCGAGATACGTCTTTGTCGAGCCGACCGAGGCGTCGATCTCGTTGCGGCGCACCGCCATCGTGTCCTTGTCGAGACGGAAGCGGTGAATGAGGCTGACGAAGTCGCGATAGCGGATTTCGGTGCGCCCCACGATATCGGAAAGCGTGCCGCTGAAGCCCGTTCCCTGCGGCATGCCGCTGGTGTCCCGCGTCAGCCGCACCGACTGGCCGATATTGGTCTTGATCTTCCAGCGCGGTCGCTCGAACTGCCAGTCGAATCCGTAAGTCAGCCGCACGCCGTCTTCCACCCGGTCATAGCCGGGTAGCGGTTGAGCGAGAACAGGTTGTCGTCTTCCAGCTCGATCGAACGCGAATCCTCGTCGGGGATCGAGAGGTTCTTGGTCTTGGGTGTCGCCACCAGCTGGATGCGTGGCGTGAAGACCTGCGTGCCGCCCCAGACCGCACCGACCAGCGGCCATTTCACATCGACCGCCGCAGTCGCCACGACACGGCCCTCCCAGCCGGGCGAACCGGCGTAGAGCGCGGTGTCGTTGAGATCGTTGTCGCTGGAGTGATAGACGTCCCCGCGCACGAGGCCGGTGAAGATCACTTCCTGGCCCCACGGCGTCAGCTTGCGCAGCGACCATTGCGCCTTGGCGAAGGCGCGCTGGGTGTCCTGCCCCTGACTGCGCTGGATGCCCAGCGTGTTGAGTTCTGTCTCGAACACGCCGCCCAGCAGCGGATCGTTGAAGCGATGGCGATAATCGATGACCGGCAGCGCGACCGGGATCTGCCCTTGCGCAGTGTCGGCGATCATCGTCTGCGTGGCGTAGGCGCCGATCGACAGATAGCTGTTCTGATCGATCCGCTCGACATTGACCATCGAGCGCAGGCGGTCGTCGTCGCTGATGTTGTAGCGGCGCAGGAACGTGCGGTCGGTCGCCCGGCGCAGCGAGAACGTCACGCTCCAGTTCGGATCGAGCTGGAACTTGCCGTTGGCGAAGATATAGCCACGCAGCGCGTTCTCGCTGTCGGGCGTGGTGATGTCGTCGATCGAGGTGCGTTTGCTCGACGTCAGGTAGCCGGTGATTTGGAACGCGCCCTTGCTCGTCAGCTGGCGATATTCCAGCTCGCCCATCGGCGCACTGTTGGTGAACAGCGTACCGGTGGTGGTGAGGTCCTTGTCAGGCGCGATCTTCCAGTAGTACGAACTGCTGACGGCCAGGCCGTTCGACGCGCTCGATCCCACGTTGGGCATCAGGAAGCCCGAGACGGACCCACCGTCGGTGCTGACCGTCACGCCGAACATCGGGATCTGCACGGCGTTGAACAGTTCGAGCCGCGCGTGGTGGAAGCTGACGCGCTGCATCGTCTCGCTGTACGTCACCTTGTCGGCGAGAATCTTCCACGTTGGCTGGCGTGGGCAGCCGTTGGCGCCGATCACGTCGCAGCCGGTATAGGCGGCGCGGTTCAGGGTGACATCGCCATTGGCGTTGCGCTGGCCGGAGTTCGCGGCAAGGCGGCCGCCTTCGCGCAGCGCGAGAAGCAGGTTCTGCATCGCGCCGGTCTTGAACTCGTCGGTCAGTTCGGCGCTGTCGGTGTAGACCTGATTGCCGTTCTCATCGACCATGCGGACATTGCCGGTGGCGAAAATCTTGCCGTTGGTGCGGTTCCACGTCACCTTGTCGGCACGGACGGACTGGTCCTGACGGCGCAGCACGACATTGCCGGTGGCCGTGACCGTATCGCCGTTCTTGTCGTACTGAACGTTGTCCGCCTCGAACGCGACGGGAATCGTATTGGGATCGGTGGACGCTGGCGGGGCAGGCGGCTGGCCGGGGATCGGTCCGCTTTCCACCGGGCGCATGAGATCCTGCGCAAAGGCAGCGGTCGAGCCGAAGCCTGCCGTCAGGCCGATGACCAGCGCGCCAAGCGACAGCGATCGCAGCGCAGGCAAACGATTACCCGAAAGGGGCAAGCGATTACCCGGCAGGGAGTATCGCGAACGGAGCCCGGAACGAACGATAAGGGCTTGGCGTGGTGTCGGCACGGCAGGGAGCATGGGTTGCCTATCGCACCGCACGTGCCTAACTGCAATCCGCAGTTGCGGTGAAGCGCACAACGATGCGTGTTCGCCGGGGCCGCTCGCGATTTTCAGGAGTCTTCATGCATATCCAGTTCCTCGATGCCGCCACGCCTTCGGCCGGTCTTCTCGTCAGCCTCGTGAATCAGGATGCACTGCCTGCCGCCATCGAGCCGGTGCTGGCCGAAGGCGCACGCCGTTCGCGCTTCGCGGGCAAGGTGGGGCAGGTCTTCGAAGGTTTCGCCGAGCGTGAGGGCAAGGTCGTGCGCGTGGCGCTGGCGGGCCTTGGTGCTGCCGATGCCGCAGATCGCGCCGAAGCCGCCGAAAAGGGCGCCGCCGCCGTGGTCGCGCGCTATCTCGTTTCGGGCGAGACGTCGCTCGCGCTCGATTTCACCGATGCCGGTCTGACGGCTGAGGAAGCCTCGCGCGCGGTGCTCGCGGCCTCGCTGCGTTCGTGGCGCCATGATGTCTATCGTACCAAGCTGCCCGAAGACGCGCGTCCCAGCCTCACCACCATCGAAGTGATCGGCGCGCCCGAAGGCACCGAAACGCTGTGGTCGGGCGAAGCGGCGCTGGCAGAGGGCGTGGCGTTCACCCGCGAACTGGTGACCGAACCTGCCAACATCATCTATCCCGAAAGCTTCGTCGCCCGCTGTCAGGCGCGTATGGCTGACACCGGCCTGAAGATTCGCGTACTCGGCGTCGAAGAGATGACCGCGCTCGGCATGGGTGCGCTGCTGGGCGTGGCGCAGGGCTCGGTGAAGCCCGCGCAGCTTCTGGTGATGGAGTGGAACGGCGGCGCCGAAGGGCAGGCTCCGGTCGCCTTCGTCGGCAAGGGCGTGTGTTTCGACACCGGCGGTATCTCGATCAAGCCCGCTGCCGGCATGGAAGACATGAAGTGGGACATGGGCGGCGCGGGTGCCGTCGCGGGTGCCATGCTCGCGCTCGCCAAGCGCGGCGCCAAGGCGAACGTCGTGGGCGTGTGCGGCCTTGTCGAGAACATGCCCGACGGCAATGCCCAGCGCCCCGGTGATGTCGTCACCTCGATGTCGGGCCAGACCATCGAGGTCATCAACACCGACGCCGAGGGCCGTTTGGTGCTCTGCGATGCGCTCACCTGGGTCCAGCGCGAGTACAAGCCCGCCCGCATCATCGACCTCGCCACGCTGACCGGCGCGATCATCCTCAGCCTCGCGCACGAATATGCAGGCCTGTTCACCAACGACGATACGCTGGCCGCCGATCTGACGGCGGCAGGCAATGCCTCGGGCGACCGTCTGTGGCGCATGCCGATGGGCCCGGCCTACGACAAGATGATCGACAGCCCGATCGCCGACATCAAGAATGTCGGCCCGCGCTGGGGCGGTTCGATCACCGCCGCGCAGTTCCTCCAGCGCTTCATCGAGAACGGCACCCCCTGGGCGCACCTCGACATCGCGGGCACGGTGTGGACCGACAAGCCCGGCGCGACGTGGGACAAGGGCGCCTCGGGCTTCGGCGTGCGCCTGCTCGACCGTCTGGTCCGCGACACGCTGGAAGGCTGAGCCTTGCAGGGATGAACGGCCGGAGCGGGTTTGCGCTCGCTCCGGCCCCATCCTTCAGGATACGACTGAGATATGCGCGTCGACTTCTACCAACTGAGCCAGGACCCGGCCGAGATCGCGCTGGCGCAGATCGCCCCCAAGGTGCTCGAATCCGGCGCGCGCCTGCTGGTCGTGAGCGAGAGCGAGGACTTGCGCGAGCGGATCGACCGCGCGTTGTGGTCTGCTCGCTCCGACAGCTTCGTGCCGCACGGGCGCGACAGCGAGCCCCATGCCGAGCGGCAGCCGGTCTTGATCTCGGACCGCCTCGAACCTCTCAACGCGCCTGCCAACGGCGCCACCTGCCTCGCACTCGCCGATGGCCAGTGGCGCGAGAGCGAGACCCCGTTCGAGCGGGTGTTCTTCTTCTTCGATGCCGATACCCTCCAGCACGCCCGCGAGATGTGGGTGGCCATGCGCAGCCGCGAGGGCGTGGAGCACAACTTCTGGCGGCAGGAAAACGGCCGCTGGGTAAAGGCCGCCTGAGGGTAGAGCGCTGGAGAGGGGAGTCGCAGGGGCAGTTCCGTTGGAAGCGGCTTTTCCGCAGCGTCCCCAAGCCGGTATTCATCTTAATTGCTGGATCGCCTCAAAGCGGGCATGCTACGCATGAAGAATGAGTAACTGGACCGCTGCGATCCGCCGCCACTATGAGGAGTTCTGGAAGTCAGCGAGTTCGCGATGCGAATTCAGCGATGGTCCTATTTGGCAGTTGCCGCCTGACTTCGAGGTGGTGCACCTCTTACGGTCTGACACTGTTGCGCTCCATGTCTATGCTACCGTAGGAATGTCACGGCCAAGCGACGTGGATCGGCTAGAACTCTTCGTGCTTTCGAGGCAGCAGAATATCAAGCTCGTCGAGCTTCTCTATATGGCTGCCCACTTCCACCGGACCGGCAACAGCCTCGGTTTAGATCACTCGATCAATATCGGCCGCCCTTGGCTTGAGGGGTCTCAATGTGATCACGCACTAATTTCACTGCCATATGGACACTTCGAAGAACCGCCTGATTTCGGCATGATAGCAAGGTGACGGCGCGCGGGGCGAATTGGGAGCGTCCGTTTTTGAGGCTGATTCAGTGATTTGCGTAACGGATCCGAGAGCATAGGCCGTGTTCGGCGTCATGCAGGCGCAATTCGCCCCTCGAGCCAGGCCAGTCGCTGGAAATTATAGGCGAGATTCGCCATCCCAATCTTGATGCGGGCGCGAGCGATGCCGATGGTCCGCACCACGAGGCCCATGCGGTGCTTTTGCCCGGCGAAGACGTGTTCGACGGCAGAGCGAACCACCGACCGCTTCGCATTGGCCCGTGCAATACGCTCGGGCATCGCTCGGCGGTGCGGCTTGCGCTGGTGGATGTGGCTGGTGAACATGCCCTTGGCGAGGAACGCCTCGTTCTTCTTTGATCGGTAGGCCGTATCGGCCCAGACGCCCGAGGCGGTGTTATCTGGACTGATCAACACCGGCAGCCTTGCACCATCATGGGCATTGGCGGCGCTGGCATCCCAGGTGCGGATCAAGCCATGTGCGCGATCGATCCCTATGTGGTTTTTGTAGCCGAACATGGGGATAGCAAGATCGACCGGCTTGAAGGCCTTGGGAGCCGCGCCTTCCTTGACCTTCGCCTTGGTGTACTTGACGCTCCAGCGGGCATCGCGATCCTTTTGCCGGATCTTCGCAGGGTTACCCTTCCAGCGCTCGGGTATCCGGCCCTCCTTGATGGCCGCCTTCTCCTCCTCGGTGTTCCGCTGCTTCGGGGCCGGCACTACGGTCGCGTCGATGATCTGCCCGCCCATGGCAAGGTACCCTCGCTCCGTGAGAGCGGCATCGAAGCGGGCAAATAACCTGTCGATCGCCTTGGCCTTCACCAGACGCTCCCGGAACAGCCACACTGTCGTCGCATCGGGCACCGTACCATCCAGACCAAGCCCCAGAAAACGCTGGAAAGAGAGGCGATCTTTGATCTGGAACTCGGTGGCTTCGTCCGAAAGCGAGTAGAGCGCCTGGAGCACGAGGACCTTGAACATGAGGACCGGATCAAACGGCGGGCGGCCACCCTTGCCGCGAGGGCTACGGCGCAGCGCCACTACCAGCGGTCCCCGGAAAACCTCGAAGTCCACCACTGCCGCCAGACGCTCCAGCGGATCGCCCGCCGCGCTCAACGCCTCATATCGGTCCGAAAGATCGAAGAAACCCGGCTGCCCTGCCATCATCACCTCCGCTATCGCGCAAAGGCAGTGAAGCACTTCACGCCGTCAGACGCCACGAGTTTTTCGAGGTGTCCATATTTAGACGGTCCAGCTCTCGAAAATGGAAAAGTTGGGTCAATGCCGTTTCAGGTGTGCTGGCTTATACCTGTTACATCGGATGAAATTGACTATAGGAAAGAGCATGGAACTGACGCTCTCGAAGAATTGTTCGAAACTCGACAATTCGACTACAGCGATCCCTTTAGAGCCTCTGTTGTGGAACTCTCTCGCTGAAAAGTAAGGATAGGGTCAGCTTTTATCGGGCGTTGGCGAGAAGTCGACCGTCGCAACCCACTCATCGTTGACGTCTGCAACGCCGGTGAGCGTTACCGATCACCCTCGCCACCCACCCACAATCCCCACTCCCGATCAGCGCATGCTTGCCGCCTTTGCAATTCCCGGCTAGGGGCGCGCGCAACTTTCCTCCTTATCACCAAGGACACTTCCCATGGCGCTGACCCGCACTTTTTCGATCATCAAGCCCGACGCCACCCGCCGCAACCTGACCGGCGCGGTCACCAAGATGCTTGAGGAAGCCGGCCTGCGCGTCGTCGCCTCGAAGCGCATCCAGATGACCAAGGAACAGGCCGAGGGCTTCTATGCCGTTCACGCCGAGCGTCCCTTCTTCGGTGATCTGGTCTCGTTCATGATCTCGGGTCCGGTCGTCGTGCAGGTGCTCGAAGGCGAAGATGCCGTGAAGCGCAACCGCGACATCATGGGCGCCACTAACCCCGAGAACGCCGATGCCGGCACGATCCGCAAGGAACTGGCCGAGTCGATCGAAGCCAACTCGGTCCACGGTTCGGACTCGGAAGAGAACGCCGCGATCGAGATCGCCTACTTCTTCAAGCCGGAAGAGATCGTCGGCTGATTTCAGAGCATTTTCTAATCAGGTGGAAACACCTGATGACTCGGAAAATGCGACCGCTACAGCCTGACCTTTCCGGTTGGAAAACACGAAAGGCCGTCCCGCAAGGGGCGGCCTTTTTTGGTGTTGCGGAGCGCTTTCAACGCTGATGCTTGCCCGAAACGCGGGGGTGGTTGCGCGTTTGCGCGCTAGACAGATACCAATCAGTATTTAAATTTGTCGGCAAGGGCACTCGCCCGATGGAAGCTGCTGCAAGGATGCTCTGCCGATGATCTTCGTTTCCCCATCGCTCGCCACGCGAGGTGCCGCGCGATGAGCTATCGCACCACGCTCGACACACTGCCGCTGGCTGCCGCTGACCGGCTGGCGGATCTCGCGATTGCCGAAGCCTCTGCACGCGGCCACCGGATCTGCATCGCGGTGGTCGATATCGCGGGGCAACTGCTGGCGTTCCGCCGCATGGACGGTGCGGTTCCGGTCGCGATCGAGGTTGCCATCGGCAAGGCGCGGACCTCGGCGCTGTTTCGCAAGCCGCTTCATCTGTTCGAGGGCATGATCGATGCAGGCAAAGCCTCGATGCTCTCTGTTCCGGGGGCGGTGCCGCTCAGCGGTGGGGTTCCGGTTACGATCGATGGCGACGTGCTGGGCGCGATCGGTGTCAGCGGCGCCGCCGGAGAGGAAGACGAAGCGATGGCGCAGGCCGTGCTCGCCGCCTTCGCGGGAGCAGCGGCATGAGCGGCGCACTGAAGGACAAGGTGGTTCTGATCATCGGCGGCACCTCGGGCTTTGGCCTCGAAGTGGCGCATCAGGCAGCGGGCGAGGAGGCAAGGCTGCTCCTCGTCGGTCGAAACGAGGCGAAAGTCGGCGAGGTGCTGCAACGCTTCCGGGCCGAGGGTGTCGGCGCGCAGGGTGCGGCGCTCGATGCCACCGAGAGCGCGGCGCTGGAGGCGTTCCTTGTACGGCATGGGCCGGTCGACCATCTTGTCTCGACAGTGGGCGGGGCGATGGGCGGTGGATTTCTGAGCGCAGAGGTGAAGGACATCCGCGAGACCGTCGAAGGCAAGGTCTTTGCAGCGATGACCATCGCCCGCGCCACCGCGCCGTACATCAACGATGGCGGCAGCATGACTTTCACCGGCGGCTCGGGCGGGCGGCCCGACAATGCCTCGGGTGCTTATCTGGGCAATATCGGCATCGCCGCGCTGGTGCGGGGACTGGGCGTGGAACTGGCAGGGCGGAACATCCGCGCCAATGCCGTCGCGCCGACCTGGACGCCTACGCCGCTGTGGCGCGACATGGCGCCGGAGCAGGTAGAGGACATTCGCGCCAGTTTCGCCTCGCGCATTCCGCTTGGCCGCGTGGCGCAGGTTCCGGAAATCGCCGAGGCCTATCTGTTTCTGATGCGCTGCACCTTCATCACCGGCCAGACCTTGACCGTGGATGGCGGGCTCACGCTGGTCGAGTAAGGCAGCGGCGAAGTCTCAGAACGCGTCGGCGGCGTCGAGCCGCGCGGTGAGCTTCTTTGGTGCCACCGAGCGCCATGACCGGGCGATGCGCGCAGCGATGTCTTCCCAGTCGGTATCGTCCAGATCGAGGCAAATGCCGATCCAGCCGTCGCCGAAATAGGCGGGGCGGAAATAGCGCGCCTCGTCCTGTTCGATCAGCATCGCCTGCTCGTCCACGCCGTCGATCTTGACGAGCAGCGCCTTGCGCCCGTCTCCGTGATGATCTGCGCTGAACCAGGCGAACTTCTTGCCTTTGACGATGCCGAAGCAGGCCATGCCGTGGCTGACGGTTTCCTCCGCCTCCGGCATGGCCATCGCAAGGTCGCGCACGCGCTCCAGCAGCCATTCCACGCTGCTCTCGCGCGTGACGAGGTGGGCAAGGCAGCGCGAATAGAGCTGGTGCTCGGCGATCAGCACGCGGCCTGCGAGGCTGTCCGGCGTGTCGCCGGGCAGGATCGCGACCGGGGTCTGGCCCAGGGCCGGGCCATCGTCGAGTTCCGCCGTGACGAGGTGGACGGTGACGCCGCCGTGGCTGTCGCCCGCCTCGATGGCGCGCTCGTGGGTGTGCAGGCCGGTGTACTTGGGCAGCAGCGAGGGTGGATGTTGACCATGCGGCCCTCCCACCCGGCGACGAATTCGGGGGTGAGGATGCGCATGTATCCGGCCAGCGCCACCCACTGCGCGCCGCTTTCGCGGATCGCGGCGTCCATCGCCATGTCATGATCGGCGCGGCTCATGCCTTTGTGGCTGAGCGCGAAGGTTGCCACGCCCTCCGCCGCTGCCAGCGCAAGGCCACCGGCATCGGCCTTGTTGCTGGCGACCAGCCCGATTTCGTAGGGGCAATCTTCTGCGCGGCTGGCATAGAGCAGGGCGGCCATGTTGGTGCCGCTGCCCGAAATCAGCACGGCGACTTTCGCGCGGCTCATGCGATCACCTCACAGCCTGTTGCGCTGCAGCTTATCGGATTGCAGACACGGAACAGCACCGTTACCCGTACGTTTGCCATGGCGATGCGTTTCCTCCGATCCAGCCGCGCACACCGCGCTTCCGCAATCCGGGCTCCCTATGCGTTCCCGCCGCGCCGGGCAACTCCTGCCGCACGGTTGACCGCCTTGGAGGCGCATCGCTGATGCGCGCGCCGTTCGCCCGCGCGAGGAAGACCTGCCGTTCCTGCGAAGGCTCGGCTGGCTGGTACTTGTCGTCCTCGCGCTGGCGCTGCTGTGGCGAGCGGGCAACCTGCTACTGCTGGCGTTCGGCTCGGTGCTGGGCGCGGTCATGTTCCGCAGCGCCGCGCGGCTGCTGCAACGGCTGGGTCTGAAGAACTGGCCGCTTGCGCTGGGCTTCGGCACCCTGATGGTCCTCGCGCTGTTCGGCGCCATCGGCTACCTGCTGACCGTCCAGTTCGGTAGCGAATTGGCGGGCATGCTGGGTAATCTGCCGGGCACGATTGCGAAGATCGAGGATGGCTTGTCGGTCAGTCCGGTGGGCGCCGCCGTGGTGCAGGCCTTCCGCGTCGCGACCGGCGGCAGCACCATCGCCACGCGCCTGAGCGACCTTGTGACCGGCGCGGGCGAGGTCATGCTCAATTTCGTGATCGTGATCGTCGGCGCGCTGTTCATCGCAGGCAATCCGGGGCCGTATCGGCGCGGCATCGTGCTGATGACGCCAAAGCCTGCGCGCGAGACGATGGAGCGGGCGCTTGATCAGATCGCGGGCGCGCTGCGGCTCTGGCTCAAGGCCAAGCTGATCTCGATGACGTTCATGGCGGTGGTGATCGGCGGATCGCTGTGGTTCGCAGGGCTCGAATCGTGGGCCTCGCTGGGGCTGCTCGGAGGCTCAGCGAGTTCGTGCCCTATGTCGGCCCGGCCATCGCCATGCTCCCCGCGATAGGCCTTGCCGCTGCGGCGGGCGGCGATGTGCTGTGGCGCACGCTGGTCGCCTATCTGGCAGTAAGGGTGATCGAGGGCTGGGCGCTGACGCCGGTGGTCAACCGGCAGGTTGTCTCGATCCCGCCTGCGCTGACGCTGTTCACGATTCTGGGCGTTGGCCTCGTCTTCGGACCTTACGGGGTGTTCTTCGCAGGGGCACTTCTGATCGTTGCCTTCGTGGCGGTGCGCGAGTTCTATCTGCGCGACACGCTGGGCGAGGATATCGAAGGCATTCCCCGCCGCCACTCGCGTGAGAGCGAGGCTGAAGACCCCGCTTCCGCGCCGCCGGATTGAGCCGCTGGCGCAAGCTCATCGCGTTCCCCATGCAAAACGGCGCCGGACCCTGATCGTGATCAAGGTCCGGCGCCGCTGAATTTCAGGCCCGGAAAGAAGCCGTAAGGCCTTATGCGTCGTGCCCGGCTTCCCAGGCGGCGCGTGCGCTCCAGACTGCCGCGCTGCCCGTCACCGTGCAGCCGCGCTGGCCTTCGCGGATCTCGCCGATGCGATGGACGGTCTCGCCCGCCGCTTCAAGCGCTTCGGTAACGCCGGCCACTTCGTCGGCCGAAACGGCCAGCACCATGCCGATGCCGCAGTTGAAGGTGCGGGCCATCTCTGCCGGCTCGATGTTGCCCTGCGCCTGCAGGAACGCCATCAGGCGCGGCTGCTCCCAGCTGTCGACATCGACATGCGCCCGAAGGCCTTCGGGCAGGACGCGCGGGATGTTCTCCAGCAGGCCGCCGCCGGTAATGTGGGCGAGGGCATGGATGCGGCCCGAGCGGACCAGCGGCAGCAGGCTCTTCACATAGATGCGCGTGGGCGCGATCAGTGCGTCGATCAGCAGCACGTCCTGATCGAACAGGGCCGGGCGGTCTAGCTTCCAGCCCTTGTCCTCGGCAAGACGGCGCACCAGCGAGTAGCCGTTCGAGTGTACGCCCGAGGAGGCAAGGCCCAGCAGCACGTCGCCTGCGGCCACCTTGTCACCGGTCAACTGCTCGCCGCGCTCGACCGCGCCGACGCAGAAACCGGCAAGATCATAGTCGCCAGCGGCATACATGCCCGGCATCTCGGCAGTCTCGCCACCGATCAGCGCGCAGCCGGAAATCTTGCAGCCCTCGGCAATACCCGCGACGACGCGCGTGGCGACGCCGTTCTCCAGCTTGCCGGTGGCGAAATAGTCGAGGAAGAACAGCGGCTCTGCGCCCTGCACGATAAGGTCGTTCACGCACATGGCGACAAGGTCGATGCCGATGTGATCGTGGCGATCGAAGTCGATCGCGAGCTTGACCTTGGTGCCCACACCGTCGTTCGCGGCGACCAGCAGCGGGTCCTTGTAACCGGCCGCGCGGGGATCGAAGAAGCCTCCGAAACCGCCGAGTTCGGCATCGGCGCCAGGGCGCGCGGTGGACTTGGCGAGCGGACCGATGGCCTTGACCAGCGCGTTGCCGGCAGCGATCGACACGCCGGCCTGCTCGTAGGAATAGCTCTTTGCGGGGGCTTCGTCTGACATGGCGCGCGCATAAGCTGCATTGGGGCGCGGATCAAGACGAACCGGATAAATGAGGCTTGTGCGGTAATATTGAACTGGTTGGAGGAAAAGGGCTGCCTTGCGCCGAAGTGTTGGGGTGTGGATAGCGTGGACAATTCCGGCTTGGAAATTCTCCGGGCATCGGCCACAAGGCCAGCCGGATTGCACATGGCAGACACCTTTTACAGGACATTCCGGCGGCTTGGTCGCAACGGAGCGGGCGCTTCCCGCAAGCGCTTCGGCAGCGGACGCGGAGTCGCGCTGGCGCTGGGCGGTGCGGGCGTATTGGCGCTCGGTGTCGTGGGGGGCTCGCAGCTCCTTGCGCAGATCGAGGGCGATCGCGGGATCGCGCCGCTGGCCAATTCCGAAGACATTCAGGTCAACAACATCAAGGTAGACGTCACCGGCAAGACCGGCGAAGACGCGCGTCAGGCCGGATGGAAACAGGCTGAACAGCTCGCCTGGAAGCAGATCGGCGGCCCGGCGATGCCGGTCGAATCGATCGATGCCATGGTTTCCTCGGTGGTCATCCAGCAGGAGCAGGTCGGCCCGCATCGTTATATCGCAACGCTGGGCGTGATCTTCGACAAGGCCAAGGCCGGGCAGTTCGTCGGCTCCAGCGGGCCGGTCTCGCGCTCGGCCCCGATGCTGGTGTTGCCGGTGCTCGATTCGGGCGGCGTGCGGCAGGTCTTCGAGGTGCGCGGCGCATGGCAGCGCGCCTGGGCCGAGTTCCAGACCTCGCAGAGCCCGGTGGACTATGTCCGTCCGGTCGGTTCGGGTGGCGAATCGCTGATCCTGACGGCAGGACAGTCCGGGCGGCGCAGTCGCCTGTGGTGGCGCACCGTGCTCGATCAGTTTTCCGCCGCCGACGTGGTGATCCCGGTCGCGCACCTGACGCGCGAGTGGCCGGGTGGCCCGGTCCACGGCACGTTCACGGCGCGCTTCGGCCCGGACGATACCAGTCTTGGCAGCTTCGAGATGACCGCGCTGGACGATGATGCGCTGCCCGCCATGCTGGCGCAGGCCGTTTCGCGCATCGACGGTATCTATCGTCAGGCGCTGATCGACGGCCGCTTGCGCCCCGATCCCACGCTGATGAGCAGCACGCTGGCGCTCGACAAGGCCTTCGCCGAACTCAAGACCAAGCTGATGCCGGGCGGCAGTGCGGCGGTGGGCGGTGATATGACCGCGCCGCCGATTGCGATCACGCCTTCTGCGCCACCGGTCATCACGCCCGAAGTGACGATTTCCGTGCCGACCGCGACTGTCTCGGTCCAGTTCCCTTCGCCGGACGCGGGCGCGGTCGATGCCGCGCTGTCTGCCGTTCGCGGCGTGCAGGGCGTGCAGTCGGCCACGATGAGCAGCCTTGCTATGGGCGGCACTTCGGTGATGCGCGTGACCGCAGAAGGCGGCGAGGAGCGTATTGCCGCTGGCCTTCGCGCGCGTGGTTGGAAGGTCGCCGGAAGCGGCGGTATCCTGCGCATCTCGCGCTAGGGCACCGCAAGGCTATTTCCGGCGTTTCCTCTTCGTCATGCGACAGATACCCCTTCCGCTGCCCACCGGGGCCGACCAGCCGACGCGCATCGTCGTGGGTGCCGCCAATATCGAGGCGGTCGATTCGATGATGCGGGCCGAGCATTGGCCGTTCCGTACGGCGATGCTCAGCGGCCCGGTCGCCTCGGGCAAGTCGCTGCTGGCGCGCTGGTTCGTCGAGAGCGGGCAGGGCGATGCCATCGACGATGCGCCCGATGTTCCCGAAGATGCGGTGTTCCATGCGTGGAACCGTGCGCAGGAAAGCGGACGTCCGCTGCTGATCGTTTCGGCCGAGCTTTACGGTGCGGGCGAGGGCCACTGGAACGTCAAGCTGCCGGACTTGCGCTCGCGTCTCGGCGCGGCGCTGCAACTCCAGATCGGCGCGCCCGACGACGAGATGCTGGCCGATCTGATCGAGGTCCACGCCGAAGCGCGCGGCCTCGCGCTCGATCATGCCTCTACCGCCTACCTTGCAGGACGGGCCGAGCGTAGCCATCTGGGCGCCAGGCAGCTTGTCGAGGTGATCGACCGGCTCAGTCTGGAGCGCAAGCAGCCGCCCACACAATCGATCCTGCGCGACGCGCTGGCTGAAGTGCGGGGGCAGGGATGAACCGGCGGCATGAGGGCCGTGTGCTCGTTCAGCCGATTCCGGCTCGGGCTTGCCAAAATGATGGTTTGATGGGAGTCTTGCGCCATGTTCGGTAATCTGACCCGCTATCTCGACTCCGTCGTCGCGCGCGATCCCGCGCCGCGTTCGCGTTGGGAAGTGCTGCTCTATCCGGGCGTGTGGGCGCTGTTCTTCCACAAGATCGCGCACCGCTTGTTTCTGGCAGACCTGTTCTTCGCTGCCCGCGCGGTGAACCACTTCTCGCGCTTTATGACCGCGATCGACATTCATCCTGGCGCGACGATTGGGCGTAACTTCTTCATCGATCACGGTTTTACCGTAATCGGTGAGACGGCGCATATCGGCGATAACGTCACGATCTACCAGTGCGTGACGCTGGGCGGCTCGAACCCCACCAACGGCAAGGGCGGCAAGCGCCACCCGACGCTGGAGGACAACGTGATCGTCGGTTCGGGCGCGCAGATCATCGGCCCTGTCACCATCGGTCGCCGCGCGCGCATCGGCGCCAGCGCGGTCGTGACCGAGAACGTGCCCGAAGGCGCCACGATGATCGGCGTCAAGGCGCGCTCCACGCTCGTTGCCGCAGAAACCTATGCGCGCGAATTCATGCCTTACGGCACGCCCTGCAAGGAGCCGTGCGAGCCTGCACCGAACCAGCGCGTTGACGAACTGGAAGAGCAGGTCGAGGCGCTGCGCCGTCAAGTAGAGGCGCTGGTCAGCGAGCGTGCCCTTGAGCAGGCCGAGGCCGTGCCGGTCGAGCAACTCGTCCACAAGAACGCCTGAGGTCGATGGTTTCCGGCCCCGCAGGACCTAGCGCCAGCGTCGTTCCCTTTCCGCCGCGCGTACCCTTGCAGATCGGTTTCGATCGCATGGAACTCCAGCGTATTCTCGATCTCTATGGCCGTATGGTCGCCGCCGGTCTGTGGCGCGACTATGCGATGGATTTCGACAAGGATGCGGCCCACTTTTCGGCCTTTCGCCGCGCCGCCGAGCGTCCGCAGGCCCGCGTGGAAAAGCGCCCGGCCCTGCGCGGCAAGCAGGGCATGTGGACGCTGTTCGGCGAGGCCGGACAGATCCTCAAGCGCGGCCACGAGCTGGCCAACGTCCTAAGCCCTCTGGAGCGCAAGCTACTGAAGGTAGTCGAGGATTAGGGCGAGGACTGCTCCGGCCCGTACAAGGGATCGGGAACAGTCCAAGCGGCGGGTAAATCCGAGAAATTGCCCCACAAGTTCCACGTTTCGGTAACTGTATCAACCGAAGCCAGCCCCCATTGAGGTGGATCAGGCCATCCGAACCAGTCCCGGTCGATCAGGAACAGGCGCTCCTTGCCCTGTTCGGCGACGAATCCAGCGCCCGTCTTTCGCGCCCAATCGTGGTCGTCTCCTAAGGCCTGCATCGCCGGCCAGTTCTCTGCCTCGGCATGCTGCCAGATAAGCGGCCATTTCGCGCGTTCGCGAAATCCCCTTTTCATGGCACGGGATCGTAGAAATCCCGATTTCCATGGGTGTGCTTCCCAGAACATTCGGCGGTTACCCTGCAGGCGGCAGTCGGTCGCGCCACGATGCAGGCAGGGGCTTCAACACGATCCGGCGGAGCGGCGCCCACAGGATCGACAGCGCCAGCAGCGTGCAGCCGATGGCCAGTGTGGAGATCGCGAGGTTCATCTCGATACCGTGGAGATGCTGTAACACGCTGTTCAGCGCGACCAGCACATAGAGCAGCGCCGAGACCAGCAGCGCCCGGCGGTCCACGATCAGCGCGATCAACGCAAACAGCGCGTAGATGGTGAGCACTCCGACCGCGTTGAGCGTCGACAGGTTGGTGTAGTCGAGCACATGCAGCCAGTAGAACAGCGGGTGCGCGATCAGCGGGGCGGCCAGCAGGTGGAGCCAGAAGGCGATGTCCGCACGTTGGGTCACGCGCGTCCGGTCCGACAGGTCCCAGCGCATGGCGAAGGCGAATACCGCGATCCCGCAGACGAGCGCAGCCGGGGCGAGGACCGGGTTGGTCTTCAGTTCCAGCCCCGTCGCCCATGCCAGCAGTGCGAGCAGCAGCAGCGCCAGCGCCGCGGTTCCTGCGGCAACAGTGATCGGCACGCGGAAACGCTTCCAGTGGGCGATGGCGCCGATCATGCTGGCGACTGCTCCGGCGGCGGCGATCAGCGAGATCTGCCAGGGCCAACGCTCGTAATGCGTCCAGCTGTTGACATGGCCTTGGTATGTATAGCTTTCGGTGACGGGATGTTCGGGCAGCGCCAGCATGGCAAGGCCGGAGACGAACATGCCGAGGCCGCCCACGAAAGCGACCAGCACCACGATCGAGGGCAGCGCCATGCGGCGCTTGCGGGTGAAGATCTCGGCCATCAGCCAACTGACTACGGCGACCACCAGACCACCGATCCACAGACGATCCCCACCGCCGACATAGACGCCGGAGAAGATCACGAGCAGGCAGGCAATCGTGACGAAAATGTCGTTGAACCCGGTGACGAGGCGGATGTTCTCCTCGTCTGCCATGGCGGGAATCGCAGGCCGTGCGGAAACGTGGTCGCGAAACGCCTGTGCGGTCCCGGCGTCCATCACGCCTGCCGCAACGGCCGATTGCAGATCTTCTTCGCTGAACATTATCGTCCCTGCCTGTTGTCGAAGTTCGAGGTGCTCGAGCAGGGAAGGGGCGTCAACCACGCCTGCAAGATGGTAATCGAGGGCGATCATGCGTTCAGACGGGAAAGAACGGGCAGGAGCGTCTTGCCCCGGCGCGCGTGGCGAGTCATAGGCGCACTTGAACGAATCTGTCGGATCATGTCGATCCGGTCCGAAGTTTGCGCTTCTGAAAGTTTGCGCATCATGCGAAAGGCCATGCGATGAAAATCCGCGTCCACGTCAGCCTCAAGCCCGGCGTCCTCGATCCTCAGGGTCGTGCGATCCACCACTCGCTCGAAGGTCTGGGCTTTGCGGGCGTCAATGACGTGCGCGCCGGCCGCCTGTTCGAGCTGGACGTCGCCGAAAGCGTCACCGACGAGGCGCTCGACGACATGTGCCGCAAGCTGCTCGCCAACATGGTGATCGAGAACTACCGCATCGAGAAGGTCGCCGCATGAGCTTCACCTCCGCCGTCATCACCTTTCCCGGCTCCAACTGCGACCGCGACATGGCGACGGCGCTGGAGAAGGTCTCCGGCACCGCGCCGCACCGCGTGTGGCACGGCGATGCCGAGCTTCCCGAGGGTCTGGACTTCATCGCGCTGCCGGGCGGGTTCTCCTATGGCGATTACCTGCGCTGCGGGGCAATTGCCTCGCGCTCGCCGGTCATGCAGGCCGTGATCGCGGCGGCGAACCGAGGCGTGCCGGTGCTCGGGGTGTGCAATGGCTTCCAGGTGCTGACCGAAAGCGGTTTGCTGCCGGGCGCTCTGCTGCGCAACTCGGTGATCCGCTTCGTGTGCCGCGATGTGAAGCTGACGGTCGAGAACAACCAGTCGCTGTTCACCGCCGGTTACGCGCAGGGCCAGGAAATCTCGATTCCCGTCGCGCACCACGATGGCAACTACCACGCCGATGCCGAGACGCTGGACCGCCTCGAAGGCGAGGGCCGCGTGGCGTTCCGCTATGCCGAGCAGGTCAACGGTTCGGCGCGCGGCATTGCCGGTGTCCTCAACGAGGCAGGCAATGTTCTGGGCATGATGCCGCACCCCGAACGCGCGATCGAGAGCACCCATGGTGGCACCGATGGCCGCGCGCTGTTCGAAAGCGCGATCCGGGGTCTGATAGAGGCCTGATCGAGGCTTGTTTCCGGACCGACAAAAGGGCCGCCTGCTTAATCTGCAGGTGGCCCTTTTTGTGTGTCAGGCCTGCTGGGTCTGCTGGGTGTGGAACAGCGAGCGGGCGTCGCTGGCGCTCATCGGGCGGCCGAACAGGAAGCCCTGGACATTGCGGCAGCCAAGCGCCCGGATCATGTCGAGGTCCCGCTGGGTTTCGACGCCTTCGGCGGTGGTGGAGAGTTCGAGACTTTCCGCCATCGCCACAACCGCGCGGATGATCGCCAGGCTTTCGACACTGCCGTCCGAGACGCCGCGCACGAACGAGCGGTCGACCTTGATCGTCGAGAACCGCAACTGGCGCAGATAGCCCAGCGCCGAGTAGCCGGTGCCGAAATCGTCGAGCGCGATCCGGCAACCCAGTGCCATGGCCTGCTCCAGTGTGGCCTGCGCCTGTACGGCATCGCGCAGGAAGATGCTTTCGGTGACTTCCAGTTCGAGGCGGTGCGGGGAAAGGCCGGTCTCGCTGAGCACAGACACCAGCGTGTCGCCGAAGTCGGGTGCGAGCAACTGCTCGCCCGAAACGTTGACGGCGACGCGGATATGGTCCGGCCAGTTCAGCGCCTCAAGACATGCCTCGCGCAGCACCCACTCACCGATGGGCACGATCAGGCGTGTTTCTTCGGCGACCGGAATGAAACGGTCCGGCGGAATCAGGCCGTGATCGCGGCTGTTCCAGCGCAGCAGCGCCTCGAAAGCGACGACATTTTCCTCGTTGGCCGCCACGACAGGCTGGAAGTTCAGGAACATTTCGTTGTTGTCGAGCGCCTGTCGCAGGGCAAATTCCAGCTGTCGTCGTTCTTCGGCCTGGACATGGAGCGCGGGTTCGTAAGTGAAGTGCCCATTGCCGCCCTTGCCTTTCGAGCGATAGAGCGCGAGATCGGCGTTACGCATCAGCGCTTCCACGCTCTGCCCGTCGCGCGGGCCGACAGAGGAGCCTACCGAAGCTCCTACGTAAAGCGTGTGACGGTCCACCTCGTAAGGCTGCGAGAGCCGCGCGATGACCTTTTCGGCAACCGCGCGCACTTGCGCATCGTCGCGGACATCGCGCATGACGATCGCAAACTCGTCGCCGCCGAGGCGCCCGCACAACTCAGTCTCGCTCAATAGATCCTTCAGTCGCTCGGCAACGCGGGCCAGCAGTTGATCGCCGATGTGATGGCCCAGCGTATCGTTCACCGCCTTGAAGCGGTCGAGATCGATCATCAGGAAGGCGCAGCGGGTTTTCCAGCGTTCGACATCGGCCAGCGCTTCGGCGAGCGCGTCGGTCAGCATGGTGCGATTGGGCAGTCCGGTCAGCGTGTCGTAGCGCGCCATCCAGGCGATTCGTTCAGAGCTTTCGCGGGCTTCGGTCACGTCCGAGCCGACGCCGCGAAAACCTTCGAATGCGCCGCTCGTATCGAAACGCGGGGTTCCGGAAAGTTCCCACCACCGCCACTCCTCGTCGATGTTGACGCGAACGAGCAGGTTGGAGAACGGTGCGCGATGCTTCAGTCGTTCTGCCAGTTCATGGAGGCTGGGGGGGAAGCGTCCGGTCTCCCAGGCAGAACCTGATACCAGTTGAACGAACGGCAGGCCTTCGGTGTCAGCGGCATGACGACCGAGCGCAAAGGCGAAGCGCGGGGAGGCCGTGCGAACACGGCGGTTCATGTCGGTCTGCCACAGCCAATCAGCCTTGTTGTCCTCGAATTCGCGCAGCAACAGCGAAACGACTTCCTGATTTTCGTCGCGTCCGGCTTCGGCGATACGCGCGGACAGGAACCGACGGGCATTCTCCGCCGTACCGAAGGCGATCACAGCCGTAAAGGCGAGCGAGATCGCGGTCATGTCGAACGCACGGGCCATGGCGAAGCCGGCGACGCTGGAAAGGCCTGTCACTATGATGAACGCCAGCGCGGCGAGCGGCGCTGCGGGCAACAGCAAGCCCGAGGCGGTCATGAGAACCGCGATCACGAACCACAGCTTCAAGGCCAGCATCTGTCCCAGCAATAGCGGCGTCACCAGGATCGGCACCGCCCAGACCGCCGCGTTCAACAGGGCAGAGGGCAAGGGAACCGGTTGGGCGCCTGTACGGGCAGCATGGCTGGCCTTTTTGGTGAGCAGCCACAAGGACGCCAGTAAGGCCGCGATCCAGCTGCTCAGAACGGCCGGGTGTACATCGTGGAGCGATAGCACGGCGGCCACGAAACCGCCGGCAAGCTGGATGGCAAGACGCATTCCGCGCTCGCTGGCACCGGCGTGCTGCAAAGCCCGCAAGCGCCCCCATTCGTTGATGTCGGCGCGCCCGGCAGGCGTCGTCAGGCCGACCACAGCCAGCAAGGGCAGCGAGCTAGAAGGGCTCGGCGAAACAGAAGCGCGCATGTTCACGGGTGCATGCATAGCCAACCAAGAGTTATCGCCCGGTAAAGCATGCGATGGGCGATAAGTTTCCCGAATGGGGCATCGTGTGACGAAATATCCGGCCTGGAGGCTTATTTTTTAAGAAATGCCGTAAAATATGTGAGAATTTCGGCGCCAAGACAGGGACTAGTACCGACCTGGCGAAGGGCGGAGCAGTAAGGACTGCGCCGCCCTTTGCGGATTATTCCACCGTGACGCTCTTCGCCAGATTGCGCGGCTGGTCTACGTCGGTGCCCTTCACGCAGGCCACGTGATAGGCCAGCAACTGCACCGGTACGGCATAGACCAGCGGCGCGATCAGCGGGTGAACCTTGGGCATCTCGATCGTGGCGAGGCAACCTTCGCCCGCTTCGGCGATGCCTTCGGCGTCGGAGATCAGCACGACCTTACCGCCTCGCGCGCGCACTTCCTGCATGTTCGAGACGGTCTTCTCGAACAGTGGGCCTGACGGGGCGAGGACGATCACCGGCACTGCTTCGTCTATCAGCGCGATGGGGCCGTGCTTCATCTCGCCCGAGGCATAGCCTTCGGCGTGGATGTAGCTGATTTCCTTGAGCTTGAGCGCCCCTTCGAGAGCGAGCGGGAAGTCCGGGCCGCGCCCAAGGTACAGAACGTCGCGCGCCGGTGCGATGAGGTGCGCCATCGCGGCGATTTCCTCGTCGTGCTCCAGCGCGGCGTTGAGGCTGGCGGGCGTCTGCACCAGATGCTCGACGACGTGCATTTCCTCGTCGCGATCCATCCGCCCCTTGCAGACGGCGAGGCGCGCGGCGAGCGCGGCGAGCACGGCCAGCTGGCAGGTGAAGGCCTTGGTCGAGGCGACGCCGATCTCCGGCCCGGCGTGCGTGGGCAGCAGCAGGTCTGCCTCGCGCGCCATCGTGCTGGTGGGCACGTTGACGACGACAGCGATGGTCTGCCCGGCAGCCTTGCAGTGCTTGAGCGCGGCGAGAGTGTCCGCTGTCTCACCCGATTGCGAGATGAACAGGGCGAGGCCGCCCGCTTCCAGCACCGGGTCGCGATAGCGGAACTCGCTCGCCACATCGATGTCGACGGGCACGCGCGCGAACGTCTCGATCCAGTACTTGGCGACCATGCCCGCATAGAAGCTGGTGCCGCAGGCGACGATGGTGATGCGCTTGATGGCGGAGAGATCGAAATCGATCTGGGGCACGGCGATGGACTGGTCCACCGGACGCACGTAGCTGCGCAGGGTCTGCGCCACCACGGTCGGCTGCTCGTAGATCTCCTTCTGCATGAAGTGGCGGAAGTTGCCCTTCTCGATGGCGACGGCAGAGGCGCCCGAGGTCACGATCTCGCGGGTGACGGGATTGTTCTGTGCATCGAAGATCTGCGCGCCCTCGCGGGTGATGATCACCCAGTCGCCTTCTTCCAGATAGGAGATGCGCTGCGTCAGCGGGGCAAGGGCGAGCGCGTCCGAGCCGAGGTAGGTCTCGCCTTCCCCATATCCCACGACCAGCGGCGAGCCGAGGCGGGCGCCGATCAGCATGTCGGGGTGCTGGCGGAAGGCGATGGCGAGCGCGAAGGCACCGCGCAGCTGTGGGAGGACGGTCTTCACCGCCTCCTGCGGTGAGGCGCCGGCCTCGACCTGTTCGGACACCAGATGGGCGACGACTTCGGTGTCGGTCTGGCTCTCGAAGGTGCGGCCGCGCGATTCGAGGGCTTCGCGCAAGGGGCGGAAGTTCTCGATAATGCCGTTGTGGACGAGCGCCAGCTCGCCGGTCGCATGCGGATGTGCGTTGGCCGCGGTGGGCGCGCCGTGGGTCGCCCAGCGGGTATGGGCGATGCCGATCAGGCCTGGCGCAGGATTGCGCGCCAGTTCGGTGACGAGATTGAGCAGCTTGCCCTCGGCGCGGCGCCGGACGAGCTGTCCGTCATCGACAGTACACACGCCCGCGCTGTCGTAGCCGCGATATTCCATGCGGCGCAGGCCATCGACAAGACGCTCGGCAACATCTTCCTTGCCGACAATTCCGATAATTCCGCACATAGGGCCGTGTTTCTTGCTGCTCCGCGCCGGGGTGGCCGCGAAAGGGAAGGGGTAGGGCGCAAGGCCCGTTACAGCGGACCTTACGATCCGCCCCCTGCACCTGCAATGCTGTGTGAAGGCTTAACGGCCTGACGGGTCAGCCAAGAGGGGTGCGATTTGCCTTGCGACCGCCCTGATGGAATAGCGCGCCAACAATCACCAGCGCTATGGCGATCCACAGGGCATTGTTGCCTCGCGCGGCGGCGGCGTGGTCGCAGAAAATTCGCACCTCGAACAATGCCGAGCCCGGTGTGGTATAACAGCGCGTCAGTAACGTCCAGGCGAATACCGCGATACCAAGAACGGCACCGGCCCAGCAAAACCAGGCCAAAAATCGCAGGGCATCCTTGAACGAGATCGGCACGGGGTTGGGGCTCCGGCGTTGCGAATAGTGAAGGCCGCGCTGTTATCCGCCAATTCGTAACGTCCGGTAAATAAACCTCAATCGCCGTCGATAAAATCACCCAACGGTCCCAGTATCGAGCCTTCGCCACGCCGTTGACCGCCTGGCAGCGCGGCCGAAAGCATGCGTCCGGCAAGTCGCGAGAAGGGCATCGACTGGATCCACACCTTGCCGGGGCCGCGAAGACGGGCGAAGAATACACCCTCGCCGCCGAAGATCATTGATTTGACCGAGCCCGCACGGATCACGTCGAAGTCGACGCTTGCCGTCATGGCCGCCACGCATCCGGTATCGACGTGCAGTTCCTCGCCGGGGGCAAGCTCGCGCTCGACGACCATGCCGCCCATCTGCACGAAGACCATGCCGTCGCCATCGAGGCGCTGCATGATGAAGCCTTCGCCGCCGAACAGGCCGGTCATGATCTTCTGCTGGAAGTGGATGCCCATCTGCACCCCGCGTGCGGCGCACAGGAACGCATCCTTCTGGCAGATCAGTCGTCCACCCACGTCGGTCAGCCGGATCGGCAGGATGGTGCCGGGCACGGGCGCCGCAAAGGCAACGCGCGCCTTGCCGGTGCCGTGGTGGGTAAAGACCGTGGTGAACAGGCTCTCGCCCGTGACCAGCCGCTTGCCCGCGCCCAGCAGCTTGCCCATGAAGCCGCCGCCCTGCTGGCCCGAACCGTCACCGAACACGGTGGTCATCTCGATCGAGGCATCCTTCCACACCATCGCACCGGCTTCGGCGATGGCGCTTTCACCGGGATCGAGTTCGATCTCGACGAACTGGAGTTCCTGGCCCCGGATCTCGTAATCGACCTCATCGGCGTCGGTCGTGCGGCGGCTCTGGCCCCAGGGACTGTCGGACATGGAATGCTCCTAAACGGAAAGGTTCAGTTCTCGGCCTTTTCGGCTTTCTTCTTCTTCATCGCGTCGTGGAACGCGTCGGCCCAGCCGGGCTTGACCAGCTGTTCGCCGCGCACGATGCGCAATTCGCCGTCGCCGACGTCGCGCGTGACGGTACTGCCCGCCGCGACGATGGCGTCGCTGCCGATCTTCACCGGCGCCACCAGCGCGCTGTTCGAGCCGACGAAGGCCCGCTCACCGATCACCGTCTGGTGCTTGAAGTAGCCGTCGTAGTTGCAGGTGATAGTGCCCGCGCCGATGTTCGCGCCCGCGCCGATCGTGGCATCGCCCAGATAAGTGAGGTGGTTGGCCTTGGCGCCTTCGCCCAGTTGCGCGTTCTTGATCTCGACGAAGTTGCCGACCTTCGAGCCCTTGTGCAGCACCGCGCCGGGACGCAGACGCGCATAGGGACCGACCGAGACACCGCTTTCCAGCGTTGCGCCTTCCAGATGCGAGAACGCGTGGATCACCACGTTGTCGGCAACCGACACACCGGGGGCGAACACCACGTTGGGCTCCACCGTCACGTCGCGGCCCAGCTGCGTATCCCAGCTGAAGAACACCGTTTCGGGTGCGATCAGCGTGGCGCCGTCGACCATCGCTGCCTCGCGGCGACGCACCTGCCAGCGCGCTTCGGCACCGGCCAGTTCGCCCCGGCTGTTGATCCCCGCCACCTCATCGGGATCGTCGGTGGCGATCACCGCGCAGGGCTTGCCCTCCAGCGTCGCGACATTGACGATATCGATGAGGTAGTATTCGCCCTGGGCGTTGTCGTTGCCGACGCGGGCGAGCAGGTCGAACAGATCGGCGCTGCGGGCCGCCATAAGCCCCGAGTTGCACAGGCGGCAGGCGCGCTGTTCCTCGCTGGCGTCCTTGTATTCGACCATCATCGCAATCCGCCCGTCCTCGTGCGCGAGGATGCGCCCGTACTGGAGCGGGTCTGCCGGCTCGAAGCCCAGCACCACCACGGCAGGCGCATCCGCCTCGTGCAGGCGGGCGATCATCGCGCGCATGGTTTCGGGGCGCACGAAAGGCACATCGCCGTAGAGAATCAGCACGTCGCCCGCGAAGTCCGCCAGCGGCCCTTGCGCTTGCTGCACGGCGTGGCCGGTGCCGAGCTGTGGTTCCTGCACGGCGATCGTCGCGCGTGCGCCGAGCGCCTTTTCCAGCTGCTCGCGCCCGTGGCCTGCCACCACGACCTGCCGCTGCGGCGCCAGTTGCGCGGCGCTGGCCAGCAGATGCTCCAGCATCGGGCGACCGGCGATGGGGTGAAGCACCTTGTGCAGGTCGCTTTTCATGCGGGTGCCCTTGCCGGCGGCGAGGACGACGATAGCGAGCGGGGCGGTGTCCGTGGTCATCTTGTCCGTTTGCCAGCAAAGTGTTGCAGTTTCCATCCCGAGGTTGCACCACACCGGCAATGACTTCGTTTCCCTTTGATATCGTTGGTTTCGACCTCGACGGAACCCTGCTGGACAGCCATCGCGACCTTGCCGGTGCCGTCAACCATGCGCTGTCGCTGGCGGGGCGTGCACCGCTTCCCGACGATGCCGTGCGTGATCTGATCGGCGGCGGCACCCGCGCCATGCTGCACAAGGCGCTGGAGGTCACGGGCGGCCCTCTTCCCGAAGAGCAGATGCCCGCACTCTATGAGGCGCTGATGGTCTGGTACGAAGCGCATATGACCGACCTGTCGCGCTTTTATCCGGGCGCCGAGGCGATGCTCGACGATCTGGCCGCGCGCGGCGTGAAGCTGGCGGTCGTCACCAACAAGCTGGAACGGCTGGCGACGAAAATCCTCGACGATCTTGGTCAACGCCATCGTTTCTTCACGGTGATCGGCGGCGATACGCTGGGGCCGGGGCGCAGCAAACCCGCGCCCGATCTGCTCGACCTGATGATCGAGCGGGCAGGGGGCGGAAAAGCGGCCTATGTCGGCGACAGCAGCTTCGATACCGGCGCGGCGAAAGCGGCAGGGCTGCCCTGCGTGGTCGTCAGCTTCGGTTTCAACGATGGCGACCCCGCCGCGCTGGGCGGCACGGCGGTTATCGACGGGTTCGAGGAACTGGCGCCGGTATTGTCGAAGCTTTGAGATGCGGCATCGACCCTCGCCCCCCCGGCCTCCCGACGATAGTATGCTATGGGAGGCCGGGTGGGGGCGAGGGCTGGTGTCGATGAAATTCGCCTACAGCGAATTTCCAAACAGTCTCAATGCCCGAAGCTGTCGGCATCGACGATCTCGGCGTCGGGCTGGCCAAGGCCGTTCAGCGTTTCCATCTCGTCGTCCTTCAGCTCGAACTCGAAGACGTCGAGGTTCTCGATCTGGCGCTGGGGATTGCCGGACTTGGGCACCGGCAGGTAGCTGGACTGGATGTGCCAGCGCAGCACGATTTGCGCGGGCGTGCGGTCATGCGCCTGTGCGATGGCAGTGATGGCTGGATCGCCCAGCAGGCTGTCACCGCGGCCGATCGGGCTCCACGTCTCGGTGGCGATGCCGTTGCCTTCGTGGAAAGCCACGATATCGTCGCGGCGGCGATAGGGATCGAGCTGGATCTGGTTGAGCTGCGGGACATGGCCTGCCGCCAGCAGCTTTTCGAGATGCGGGATCTTGAAGTTCGAGGTGCCCAGCGCCCGCACCAGCCCCTGTTCGCGCAGCCGCTCCATGCCTTCGTAGGCCGCGACATAGCGGTCCTGATCGGGGTTGGGCCAGTGGATCAGTAGCAGGTCGATGTAATCGAGCCCAAGGCGCTTGAGGCTGGCCTTGCAGGCTTCCTGCACGCCTTCGACCGAGTGCCATTCGCGGTTGAATTTGGTAGTGACGAAGATGTCCTCACGCGGCACGCCGCTGGTGCGGATGCCTTCGCCGACGCTCTGCTCGTTCCTGTAGTTCTCCGCCGTGTCGATTAGCCGATAGCCCGCCTCGATGGCCGTGCGCACGGCGTTTTCAGCCTCGGCATCCTCCATCGGCCAGGTGCCCAGGCCCAGGCGAGGGATCTCGACGCCGTTGTTCAGGCGCTGGACGGGGGCGGAGGAAAGCGTGACGGTCATCTGGAGAGCCTCATCTTTTGCGATGCAACATGGCCGAGTTAAGAACCGGGTCTGCCATTGAAATGGATGCACCTGCATCTGTCTGCGAACCGTGCCCCCTTCGCGATAAGGCGAGGGAGGCGTGCGCGATGTCAGCCGGTCGGTTGGGGGACGTCCTTGGGGATCACCAATACCTCAAGTCCCTGATCGGGCATCAGATAGCGCTTCGCCATGGCTTCGACATCGGCTGGGGTGAGCGCGGAAAGGCGCTGTGCGGCCTGCTGGAAGCGGTCGATCCGGTCCGAGTGGCTCTGCGCGCGCCCGACCAGACCCAGCCATCCGGCGTTGGTCTTGAGCGCGTTCTGGAAGCCTTCGAGCATCGGCGCGCGGGCGCGCAGCAGCACGTCCGCACTGACCGGCTCGCTGCCCAGCCGGGCAACGACACGCTCGATCGCCGCCTTGGTTGCGGAGACATCGCCGACGCTGATCGAGGCCGAGATCGAGAAGGAGCCATAACCCTTCCAGTCGCGGGACAGGTCGCTGCTGGCGGACGGTGAGTAAGTCTTGCCCAAGGCCTCGCGCAGTTCGTCGGTGAGTTCGATGCGCATCACGCTTTCGAGCAGTTCGAGCTTCATCGCCTCGACCGGATCGGCATCGTCGCGGGTCGGCCAGGTGATCCGCATCAGCGCCTGATCGGCAGGGCCGGTGTGGCGCAGCACCCGCTCGGAACGATCCGCCGAGAACGTGCGCGGCGGCTGGTCGTTGTCCCGGAAGGCGTCTTCACGCTGCGGAAGGGCGCCGAAGGTCTTGGCGACAAGCGCAATGGCCTGATCGGCATCGACATCGCCGACAAGGCCGATCTCCACCGCGCCGTGCGCCAGCCGGTCGGAAATATCGGCCTTGAGCTTCGCAAAAGTCAGCGCGCGGTAGACCTCGGGCGCGAGCAGCGAGAAACGCGGGTCGTTGTCCGAAAGGATGTTGCCCAGCTTGGCCTGCATCTCCGACTGAGGAGTTGCGCCCATCTGTGCGAAGAAGGTGTTCACTTGCTGGTGATACTGGACCTCGCCCTCGGACCGATAGCCGGGATCGGTAACGAGTGCGGCCATCAGTTCCAGTTGCAGACCGAGGTCGCTGGGCGTCGTGGCAAAGCGCCCGTCGAACGAGGTGCCGCTGCTCCCCAGTGCCATACCCACGGTATGACCCGCAGTGATCGTGTCTAGCTGGTCGAGGCTGTGCTTGCCGAGACCGCCCTTGTCGAGATAGCTCATCATGTCGGTGGCGGTGGGATCGGCCTTCGTCTCCAGACGGTCGCCGCCGTCGATGGCGAAGCTGGCATAGATCTGGTCGCGCACCAGATCGGTATGCCGGATGTTCAGCATCACCCCGTTGGCGAAACGCACTTCGCGAATGCCGAGGCGAGGATCGACGTGATCGCTGACCACGGTGCCAGGCGTGCCGAAATCGGTATAGGCGAAGGGGACATCGGTCTGCGCGGCGTCGGACCCGAGCGGCGCGTGAAGCGCTGCGCGCCATGTCTGGCGCAGCGCCTTTTCGCCGCCTGCGGGCGCGGTACGTCCCTGGAACCGAATCAGTGGATCGGTCAGCGGCAGGGCTTCGCGCTTCAGGGCAGCGAGTACGGCGTCGGGGGTGATCTTCGGGGCGAACGCCCGGAAGCGGTCGAGTACCGACTGCGGCGTGGTCGCCACCTTGCGATCGTCGATCAGCGCTTCGGCCGCGCCGACGAGTGCGGCGTTCGAGCGGGTGGATGAGGCTGCGGCCGCGTTTTCCAGCTGCGTGCGGATATTGGCGACCTGTTCGGCGACTTCGGACGGTTTGAACCCGTTCTCAAGCGCGTTGTGGTAACTTTGTGTCGCGCTCTCCAGCCCCTTTTGCCACCCACCGTCAACGGTATCGACGATCAGGCGCGTGGATCGGGCGGCCTCGAACACGTCTCCGGTGCCGAAGCCTGCGCCCTTGAACGGAGCATCCGCACGCCGGGCGATGCTCTGGAGACGGCGGTTGACGATGGCATAACCAATAGATCGTAAAAGGTTTTCCTCGCGCTGGGCAGCGCTGTCTGGCTCGTCCATCCATGGGCCGTTGCGCTGGATCGTCACCCGCTCGGACAGCGCCGGGTCGAGATAGATCGACGTGCGCCCCTTGCTCTTTGGCGAAACCGGTCCGCCATCGGGCTGGAGTTCAACCGGGGCTGCCCGCCAGTCTCCGAAGCGCGCCTTGATCTGGGCAATGACGGCATCGGTGTCGAAGTCTCCCACGACGATCAGCGTGGCGTTTTTCGGCACATATTCGCGGCGATAGAACGTATAGAGCGACTGCGAGGTGGCGGCATCGAGCGTTGTTTTGAGGCCGATCGGAAAGCGTTCGGAAAAGCGCGATCCGGGATAGAAGAAGCGCGTGGCATCCTGCGTGCTGCGATAGGCCCAGGTGTTGCGATCACGCATTTCCGACAGCACCACGCCGCGTTCGCGTGCCACGGCATCGGGGGCGAACGTCAGGTTTCCGGCGGTCTCGCGCATAAGCATCAGCGCGGTGCCGAGCAGTTTCGGATCGGCGCGCGGCAGGTCCAGCTTGTAATTCGTCCGGTCGAAACTCGTCGAGGCATTGGTGTCCGCCCCGAAGGCGAGGCCATCGCGCTCCAGCAGCGGGACCATCTGGCCTTCGGGCACATTGGTCGATCCGTTGAAGGCCATATGCTCGACGAAATGCGCGAAGCCCTGTTCGCTGGCCGTCTCGTCGAACGAGCCCACGTTCATATCGAGCCGCACCATCGCGGTGCCCGCGGGCATGGCGTTGTGCCGCACCATGTAGCGCATGCCGTTGGGCAGGCGGCCATAGCGCCAGTCGGGATCGAGGGGGAGATCGCTGCTCTCGAAGGCCCAGCTTGCCGGATCGGGCTTGGCAGCACGCGCGAGAGAACTCGCCGGAACCGGTAGCGTGTGCGCGGAAATCTGCGCGCAGCCGGTGAGCAGGAGGGCGGAGAGCGAGAGTGTCGCGAAAGTCTTTGCAGGCATCCTGCGGAGAAGATTTACCCGCAAGTCGCTAAAGCGCAAGGAGAAGGGTTCGCAATAGCGAGGGGGTGAGAGCGGTCCGGCCCGACAATCGCCATAGTACGACCGGCAGGCCTCGCGCGCTGGTGCGCGCGAGGCCTGCGATCAGATTACTTGCCGCGCAGCTTGCGGTGCTTCGACAGGTCGAGCACTTCGCTGGGGCCGTTGTCGTCCTGCAGCAGGCCAAGGCGACGGGCGACTTCCTGATAGGCTTCCTCTTCGCCGCCGAGATCGCGGCGGAAGCGATCCTTGTCCAGCTTCTCGCCGGTGTGCATGTCCCACAGGCGGCAGCCGTCGGGGCTGATCTCGTCCGCGAGGATCACACGGCTGAAGTCGCCGTCCCAGATGCGACCGAACTCAAGCTTGAAGTCGACAAGGCGGATGTCGATGGCGGCGAACATGCCGCACATGAAATCGTTCACGCGGATCGCCATCGACGAGATGTCCTGCATCTCCTCGTTGGTGGCCCAGCCGAAGCAGGCGATGTGCTCTTCGGCGATCATCGGATCGCCCAGCGCATCGTCCTTGTAGTAGTATTCGATCAGCGTGTGCGGCAGCATCTCGCCCTCGGGAATGCCGAGGCGCTTGGAGATGGAGCCGGCGGCCACGTTGCGCACCACGACCTCGATCGGGATGATCTCAACCTGACGCACCAGCTGCTCGCGCATGTTGAGGCGACGGATGAAGTGGTTGGGAACGCCGATGTGGTTGAGGCGCGAGAACACGTATTCGCTGATACGGTTGTTGATCACGCCCTTGCCCTGGATCGTGCCCTTTTTCTGGGCATTGAAGGCAGTCGCATCGTCCTTGAAATACTGGATGATCGTGCCGGGCTCGGGGCCTTCGTAGAGGATCTTGGCCTTGCCTTCGTAGATCTGGCGGCGACGGGACATGCGCTTCGTCCTTGAACAGTGAACACGGGCGTTCGAAAAGAGCGGTATCCCCGGTGCCGGGCCGCATCGCTGCGAGGACGGAAGGGCCGGGGTATTCCGGCGCGCATATAGTGCAAGCCGGTGCAAAAGCAAATCGCGCATGGGATCGGGCGATCCCATTGCGTGGTTATCGCCGGGCATGGGACGCAAGGCAAGCGAGAGGCGGGTAAAAGAGGTGACGATGGTGGAAGTGGAAAGCCTGACCGGCACGCAGATCGCGTCTGCCATCGCGGATCTGGCACGGCTGCGCATCGCGGTCTTTGCGGCGTGGCCCTATCTCTATGAGGGCGATCTCGCCCATGAGAGCGAATACCTGCGCGAATTTGCAGCATCGCCGGGCGCGGTGCTGGTAGTGGCAAGAGCGGGCAGAGCGGTCGTTGGGGCGGCGACGGCGGCGCCGATGGCGGGGCAGAAAGCCGCGTTCAGCGCACCGTTCCGGGAGGCCGGGCTCGATATCGAACACCTGTTCTATTTCGGCGAATCGGTCCTGCTGCCATCCTGGCGCGGGCAGGGCGTGGGCCATGCCTTCTTCGACCATCGCGAACGGCATGCACAGGCGAACGGCGCGCGGATGGCGACTTTCGCAGCCGTGGAGCGACCGGTCGATCACCCTGCGCGTCCCCAGGACTACGTGCCGCTCGACCGGTTCTGGACCGGGCGAGGCTACCGGCGCGAAGATGCGCTCAGCACCACCTTGCGCTGGAAGGACAAGGGCGAGAGCATCGAAAGCGAAAAGCCCATGCGCTATTGGTTGCGCCGGTTCTAGGCGGCGCGGACAGACGTCTGCTGAATGGCTGTTATGGGTGGGAGGCGGTCATAGCCCTCTCCCCTTCAGGGGAGAGGGTTGGGAGAGGGGAGCGCGCGGCCTAACCCCTCTCAACTACGGCTAGGCAGCAAGCTGCCAAGCCTTCGTTTCTCTCCCCTGAAGAGGAGAGAGGAAGCGTCCGCAATGGGGCCCCTTACAGACCATCCGAGTTTACCCATGCGATTTCTACGCAAGCTTGCCGAGCAGCCCTCTCGCTCCCGCCAGAACTTCGCGCCAGGTGCGCGCGAAATCGCGGGGCTCACCATAGTAGGGATCGTTGACATCGCGGCCCGCCATTCCCGGCACGTGATCCATCAGCATCGAGAGATTTGCCGTGCCGTCGTCCGGGGCCAGACGTTGAAGGTTCGCAAGATTGGACCGGTCGAGCGCCACGATGTGATCGAAGCGATGGAAATCCTCTGTCGTGACCTGTCGTGCGGCATAGTGCGAAATATCGATGCCGTGCCGGGCTGCTTCGGCAATGGAGCGCGGGTCCGGCGGATTGCCGACATGCCATGCGCCGGTGCCGGCTGAATCGATATCGAGCGTCAGTCTGGCTGCGAGAGCTTCGTGCTGCATCGCCGCCTCGGCCAGCGGAGAACGGCAGATGTTGCCGAGACAAACGAACAACACGGCAGGCACGGGATTGGCCATGATCTGCCTCCTATCGCTTCAGGCGCATAGCGTCAGGCCACCTTCTCGGTGCATTCTGCGGCAAGCTGTTGCAGCATCGCCCGCACGTCGGCAGGGAGGAAAGGTTTTCCGAGCATCGGGCGGTCGCGGTGCGCTTCGGGCAAGTGGTCGCGGTTGTAGCCGCTGACGAAGGCAAATGGCGTGCCCGCCTGCGCGAGCTTGTCGGCGACGATATCGACCCGTTCACCGTTGAGATTGCCGTCAAGCAGCGCGACCATCGGTGGGCGGGCCGCGATCATCGACAAGGCCTGTTCGCAGGACGAGGCCGGGCCGATGGCGATGCCGCCGTGATCCTCGATCTCCATGGTCAGTTCCATCGCCACCAGAGGTTCATCCTCGACGACGAGGACGACGATACCTTCCGTGGAGCAGGATACCGGAGAAGGGGCGGGGTGGGGAATGGCGGGCATCGCAGGCAAGGCGGGTATGGCCGGAGCGGCAGACGCAAGCGGAGCGATTGCCGCGGCGGAAGCGATCTCCGGTAGTGGAAGATGCATCGTCCATACCACGCCTGACGGCAGGAACTGCGCCTCGATCCGGGCGCCGTCAGACGCCATCGAGCGCTCGATCAATGTCGACCCGAAGCCGCGCCGCTCCGGCTGGCTTATCTGTGGGCCGCCGCTTTCCCGCCAGACCAGATGCAGTGCGCCGCTTTCCAGCGACCAGTCGAGATGGACGATGCCGCTGTCGTTTGAGAGCGCGCCGTACTTGTGCGCGTTCGTGGTCAGCTCGTGCAGGATCAGGGCGAAGCGCAAGGCGACTTCGGGCGGCATGTCGATGTCGGGACCTGACAGGTGCAGGCGATCCTCGCCCAGCGCACCGATGGCGACCTGATCGGCGATCAGGTTGCGCAGGCTGGCGGGCGCCCATGTCGTGTCCGAGAGCGAGGAATGCGCGCGGGCGAGCGCCTGCAAGCGGCCATTGAACGCCTCGTGAAAGTCGCTGAGGCCGCTGGCGTGGCGAAGACCCTGACTGGCGATGGCCTGAACGGTCGCCAGCGTGTTCTTCACCCGGTGGTTGAGTTCGCCAATCAGCAGTCGCTGCGTCTGTTCCGCCTCATGCCGCTCGGTGACGTCGAGCATGGCGACAGTCACGCTGGCCGGGCGCGAGCCGGTGGGAGGAAGCGAGGAGCAGTACCATTCGCCCAGCCTATCCTTGCCGTCGGCCCGCAGTATGTGCTGGTCGATCCGGGTGCGGTCGCTGTGCGGCCCCATCAGGGCGCGGAACCGCCCGGTTATCGTCGATCGGTCCTCGCTGCGCAGGAACGGCGCTTCGGCAAGGTGCAGGCCTAGCATATCGGCCTCGGTAAAGCCCAGCAGGCGTTCCGCGCTCTTGGCCCAGCGCACGATACGCAGGGATTCGTCGATTTCCAGCACCGCGAGCGGCGAGTTGTCGCCATGCGCGCGGGTGCGGCTGAGCGCCATGCCGAGTTCATCGCGCTGGCGAGCGATTTCCTGCCGCTGGCGCGCCAGTTCGACAAAGACCGCAACCTTGGAATTGAGCACATGCAGGTCGAGCGGCTTGAGCATGTAATCCACCGCGCCCGCCTCGAAGCCGCGGAAACGGCGGCGCTCGTCGGTGGCGACGGCGGTGAGGAAGATGATCGGCACACCGCGCGTGCGCTCGGTCCCGCGCATCAGTTCGGCAAGCTCGAAGCCGTCCATCTCGGGCATCTGCACGTCGAGCAGCGCCAGTGCGAAATCCTGCCGCAGCAGCAGTTCCAGCGCCTCCATGCCCGAGCGTGCGGTGACGAGTTCGACGCCCGGCTGGTCGAGCCCGGCCTCCAGCGCGACGAGGTTCTCGCGGATATCATCGACCGCGAGAATGCGGATCGGTTCACTCTGCAAAGGCGGCCTCCTGCGTATCGAGGGCGTTGCGGCGGTAGATCTTGTCCTGCGGGGCGAAGTCGTTGAAACGGCGCGCCTGATCGGAAAAGTGGATGGTCTCCTTGGAGCCCAGACCCAGGAACCCGCCGCGCGGCAGCGAGCGGGCGAACAGGTCCAGCGCGCGGTCCTGCAAGGTGCGGTCGAAGTAGATCAGCACGTTGCGGCTGGAGACGAGCTGCACTTCGGAAAACACCTCGTCGCTGGCGAGGTTGTGGTCGGCGAAGACCGCCCGGCGGCGCAGTTCGGGCGAGAAGCGCGCCATGCCGTAATTGGCGGTGTAGTAGTCCGATAGCGATCCGGTGCCGCCTGCCTCGATATAGTTGCGCGAAAAACCGGCGATACGCTCGATCTCGTACATACCGCCCTCGGCGCGCGAGAGGGCGCCGGGGTTGATGTCGGTGCAGTAGAACATCGTGCGGTCCGACAGGCCCTCTTCGTGGAAAAGGATCGCCAGCGAGTAGAATTCCTCGCCATTGGCGCAGCCTGCCACCCAGACCTTGATCGTCGGCCATGTACGCAGGTGAGGGATCACCTTCTCGCGCAGGGCCTTGAAGTAGGTGGGGTCGCGGAACATCTCGCTGACCTGAATGGTCAGGTAGCCGATCAGCGTGGTCAGACTGTCGGCATCGTGCAGCACGCGGTCGAGCATCCGCGACATCGTGGGATAGCCGAAGTGCGTCTGCGCACGCTGCATTCGCCGCAGCAGCGAGGGGCGCGAGTAGTCGCGGAAATCGTACTGATACCGACGCCAGATCGCCTCGACCAGCAGGTCCAGCTCGATGTCCTCGATGGTCTCGCCCGCGCGCATCAGCGGGGCATCCAGACGCGCACGAGGCTGAGCAGCTTGTCCACGTCGAGCGGCTTGGACAGATAATCGTTCGCACCGGCCTGAAGGCATTCCTGATGATCGCGCGCCATGGCCTTGGCGGTGAGCGCGATGATCGGCAGCCCGGCACGGCGCGGGTCCTTGCGGATTTCGCGCATGCAGGTGAGGCCGTCCATTTCGGGCATCATCACGTCCATCAGCACAAGGTCGATGGGCGAACGTTCGCCCCGTTCGGTTCTGGCCAGCTCGTCCAGCGCCTCCACGCCGTTGCGAGCGATTCGGACCGCTACGCCATGCGGTTCGAGCACGGCGGTGAGGGCATAGACATTGCGGATATCGTCCTCGACGACAAGGATCTGGCGGCCTTCCAGCGCGGAGTCCCGGCCCAGCGAGCGTTCGATCAGCTGGCGTTGCTCGGGCGGCAGGTCGGACACCACCTGATGCAGGAACAATGAAACCTCGTCGAGCAGCCGCTCGGGGCTCTTGGCGCCCTTGACGATGATCGACTTGGAATAGCGCCGCAGCCGCATCTCCTCTTCGGTAGACAGGTCGCGGCCGGTGTAGACGATCACCGGCGGGAAGCCGAGCCTGTCGTCGCCCGAGAGCTTTTCCAGTAGGTCCAGCCCGGACATATCGGGCAGGTTAAGGTCCAGCACCATGCAGTCGAAGGTCTCGGTGCCGAGGCGCTCAAGGCACTCGGCTGCGCTGGAAGCGGCGACCGTCTCGACATCGCGGGTGGCGAGAAGATGGTTCACCGCCTCGGCCTGCATCGCGTCGTCCTCGACCACCAGAACCCGGCGCAGGCGCTGCTCCATGCGGGCTTCCAGGCCCTCCAGCATATCGACCAGCGCGTCGCGGCTGACCGGCTTGAACAGATAGCCGACCGCACCGCTGGCCAGCGCGCCGTGATCGTCATGGTCGGCGGAGACGATGTGGACCGGAATATGGCGCGTGCGAATGTCGCGCTTGATCCGGTCCAGCACCGAAAGACCGGTGTGGTCGGGCAGGTGCATGTCGAGGATCACGGCATGGGGCAGATATTGCCGCGCCAGCATCGCGCCTTCGTCTGCGGTTCCGGCGATCAGGCAGTGGAAGCCGACTTCGTGCGCCAGATCGCACAGGATGCGGGCGAAGGCCGGATCGTCCTCGACCACCAGAATGATGCGGGAATCGCCGGAGAGCGCTTCGCGGTCATCCTTGGGGACGTTGCGTGGAGCGATCCTGTGGATCGCGGCGCGGGGGTGGCAGCTGACGGGCGGATCGTTTCCTGTTGGCGCACCGGCGCCTGTGCGGCCTCGCGGCTTCCTGCAAATGTGCAGGGAAGCGTCAGCGTGAAGGCGCTGCCCTTGCCGGGTTCGCTTTCGAGCGAGATCTGGCCGCCGAGAAGGCGGGCCAGCTCGCGCGAGATCGAGAGGCCAAGGCCGGTGCCGCCGTACTTGCGGGCAATGCCGCCGTCGGCCTGCCGGAAGGCCTCGAAGATCGCCTGCTGCTGCTCGGGCGCGATGCCGGGGCCACTGTCACGCACGGTGAAGGCGAGCGTGTCGTTCCCGGTGCTGCGGATCGCCAGTTCGACAGAACCGGCATCGGTGAACTTGAGCGCATTCGATAGAAAATTCTTGAGGATCTGTTCGAGGCGAAGCGGATCGGTCTCCAGCGAGGCTGGGGCCTCCGGCGCAACGCTCATCGTCAGGTTCAGCCCCTTGCGCTCGGCGCCCGGCGCGAACGTGTCACGCAGCTTGGCGAGCAGCGTGGCCAGCGAGGTCTCGTGCAGATCGAGGTCGATGCGACCGGCCTCGATCTTGGAAATGTCGAGCACGTCGTTGATCAGGGCGAGCAGATCGTTGCCCGCCGTCTCGATGGTCTCGGCGAAGCGAACCTGCTCGCCCGACAGGTTGCCGCTGCGGTTGTCCGCCAGCAGCCGCGCCATGATGAGCAGGGAATTGAGCGGGGTGCGCAATTCGTGGCTCATGTTCGCAAGGAATTCGGACTTGTAGCGGCTGGCCTGTTCCAGATCGTCAGCCTGCCCGCGCAGACGCGATTGCGCGCGCGCGAGTTCGTCGCGCTGGGCTTCGAGCGAGGCGGTCTGTTCTTCGAGCTGCGCGTTCGAGCGTTCGAGTTCGGCCTGCTGCTGTTCCAGCTCGGTCTGCGAATCGAGCAGCTGTTTGCTCTGCGCTTCCAGTTCGTCGTTGCTGGCGCGCAGTTCCTCGCTCTGGGCCTGTAACTCTTCGGCCTGGTTCTGCGTTTCGGCCAGCAGGTGCTCAAGGCGCGAGCGATATTTGGCGGAGCGCAGGGCAATCCCGAGAGGTCCGCCTACAAGGTCGAGGAACTCGGACACGTCCTCGGGGCGAGCGTTCGGCTGATCGAGAAAGCCCAGTTCGATTACCGCATTCACGAAGCCGTCGACCTGCGCGGCACCGATCACCAGGGCACGAGGCACCGCGCGCCCAAGCGCGCTGCCGATTTCGAGGTAGCCTGCCGGAACATCGGCAAGATGGATGGTATTTCCGGTGCGGATGACCTCGCCCAGCAGACCGTCGTCCGGGGATGTTGTACGCGGGATGTTCGCATCCTGCGGTACGCCGACGGTAGCGATGCGGCGATACTGGCCGTCTTCATGGGCGAACAGAGCCCCGGCACTGGCCCCGAACTGTTCGGCAAGGAAGGTGATGGCGCGGTGGCCCAGTTCGTCCAGCGGGACTTCACCGGCCATGGTTCGGGCCAGTTCGGCTTCGGCTACCCGCAGCGCCTGTGCATGGCGGTTGCGGTTGCGGTAGTGAATGATCGATGCACCGATGATGGCGACCAGCACGTTGGTCGCGCCAGAGAGTACCCGGTTCATGATCGCGATCGAGGCGGCAACGCCGTCAGGTGCGTAAAAATAGGCTAGCGTGACGCAACCAAGTCCACCGATTGCAGTAGCTATCGGCGCTACCGGACGTTTGCCTGCGTAGGCGATAACGGTGGGCAGGAGATAGAGGACGCTCACCCCGGTGCCGAGCGGCAAGGTGATGTCGGTCAGAAGACAGAGCCCCAGGATCAGTGGCAGGGCAAAAGCGAGAAGAATCTGGGAATTCGGTCCCTGGGATGACGTCATCGGTACTCTCGCGGGGAACGGCCGCAGGCGCGCGCGGGCTGCGCCCCCCGTGCGCGCAAAGCCCCGATTTGGGGCAATAACCGACAAGTTTCGGAAAGGTTCCGCATTTTTGCTCGCAGTTGCATTATTTCTCGGCCGTTAACGATCGTGAATGTCCATTTTGGCGCAGTGCGTCAAAGTGTTCGTTAAGCATTTGCCGGTAGGGGACGAGGATCAAGCGCAAAATCCGCAGAAAGCCTGCAAACTCATGGGTCGCATCGTTAAATCCTTCGTCGCTCTCCTTCGCGACACTGCCGGAAGCCTGCTGCCGATCGCGGCGGTAGGGATGATCGTTACCGCGATGATCGTCGGGGCCTCAATCGATCTCAGCCGGGCCTACAAGGTGAAGAACCAGTTGCAGGCCGCCTGTGATGCCGCTGTGCTTGCCGGGCGCCGCACAGTGACGACCAATGGCTATGACACGGCTTCGCAGGCAGCCGCGACGACCTATTTCGGCGCGAATTTCCTTGACGCTGATCAGGACACCCACGGCACCACATTTACGTCCAGCACGCCCGACAGCGGCTCGACAGTCGATGGTTCGGCCAGCACGGTCATGAACACCGCCGTGGTCCGCTTGTTCGGATTTTCGACGATCCCGCTGACTGCGACCTGTGCGAGTTCGATGGGCGTGGGCAATGCCGATGTGATGATGGTGCTTGATACCACCGGATCGATGGACGAAACTCTCGGCAGTACCACGCGTATCGCCGCCCTGCGCACGGCGATGAAGAACTTCTACACCACGCTGCAAAGCTCTACGTCGGGCACCAACGCGCGTATCCGCTATGGTTTCGTGCCGTACAGCACGACCGTGAACGTGGGCCAGTTGCTGTACAATCTGAACCCGTCTTATCTTGTCGATACGCGCACGTACCAGTCGCGCCAGTTCGTCACATCGACGGGTTCGGCTTCTTCGGCGTCGAGTTGGACAAAATACAACTCGACCGCCTATTCAACCCTGGCGTCCTGCAACACTGCTTTGGCGAAATCTGGTCTGACCAATGATTCCGATTATTCAAACTACGGAAGCTCGTCGACATCAAATGGCGTAACGACGCAGGCACAGAGGAAATACACCTACGCCTGTCAGGCCTTCACATCGAACAGAAATACATACTACTATATTTCTTACAGCTATACGTCGCGTAATGTGACCTCATACTATCTCTATGCGCCAATTAGCTATGATACGAGCAAGTATAAGGCATTCTCCACCGTCACCACGCCGACCGGAACCAATGGTGCTGCGGTCAGCTCGACCTGGGGTGGCTGCATAGAAGAGCGATCCACCGTGCCGGCTACGAATATCACGTATAGCTCGGCGACAGGGATCTCGCCCGCCGCAGCGCTGGACCTTGATATCGATGGCGCGCCGACGAGCGACGACAAGAGCAAGTGGGCGCCGATGTGGCCTGAAGTCACGTATCTGCGGACCGATTCCAGCGGCCGTATCCAGTATGCGAACGGCTACTATGGCTATTCCGTTATCAGTCTGGGCTACACCTTCTGCCCGGCGAAGGCGCAACTGCTCAGCGAAATGTCGCAAACCGCTTTCAACGCCTATGCTGACAGCCTGGTCGCCGAGGGGGGAACCTACCTCGATATCGGCATGATCTGGGGCGGCCGTCTGGCCTCGCCGACCGGGATGTTCTCGGCGAATGTTACCGCGGCTCCGCAGAACGGTGGTGAAGTCTCGCGCCACCTCATCTTCATGACCGACGGTGAGATGGATACGAACTACATGATCCAGCAGGCCTGGGGCGTGGAGTACTGGGACCGCCGCGTGACGGCCAACGGGTACACGAACGACGACGATTACCATACCTCGCGTTTCCGCGCGGCGTGCGATGCGATCAAGGCCAAGGGCATTCGCATCTGGGTGATCGCGTTTACATCCACCCTTTCCGACGATCTGCAGTACTGCTCGTCGGATGACAGTTCGTATTCCGCTACGGATGCCAGCGGCCTGAACACCGCGTTTCAGGAGATCGCCAAGCAGGTGGGCGAACTGAGGATTGTTCAGTGACGCCTCCTGCATTTCATCATCGGCCAGGCGTTCTGCGTGCGATTGCGAGCGACCGGGGTGGTGTCACCGTGGTGGAGTTCGCACTGGCGGCACCGGTGTTCCTGCTGATGATGATGGGCATCTTCGACATCGGGTATATGGCGTATATCAATTCCGTGCTGCACGGCGCAGTGGAACAGGTTTCGCGCAACGGCACTATCGAGACCGCCAATACGACCACCGAGGACGCCTATGTGACGGGGATCGTCCAGAAGGTGATTCCCAGCGCTACGCTGACGTTTTCGCGCAAGAGCTATTACGATTTCACCGACGTCGGCCGTGCGGAGTCGTGGAACGATTCCAATAACGACGGTACTTGCGACAATGGTGAAAGCTATATTGACGAGAACCAGAACGGGCAGTGGGATGCGGATATCGGCGTCTCGGGCAATGGCGGCGCGGATGACGTCATCCTCTACACCGCAACAGTAACCTACAAGCCGCTGTTCCCGGTCCCGCTGATGAAAAACTGGAATACGAACCAGACGCTCACGGCCACCTCGGTTCGCAAGAACCAGCCGTTTGCGACCCAGACGAGCTATGGTTCGTCGGTCGGGGTGTGCAAGTGATGCAAGGATTCGCCAAGGCCAAAGTCGCCGGATGGCTGCGGGCCATGCGGCGGGACCGGCGCGGTGTATCGATCCTGGAATTTGCTCTGGCGCTGCCGATCTTCCTGATCCTGGGGCTTTACGGCACCGAGGTCGCCTATATGTCGATGATCAACATGGAGGTCAGCGAGATCGCGACCTCGGTGGCCGACAACTCTTCGCGTATCGGCCAGACCGACAACAGTTCGGTTACGCCTACCGTGACTGAGACACAGGTCGCCTCGGTTATGACCGGGGGGCTCTATCAGGGTAACAGCTTCAATTTCGAGGCGCACGGGCGCATCATTCTCTCCAGCCTGGAGATCAATTCCAAAAGTCAGCAATACATTCACTGGCAGCGTTGCAGCGGTGATCTGACAGTCGCTTCCGCCTATGGTGTGGCCGGAACGATCGAGACCAACGGGATGGGGCGCACCGGTCACATGGTGATGGCCCCCACGGGCATGGCGGTGATGTATGTTGAAGTCTATTACGACTATCAGCCCCTGTTCGGGACGATGTTCGTCAAGAGTTCCCGGTTCGAAAGAGAAGCCGCACTGCTGGTAAGGGACGACCGCAATCTGACGCCGGGCGTGACCGGTGGCAATTCGACGACATCCTGCTGACCGGGTGCATCACGGTCCTGTCCACTCGCCTGAACATTGTGCCGGGGCGGCGGGAACCAGCCAGGTTTCGGCGATCTGCCTGCCGCGACCGCTACCGCCAGCTCCGGGCGGAGAGACGAAGGTGACGTCCAGTGTCCCGTCGTGAACGGTTTCTGCCGGAATGGCGGTCTGTTCGAACGCCGGATTATTCTTCCGGTTGTGGAACGGTACGATGACTTCGCCGCCTGCGCTGATTTGCAGCGGGCGCCAGTAATCTTCCCCGGCCCATGTGTAGCGCAAGCACCAACTTTGCCCCTTGGGCAGCTGTGTATAGCGCAGGTGTAGCGGCTGTTCGTACAGAGCTTCCGCATAGGAGAGTTCGGAAAGCGCCCAGCCGTCTTGCGGGAGGTGATCTGCTACGCCGTCGATTGCGCCTTGCCGTCCTTGCGGATCGGTTCCTTCGCCGGGGCCGGTAACGAGGTGTGGCTCGTGCCCTGCGTTTCCGAGGTCGTCGTAGAGCGCGCGATCGCGGGCATCGGGGCGGTCTCCCAGCCGAACAAGCGCTGCCGCGCGCTTGTTTTCTGCGGGAAGTGCCAGTGCGGCCTTGATCCGCGGGGCCAGCGCGGCCTTGTCCGTGAGGTCGATCATCGCGCGGTCGAGATTGGCGCCGCGCTCCCAGTTGGAGGCACCATATCGCGTCACGCTGAGTTGCATACGCGCATGCTGCCACAGGCGGGCTGCGAGCGTTTCCAGACGCGTGTAAAGCTGTGCTTCGGCGGGGGTGGCAACTGGAGACATCGCCGTGAGCGCTTGCTGTGCGGCGGTTTCGGCACCGAGCATAGAGGCGGATCGTAAAGCCCGACCGGCCTTGGCTTGTGCTGTACGCGCCCTTTTCCAGCGCTGGGCGTCGAGCGCATCGTAGACGGCGCGATAGCGGTAGAGGTCGATGCGCCAGTCGGCCCAAGGCGCGGGGTGCAGCGCGTCTATCTGGCGAAGGGTGGCAGGAATGGCTGCATTGTCCGCCGGATCGCCGTGCCAGTTGCGTTCAAGTGCTTCGGGGATGGCGGCAAAGCGATCATCACCGATAAACAGGCGGGCATAGCGCAGGGCCGTGTCGCTGGGTGTTTCGCTCGGATTCCAGCTCAGCGCCAGCCACTGGGCGACATTCCAGTCATCGTTCACGCCTTCGGAATAGGCGATGAAACCCCGCGTCTGCGGGATCTGGTCGCGGAAGGCGGCAGCCGTGGCGAGGGGGCGCGGATTGACCGGCTCGCGTCCCTCGGTCAGCGCGAACACTGGCGACCAGCGCTGGACCGGCAGTTGCGCGTGCATGGCGTGCGCGGTGTCGGGTAGAGTTCGAGCGGATAATAGGGGTCGATCAGTTCGCGATGGCGGGCGATGGAGCCCCGCGTCTGCGGACCGACGAACACGGCGGACAACCACGATGGTCGCTTGCGGATTTGCGCCACGAAGGCGAGGAAGCCCGCCTCGTCGAACCCTTGTGTCGAGACCAGCAGTTCCGCTTTGGGAAACCGTGCACGCAAGGGAACCGCGAGCTTGGCCAGCAGGGGAAACAGGATGTCGGGGTGCGTGTTGCCCGGATCTCCACCGGGGAAATAGACCGCATCGAGCGCCGGGAACCTGTCGATCAGATCGGTGAAGGTAGCCAGTTCGGCGGCATCGGCGCCGGGCTTGGCATAGTCGCGCAGCAGCGGCTGGTAGAGCGCGACCTCCAGCCCCAGTGCCTTGGCCTCGCGCGCGGTGGCGAGGATCGCGTCCATCGCCGGAACCGGGGCCAGCGGCGAGGCGCCTGCGTCGTCGGAAACCGGGCCGACCAGCTGGATGCGATTGGCGCCCATCAGCGCTAGATCGTCGACATGGCGCGCCAGCATGGCCGGGGTCCAGGCATCAAAGCTGTTGTTCTTGGCCCGAATGCCGATCTGGTCGCCGCGCACGGCAAGCGCCGGGTGCTCGTCAACCGGCTCATTCCAGTCGAGCATGGCGCCATGCAGGTGCGAGAGCAGCCATCCGGCGGCGTAGACATAGCCGCGCCGCTGGCTGGCCGAGACCATGAAGCCGTGGCCTTCACGGCGAATGCGGTAGCCCTCGCCAAGGCCCGAGGTGGCATCGAGCCGGATCGTCAGGCGACAGCCGCCCTGACCGGTGAGGCCGCGCTCGGTCAGGCGCTGCGCGAGAAGGTGTGCGGCGGCCTCGGCATCGCCGCTTCCCTCGACGCAGGCGTGCGCCAGCGATACCTGCGCGGTGCGGGCATGCGCGACCGGTGCCGCCAGCGCCAGAAACGACGCGGCGGCAAGCGCGGCTAAGCGGACCGTCATGCGCGCAAGGTCACGCGTTGACGGGCGGCCGGTCGGCAGCGGCGGTGGCGAAGCTCTTGTCGGGCGTCGCCTGCATATGAAAGGTCAGGCGGCCACCCTTCATCAGCTCTTCGTGGCTGATCCAGCACTTCGTCATCGGCTGGCCGTTCCACTCGACCTTGCCGTAATAGGGGCGGTCCGGCGCGTTGTTGCGGGCCTCGATGATCAGCGTCTTGCCGTTGTCGAGGAACAGCTTGGACTCGTCGAACAACGGGCTGCCGAGGATGTAGTTGGCGCTGACCGGATCGACGGCATAGAAGCCGAGCGCCGACAGCACGAACCACGCGCTCATCTGCCCACAGTCGTCGTTGCCGATCACGCCGTCCGGGTCAGCCTTGTACATGGTGGTCAGCAGACGGCGGACCATGGCCTGCGTCTTCCAGTGCGCGCCGCACCAGGCGTAGAGGTAGGCGACGTGGTGCGAAGGTTCGTTGCCGTGCGCGTACTGGCCGACAAGGCCCGAGATGTCTGGCGGCGCGTTCTTGGGCAGCGTCGAAGGCGCGTTGAACAGCGCATCGAGCTTCTTCTCGAACGCCTTGTCGCCACCCATTGCCGAAACGAGACCGGGAACGTCGTGCTGGTTCAGGAACGTCGCCTGCCAGCCGTTGCTCTCGGTATAGTCGCGCCATTTTTCGGGCGCGTGGCCAAGCTGGACCGGATCGTAGTCCTTCCAGAACGAACCATCGGCAAAGCGCGGCACCGCGAACCCGCGCGAGGTATCGAACACGTTCTTCCAGTTGCCCGAACGTCGCGCGAGATAGTCCGCATCTGCCGTGAAGCCGGTGGCCTTGGCGATCTTCGCGGCGGCATAGTCGTCGTAGCTGTATTCCAGCGTGCGGCTGACACTTTCGAACACTTCGTCTGCCGGGATATAACCGAGGCGGTCGTAGCGCGGGATGCCGAGCGAGTTGTCCATCGTGGGCATATTGAAGTCTAGCGCGCGACGGCGAATGCCTGGCCATGCGGCGGCATAGTCGCCGATGATGCCCTTGGCCTGCGCTTCGGCCAGAACCGGAACGGCGTGCCAGCCGATCATGCAGCCGGTCTCGACACCCTGCAGCGGCCAGACCGGCGGGCCATAAGGGCTCTGCTGCGTTTGCCGGATCAGGTCTGCCACCATGTGCCGCACGAGGCCGGGGCGCATGATCGTCTGCAACGGATGGAACGCGCGATAGGTATCCCACAGCGAATAGGCGCTGTACGAGGTCTGGTCGTAGCCCAGCTGGTGGATCTGGCGATCCAGCCCGACATAACGCCCGTCCACGTCGGAGAACAGCGTCGGCCCTATCGCTGTGTGATAGAGCGCGGTTGTCATGATGCGGCGCTGCGCATCGGTGCCGCCCTTCAGCTCGATCCGGGTCAGTTCCGCTGCCCAGGCGCGCGAAGCCATCAGGCGGTACTTGTCGAAATCGAAGTGCGGGGCTTCGGCGGCAAGGTTCGCCTTGGCGCCCGCGATATCGACAGCCGAAATGCCGGTACGGATCACGACCGGCTCGTTGCCCGCATCGCCAAACCACACGACGGCCTTCAGGCGCTTGCCCGAAACGGTCTCGCTGCCCGCCTTGGCAGGGGCGTTGTCGTCGCCGTAGAAGTCGATCCGGGTCGGCTTGCGGGAGAACTGCATCGCGAAATAGATGCGGCGTCCCTTGGCCCAGCGGAACACGCGGCGGGTGCCCGTGAGCGTGCCGTCCTGTTCAAGCGTGAGCTGTGCCTGGTCGATCAGCGGCGGATGATCGGACGAATCCTGCACCAGATGCGCAAGGTCGATCAGCAGATGGCCGATCCCTTCGGGGAAGGTGTGGCGCTGGATGCCGGTGCGCTCGGTGACGGTCAGTTCGCTGCGCACGCCGTTTTCGAGCGCGACCGCATAGTAGCCGGGCTCTGCCTGCTCCTGCGTGTAGCGCAGACGATAGCCCTGATCGGGCTTGTCGAGCGGGCCGGGTTCGAGGCGCACATCGCCACGGCATGGCTGGACCAGCACGTCGAGCATGTCGCCGATGCCGGTGCCCGACAGGTGCGTGTGCGAGAAGCCCATGATCGAGGCATCGCCGTGGTGATAGCCCGAGCAGGTGTCCCAGCGCGCGGTATCGGTGTCCGGGCTCAACTGCACCATGCCGAACGGCATCGAGGCGCCGGGGAAGGTGTGCCCGTCGCCACCGGTGCCGATGAACAGGTCGATCTCCTTGCCATGGCTCTTTGCCTCGCCAGACGAGGCACTCTTTCGCGCCAGGGCGGGAAGAGGGGCCAGAGCGGCCGAGGCGAAAAGGGCGAGGCGACAGGTGCCGGTCATCAGGGCACGGCGGGCGAGGTTGGTCATGCCATCATCCTGCGTCGAAAGGGGAGGGAAATGCAAAAACAAACCGCCTGCCGGATCGGGGGATCCGGCAGGCGGCAGGGACGGCGCACATGGGGAGGGAAGAAGAACCATGTGCGCCGAAGCTGGGATCAGAAGCTGAACTGCGCCGTGGCGGCGAAGGTGCGACCGTTCTTGTAGAAGGCGGTCGGCGCCGACTTGGTGCCGCTGTACGAGTAGTAGGTGGAGTCGAGCAGGTTCTGCGCGTTGGCCTGGATCGTGAAGTTCGGGCTGATCTTGTACGAAACCGAGGCGTCGAGCTGGTGGTAGCCCGCCGTCGAGTCGTTCGAGTTCAGGCGGCCGACACCGGTGAAGTAGTGGGTGCGGTAGTTCCAGCTGACACGAGCCTGGAATGCGCCCTTCTCGTAGTACGGGATCACGTTGATCGTGTGGCGCGAAAGGTAGGGCAGGTTGAGGACGTTGCCATCCGCATCCTTACCCGCGCTGGCATCGGCATAGGTGTAGTTGGTCAGGATGCCGAAGCCGTTCCAGATCGGCATCTGGAAGGCCAGCGACACGCCGTTCACGGTGGCGTTCGAGGCGTTGACCGGCTCGCTGACCTGATAGTCGACAGGGCTGTCAGAACCGGTCGGAGTCAGCTGCTCGGTAACGGTCTTGGTTACGACATACGACGAGATTTCGCGGCGGAAATATTCGACCGAAAGCAGGGCGCCCGGACGGAAGTACCATTCAGCCGACAGCTCGTAGTTGGTCGACTGGTAGGGCTTCAGATCGGGATTGCCCGAGCTGGCGGTCAGCGTGGTATCATCGCGGCTGAAGGCACCTGCAAGCTGGGCGTAGCGCGGACGGGCAATCACTTCGGCAATCGAGCCGCGCAGCTTGAACGTGTCCGACATGTCCCAGCTTACGTTGATGCTGGGCAGGCCCTTCAGGTAGTCCCTCTTGGCCACAGTTGGCGTGTAGGTGGTGCCGCCATCGGTGGTCGAATAATAGTGCGAGATGTCTTGCGTGTAGACGGCACGATAGCCGACGTTACCGCGGATCGGACCCGTCTCGAAGTCGAGCTGGACGTAGGCGTCTGCGGTCTTCTCACGCACGCGGAAGGTCGAGCTCTTGTCGAGGCCGCTGTCGACGTAGATGCCGTCGTTCAGCGCGTCGATCACGCCCTGTGCGGTCAGCGTCTGGAAGGAGTTCGCGTTGCCGCTGTCATTCAGGCCCGAGAACAGGCCCGACGGCGTTGCGTTGGTTTCGAAATCCGAGAGCGAAACCGGTGTGTCGTAATAGACCTTCGAGCCGTAGACGGTGGTGCCGTTCTCGTGCGTCGAGGCCTTCACGCCCATGCGCACGTCCTTGAAGAACGAGTCATCGACATCCCACTTGCCGTCCAACTGGCCGTAGAATTCCTCGTCCTTCTGCTGCGACCTGGCGATACCACCGATCTGGTAGCCGTTGATCGTCGTGCCGTCGGGCAGCGTGATCTCGGAAGACGACGTGCGGCCAAAGGTGCTCGCATCCGAGGGGGCGGTGTTATACGTGACGCTGGTCGAGGTGCCGGTGTAGTCGAAGCTGTAGCCACCGTTCGAATACATCGTCAGGTCGTATTCGGGGTTGGTGCCGCCAGTGGCCTTCGTCCAGCCGCCGTTGGCGGTCAGCGTGAAGCTGTCGCTGGCGTGCCAGGTGGTCGCCAGATTGTAGCTGTCGTTGGTGACCTTGGTCTTGCGGTAGTTCATGTCCAGCTCGGCCTGGGTCGACGTGCCGTCGGCGAACGAGGCCGAGGTGATCAGGCCGTTCGAAATGGTCGCCGAGGTCAGGTTGCTGCTGGCCCAGTTCGGGTAGATGAATTCCGACTGGCTGTAGTTGTTGTAGGTGCCCTGGATGTGCATGCCCGTCAGCGCGACTTCGAAGTCGCTGCTGGGGGCCCACTGCATGGCGAACTGGCCGCCGATGCGCTTGCGGGTCTGCTTGAAGTAAGCATGGTTGATGCCGACCGGGTAACGGGCGTTCGCAAGGTCGCTCAGCGAACCGCCGGTGATCGTCGCGTTCGGGTTCTTGAGGACGGTATTGCCGTCTGAGTCGGTCGTCAGGAAGTCAGCACCGGTCGAGTAGCCGAAGTATTCGATACCTGCGCGGGCCAGCGAATCTTCATCGTAGGTTCCAGCAACGAGGATGCCAAAGGTGCCGGCATCGTTCTTCCAGCTGTACATCAGCGAGCCGCGCGGATTGCCCTGCTTCGAGCGGTCGTTGTAGTTGTAGCCGACCGAGCCGTTCAGCGTGTTGGCCTTCAGGTCCAGCGGCATGCGGGTACGCACGATCACGGTGCCGCCCAGCGAGCCTTCGTCGATCCACGGCTCGGGCGACTTGTAGACTTCGACCTGCGAGACGATTTCGGGGGCGAGCAGCGAATAGTTGAAAGTACGGCCGGTCACGTCACCGGTGTTGCCGCCCCAGTCGGCCGAGGCGATCGAGTGACCGTCGACGAGGATGCGGTTGAGGGCAGGGTCGGTGCCCTGGATCGAGACGCGCTCGCCGATGCCGAACTGGTGGTCGACGCTGACGCCAGGAATGTGGGCCAGCGATTCGGCGACGTTGCGGTCGGGGAACTTGCCGATGCCTTCGGCGGTGATGACGTCAACGACGGCATTCGCGTTGCGCTTCACGTTGATTGCGTTCTGCAGCGAGGCGCGGATGCCGGTGACGACGATGCTGTTCGCCGGATTGACGTCGGCGTTGGCGGCGGTGCTGTCGGACTGGTCCGAACCGGTGGCGTCCTGCGCCATGGCTGGGGTGGAGAGAACGAAGACGGCTGTGGAAGCAAGAAGCGCGGCGCGTGCAAATGCCATGATGTAACCCCCGTGCGCGGCCGTCCTTGCAGCCGCGATCGTTTAACCCTGAGTGCCGCTTTCTGTTCTCAAGACTTGGTATGAAACCAATCAAGGTCCAGCGACAGGACCATATGTCACCTCAATGACACCTCTTGTCTACCAAAATTTGCATGCGCGGTGACGTTCTTTGCGGGAGTGTGTCTTTAAGGAAAATTGAATTAGAAACAGCTCGATAGCGCCATTGCGAGGAGGGACTTTGCTGAAATTCACCCCCCTCGGGAGCGGTGCCGAGGGTCTGAAAGTTTCGCTCTTGGTTGGATTTGAGAACCAAAATATGTCCAAAATAGACTTGGGCGAATCGAATCGCATGGGGGTGGCATGCTCGAAGTTTGTGTTGATGGTCTTGCGGGAGTCCGCGCTGCGCATGATGGAGGCGCGGCGCGCGTGGAGCTTTGCGCTGCGCTGGAAGTCGGTGGTGTCACGCCGTCCTTGGCAATGGTGCGGGCTGCTGTCGCAGGACCTCTGCCGGTTCATGTGCTCATCCGTCCGCGCGGGGGCGACTTCGTGTACAGCGAGGCGGAGAAGGCGCTGATCGCGGCCGATATTGTCGATATCGTTGCGGCGGGGGCTGCCGGGATTGTGATCGGCGCGGGAGATCGTTCTGCGCTGGATCTTGCCGTCCTGCGGTCATGGGGCGATCTGGCCCGGCGGGGTGCGGATGCACGGGGAGTGCCATCAGTCTGACGCTGCATCGTGTGTTCGACCTGCTCGATGACCAGGTTTCTGCGATTGATGCTGCTGTTGCACTCGGTTTTGATCGTATCCTGACGTCTGGCGGGAAGGTTCGGGCGGGTGATGCGGTTCCTGCGTTTGCCAGGCTGGTGGACCGCGCGGGAGCGGCTGTGGGCATCCTGGCAGGAGGCGGTCTTGTGCCCGAATCGGTCCCGGCGCTGCAGGCGGTGGGAGTCCGGGAATTTCATGCGTCCTGCCGAAGTGATGTCGCCGGTGATGTCGAGCCGAAGCTGACCGAACTGGGCTTTGCTCTGGGAAATCCGCGCGCAACCGATGTCGCGCGGGTGCGCGCTTACATCTCTGCAATCGCGTGAATTGGTATTAATCAGGTCTTGAGCAATACCAATATATAACTTATGTCTCTTGCGACGCAGGGGGCTTTCAAGACCAATGCAAGGATCGCCAGAGCCCGGCCGGACCGGTTGGGCGCCTGCCGCTCGAATATGGTGTTCGGCGGCGCGGGGCGAGCGATGGAGACGATATCGATGACTCTGATGGCGGCAGAAGCAGCTGAGGCACCCGAAGCAGTCGGCAGGCTGCTCGCGGCGAACGCCGGTGTTCTGGCCGAGCTTGGTCGTACGCTGCGCGAGACTCCTCCGTCGCTGGTGGTGACGTGCGCACGCGGCTCGTCCGATCATGCCGCGACCTACGGCAAGTACATGATTGAGACGAAGCTAGGGATTCCCGTGGCATCGGCAGCGCCTTCGGTGGCGTCGGTGTATGAAGCGCCGGTCGTGCCGGGTGGAGCGCTGATGATCGCGATCTCGCAAAGCGGCCGCAGCCCCGACCTGCTCGCGACGGTGGAAGCCTACAAGGCTGCCGGTGCGCGCATTGTCGCGCTGGTGAATGACGAGACCTCTCCGCTGGCGGCAATGGCGGACGTGTTCGTCCCGCTCAAGGCTGGTCCCGAGAAGTCCGTCGCGGCCACCAAGTCCTATATCGCTGCCCTTGCAGGCCTTGCCGCGATCGTCGCGCACTGGTCCGAGGATGAGGCGATGCTGACGGCGCTGAACGGACTGCCCGATGGTCTGGCCGCCGTGCGCTCGCTGGTGCCGTTCGGTCTTGTCGACCTTCTGAAAGACGCGAACAACCTGTTCATCATCGGTCGCGGTTACGGTTTTGCGGTGGCGCAGGAAGCCGCGCTCAAGCTCAAGGAGACCTGCGGTCTTCACGCCGAGGGCTTCAGCGCTGCCGAAGTGCGCCATGGCCCGATGGCGATCGTCAACGCCGGTTTCCCGATCCTCGCTTTCGCCGGAAGCGATGCGGGCGGTCCGAGCGTGCGCGAAGCTGCTGACGAGTTCGAGCGCCGGGATGCCGCCGTGCGCCGTCTCGATGCTCTTGAAAACATTCCCGGCGGCAGTGTCGCCCAGCTTGCCGGACATCCGGCGCTGGAGCCGCTGCTGATGATCCAGGCGTTCTATCCGGAAGCGAATGCGCTGTCGCTGGCGCGCGGGTTCGACCCCGATGCGCCCGCGCACCTGCGCAAGGTGACCGAAACACGATGAGCCGGATCGATTTCCAGAATGGCCGCGTGCTGGTCGAGGGCGAATGGCGCGAAGGCGCCTCGATCGCCTTTGGCGAGGATGGCCGCATCGTCGCGATCGACGAAGCGGGCAAGGGCGGCGAGGTCGTCGATCTGGACGGCGGCATGCTGGTTCCGGGGCTGATCGACGTACAGGTCAACGGCGGCGGCGGCGTGCTCTTCAACACCGATCCCACAGTCGAAGGTGTCGCGGCGATCTGCGCCGCACACGCGCGTTTCGGCGCCACCGGTATCCTGCCAACGCTGATCAGCGGGTCGCCCGAGATGATTTCTGCGGGCCTCGATGCCGTGGACGCCGCGATCGAGGCCGGGGTTCCGGGTTGCCTTGGCATTCATGTCGAAGGCCCGGTTCTGAACAAGGTGCGCAAGGGCATTCACGCCGAGGAACGGCTCCAGCCGCTCGACGACGAGATGCTCGAACTGCTGACCCGGCCGCGCAAGGGCCGGGTGCTGTTCACCATGGCGCCCGAGTACCTCAATGACGAGCAGGCGCGCGCGCTCAAGGAAGCGGGGGTAATCCTCGCCATCGGACATTCCGATGCCGATTACGAGACCGCTCGCCGCGCGTTCGAGCTTGGCGCGACAGGCGTCACGCATCTCTATAATGCGATGTCCGGACTGCATCATCGCGAGCCGGGCATGGTTGGCGCCTCGCTGGAAAACCGTGAGGCGTGGATCGGCGTGATCGTCGATGGCTATCACGTCCATCCGGCGGCACTGCGCGTGGCTCTGGCCTCGCGTCCGCACGAGCGCTTTGTGCTGGTGACGGATGCCATGCCCTGCGTCGGCTCCGACGAGCCCAGCTTCATCCTCGACGGTCGCGAGATTTTCGTCGAAGATGGGCGCTGCGTCGATGACAAGGGCACGCTTGCGGGCGCTTCGCTCGACATGGCGGCCGCTGTACGCAACACTGTCTCGATGGTTGGCCTGCCGCTTGAAGAAGCCCTGGCCATGGCGTCTGCCTATCCGGCGGCGTTCCTGGGCATGGCGGATCAGCGCGGGACTATCGCACCCGGTTTCGCCGCCGATTTCGCCTGGCTTGACGCGCAAGGCTATCCGCGCGGCACCTGGATCGCCGGTCGCCGCGCGGCCTGATCCTTACACCTTTTTCCTTTTCGGAGACCTGCAACGATCATGCCCGCCTCCACCGCCCCGACCACACAACACGCAACGGACGGGGCCGGAGGCCAGCCGATCCGTATCGTCTCTCCGCTTGCAGGCTGGCTCGGCCCGCTGGACGAGCTTCCCGATCCGGTCTTCGCCGGTCGCGCGCTGGGTGATGGCGTCGCCATCGATCCGACCGGCGACACGTTGCACGCGCCGTGCGACGGCGAGATCGCCTCGGTCGCCACGACAGGACATGCGGTAACGCTGCGCCTGCCGGAAGGCGCCGAACTGCTGATGCACCTTGGCATCGATACCGTCGCCATGGGTGGCAGGGGCTTCGAGCCTCTCGTCAAGGCAGGACAGGTGGTGCGCGCAGGCGATCCGCTGGTGCGGTTCGACCTCGATGCCGTGGTGTGCAGCGCTATCAGCGCGATGACGCCGGTGCTTCTGCTGGAAAGCGAGAGCTTTACGGCGCGGGATCTGCGCGCTGCCGGGCCGGTCGCGGTCGGCGATGCGATCATGACGCTGTATGCCGCCGGTGCTCCGGTCGCTGCGCCTGCGGTGGACATCGAGGGCGAGGACATCGACCGCCGTGTCACCGTGCCGCTGCGACACGGTATCCACGCGCGACCTGCGGCGCGCCTGCGCCAGACCGCAGGCCAGTTCGATGCCGTGGTCCGCATGGAGAAGGGCAACAAGGCCGCCAGCCTGCGCAGTCCTGTCGCGATGCTGGCGCTGGGCGTGCGGCTGTGGGACGAGATCACGCTTCATGCACGCGGTCCTCAGGCCCTTGCCGCGCTCGATGCGCTGGAGGAACTGATCGCCAGCGGCATGGGCGAACTCGCCAATCCGGGCGAGACGCCGCCTGCGCTGGTCGCGCCCGTCGCTGAGGCTGCGCCCAAGGTTGCGGCGGTCACGACCTTGCCGGACGATGGCGTGCTGCGCGGCGTCAGCGCGGCGCCGGGCATCGCGGTGGGCCGTGTGGTCCATCACCGGCTGGCCGATATTCCGGTTGCCGAAAGCTCCGGCGATGTGGCGGCAGAGCGTGCCGCGCTCGACGGTGCTCTGTCGCGCCTTGCCGCCGTGATCGCAGGCGAAAGCGCCCATGCCGATCCGCGCGCGGCCAGCATTCTGGCGGCGCATGCCGCGATGCTCGAGGACGAGGATCTGCGCCTCGCCGCGCATGAGGCCATCGGGCAGGGCGCCAGCGCCGGGGCAGGCTGGAAGGCCGCCGTTGGCCCGCAGGCGGAAGCGCTGGCGAAGTCGGGCGATGCTCGCCTCGCCGAGCGCGCCGACGATATGCGCGATCTCGAACGCCGGGTTCTGGCCGAACTGGCGGGAATCGAGGAGCGCGCGATGGATCTTCCCGAAGGCGCCGTGCTCGTCGCCGAAGACCTGCTGCCCTCGCAACTGATGTCGCTCGATACCGCACGCCTTGCCGGTATTGCGCTGGTTCATGGTGGCCCGACCTCGCACGTCGCCATTCTGGCAGGCGGCATGGGTGTGCCGATGGTCGTGGCGATGGGGCCGGTGCTCAGGACGCTGGACGAGGGCTCCGAAGTCGTTGTCGATGCGGCCTCGGCAGCGTTCGAGGCACGTCCCGATGCCGCCCGTATCGCTGCCGTGCGCGATCGTCTTGCCGTGTTGGCTGCCCGCCGCGCTGCCGCGCGCGAGGCCACCGCGCCCTGCACGACGAAGGACGGCACCCGGATCGAGGTGTTCGCCAATACCGGATCGCGTGAAGACGCCGAACTGGCAGTTGCCAACGGCGCCGAAGGCTGCGGATTGCTGCGCAGCGAGTTCCTGTTCCTCGACCGTCCGGCAGCGCCTGATGTCGAGGAGCAGACCGCCAGCTATCAGGCGATTGCCGATGCGCTGGAGGGCCGACCGCTGATCGTGCGCCTGCTCGATATCGGCGGTGACAAGCCTGCGTCCTATCTGCCGATCACCGGCGAGGAGAACCCGGCGCTGGGCCTTCGCGGCATTCGCGTGGGCTTTGCCTATCCCGATATGCTGGAGGCACAGGTCGAGGCGATTGCCCGCGTCCTGCCGGTCGGTCGCTGCAAGATCATGATCCCGATGATCGCCAGCCTGTCCGAACTGCGCGCCGTGCGCGAGGTTCTCGACCGGGTGAGCGCGCGTCTGGGCCTGACCGAGCGTGTGGAACTGGGCATCATGGTCGAGACACCCGCCGCTGCGGTTTCCGCCGACATTCTGGCGCGCGAGGCGGATTTCCTGTCGATCGGCACCAATGACCTGACGCAATATGCGCTGGCGATGGATCGCGGGAATGCCGCTGTCGCCGCCTCGCTCGATGGGCTCCATCCCGCCGTATTGCGCATGATCGCGCAGACTTGCGTGGGCGGGGCGAAGCATGGGCGCTGGACCGGCGTTTGCGGCTCGCTCGCGTCCGATCCGGTGGCCGTCCCGCTGCTGCTGGGTCTTGGCGTTACCGAGCTTTCGGCGAGTGCTGCTCTCGTCACCGATATCAAGGCGCTGGTCGGCACGCTCGATCTCGACGCCTGCCGTGCGCTGGCGCAGCGCGCGCTTGAATGCAGTTCGGCTGCCGAAGTGCGCAACCTTGTCGCTGCTTTCCAGGGGGAGAACGAGGCATGAGCAAGCCCAATTTCCGTGCCATCGTCGAGACGTTGCAGCCGCTTGGCCGCGCGCTCATGCTGCCTATCGCAGTTCTTCCTGTGGCGGGCCTCCTGCTGCGGCTCGGTCAGCCCGACCTGCTGAATATCGCGCTGTTGAGCGCGGCGGGCGATGCGCTGTTCTCGCACCTTGGCCTGCTGTTCGCGATCGGTGTCGCCACCGGCTATGCCAAGGACGGCAACGGCGCGGCGTGTCTTGCCGGGATCGTCTGCTTTCTCGTTTCGACCGAGGGCGCCAAGATCCTGATGCCGGTGCCCGCAGGGATAGATCCGACGCTCACCGGCGATACGCTGGCGGCGATGATCGCGGCGGCCAAGGCGCAGGGGATTGCCAAGCTGGACGTGCCCATGGGGATCATTTCCGGGCTTGTCGGCGGCAAGTTCTACAACCGCTTTTCCGCGTTCAAGCTGCCGGAATATCTGGCGTTCTTCGGTGGAAGGCGCTTCGTGCCGATCGTCTCGGGCGTGGCGGGACTGGTGCTGGCGGCGCTCGTCGGCTTTGCCTTTGCGCCGATCTCCGACGGCGTGAACTCGCTCAGCCTGGGTATTGCCGATCTGGGCGGTGCCGGGTTCTTCGTGTTCGGTGTGGTGAACCGCCTGCTGCTTGTCACCGGCCTGCACCACGTCTTCAACAATCTGTTCTGGTTCGTGCTGGGCGACTATCACGGCGCGCACGGTGATATCCGCCGCTTCTTTGCAGGCGATCCCACTGCCGGGGGCTTCATGACCGGCATGTTCCCGGTGATGATGTTCGGCCTGCCTGCGGCATGCTTTGCGATGTATCGCACTGCCAAGCCTGAGCGCCGCAAGGCGGTGGGCGGCATGCTGCTCAGCCTTGCGCTCACCTCGATGCTGACTGGCGTGACCGAGCCGATCGAGTTCACCTTCATGTTCCTGGCGCCGCTGCTTTACGCGATCCATGCGGTGCTGACGGGTATCTCGATGTGGCTGATGCCCGCGCTCGGCGTGCATCTGGGCTTCAGCTTCTCGGCAGGGCTGTTCGACTATGTGCTGAACTTCGGCAAGGCGACGCGCCCGCTGATGTTGCTGCCGGTCGGTCTGGTCTATTTCGTGGTCTATTACGGCGTCTTCAGCTTCGCGATCCGCAAGCTCGACCTCAAGACGCCTGGCCGCGAGGACGATCCGGTGGGTGAAGAGATCGCCGACAGTTCCGACCCTTCGCAGCGCGGTGCGGCCTATCTTGCGGCCCTTGGCGGCGCGGCGAACCTTGAAAGCGTTTCGGCCTGCACCACGCGCCTGCGTCTGATCGTCGCCAGCCAGTCCGCAGTTGACGATGCCCGTCTCAAGGCGCTGGGCGCACGCGGACTGGTCCGTCCTTCCGACAAGGCATTGCAGGTGATCCTGGGTCCGGTGGCCGACATCGTCTCGGTGGAGATCCGCGAGGCCATGGGGCGCCCGATGGTCGTGGTGTCCGCCGAAGTCGCAGCGCCCGCATCCGCAGCGGTTACCTCCGAAGTGAGCCTGCCCGACGATCTGCTGGCAGCGCTGGGTGGTGCCTCGAATGTTCGCTCGGCCACGCGCCATGGCAACCGGCTGCGCGTGGGTGTGGCCAATGTTGAGCGCGTGCAGGGCGACCTTTCGGCGCTGGGCGTGCGCAGCATCGCCAGACCGTCGAACGATTGGCTGCACCTTGTGCTCGATCCCGCCGACATGAACCGTTTCAGCGCCTGAACTCTCCCGGCTCAGGCGATCTGAAGAAGGGCGGGCGCCTCCCCGGCTGGCCCGCCCTTCGTATATCCAAGGCATGAAAAAGCCCCGATGAGTCTGGTCTCATCGGGGCTTTTCTCGTTATGCCGTCAGGGAAACGGGGCCGGTGAGGCCCGATGGCGTATCGGCCTCGGCCTGTACCAGCACTAGCAGCTTGCGCGTGTCCTTGCCCGCCGGAACCGGCGCATCGAGCGGTCCCGCAGCGCTTTGGGCCTTGGTGGCGATCTTCTGGCCGTCGAGCCAGACTTCGGCACGGCCGGTGATCGAGGCAAAGTGCAGGGTGCCGCCTTGCGCGCCGATCTTGCGCCATGGCGTGAACGCGGTGCGGTAGCCGCGCCAGCCTGCCGTGCCCTTGGGGGCGGGCGTGCCTGCGTGGACGAAATCCCACGAGTTGTTGTCGCCATCGGCAGGCGCGATCGAAGGATCGGGACGCTGCGCGAACAGCGCAGAGCGGCGCCAGTCGGCCAGCATCATCTGCGAAGGGATTGCGGGCACCTGATCCCGCACGGAGCGGGCCTCGCGCGCGACCTGAAGGCGGGCGGGCTTGAGACCATCCGCTTTGGCCGTCACGACGAGGCGCTGGGCGCTGGCACCGCCCTGCACGATAACTTGCGCAAGACCGTTGAACAGCGAGCGCTTCAGACCCTTGCCGCTTTCGTGACAGTTCGGATCGCCGTTGCCCACACCGATCACGTTGCCGCCCGATACGGTGAACTGGGCCATCGCATTGACCGTGGGCACATGGCGGCCTCTGGCGTCAACGGCATCGACCGTTACCATCGTCACGTCCTCGCCATCGCTGGCAAGGGCGGTGCGTGAAGGGGTGAGGCGCAGCGCCACCGCCGGGCCGACGGTTTCGTGTACCGCGCGGGCGACGACCTTGCCGTCATTCAGCGCCATCGCCTCGATCCGGCCGGGTTCATAAGGCACCTTGAAGGTGTGGCCCATGATCCGGTCGGCTTTGGCGACGGTTTCGATCACCTTGCCGTTGAGGCGCAGTTTTAGCGCCTCGGCATTCGAGATCACGAAGACTTCCAGCAGCTTGCCTTCGTGGCCCGGCCAGGTCCAGTGCGGCGCCAGCCAGACCATCGGAGCATCCTCGCGCCAGTGGGCAGAGCGGATGCCGAACGCGGTCTTGGGAAAGCCGCACAGGTCCAGAATGCCGAAGAAGCTGCTGACCGTGGGCCATGCGTAAGGGGTAGGCTCGCCGTGATAGTCGAACCCGGTCCACGCAAAGCCGCCCGCAATGAACGGGCGCGAGGCGATTTCGCGCCACGTCTCGCGGTGCGTGGCACCCCACGAGGCAGCTTCCTTGTCCAGCGAGGTGACGACATGCGCCTGCGGCACGCTGGCGAAGGCGCCGCGCGTCTCGTAGGCGCTGGTGTCCTCGGAACTGGTCAGCAGCCGCTCCGGGTACATCGCGTGGACCTTGTCGTAGTCCGCCTGATAGTAGTTGAACCCCATGACATCGAGCACGCCGCCGACATTCTCGGGATTGTAGAACGAGCCGTTCATCGCGCCGGTGACGGGGCGCTCGGTATCCAGCTTGCGCACGGCAGCGCGCATCCGGCGCACCATCTCGACACCGGCATGGGTGCCTTGCATCGGTTCTTCGTTGAACACCGACCATAGGATGATCGAGGGGTGGTTGCGATCGCGCCGCACCATCCATTTGAGCTGCGCTATGTAATCGGGCGCGGGATCGAACAGCCGGTTTTCCGCCATCACAAGGAAGCCGAGCCGGTCGCACCAGTCGAGCAGTTCTGCTGCGGCGGCATTGTGCGACATGCGGATGGCATTGCAGCCCATGGCCTTGAGGCGCTGGAGCCGCCAGTACATCAGCGCATCGGGCACGGCGACGCCGACGCCTGCATGGTCCTGATGCAGGCACACGCCTTTCAGCTTTACCGGCGTGCCGTTGAGCAGGAAGCCTTCGTTCGCGTCGAAGCGCTGGGTGCGGAAGCCTACCGCGATGCGGCGGCTGTCCACGACCTTGCCGTCCCGCTGGAGATCGACCTCCACGGTGTAGAGCACCGGCTCATCGGGCGACCACAGGCGCACCGCACCGGGGGTGAGGTTCAGGGTGGCCTGCGTGCTTTCCAGAACCGGAACGCTGGCCGACGCGCTGCCATCGGTGACGGGCTTGCCCTCGGGATCGAGCAGGCGCGCGTGGACGGAGACGTCGGCAGAGGCGGTCTCGATGTTCTCCAGCGTCACGCTGACAGGCACTGTCCATGCGCCGTCCTGCTGCACCGGGTGGCAATGGACACCGTCCGTCGCGATCGAAACCGGCGCGCGGCTTACCAGCCAGACGTGGCGATACAGCCCTGCGCCCTCGTACCACCAGCCTTCGCGGGCGGTGGCGTCCACGCGGACGGCGATCCAGTTGAGATCGTCGCCATAACGCGCGAACGGCGTCAGATCGACGATGGTGCCGGTATAGCCCGACCACGAATGCGCGACTTCGCTGCCGTTGACCCAGATGGTCGCGTGCGTGGCGATCGCGTCGAAATGGAGTTCGAGTTTGCGGCCCTTTTGCGAAGGATCGAGCTTCAGCAGGCGACGATACCAGCCGATTCCACGCCGGCGATAGCCTTCGGAAACGTTGGCGCTTTCGGTGACGTCCTGAAAACTGGCCCAGTCGTGCGGAAGCGTGACTTCCTGCCAGTCCGAATCGTCGAACGCGAAGGAGGCGGCGCCCGTGGCGTTTCCGGCCTTTACCGAGAGGTACGTGGCATTGTGGTCGGCCGGTTCGGGGAAGGGCACGTCGCCTTCGTGGAAGCGCCAGCCGTGCTCCATCAGCGTGCGTGATGGGTCGCTTTCGGGCAGGCGCGGCGTGGCGCCGGGCTCGGGCGGCGGCATCGGCAGGCCGTCTGCTTCGCCGGGACCGAAAGGTGCCGTCTTCGCCGCCTGCGTGGGGGAGACCAGTTCGCCTGCGAAGGCCAGCGTGGCGCCAAGCTGGGCGCCGCCGAGAAGGACCGAGCGCCGCTTCATCACATGTCCGTCAGTTCGGCGACGAAATCATACGAATCGCCGCGATAGTAGGAGCGGGTGAATTCGACCGCGCGGCCATCGCGCAGGAATCCGTGGCGTTCGATGAGCAGCCCCGCGTGGCCGGTATCGACGCCAAGGCGGCGCGCCTGCTCTCCGCCGAAGGGCACGGCACGCAGGCGCTGGAGGGCACGCACCGGGCGATGCCCGGCCTTGTCGAGCGCGGCATAAAGCGAATCATCGACCGCATCGACGCTGGGGAGGCAGAAGCTGGCGAGTGTCGAGTATTCGAGCGCCAGCGGCACATCGTCGGCATAGCGGATACGCGTGAAGCGCAAGACAGTGCTGCCGGGCGCAAGGCCCAGAGCCATGGCCTCGTCCGGGCCGACCGGACCGCTGCTGCGCGAGACCCAGCTGCTGGAGGCCAGGCGCCCGCGGGCGGCCATGTCCTCGCTGAAAGAGGTGAGCTTGGAGAAGCTCTTTTCCACGCGCGAGGCCACGAACGTACCGGCCCCCCGCCGGCGCGTCAGCATGCCTTCCTCGACCAGCCCGCCGATCGCCTTGCGCACCGTGATGCGCGAGACTTCGTACTCGGCAGCAAGGTCGCGCTCGGGCGGGATCGCTTCACCCTGCTGGAGCACGGCGCCAGCGATGGCGTCCCGGATCAGCTGCTGAAGCTGCAGGTAGAGCGGTGCCGCATTGTCAGCGCGCAACGACCCGATACGGTCGGAAAATGCCATGTTACCTCTTTCGCACCCCTTGAACGGGAACAAAGGCTTACATTGGTCATGCGGGTGGTGCAATCGTACCGTTTCACGCACTCGGACTTTCGGTTTATTCGCACGGGCTGCCGATCTTGTGTAATACCTGTTGTCTCAAAGGACATATTTTGGTTACACCTTGTGCCAGAAACCAATCAGGTCAGGGACGGGCGGGACATGACACAAGGGGCGATTGCCGGTTTCGGCGGTAAAGGCGCACGCAGGCTGGCACTTCTGGCCGGGGCGGCGCTGTCGGTAGTGAGTTGTGGCACGGCCTTCGCAAATCCTGCCGCTGCCGGGCAGGTTCTGCCGCTGGTGCCTTATCCGGCTTCGGTCGAGCGTGCATCGGGTGTGCTGACGCTGACCTCGGGCACGGTGCTGCAAGTCCCCGGCGGCGATCATGAGGCAAAGACCGCTGCGCAACTGCTCGCCGACCGCGCCAAATCCGAGCGCGGGCTGACTTTCGTTGTCTCCGAAAATTCGACCGGCAAGATCCGCTTCGTGCGCGATCCCGCGATCAAGGGGGCGGAGGCCTATCGCCTGACCGTGACGCCGCAGGGCGCGACCATTGCGGCTTCGGGTGCGCAGGGGCTGGTCTATGGCGCGATGACGCTCGATCAGTTGCTGGGCAGCGGCGATGGAGCGCCTGCACGGGTACCCTCGGTCGTCATCGACGATGCCCGCGCTTTGGCTGGCGCGGTCTGATGATCGATACGGCGCGGCATTTTCAGCCGATCGAATCACTCTATGCCGTGGTCGACCAGATGGTCGATGTGAAGCTCAATGTCCTGCACCTGCATCTGACCGACGATCAGGGCTGGCGCTTCGAGGTGAAGCGCTATCCGAAGCTCACGGAAGTAGGTGCATGGCGCAATGGTTCGGACAGCGGGCATGGCGAAGGTCCGCGCGTGGGCGGCTTCTATACGCAGGATCAATTAAAGGCGCTGGTCGCCTATGCGGCGGATCGCGGCATCACGATCCTGCCCGAGATCGACCTGCCGGGGCATGCTCAGGCGCTGGTCGCGGCCTATCCCGAGCTTGGCATCCTGCAATCGCCCACGGAAGTCTCGCATGACTGGGGCATCAATCCCTACCTGTTCAATCCCGGCCCCGAGGGCATGGAGTTCGTCGAGAACGTGCTCGACGAACTGATGGCGGTGTTCCCTTCCACCTTCATCCACCTTGGCGGTGACGAGGCGGTCAAGGACCAGTGGGAGCGTTCGCCCGCCGTGCAGGCGCAGATGCGCGCGCTCGGCATCAAGACCGAGAATGCCATGCAGAGCTGGATGATCGAGCAGCTTGGCCAGTATCTGGCAAAGCATGACCGTCGCCTGATCGGCTGGGACGAGATACTCGAAGGCGGGGTGCCGCCGTCTGCCTCGGTGATGAGCTGGCGCGGCGAGCAGGGCGCGATCGACGCTGCCAACGCCGGGCACGACGTGGTGCTCTCGCCATCGCCCAACCTCTATTTCGACAACCGCCAGTCGACGCTGGGCGATGGTCCGGCCGGGCGCGGCTTCGTCCAGACGCTGGAGAGCGTCTATCGCTACGACCCGATGCCCAAGGGATCGATCCGGCGAAGGCGGGACATGTGATGGGCGTGCAGGCCAATGCCTGGAGCGAATACCTCGTCACGCCCTGGCAGATGCAGCACAAGCTGTTTCCCCGCGCGGGCGCCGTGGCCGAGGATGGCTGGTCGCCGAAGGTGGAAGGCGCGAAGGACTATCCCGGCTTCCTGGCAAGGCTGGAGCCGCAGATTCGCCGCTGGAAGCAGGCGGGCGTCGAAGTGGCCGACAGCGCTTTTGCCGTGACCTTCGCGACCACGCAGTCGCGCGGTGTTGCGCTGGGCGCCCCCAAGGTCGGCGTGACGCTGGCGACGCAGGCGCCGTTCGGAGCGATCCGCTATACGCTCGACGGGACCGCGCCGACCGCGAAGTCCAAGCTCTATACCGGCGCGCTTTCGGTGAAGTCCGGCTTGGTCGTGACCGCCAGCAGCTTTGCGCCCGATGGCGCGATGCTGGCGGCGCCGCGCCGTTTCGATACCTCTCGCGAGGCGCTGCTGACCACGACCAACGGCCAGCTTGCGGCCTGTCCCGGCCAGTCGCTGTGGCTGCGCCTGCCGCTCGATGCCGATGCGACGACGAACGGCCCTGCCTACAACATCAACATCTTCGATCCGTGTCAGGCCGACGATCACGCGCCGCTGGCCCATGCCAAGGCGGTGACGGTCTCGATCGCGCGCATTCCGCGCAACTTCGGGCTGGCGCATGATGTGTGGACGCAAGCGACGCACTATCCCACCAGCGCCCACGGCGAACTGGTCGCCTCGCTCGGCTGCAAGGAAGCTGCTGCGGCGAACGCCAAGGACCCGAAGGCCGCGCACCACGATCCGCTGCCCGGCGCGAAAGTGCTGGCCAGCTGGGCTCTGCCCGATCCAAAAACCGCACCGCAGCGGTTCGATGTTCATGCCGTCCTGCCTGCCGACCTGGCGATGCAGGACGAAAGCAATGTGTGCTTCCAGTTCACCTCGCCCCTCTCCGATCCGCTCTATTCGGTCGAGAAGGTGGTGTGGTCGGAGCAGGGGCAATGAAGGGGGACACGATGAAGGGTATCGTCGCATTTACCGCTCTGGCACTGGCCGGAACCGCGCAGATCGCGCTTGCTGACACGCCGACACAGGCCTCGCTCGACGAAGGCTGGACTGCGCGCATCGCCCCGGCGGACGCTGCCATCGCCAAGGCGCACCCGAAGGAAGCCCGCTGGTTCCCGGTACGGGTGCCGGGCGAGATCCAGCGCACGCTCGTTGAGAGCAAGCGCGTGCCCGATCCCTATATCGGCACCAATGAAGCCGCGATCCAGTGGGCGGGCCTCACCGGCTGGGACATGCACCGCACGCTTCAGGTGACGCCGCAGATGCTTTCGCGCGGGCATCTCGATCTGGTGTTCGACGGGCTGGACACATTCGCCACCGTCACCGTCAATGGGCACGAGGTGCTCACCGCCGACAACGCCCATCGCCGCTGGCGGGTGGACGCGAAACCGTGGCTGAAGGCCGGTGCCAACGAGATCGCGGTGCATTTCGATTCGCCGATCCGCAAGCTCCAGCCGATGGTGTTGGCCGAGGCGCATCCGCTGCCGGGCGAGTACGACAGCGCGTTCGGCGATGAGCCCAAGGGCAAGCAGACCTCGCCCTATATTCGCAAGCCGAAGTACGATTACGGCTGGGACTGGGGCCCGCGCATCGTCAACACCGGCATCTGGCAGCACGTTCGCCTTGAGGCGTGGGACGACGCCCGCCTTGCCGGGTTCGAAGTGACGCAGACGGCCCTGAACGACGCAGAGGCCATGCTGAGCGCACGCTTCCATGTGGTCGCCGACAAGCCGGTGCGCATGACGCTGCGCGAAAACGTTACCGGGCCTGACGGACAGGCTCTGGCGCCGGTCGAGCGCACCGTGTCCGTGGGCGCAGGCACGACCGAAATCGACCTTCCGCTGAGCATCGACCACCCGCATAAGTGGTGGCCGGCAGGCTATGGCGATCAGCCGCTCTACAAGGTGGCAGGCGCCATCGCGGACGGCGCAGGCGCGGGAGCGACGGCGGATCGCACCGTGGGCCTGCGCACCGTTGAACTGATCCGCGGCGGCGGCGCGATGGGCTTCAAGGTCAACGGCGTGCCGATCTTCGCCAAGGGCTCGAACCTGATCCCCCTCGACATGTTCCCCAGCCGCGTGACCGAAGTCACGATGACTTCGTTGCTCACCGACGCGCGCGAGGCGAACATGAACATGATCCGCGTCTGGGGCGGCGGCACCTATCTGGACGATGCGTTCTACGATGCGGCGGACAGGCTGGGCCTGATGGTCTGGCAGGACTTCATGTTCGGCGGTTCGGTCACGCCGCCCGATGCCGCCTATCGCGAGAACGTGCGTGTCGAGGCCGAACAGCAGGTCGAGCGTCTGGGCTCGCACCCTTCGATCGTGCTGTGGGCAGGCGGTAACGAGGTGCTTTCGGGCTGGGAGAACTGGAGCGACCGCAAGGCGTTCAAAAAGGCGGTTGGCCCCGACGAGCAGGAGCGGATCGCGACGGCGATGACGGTGCTGTTCGATCAGGTGCTGCGCGGCGCGGTTTCGCAGCATTCGCCGGGCACGCCCTACTGGCCGGGGTCGCCCTCGAACGATTACGACGGCCCCACCGATACCGACGCGGGCGGTGACCGTCACTTCTGGGACGTATGGTCGGGATCGAAGCCGGTCGAGAACTACACGGCTTCGTGCCCGCGCTTCATGTCCGAGTTCGGCTTCCAGGCAATGCCGGTCATGGCGACGATCAATGACTTCGCAGGCAAGGGGCCGTTCACGCCGGACAGCCCGGTGATGAAGGCGCACCAGAAGTTCCTGGCGGGCGAGGGCAATGCCCGCCTCCAGTTCTATCTCGATGCACGCCTGCGTCCGGCGAAGGACTTCGCCGATTTCGTGTACCTGACGCAGGTCAACCAGATGCAGGCCATCGAGCTGGCCGCGCGCCATCACCGCGCCTGCGAGCCGGTGACGATGGGCTCGCTCTACTGGCAGCTCAATGACGTGTGGCCTTCGATCTCGTGGGCGAGCATCGATCACTACGGTCGCTGGAAGCTGCTGCAATATGCCGCCAAGCGCTTCTTTGCCCCGCAGATCGTCACGGCGGAGCACAAGGACGCCTCGACGCACGTCACGCTGGTCTCGGACGCTGTGTCGCCGGTCGCGGCGCAGTGGTCGCTCACCGGCTATGCGATGGACGGCACGAAGCTGGGGCAGGCTGGCGGCGACGTCACGCTGGCGCCGACTACCGCAACCACGGGCGCCGATGTGCCCGACGCGCAGGTGTTCGGCACGGCGGCGTCGAACGCCTCTTATGCCGTTGCGGAACTGACCGTGGGTGGAAAGCTGGTCTCGCGCCAGATCGTCGAGCGCGAATTGCCCAAGGCAATGGCCTATCCGGTGCCGCAGGTTGCGGTGACATGGGACGGTGACACGGTGACGCTGCGTGCGGCCAAGCTGGCCCGCGCGGTGATGCTGGACTTCGGTTCGGTCGATGCCCACGCCGCCGATAACGGCTTCGATCTGCTGCCGGGCGAGAGCCGCTCCATCCAGATCACCTCGAAGGCCGGTGAGGCCGCGCTGCGCAAGGCGCTGGTGGTCCGCACGCTGGCGGGAGCAAAGTAACGTGACTGCCCATTTGACTATACCCCGTATGTCCATGCCGCGCCTGCTCGCCACGGCTTCCGGCCTCGCTGTCCTCGCTCTCGGCAGCGTCTCGGCGCTGGCGGAGGAAGCACCGACCGAAACCATCGCGCCAGCAGTGGTTTCGGCCGTCACCAGGGCCAGCCTCGACCAGAAGGCGGCGCAGCTCCAGAGCACGGCGCCTGCCGACAAGGCGATGGGCCTGCCTGCCTACGACTGGTGGAGCGAAGGGCTGCACGGTCTTGCCCGCAACGGCGTCGCCACCGTGTTCCCGCAGGCTATCGGCCTTGCGGCAACCTGGGACCCGGCGCTGATGGAGAAGGTCGGCACGGTCGTCTCGACGGAGGCGCGCGCCAAGTTCAATGCGAAGCCCGTCGATGCCGACCGGCGTATCTACGAAGGGCTGACCATCTGGTCGCCCAACATCAACATCTTCCGCGATCCGCGCTGGGGCCGTGGGCAGGAGACCTACGGCGAGGACCCGTTCCTGACGGGCAGCCTTGCGGTGGGCTTCATCGACGGGTTGCAGGGGCCTGATCTCGATCACCCGCGCGTGATCGCCACCGCCAAGCATCTGGTCGCGCACTCCGGCCCCGAGGCGGGGCGTGACAGCTTCGATGTCGATGCCAGCCCGCAGGACATGGAAGCGACCTTCCTGCCTGCGTTCCGCATGGCGGTGACGCAGGGTCATGTCCTCTCGCTGATGTGCTCGTACAACTCGATCCACGGCACGCCCGTCTGCGCCAGCGACCAGTTGCTGAACCAGACCGTGCGCAAGGACTGGGGCTTCACAGGCTTCGTCGTTTCGGACTGCGATGCGATCGGCAACATCTGGCAGTTCCACCACTATGCCTACGACAGCGCGGAGGCTTCGGCGGCGGGCATCAAGGGCGGTACGGACTTCAACTGCGGCACGGCTTATGCTGGCGTGCCCAAGGCAGTTTCGCGCGGGCTGCTGACCGAGGCACAAGTGAACACCGCGCTCGAACGCTCGCTGGAAGCGCGCTGGAAGCTGGGTGTGGTCTATGGCGCGCCCAACCCGTGGGGCAAGATCTCGCCCAAGGCGATCAACACGCCTGCCGACCGCGCGCTGGCGCTCGAGGCCGCGCGCAAGGCCATCGTCCTGCTCCAGAACAAGGGCGGCGTTCTGCCGTTGAAGGCCAATGCGAAGCTGGCGGTGATCGGCGTCAATGCTGATGATCTCGGCGTGCTGGAGGGCAACTATCACGGCACCGCTGCCAATCCGGTGACGCCGCTCGACGGTATCCGCAAGCGCTTCGGCGCGGCGAACGTGACCTATGCGCAAGGCTCGGTGCTGGCCGAAGGCGCGCCGGTGGTGATGCCCGAGACGGCACTCAGCGCGAACGGCAAGCCGGGGCTCGCCGCCGAGTACCGTGATGCGGCGGGCAAGGTGGTGCTGGCACGGCAGGACCGCCGGGTGGACTTTAACTTCACCCGTACCGCGCCCGAAGGCCTCGACCCGCAGCGCTTCGATGCGCGCTGGACGGGTACGTTCGTGCCGCCTGCTGCGGGAACCTACCGCCTCGCGCTCGATGCGCCGCAGTGCTGGAAGGACTGCCACCGCCACGACGATGTGCGTCTGTGGGTGGGCGGCAAGCAATTGCACGATGGCCCGCTCGGCAAACAGCGGGTGGAGTTCACGGTTACGTCGGACGGCACACCGCAGCCGATCCGGCTGGAGATGGACCACTACGGCGAGGACGAAGGCCTGCGCCTGATGTGGTTGCCGCCTGAGGGCGCGTTGGAAGCAGGCGCGCTCAGCGCCGCGAAGCAGGCCGATGCCGTGGTCGCGGTGCTGGGTCTTTCGCCCGATCTCGAAGGCGAGGCGCTGCAGGTGCAGGTGCCGGGCTTCGTCGGCGGTGACCGCTCCGAGATCGAACTGCCCGAACCGCAGGCGAACCTGCTGAAAGCCCTGCGCGCCACCGGCAAACCGGTGATCGTGGTGCTTTCCAGCGGCAGTGCGGTCTCGCTCGATCCCGAGATGGCCGATGCGGTGCTGGAGGCGTGGTATCCGGGCGAGGAGGGCGGTACCGCCGTTGCCGATACGCTGGTGGGCGCGAACAACCCCTCGGGCCGTCTGCCGGTGACGTTCTACCGCCACACCACCGATCTGCCCGCTTTCGTCGATTATGGCATGAAGGAGCGGACCTATCGCTACTTCACTGGCACGCCGCTGTGGCGCTTCGGCCATGGCCTGAGCTACACCGCGTTCGATTATCAGGGCGCGGCGGCAGGCTCGACCACAACCGGTTCGCCGGTGACGGTCAGCGTCACGCTCTCGAACACCGGCGCGCGCGCGGGCGAGGAGGTCGTGCAGGCCTATCTGGTGCCGCCGTCGGATGGGCATCAGCCGATGCTGACCGAACCGGTGCTCCAGCGCCAGCTTGCCGGTTTCACTCGCGTTCAGCTGGCGCCGGGCAAGTCTTCGAAGGTGGTGCTGACGCTCGATCCGCGCCGCATCTCGGTGGTCGACAGGCGCGGCACTCGCCGCGTGGTGCCGGGCGACTACAAGGTGTGGATTGGCGGCGGCCAGCCGGGTGACGGCGCGGGCCAGTGGGCCAGCTTCACCCTGACCGGAGAGGCGAAGGAGTTGCCGAAGTGACGTTTGAAAAAGGCAAAATTCAGCTCGATCGCCGCATGCTGGTGAAAGGCGCCGCGGCCCTCGCGACCGGCGCTCTGGCGCCGACGCTGGCGGCCACGCAGGCAGCGGCAGACAGCTACACCAAGGATATCCCGATGCCGGTGGGCGGCGGACGCCCGCTGCCGGCGAACCGCAAGTTCGTCAGCAAGGCGGTCGAGGCCGAGATCGAGCGCGTTTCGGTCAAGATCTCCGATCCCAAGCTGCGAACGATGTTCGTGGGCTGCTATCCCAACACGCTCGATACCACGGTCGAGATGGGTGAGGTGGACGGCAAGCCCGATGCCTTCGTCATCACCGGCGACATTCCCTGTCTGTGGCTGCGTGACAGCAGCGCGCAGGTCATGCCCTATCTGCACCTTGCGAAGAGCGACAAGGCGCTGACGCAGCTGTTCCGGGGCCTGATTGCTCGCCAGTCGCGCTGTATCCTGATCGATCCTTACGCCAATGCCTTCATGAAGGACCCCACGGCTAAGACCAATCTGGGCTGGGCGCAAAAGGACCAGACGGCGATGAAGCCGGGCGTGGCCGAGCGCAAGTGGGAGATCGATTCGCTCTGCTATCCCACGCGCCTCGCTTTCCGCTACTGGCGCACGACGGGGGACAAGACCCCGTTCGACGGCCTTTGGGCCGATGCCGCGCGCACGATCATCCGCACCTTCCGTGAGCAGCAGCGCAAAGACAGCGCCGGTCCCTACAGCTTCCAGCGCACCAGCAACCGCCCGACCGAGACGATGCAGCTCGACGGCTGGGGCGCGCCTTCGCGCTCTGTCGGCCTGATCCACTGCGGCTTCCGCCCCTCGGACGATTCGTGCACTTATCCGTTCTTCATCCCCGCCAACCTTTTCGCGATGACCACCTTGCGCGAAATGGCCTATGTGGCCGAGGAAGCGCGCGGCGACGATGCTCTGGCCGCCGATGCGCGCCTGCTGGCAGACGAACTGGCAACGGCGCTGGGCCAGTGGGGCACGATGACGCTGCCCGACGGGCGCCGCGTATGGGCCTATGAAGTCGACGGTTTCGGCAATGCGATGTTCATGGACGATGCCAATGTCCCCTCGCTGCTGGGCCTTGCTTTCCTTGATTGCGTGAAGCCCGACGATGCCCTGTGGCAGACGACCGCCGCCGCTGTGTGGTCGGACGCCAACCCTTATTTCTTCAAGGGCAAGGCGATGGAAGGCATCGGCGGTCCGCATGTGGGGCTCGGGCAGGTCTGGCCGATGAGCCTGATCGTGAGGGCGCTCTCCACCGACGATCCGGCGCTGCTGCGCTCGTTGTTGCGCACCTTGCGCGATACCGATGCAAACACCGGCTTCATCCACGAAGCGGTGGACTGCAACGATCCCACCAAGTTCACGCGGCCCTGGTTCGCCTGGGCGAACGGCCTGTTCGGCGAACTGATCGTCAAGCTGGTCGACACGCATCCCGAAATTCTCGCCGCGCCGCTCTGACGCGCGCTGCCCGCCTCCGTTTCCCTGAAGGACAGACCATGGACTTTTCCCGCCGCCGCTTCCTGACCGAAACCGCTGCTGCCGGTGCCGTAGCCGGCGCGCTTTCGGCGGCGCCCGCGAATGCTGCCGTCGCCGCGAATGCACCCAAGCCGTGGGGCGCGACGCCCTCCGCGCGCCAGTGGAAGTGGCACCAGCGCGGGATGTATTCCTTCGTTCACTTCGCGATGAACACCTTCACCGACAAGGAATGGGGCTACGGTGACGAGAAGCCGGAGTGGTTCAACCCCACCGACTTCGATCCTGACCAGATCGTGGCGGCAGCGAAAGCGGCGGGCATGAAGGGGATCATCCTCACCGCCAAGCATCATGACGGCTTCTGCCTGTGGCAGACGCAGACTACCGAGCACTCGATCCGCAACAGCCCCTACAAGCAGGGTAAGGGCGATATCGTGCGCGAACTGGGCGATGCGACGCGCCGGGCGGGGCTGGACTACGGCCTGTACCTCAGCCCCTGGGATCGCAATCGAGCAGACTACGGCACGCCTGCCTACATCACCTATTACCGTACCCAGTTGACAGAGCTTTGCACCCGCTACGGCAAGCTGTTCGAGGTGTGGTTCGACGGTGCGAATGGTGGCGACGGCTATTACGGCGGCGCGCGCGAGACGCGCCACATCGACGCGCCGAAGTATTACAACTGGCCCTCGATCATCGAGATGGTACACAAGCTCCAACCCGATGCCTGCACGTTCGATCCGCTGGGGGCGGACATCCGCTGGGTGGGCAACGAGAACGGCGTGGCGGGCGATCCCTGCTGGCCGACCATGCCGAACAAGCCCTATGGGCAGGATGTCGGCAATTCGGGCCTTCGCGGCGGCGAACTGTGGTGGCCAGCCGAGACCGACGTGTCGATCCGTCCCGGCTGGTTCTACCACGCGGACGAGGACTCCAAGGTCAAGAGCCCGGAACGTCTGGTCCAGCTTTACGACGAGTCCATCGGGCGCGGCACCAACCTAAACCTCAACCTCCCGCCCGACCGTCGCGGACGGATCGCCGATCAGGACGTGAAGATCCTCAAGTCCTTCGGCGATGCGATGCGCGCGACGCTGGCCAACGATCTGACCAAGGGCGCGGTCGCCCATGCCAGTGCCACGCGCGGTCGCGGCTTTGAGGCCGCGCAGGTGCTCGACGGGCGTCGCGAGACGTACTGGTCCACGCCCGATGCCGATCTCACGCCCACACTCACGCTCGATCTGGCGCCGGGTACGCACTTTGACCTGATCCGCCTGCGCGAATATCTGCCGCTCGGCGTGCGCGTCACGCGCTTTGTGGTCGAGGCCGAAGTCGATGGCGCGTGGCAGCGTCTGGCTGAGAAGGAGTGCATCGGCGCGCAGCGGGTGATCCGCCTGCCGCAGAAAATCACCGCGCGCCGGGTGCGTCTGGTGGTGCTGGAAGCGCCTGCCTGTCCCGCGATCAGCGAGTTCGCGCTGTTCGCCGCCGTGGCACCGGTGCCGGTGCCCGCGATCGTCTCTAGCGATCCGACGGTACTGGACACCACCCGCTGGACGGTCGTTTCCGCCAGCGGCGAGGGCGCGGCGGTCCTGCTCGACAACGATGCAGCCACGATCTGGAAGCAGCCTGCGCCGACGCCGGGCCATCCGGTGCAGGTCGCGGTCGATCTGGGCGGTGGGGTGGAACTGGCAGGCTTCAGCCTGACGCCGGGCCGTCAGGTCGATGCCCATGCCGTGCCGCCCAAGGGCTACGTCGCGGAAACCAGCATGGACGGCAAGACATGGACGAAGCAGGGCGAGGGCGAGTTTTCGAACATCGCCTACGCGCTCTCGACCCAGCGCGTGGCCTTCGACAAGCCGGTCGAAGCGCGGTTCCTGCGGCTGACGTTCGCCGAGACGGCCCTGTCGGCGCCCGTGCTGGCCATTGCCGGTATCGGCGGCTTTTCGGCAAGGCGCTGAGCGGCGGGAGGAACACAGGCACGGCGCGCTTCGGAGAAATTCACCGACGCGCGCCTTGCCGGGAACAGGTCAGGCAGATCACACGTTTCTGCCTGACCTCGCGGTAATCCCGTCGCGACGTCGGTTGCTTGGGGCAACACGTCTTGAGCTTTCCCTTTAGCCGCAGCCATATGAGCGGCCTGATTGCCTCCCATGACTGGGCAGGGACGCCGCTCGGCCCGATCTCGGACTGGTCGGCCTCGCTGCGTGCGGTCGTCGATCTCGTGCTGGCCTCCAGGGTGCCGATGGCGCTGATGATGGGCGCGCGCGGGACGATGATCTACAACGATCCCTACATCCCCATCGCCGGAGGGCGGCATCCGCAGTCGCTGGGTTCCAGCGTGCTGGACAGCTGGCCCGAAGTCGCCGCGTTCAATCAGGACATCATCGCGCGGGTGACCGCCGGAGAGGCGATCAGCTACGACGACCAGATGTTCCGGTTCGAGCGCAATGGACAGCCCGAAGCGGTCTATCTCGATCTCGACTATTCCGCCGTTCGGGACGAACATGGCGAGGCGATCGGTGTACTCGCCGTGCTGTACGAGACGACGGCAACCCATGAAGCGCGTGACGCACTGGACCGGACCAGCGACAAGCTGGCGTTTCTCGATGCGCTGGGTCAGAAGGTGGCGGATTCCCGTGATGCGGACAGTATCCTGTCGATCACCACACGCATGACGGGGGAGCATCTCGCGCTATCGAACTGTGCCTATGCCGACATGGATGCCGATGAGGATGGTTTCACGATCCGGGGCAACTGGTTTGCCGACGGATCGCCATCGATACTGGGGCATTACAGTCTCTCCGATTTCGGTGCGCTTGCCGTTCGCGAGTTGCATGCGGGCCGTCCGCTGATCGTCAATGATAACTTGCGCGAACTGGCACCGCACGAAGCGGCGACGTTCCAGGCGATCGGTATCGGGGCGACCATCTGCATGCCGCTGGTAAAAGGGGGACGCCTGACGGCGTTGATGGCTATTCACACGCGCGGCCCGCGCCAGTGGAATGACTATGACCTGGACGTGATTCGCGAAGTCACGCAGCGGTCCTGGGCGCATGTCGAACGGGTCGGGGTCGAGGCCGATCTGCGCAAGGCGGCGATGGCACTGGGAGAACTGAACGAAACATTGGAACGCCGGGTGGAGGAACGTTCGCGACAGCTGTCGGAAGCGGAGGATGCCTTGCGGCAGGCGCAGAAGATGGAAGCTGTCGGCCAGTTGACCGGCGGTCTGGCGCATGATTTCAACAATTTGCTGATGGGACTGGGGGGCAGCCTCGAAATGATCCGCAACCGCGTTGGTCAGGGGCGGACGGAGGATCTCGACCGCTATTTTGCCGCTGCCGAAGGCGCGGTGGACAAGGCTGCTGCGCTGACGCACCGGCTGCTGGCCTTCGCGCGTAGGCAGACGCTCGATCCGCTCCCCACCGATGTCGGTCGGCTGATGGCGGATCTGGAGGATCTTGTCAGCCGCACGATGGGCCCGGCGATCAATGTCGGCTTCGAGGGCGGCGAATTGGGCTGGTCCGCCCTGATTGATCGGAACCAGCTTGAAAACGCCGTTCTCAATCTGTGCATCAATGCCCGCGACGCCATGCCGGATGGAGGGGCGCTGACGGTTGTGACCGAGAACCGCACTCTCGACGAGCCGACGGCTGGAAGTATGGGGCTGGTCGCTGGCGACTACATCTCCGTGTCGGTCAGCGATACAGGCTCCGGGATGTCGCCGGACATTGCTGCGAAGGCCTTCGATCCCTTTTTTACGACCAAGCCGCTGGGGCAGGGCACCGGATTGGGGCTTTCGATGATCTATGGTTTCGTGCGGCAGTCCGGTGGTCAGGTGGAGATCGTCAGCGAGCCGGGGCAGGGCGCGCGCATCACCATGTATCTCCCGCGCAGCGATGCGGGTGTGCCCGTGGGTCTCGACGAGCTTGATAAGAGGAGCCCGTCGGATACCGGTGGCCATGGGCAGGTTGTTCTCGTCGTCGATGATGAACCGATGATCCGCATGCTGATCGTCGAAGTGCTGGAAGACGAAGGCTTCACAGTGATAGAAGCCGCTGACGGGCCGAGTGCGGCGCAGCAACTGGAGCGTGCGGGCCGGCTGGATCTGCTTGTGACCGATGTTGGCCTGCCGAACGGGATGAACGGCCGTCAGGTCGCCGATCTGGCCCGCCAGACCCGGCCTTCGCTCAAAGTGCTGTTCATCACCGGCTATGCCGAGAATGTCGTGGCGGCCAATGGCCAGCTGGAGGCAAACTCTGCAATTCTCACCAAGCCCTTCATGATCGAGGCACTGGTTTCACGGGTTCACGAACTCGTCGCCTGACAGACCTCTTCAGGCCAGAGGAGGCAGGGCCAGCGTGATGCGCAGCCCCTTGCGTGGTTCTTGAGTGGCGTAGGACAGTGACAGCGCAGCGCCGTGGGCCTGCGCAATAGCGGCGACCATGCTGAGCCCGAGCCCTTCTCCGGCGGTGCGGGCCGAGGCATTGCCGCGATAGAACGGTTCGGTCGCGCGTTCGAGGTGTTCGCCGTCGATGCCGGGGCCGTCGTCGAGGACTTCCAGCAACAGGCCGTCACGCAGTTCGGCCGAGAGCAGGACATGTCCCTTTTCCGGCACATACTTGAGCGCATTGTCGAGCAGGTTGCTCAACAGTTGGAACATCAGATCGAGGTCAAGCGTCGCCACCAGAGGCCTGTGCGCGTTCAGCGCCAGGGTTATGCCGCGGGCATCGGCTTCGGGTTGGTAGAGTTCTACAACGTCTTCCAGCAACTGCACGACGTCGGTCGCCTGAAGGTGCAGCGGATGGCGCCCGCCTTCGAGGCGGGAGATGCGCAGCAGCGCCGCGAATATCTGGCGCAGGCGGTTGGCATCGTCGATCGCGGCCTCGATCGCGGCGCGCATCTCGTGATCGTCCCCGCGCGCTGTTCGATGTCCTCCAGTTGCCCGACCAGCCGGGCAAGGGGCGTGCGCAGTTCGTGCGCGACATTGTCCGATACCCGCCGTGTGGATTCGAACAGGGTCTGGATGCGCGAGAGCATGAGGTTCAGCGTTTCGCCAAGGCGATCGAAATCGTCGTTCGTGCCGCGCACGCGGATGCGGCCCGAAAGGTCGCCGTCCATGACCTGTCGTGCGGCCTTGGTGACGGCTTCCAGTCGCTTGCCGATGGCATGGCTCATCACCCAGCCTCCGCTCAGGCCCAGTACCATGGTGCCGCACAGAATCCAGAGAGCCGCCGTTTGCAGCATGTTCTGGTCGCGCACGATGTCATCGACGTCGCGCCCGACGAGCAGGCGCGTGCCATCGGGCATCAGGATGTCACGGGTGAGAGAGGAATAGTCGATCTCGAACCCGTCGAGAAAATTGTCCGCTTCGATGATCGTGAAGCGGTCATTGCCGTGAGGCGGCCAACTGGGCAGATTGCTGGAGATGACGGTCCCGTCCGGCGCGATCAGGGCGTGGAAGGGTTTGCGCGCGCCAGCCTGATGATCGCGCCTCTCCAGCATCCGGGCGACAGGCTCCATGCCGGATTTCGCCAGTTCGGCGGCGTAGAGCTGGGCTTCAGTCTCTACCGCTGCGCGCTGTTCCTCCATCGGCATCGTGACCCGAAGCCAATAACCGGCGCCCATGAGCAGGGCCATCGAGATGCACAGCATTCCGGCGTAAGTCAGGGCCAGCCGGAACGACAGGCTGCGCAGGATCCGCGTCATTCGGCGCGCATCACATAGCCGACGCCGCGTACCGTATGGATCAGCTGCGGTTCGTCATCGATCGTGAGCTTCTGGCGGACTTTGCTGATGTGCTGGTCTATCACGTTGGTCTGCGGATCGAAGTGATAGTGCCACACGTTCTCCAGCAGCATAGACCGCGTGACGACCCGGCCCGCGTTGCGCGCTAGATAGGCAACGATGCGCAGTTCGCGCAGCGTCAGCGCGATAGTGCGGCCACGCCGGGTTACCGTATGGGCCGCCAGGTCGATTTCGAGTTCGCCCACGCGCATCTGCATTGCGGGTTCGTTGACGCTGCTGCCGCGGCGCGCGAGCACTTCGATGCGCGCCAGCAGTTCAGACATCGCGAAAGGCTTGGTCATGTAATCATCGGCACCAGCGCGCAGCCCTCGTACCCGTTCGTCGACATCGCCGAGCGCGCTCAGGAGGAGGACCGGCGTGGCATCGTCCGTTGCGCGAAGGGCGGCAAGCAGCTTGAGCCCGTCGAGCGAGGGCAGCATCCTGTCGAGGATGATGACATCGAATGTCTCGCAGGTGGCGCGAACCAGTCCTTCGCGCCCGTCCCCGCACCGTTCGGCGACGTGTCCCGCCTCGGCAAGGCCGGCGAGAATGTGGCGCGCGAGGCTGTCGTCATCTTCGACAAGCAGGATCTGCATGGTTAGGGCGGCATATTCCTGAACGAGGGACCAGAACCGGCGATACCCGGCACGTCGCCGTGCGTCGAGGCATGGCGCGGAATCGCCTCGCGAACATGGGCAAAAAAACATGTTGGCGCCACATGTCACCGATCAGGCCGTGTCAGTACACGGTCATGACAGGCCTGCAGGTACAACGATTTTCTCATTTTCCAATGGTCGGCAGCGGCACGGGGCGCGTGCATGTCATGGCTATCGGCGGAGCCCATCAGTTCGCGCATATCATTCCTGTCGCGTGCGAGGTGGAGCGCCTGCTGCCAGGTGCGGTGACGATATTCGTGCCCTCGCACCGCGATGCGCGAGCGCTCGGAGCATTCCTTTCAGCGATAGGCGAGCCGATGCTGCGGGTCACGGTGATGACCTTGCCGCGCAGCGTGTCCTTCATCGGCAAAGTGGTGGGCAAGGTCGGGCGCTTGCTTGCATGGCGATCGCGACTGGTTCAGGCTGACGTGATCCTTTGCGCGGAACGGACTTCGACCATTCTTGCACGCACAGGCCGCGATTGCCCGCCGATCCTGCATATTCCGCATGGCGCAGGGGATCGGGCTGTCGGCTTCGAGCCGCGTTTCGCCTATTTCGACGAGGTGTTCGTTGCAGGCCGCAAGGATCGCGATCGCTTGCTGGCCGACGGCAGGGTGCCCGAGGATCGTTGCACTGTTGCAGGGCCGGTCAAGCTGGCGACCGTGCTTAAATGCCATGCGCAGCGCGCCCGTCTGTTCGACAATGATCGCAAGACCATTCTCTATAACCCGCACTTTTCCAAGCAGTTCGGTTCCTTGCCGAGCTTCGGAAAGCGGCTGGCCGAGGCGGTGATGCGGGATGGCCGCTATAACCTGGTGATCGCGCCGCATATCCGGATGGCGCGAAGCTGGAGTGCGCGCCGTCGCCGTGAATGGGAGGCGCTGGCCGTGCCGGGGCAGATCCGGGTGGATCTCGGGTCGGAGCGTGGTTGTGACATGACCTATACGCTTGGTGCCGACATCTATGTCGGCGATGTGAGCAGTCAGGTCTACGAATTCCTCGTTCATCCACGCCCTTGCCTGTTCATCGACGTGGCGGGAACGGCATGGCGTGACTGCGACAACTTCGCGATGTGGCATTTCGGGGAAGTCGTTGGCGCGGACGTCGATGTGATTGCCGCCGTGGATCGCGCCATCGCCGCACATGGCGCCTATGCCGCATGGCAGAAGGAGCGCATGGCCTATGCCATCCAGGGGATCGCATGGATGCATGACGGCACCCCCCGGATCGATGGACAGTCGCCTGCGGTTACGGTGGCGCAGGCGGTAGTCGCACGGGCCGAGTGGCGGGATGTGAATATCGCAGCTTGAGAGGCATGCATCGCCGATGCGCATTCAGGCGTATCGATCTGGCTGTGCCCTGCTTCTTTGTCGAGCGCTTGGATGATTGCCCGCTGTCGCGATCGGCACGTCGCCACACTCCTATACTGTGCCGATATGGATGCATTGCCAGGGTTGTGATCGCAGGTCGGGACAAGTGCGTCAGGGTTGTTGGAATTGGTTCCCCATGATTTTGGAGATTTTCGTCTGTTTTGGACGGAAAACGGCTATATCTTGAAAAGTAAATAACGATAAGTGCGGCTGATAAATGGCGGCATCACGTTGTACTGATAAATTATGGTATATCATTTTTGAAATTCTTCAATTTGAATGTAAAAATGAATTATATTGTTATATGTATTATTGACTAAGTTTTATCACATAAATTTGTCTCGTAGGATGTGGGTCGCCGCCAACCGGGAGACAGTCCATGGACAAGCGCGTCGAGATCACCAGCAAGGTAAAAGGATCGGCCAGCAAGACGCTTCATGCAGGAGATGGTGTAACATCGATTGCGGTTGAACAGGGAGCAGCGGTCAGGATCGACGTTGCTGCCGGTACCGTGACAGGCATGGTTCGTGACGGCGATGATCTGGTGATTTCGTTCGCGGATGGCAGCGTTGTACGGCTGGATGGCTATTTCGCCTGCGGAACCAGCGAGGCGACGCCCGTGACGTTTGCCGATCCCCTGACGGGAGATCAATGGCTTGCACATCTGGCGGACCTGACCTGCGTTGCGCCGGCGGAAACTTCGAGCAGCCCTGTCGACTTTACCATGGTGCCGCTTGAAAGCTCTTCTGCCGTCGCGGGAGGGTTGTCGAGCGGGTTGCTGATCGGTCTTGGTGGGCTGGCGGCGGCGGGGGCCATCGTCGCGGTGTCCAGCGGTGGCGGGCATAATGGCGGCGGCAGTACGCCTTCGGGCGACACGACGCCGCCTGCTACGCCGACGATTGCACCTAGCAACGGGAGTGTCCTCGATGGCACGGCAGAGCCGGGGGCCACAGTGCGGCTCGATCTCAACGGCGATGGAACGGTCGATGCCAGCGTGACGGCGGATACCAGTGGGCACTGGTCCTATACGCCGCCCAGTCCACTGGCCGATGGGACGAGCGTTACGGCGACGGCGGTGGATGCGGCGGGGAACGTTTCCCCGCCCGCAAGCACCGTCACGGATTCGCTCGCACCGCCTCAGCCGTTCATCAACGATGCCATGGACAATGCCGGAACGATCCAGGGCATTGTCGTTTCGGGAGGATTTACCGACGATGCGACGCCGACTCTGGAAGGAGTGACTGAAGCGGGGGCCAGCGTTGGAATCTACGATAACGGCACTTTGATTGCGACTGTAACGGCTGCTGCGAACGGGAGTTGGTCGTACACGCCTGGTACACCGCTGGGGGAAGGCGAGCACGCTTTCACCGTCGTGGCCACCGATGCGCTGGGCAATGCCAGCACGGCCTCTGCCCCGTATACTCTGACGGTGGACCTGACACCGCCCGCTGCACCGGTGCTTGCCGAAACGGACGGCACCACGATCGCCGGTACGGCAGAAGCGGGCGCTCTGGTAGGCGTGGATGTCGATGGTGATGGCGTAGCCGATCTCTTTGCAACAGCGGCTGATGATGGAAGCTGGACTGTCACCGCCGATCCCGCGCTGGCGGATGGCGCTGCGGTCAGTGCCACGGCAACGGATGCTGCGGGGAACGTGTCCGCTGCCGCGGCGGCGATTGTCGATCAGTCGCTCGATACCACGCCGCCGCCGGTGCCGATGCCTGTGGTGACGGACGATCAGGGCATGGTGCAGGGCGCACTGGCCAGTGGCGATGCAACGGATGACGCTGCCCCTATGTTGAGCGGCACCGGCGCAGAGGCAGGCGCGACGATCTCGATTTACGATGGGACGCAGGTGCTGGGGACAGCGCTTGTCCAACCGGATGGAACCTGGAGCTTCGAGGTATCTCCCCCGCTGGAGGATGGGCCGCATTCGCTGACGTTCACCGCTACCGATAGCGCGGGCAACGTCAGTGCTTCCTCTTCGGCGTTCGACCTTGTGGTCGATACGCAGGCGCCCGATTCTCCCTTTATCGATCCGACGAACGGTTCCGGGCTGGTCGGTACGGCGCAGGCCGGTGTGTTCGTCGATATTGATATTGACGGCGACGGCTCGGTCGATGCCACCGTACAGGCCGATGCCAACGGGCGCTGGAGCTACATTCCCGCGCAAACCATTCCGGACGATACCGTGGTCGAGGTGACGGCCCGCGATGCGGCGGGCAATGTCTCGTCACCGGCCAGTACGGTCGTTGACGCTAATTATCCCGTTGTGCCGATCATCAATGCCGTGTCGGACGATGTTGCCGCCGGAACCGGGCAGATCGTTGCAGGAGGGATGAGCAACGACCCGACGCCGACGCTCAGCGGAATCGCGGCGGCAGGGGCGACCGTCACCGTGCTCGACAACGGCACGGCGATCGGCACCGCGATGGCGAATGCAGGAGGGGCATGGACTTTCACGCCAACCGTTGCCCTGACAGAGGGCAATCACAGCTTTACCGTGACAGCGCTCGATCCGTACGGTGTGGGTAGCGGGCCTTCCAGCGCCTATCCTGTGACGTTCGATTATACGGCGCCAGCAGCCCCATTCTCAATCCCACGGATGGTGCAACGTTGAGTGGCACGGCAGAAGCAGGGGCAACCATCCTTGTCGACAGCGATGGCGATGGAACGCCGGACGCGACTGCAACTGCGGATGCGAACGGTCGCTGGAGCGTTTCGTTCGATCCGGCGCTGGCGGATGGAACCACCATCAGCGCGGTGACACAAGACTCGGCTGGAAATGCCTCGCCTGCGGCCAGCGGCACGGTCGATGCCTCGCTGGACAGCACGCCGCCGTCAGTTCCGGTGCTGACGGCGGTGACGGACGATGTGGGATCGATACAGGGGCAGCTTGCCAGCGATGCGGCCAGCGACGACACGACGCCGCTGATCGTGGGGACGAGCGAGCCGGGCGTTACGGTGTCGCTCTACGATCAGGGTATCCTGGTCTCCACGACCACTTCGGATGCTTCGGGCAACTGGTCATTTGCGCCAACGCTGGCGGAAGGTCCGCATGTGCTGACCTTCACGTCCACGGATGCGCAGGGCAACGAGAGCCAGCCGAGCGCCGCCTTCGCGCTTACGGTCGATACCACCGCACCTTCCGCGCCAGTGATCAATGCCAGCAACGGGGATAGCCTGACAGGGACCGCAGAGGCCGGCGCGACAATCAATCTCGACCTCGATGGCGATGGCACGGCCGATACCACGGTACAGGCGGGATCCGATGGGAGTTGGGCGTACACGCCTGATGATCCGCTTGCCAGCGGTGATACCGTAATCGCTACTGCCAGCGATGCCGCAGGCAATACATCTGCGCAAAGCTCGACAACGATCGACCGTACTGCGCCAGCCTCCCCTGCGATTTCGTCGGCAAGTGACGATACCGGCAGCAGGCAGGGGACGATGGCCAGCGGCGCCTATACCGACGATACCCAACCGATATTCACCGGGACGGCGGAACCGGGTGCACTCGTTTCGCTGTATGATGGTGCAGTGCTGCTGGGTTCTGCGGTCGCGACGCCTGCCGGTGCGTGGACTATCTCGCCCCAGAATCCACTGGCCCAAGGCGTGCATGTGTTCACGGCCACGGCAAGCGACGCTTTGGGCAATGTGAGCCCCGCGACATCACCATTCAGCCTGAACATCGATACCTCAGCACCAAGTGCACCTTCGATCACCTCGGCTCTCGATGACTTTGGCGCGGTTCAGGGTCTGGTCGCCTCGGGCGGTTCGAGCGATGACGCCAGTCCACTTCTGCGCGGGAGTGCGGAGCCAGGTAGCAGTGTCTCGATCTATGACGGGACGAGCCTGCTTGGTACGGCCCTTGCAAATGGGGTGGGAAGCTGGAGCTTTACGCCACATCGCCGCTTGCCGTAGGGCCGCACAGCTTCACCGCGACCTCGACCGATACGGCTGGCAATGTCAGCCCGGTGTCTTCTGTTTATGCGCTGGCGATCACTTCCCCGACCGTGGCAGCGCCCACTGTCAGCGCGGTACTGGACGACGCTGGCAGCGCGCAGGGACCGGTTCAGCCGGGCGGTATGACCGACGATGTGCTACCATCGTTTTCGGGAACGGCATCGCCGGGCACGGTCGTTACGGTCCTGATCGACGGTGCCTCGATTGGAACCGCACCGGTCGATGCGACCGGACGCTGGAGCCTGGTGCCTGCCGTCGCCCTGGCGGGCGGGCCGCATGTCCTGACCACATATGCCACCGATGCCAGCGGAACGCAGAGCCCGACGACGGCGCCGTTCGCGTTCACCGTCGATACGCAGGCACCCGCAGCGCCCGTCATCACGGCTGCACTGGATAACGCCGGTACGGTCCAGGGGCCGGTCGCAAGCGGCGGTGTCAGCGATGACGTTCTGCCGACTTTCACCGGTACGACCGAACCGGGCGCGACGGTCACGATCAGCGATGGTGCCACTGTCCTTGGCACTGCGCTGGCTGATGCCGGCGGGGCATGGACCTTTACGCCCACGATGGCACTGGCCGAAGGTCCGCACGCGATTACGGCCTATGCCACCGACATCGCAGGAAATGTCGGTGCCAGTTCTGGGCCGTTCACTCTGCGGATCGATGTGACGGCTCCGGCTGCGCCCACTATCCAGCCGAGCAATGGCGCGACGTTGACGGGAACTGCGGAAGCCGGGGCGACCGTCAATCTCGACCTCGACGGGAACGGCGTGGCAGAGACCAGCGTCGTGGCGAATGGATCGGGTCTGTGGACCTACACGCCGCCCATCCAGCTTCTCGATGGTGCTCGGGTGATTGCGACAGCGACCGATACCGCAGGAAATACGTCCGCGCCAACGAGCACGCTGGTCGATCGCACTGCACCGCTGGCGCCCGCCATAACCGGCGTCCTTGACGACGTGGCGCCTCAGACGGGAACAGTGGCAAACGGCGGCGGCACCAACGATACCCAGCCGGTGCTCACCGGCACGGCGGAGCCCGGCTCGACTGTCACGATTCTCGATAATGGCATGTCGCTGGGCACCGCTGCGGTCAACGCCTCTGGAAATTGGACTTTCCCGATTACGACTGTGTTGGCGACCGGCTCGCACGCTTTTACGGCAAGTGCCATGGACGCGGCCGGCAACAACGGTCCGGCGTCTGTGGCATATACGGTAACGGTGGATACGGCCATTCCGCCAGCCCCGGTCATCACCTTGCTGACAGATGATGTCGGGCCCGTTCAGGGTGGTGTCGCCTCGGGAGGAACAAGCGACGATACGCTCCCGGTGCTGGGGGGAACCTCGGGCGCGAACCTGACGATTGCCGTTTATGATGGTGCGACGCTGATCGGCACAGCAACAGCCGATAGCGCTGGGGCTTGGAGCCTAACGCCAACTTCCCCGCTATCGGGTGGGCCGCACAATTTCACGGCGATCGCAACCAATGCGGCTGGCGCGGTGAGCGGGGCATCGAATGTCTATTCCGTCACCATCGACACCTCGACGCCGGCGGCGCCCACGATCACGAATGTGGCCGATGACGCCCCCGACCATGTCGGCACGGTTCCCGCAGGTGGCCTGACGAACGATACCTCGCCGTTGATCGCAGGCACGGCAGCTGCGAATGCCGTGCTTCGGGTCTATGCGGACGGCGTGCTTCTGGGCACGGCCAATGCCGATGCCAGCGGCAACTGGAGCTACGGTGCTTCGCTGGGCGAGGGTGCGCACAGCATAACCGCAATTGTGGTGAGCGCGGCAGGCGTGACCAGCGGCTCCTCGAACACCTACAGCTTCACCATCGATGCGACCGCGCCGGGCGCGCCGGTTGTCGTCCGTGCCGGGGCTAGCCAGATCTCGGGCACGGCAGAGGCCGGGGCGAACGTGTTGATCGATGTCGGTAACAACGGATCTGTCGATGCGACGGTCACCGCCGATGGCACTGGCGCGTGGAGCTATACCTTCCCGACCAATCCGGGTAACGGCACCGTGGTCAGCGTGCGGGCGGAAGATCCCGCGGGCAATGTTTCCGGGCCGACGAGCGCAACGGTGGACGCCGTTCCACCGGCCGCGCCGGTTCTGGTCGCGGTGAACGACGATCAGGCGCCGGTGACAGGCGCGGTTTCGGCAGGTGGGGCGACGAACGACACGCAGCCTACCTTTACGGGAACCGCCGAAGCGGGGGCGACCGTCTCCGTGCGGGATGGCGCTACCGTGCTGGGAACGGCACTGGTCGACAGCAGCGGCAACTGGACCTTCACGCCCGCTGCAGCGCTTGCCCCCGGCGGGCATACGATCACGATCGTGGCAACCGATCCTTCCGGCAACACTGGCAGTGCATCTTCGCCTGCCTTCGCCTTCAGCATCGATGTCAGCGCTCCTGCGACGCCGGTGATCGCGAATGTCAGCGATAATGCCGCGCCGCAGACCGGTAACGTGGCCAGTGGCGGGGCGACCAACGACACGACGCCCACGATCACCGGCACGGCAGAGGCAGGCGCGCTTGTCAGCCTTTACGCCAACGCCAGCACCACGGCGCTTGCCACGGTGGCGGCCGATGGCAGCGGCAACTGGTCCTTCACACCGACGCTTGCGCAGGGGAGCTACAGTTTTACCGTGACGGCGACCGATAGCGCGGGCAATGTCAGCACGGTCTCGAACGCCTATGCGATCACGGTCGACACGGCGGCGCCTGCGGCTCCGGTGCTTTTCCCCACTGACGGCATCACGATAGCGGGAACGGGAGAGCCGGGCGCGATCATCCAGGTCGATACCGACGGTAACGGAACGCCGAATTACACGACCACGGTGGACAGTTTCGGAGATTGGAGCGTCACGGCCAGTCCCGCGCTGCCCGATGGGACCACGGTCTCGGCAGTCGCGGTGGATGCGGCAGGGAATGTCTCGCCGCCGGACAGTGAAGTGGTGGATGACGGCATAAACACGACGCCGCCGTCGGTCCCGTCGACACCTACCATCTTCGACAACGTGGGAACCGCGCAGGGTCCCGTCTCCAGTGGCGGGGCGACCGACGATGCCATGCCCGAGCTTTCCGGTACAGCGGACCCGCTATCGACGATCACCATATACGATCTGGGCGTGCCGATCGGAATGACCACGGCGGACAGTGCGGGTAACTGGAGCTACACGCCAACGCTGACCGATGGCACGCACAGCTTTACCGCGACAGCTGCCCAGAATGGATTGGAAAGCCTCAACAGCTCGCCCGTAGCTCTCAGTGTCGACACGGCTGCACCGGCTGCGCCGACGATTGCCCCCACCAATGGGAGCACGCTTTCGGGGACGGCGGAGCCCGGTTCACTGGTCAATCTGGATTTTACCGGGGATGGCGTGCCCGAAGCCGTGGTGCCGGTCGATAACGCTGGCAACTGGACGTATACGCCCGCCACGCCGCTGCCCGACGGCACTCTTGTAACCGCACGATCTGAAGACGCAGCGGGCAATCTCTCGTCGCCGAGCACGCAGAGCGTCGATAGTGCACCGCCCCCGACCCCGGTGATCGTCAACGCCAGCGACAACGTGGCGCCTGTGACCGGCAGCGTTTCCTCAGGCGGCGCAACCAACGACACCACGCCGACGCTTACGGGTACGGCAGAAGCCAATTCGGCCGTGACTATCCGGGATGGCAGCTCGGTGCTGGGGGTGGTGACTGCCGATGCTTCGGGAGCCTGGACGTTTACACCCACGCTGCCCCTGGCAACCGGCTCGCATTCCTTCACGGTGATCAGCACGGATGCCCTCGGGAATGTCAGCTCCGCCTCCAACATTTATGGCCTGACGATTGATACGGCTGTGCCGGTTGCGCCGGTTATTACCAGTGCGAACGACAATGTTGGCACCATTCAGGGCACGGTGGCATCGGGTGGTGCAAGCGACGATGCCACTCCAACACTGAGCGGCACTGCCGAAGCCAACGTGACGGTGACGATCTACGATGGCGGCAGCGCGATCGGCACTGCGACTGCCAATGCTGCTGGCGCATGGATATTCACACCCGCAACGGCGCTGGGAGGCGGCACGCATAGCTTCACGGCGACGGCGACCGATGGTGCCGGCAATGTCGGGCCGGCATCCAACACGTACAGCGTGACCGTGGACACGACCGCTCCGGCGGTTCCGATAGTCACCGCTGTCAGTGACGATGTCGGAGCGACGCAAGGCACGTTGTCCAACGGCGGCGTCACCGATGATCCTCGTCCGACGCTGACCGGCACATCCGAGGCTAATGCCACGATCACGGTCTACGATGGCGGTGCGGCCATTGGCACGACCACGGCGAACGCGGCGGGGACATGGACCTTCACGCCATCGGCGGACCTTGCTGCCGGGGCACACGCGCTGAGCGTTCGCGCCAGCGATGCCGTCGGCAATCAGAGTGCAGCCACATCGGCCTTCAACCTGACCGTGGACACCACCGCGCCTGCCGCGCCGGTGATCGTTTCCGCCACGGATGATGTGGGCGCGTCGCAAGGCGTGGTCTCCAGCGGCGGCACGACCGATGATGCCGCGCCGCTGCTCGCCGGCACCGCCGAGGCGAATACCATCGTGTCGATCTACAACAACGGTGCGCTGCTCGGCACGACCACTGCGAATGCATCCGGCGCATGGACGTACACGCCGCCCAGCCAGCTTGCAGAGGGATCGCACGCTTTCACCGCTACTGCGCGCGATGCGGCAGGCAACCTCAGCAGCACCTCGAACACGTATTCGATAACGGTTGATACCACCGCGCCTCTGGTGCCCTCCATTGCCAGTGTTACCGACGATGTCGGAAGCGTACAGGGCACACTGGCAAACGGGGCTGCCACCGATGATACGCGACCAGCCCTGACCGGCTCGGCCGAGGCGAATTCCACCGTTTCCATCTACGATAACGGTACGCTGATCGGAACGACCGCGACCAATGCCTCGGGCGTCTGGACCTATACGCCGACGACCGCTCTGGCAGATGGCAGCCACAGCTTCACGATCCGTGCGACGGATGCGACAGGCAATGTCAGCGCCGCGTCTTCGCCTTTCGCGATCCGGGTGGATACGGCTGCCCCGGTCGCCCCGGTTATCGCCAGCGTGACGGATGATGTCGGGACAGTGCAGGGCATCGTTGCGACTGGTGGCGTTACCAACGATACGCTGCCGCTTCTGCGGGGCACCGGTGAAGCGGGCTCGACTTTGACGATCCTGGCCAACGGCGTCTCGGTCGGCAGTACTGTCGTGGATGCCAGCGGCAACTGGAGCTTTACACCGGCTTCGGCTCTTGCGGAGGGGAGTTACAGCTTCACGGCAAGAGCGACCGATGCTGCCGGGAATACTGGGCCTGTGTCGAACACATATGCGATAACGTTGGATACGACGGCGCCTGCCGTACCGGTCATCACCAGTATCGTCGATGATGTGCCGCTGAACACCGGCGTGGTGGCGAATGGCGGTTCCTCAAACGACACGTTGCCGCAACTGACTGGGACGGCGCCAGCCAATGCTTCGCTGGTGATCTATGACAATGGCGTTTCCATCGGTTCGGCAACCGCGAATGCCTCGGGCGCATGGACGTTTACACCCGGTGCTGCGCTGTCGGATGGAACCCACAATTTCACAGCCGTCTCCGTCGATGCTGCGGGGAATGCCAGCGCTGCATCCAACACTTATGCAATGACGCTCGACCATACAGCGCCGACGAATACGATTGCGATCACTACCCTGTATACCGATACCGGGACGGTCGGTGACTGGAGCACGCAGGATAACAGTCCCACCATCAGCGGCTCGCTGGGGACTGCGTTGACGTCCGGCGATACGGTGCAAGTCCAGATCGATGGTGGGACATGGGTGAATGCCAGCGCATCGGGAACGAGTTGGTTCTACGGTCCCGGAACCTTGACCACGGGTTCGCATACCATTGCCGCGCGCGTCGTTGATGCGGCGGGCAACATTGGCAACAGCACCTCGCAGGGTATCACGATCACCAGCATTCCGGCGACAGCGCCCGTCGTGCAGGCGAGCAGTTCGTCGCTGCTGGGGCTCGTCGGCCTGAACGCGCTGAACCTGATCGACCTGTCCTCGCAGTCGCTGAGCGCGGCGGACGTGAACAACAACCTCCAGAGGGTGGTGGTATCCTATGCGCCGCTGCTGTCGGTCTCGCTGGGCGCCTATACGCTTACGGCGTCTGCAGCGCTGGCAGCGGAACTGGGATTGCAGATCGGCATCAGCAACAACTCGGGCTTCCTGGGCGTGCTTGCGCCGTCATCGACGCTCACCATCACCGCGATCGGCGGCGGCGTTATCGACAACCTGGCGGTCAACGAACTGCTGGCGACGGTCCACTTCCAGCAGAGCACCTCGCTGGTCAGTCTGGATGTGCTCAACGCGACCTCGATCACCGCCTACGACACGACCAACCTGTCGAGCACGACGACGGTCAGTACCTTGCTGGATGCCAGCCTGCTCAACACCAGCGGTGCCAGCAACATCTATCAGGGCACCAGCGGCAACGACACGCTGACGGGCACGGCGGCGAATGACCGCCTCTACGGTTTTGCCGGAAACGATACCTTGAACGGCGGCGATGGCGACGATCTGCTGCGCGGCGGTGCCGGAGCCGATACGCTGAACGGGGGCAATGGCAACGACACGCTGGTCTACGATGCGGCGGATACGCTGATCGATGGCGGGGCCGGCACCGACACGCTGCTGATCGCTTCGGGTACGGGGCCGGTGCTCAACCTCGATCTGGTCAACAACATCCGCAATATCGAGCGGATCGACCTCGGCACCGGCGATGCCGCGCGCCAGATCACGCTGACCGAGGCCGGTATCCTGCGGGCGACGGACAGCAACCATGCGCTGACCGTGCTGGGTGACGGCAGCGATCAGGTGACGATGACCGGCGCCGTCTTCCAGGGGCAGACCATCATCGGCGGGGAAGCCTACAATCACTACACGCTCGGGGCGACGAACATCTACGTCGATCATCCCGTGCTGGTGGTGACGTGAGCAGACGCGACGGGGCAAGGCAGGGCAGAGCAGGGCAGAGCAGGGCAACGAACAGATGAAAGGGCCTTATGGCGCGAGGCTGGCGGGATGTGGCGGGCGGCCTGCTGGCTGTCGTTTCGGGAATGCAGACAGGCGTGGGGGCTGCGCAAGACAAGGGCGAGCTTCCACCGGTGGAGGTCGGCCAGATGGCCGCTGTCGCCGATCCGGCGCCCTTGCGCGACGGGGATGAGAAGGCGGTCGATCCTGAACGGAAGGAGGGTGAAGCGCCCCGTCCTGCCGATCCGTTACGTTCCGCAGGAGTGCCGGCCAATCTCGATATCGCCACGGCGGTTGCGCTGACGCTGGAGCGCCATCCGCAGATCGCCCAGGCCAGTGCGACACTGGCGCGGGGAAAGGCCGATCTCGGCGCGGCTCGATCCGCCTGGTATCCGCAGGCGTCCTATCAGGCCAACCTTGGTCCGCACATGCTGTCCGGGGCGAACGCCTCCGGGCTCAATGAGAATATCGCCGGGCCAACGCTTTACGTACAGCAGCAGGTCTGGGATTTCGGGCGCAGCAGGGGCGAGATCGGCGCGGCCCGCTCCACCACCGCACAGCGCTGGTATGAGCGGGAGGCAACTGCCGACCAACTGGCAGAGCAGGGCGCGCTGGCCTTTCTGGAAGTGCGCCGTTTCGATGTTCTTGCGGTGGAGGCAGAGCGGCAGGTCGGTGAACTGGCGCACTTGCGCGAACTGATCGCCATGCGGGTGAATGCCGGGGTCTCGGACAAGTCCGACCTGATGCTGGCCGATGTGCGCGTCGATGGCGCGCGTGCGGATGCGATACAGGCCCGCACCTCGCTGGCGATGGCGGGGGCCACGCTGGCCAATCTGATCGGCGGGACGGCCAGCCATTATGCCGACCCTGCCGCGATTATCTCGCGCTTCGAACCGGCGGAAGAGGAACCCGATTACAATAGGCTGCCGCAGGTAATCGCGGCAGGCGATGCCGCGAATGCCGCCAAGGCGAAAGTCGGGCAGGCGCAGGCCGAGCGCTACCCCAAGCTGGGCCTGCAACTGGGCTACACCCGCAACAACTATACCTACAACTCGCGTGACAACGCGTTCACGGCGGTCGTGACGGTCAGCGGCGATCTTTACCGGCGCGGGCAGCGCTATCAGGTCGAGGCCGCCCGCGAGGACCAGCGCGCTGCCGAGGCGGCGCAGGACACCGCCGTGATCGAGGCGCGCGGCAAGGCGCTTACGGCGCAACAGGAAATCCGCGCCGGTCAGCTTCGCATCGATACTTATGCCCGGCAGGAGGACCAGGCGGTCACGGCCACGCGTATCTTCTTCGAGGAATACAAGCTGGGCAAACGCACGTTGACCGAACTGCTCAATACGCAGCTGGAGGTGTTCCGCGCCTCCAGCGCACGCATCGCTGCCGAATACGACATCATGGAGGCTCGCGTCCGGTTCGAGAATCTGAACGGCACGCTGCGTCCGTCGCTGGGTCTCCCGGCCCGGCTCGATCAGGGAGAGGAGGGGCCGTGATCCACGATACCATCAAGGCGCAGGCCTGGGCGGCGGCCATTGCGCGGATCGCCTCGATCAAGGGCGTTCCAGCCAGTGCGGAGGAACTGGAAGGGCGATTGCACTGGGCTTCGGGGGGCACGCTGGAGAGCAATCTCGTATCCGCCGCACGCCGCTCCGGCCTTTCACTGGAATTCGCAGCCATGGCGCTGGACGGCGTGCCCGTGCTGCTCATGCCCTGCGTGATCGAGTTGAGCGACGGTAAGGCCGCGATCCTGTTCGGGCGCGATGCCGAGAGCGTCCGTGTGCAGATCACGGGCACCGGCAGCGATACGCCGATAAGCCTGCCGATCTCCACTTTCGCCCCGATGGCGAGTGGCCGGGTGGGCTTTGTCGAGCCGCTGTCCAGCCGGTCGCGCGATGCGCGGCTGGAGGAATTCCTGCGTGCGCCTGCGCGCTCGTGGGTTCGCGACATCATCGCCAGGGACCGGCGCGGTTATGGCGAAGTGATGATCGGGTCGGTCTTCGGCAATCTGCTGACGTTTGCGACCTCGCTCTTCGCCATGCAAGTGTGGGACAGGGTGGTTCCGGCACAGTCGATCCCCACGCTCTGGGTGCTGGCGCTGGGCACCGGCATTGCTCTTGTGGTGGAACTGATGCTGCGCACCGCGCGCGTCCAGCTGGTCGACCGGATCGGGCGGCGCGCGGACATCGAGCTGTCCTCGCGCATATTCGCGCGTGCACTGGACTTGCGTTCCGATGCCCGGCCCCGCTCCACCGGAGCCCTGATCGCCCAGCTGCGTGAGATCGAGCAGATCCGCGAGATGCTGACCTCCACCACGATCTCCGCGCTGATCGACCTGCCGTTCATCGCTCTATTCCTGATCCTTTTTGCGCTGCTGGCGGGGCAACTGACGTTCGTGCTGGTGGCCGCCGCCGTGCTCATCGTCGTGCCGGGCCTGTTGCTGCAACGCCCGCTGGCGCGGCTGGCCGGGGAGGGGATGCGCGAGGGGGCGCTGCGCAACGCGATCCTCGTCGAATCCATCGAGCGGATCGACGAGATCAAGATGGCGCAGGCCGAACCGCGGTTCCAGTCGATGTGGGAACACCTCTCGCTGACGGGAACACGCGTGGGGGCAGAGCAGCGCTTCTGGTCCGCGCTGTTCGTCAACTGGACGCAAACCCTGCAACAGTTGGCCTATACCGCCGTGATCGTGGCGGGCGCATTCAAGGTGATGGACGGGGACATGACGATGGGCGCGCTGATCGCCTGCTCGATCCTGACCAGCCGGGCGCTGGTGCTGTTCGTACCGTTCGGCCAGATCTTCACGCGCTGGCAGAACGCGAAGATCGCTGTCACGGGCCTTGAAGACCTGTTCGCAAGGCCGGTCGATCACGATCCGGACCTTGGCCTGCTGCGGCGCCCCGCTCTGTCGGGCAATTTCGACATGACCGGCGTGCGCTATGCCTATGACGAACAGAGCCCCGAAGTGCTCTCGATCGACACCTTCGCGCTGCGCACCGGAGAGCGCGTGGCGCTGCTGGGGCGGATCGGGGCGGGCAAATCCACGATGCTGCGACTGCTGGCCGGGCTGGCGCGGCCGACCGGGGGCGACCTGCTGCTCGACAATACCCGGCTCTCGCTGATCAACCCGGCGGACGTGCGGCGCGATATCGCCTATCTGGGGCAGGGGGCGCAGCTGTTCCTCGGCACGATTCGCGAGAACCTGCTGATCGGCGCGCCGGGCGCCAGCGATGAGAAGATCCTGCACGCGCTGGCCGTCACAGGCGGGATCGGCCTTGTGCAGAACCAGCCTGAAGGCCTCGACCTGCTGTTGCAGGAAGGCGGCGTGGGCCTTTCGGGCGGTCAGCGGCAGACCCTGCTGCTGACGCGCGCGCTGCTGCGTGAGGCGAACATCGTGCTGCTCGACGAACCCTCCGCGCCGCTGGATGACATGTCCGAGCGCAGCCTCGTTGCGAACCTTCGGCAATGGCTGGGCGCGCGGACGCTTGTTGTCACCACCAACCGGCCGGGGATGCTCGAACTCGTCGACCGGATCGTCGTTCTCGATCGCGGGAAGATCGTGCTCGACGGGCCGCGCGATCAGGTCATGGCCAGCCTTTCCGGACCTGCCGCCTTGCGGGAGAAACGCGCATGAGCGGCTATTTCGGCGATGGCACGTACACGCACCTGCTCGAAGGGCTTGCGGCGCAGGAGCAGGAGAGCCGCTGGCTGCGCTGGATCGGACGCCTGCGGATCATTCCGGTGCTGTCGGCAGGCGTGCTGGCGTTTCTGGTCTGGAGCTATTTCGGCGTGCTTGACGAAGTGGCGACCGGCCCCGGCAAGGTCACGCCGCCGTCGCGCTCGCAGGTGATCCAGAGCCTTGAGGGCGGGATCGTCAACGGCATCTTCGTTCACGAAGGTGATATCGTCAGCCCGCGCGAGAAGCTGGCGACGCTCGACAAGGCGCGCTTCAGCTCGATGCTGGGCGAGGCCGAAGCGAAGGCGCGGGCGCTGGAGGCCACCTCGGCGCGGCTGGAGGCGGAGATCAGCGGCGGCAGCCCGCAATTTCCGGCAGATGTGCGCGCCACGCCCGGTCTGGTCGCCCGCGAGATGGAAGTGATGCGATCGCGTCGCCAGAACCTCGCCGTCGCCACGGCCAGCCTGCGCGAAAGCCTCGCGCTCACGCAACGGCAACTGACGATGACCGAACCGCTGGTCGATCTGGGGGCGGCGAACAAGGTCGAGATCATCCAGTTGCAGCGCCAGAAGAACGAGATTCAGGCCAAGCTGGACTCGCTGCGCAACCAGTACGTGATCGATGCCAGTGGCGATTATTCCAAGGCCCGCGCCGAACTCGATCAGGTGCGCGAAGTGATCGGCGGACGGCAGGATCAGCTTGACCGCACCACGCTCTATTCGCCGGTTCACGGCATCGTGAAAAACCTGGAAGTGACGACCATCGGCGGCGTGATCCAGCCGGGCGGCTCGCTGATGGAGATCGTGCCGCTGGAGAAGCAATTGCTGATCGAGGCGCGCATGTCGCCGCGCGATATTGCCTTCATCCGTCCCGGCCAGCCTGCGACGGTTAAGATCACCGCTTACGATCCCTCGATCTACGGAACGCTGGAAGGCACGGTGGATCGCATTTCGCCCGATACGCTTCAGGACGAGGTGCATCGCGATCAGGTCTATTACCGCGTCTATGTCCGCACCGCACGCTCCAGCCTGCGCACCAAGGACGGGCGCGAGCACGCGATCATGCCGGGCATGGTCGCCAGCGTGGAAGTGCGCACCGGCCGCAAGACCGTGCTCCAGTACCTCATGAAACCGATCAACAAGGCAAAGGAAGCCCTGCGCGAGCGATAGAACAAAGGGGGCAGGCGCGACTGTATCGCGCCTGCTCCTTCATCGGTGATCAGAACTTTGCCAGCAGACTCACGCTCCATTCGCGACCGGCCAGGAACTTGTACTGGTCATCGGTCGGCCCGTCGTTGATCGAAATGTCGGTGACAGCGCGGGAGTTGAACAGGTCCGAAACGGTGCCCTGCACGGCGAAGGGACCGAAGTCGTAGCCTGCCGAGATGATCGTCGTGTTGTAGCCGGCGATGCGGTAATCGGCGGGCTGGTCGTCATCGGCGTATTGCGCGCCGACGACCTTGTCGATGATCGAGGCGCGGATCGGGCCCTGCTTGTAGATCACGCCGGCTGCCGCCGTCATGTAGGGGGCATTGGCGATCTGTAGATGCGTCTCGTTCGACTTGGCAAAGTTGCGCGAGGCATTGGCGAACACGGCCAGATGCTTGTCGAACGCATAGGTGATCTGGCCTTCCGCGCCCTTATACGTCACGCCGCCTTCGTTGTAGTAGATGGTTTCACCATCGACCTTCATGTCGTTCAGCTTGTTCGAGAAATCGATGTAATAGATGTCGGCGTCGACCGAGAGGTGCGAGCCGTGGAAGACGAAACCGGTCTGGTAGTTGGTCGACTTCTGCGGCTTCACGGTGTTGAGCGAGGGGTCCTGAACCTGCATCACATCGAGCGGCGGGGCGAGGAAACCCTTGGCATATTCGGCATAGAACGCGAGCCGTTCGGTGGGCTGCCAGTTCACCGTCAGGAACGGCAGGTTTGCGCTCCAGCTTTCCGAGAAGTGCGCAGGCTCCTGCGTTTTCTGGTTCACCAGCGCATCGACTTCGCGGGTGATCTCCATGTGCTTGAAGCCGGGCGTGATCTTGATCGTCGAGGTCGGGCGTACTTCCAGCTGGGCGAAGACCTGCGCCTGATTGCTCGACGAGTTCTGGTCATAGTCGATGTAGGCGGGATCACCATCCTCGGCATAGTTGTACGCATCTGCTGCCGGACCACCGGCGGTCAGGTCGTAGTCGTAGCGCTTGCGGGAGGTGTTCTCCCAGTACAGCCAGCCGCCCGCCGTCAGCGTGGCTGGGCCGAAATCGACCGCCGTCTTCAGGATGTCACCCCAGACACGATAGCTGTTGAGCTTGGTGTAGCCGGGAATATCGCCGGAGATCTTGTTGCCTTCGGAATCGTAGGTCTTGAGCTTGTCGGTTCCGGTCGAATCTTCGGCCGACAGGGTCGAGTTGTTGTAGTGGAAAGTGTAGAAGCGGTTTTCCAGCTTGGTGCCGGGCGCGATATCTGCCTCGAACTTGGCAACCTCGAAGTCGGTGCTCTTGTTGGTGTAGTTATATTTGTAATACTGAGTCGACGTCGGATCGTTGTTCAGCTGGTAGTTCTTGCCGTATTCGGCTTCCTGCGCCAGCGTGATGCCATCGTCGTCGGGCTGGTTGAAGTGGTTCTTGTTGTAGGTCGAGAGCAGCGTCAGTTTCGCGCTCGAACCGATCGGGATCACGGCCTTTCCGAACAGGTTCAGTTGGTGGTAAGGGGAGTAGGTGAGACGCCCGTCGGTATCGACGTACTGTCCACCCAGCACCATCTGCGTGCCGCCCAGCTTGTCGATCGAGCCGGTCTGGAACAGGCCGCGCAGCATCCACGTATTGAACGAGCCGTACTGCGCGCGCAGCGAGGCGCTGGCATCTTCACGGGTCTCCCGCGAGTAGAGGTTCACTGTGCCGCCGAACGTCGCATCGCCCAGATTGTCGGCATTGCCGGGGCCGCGGTTGACCACCACCGTCTCGATCGTGTCCGACGGAAAGAATGTGTTGGAGTGGTGGGTATAATCGTTGGAATCGCCGAACGGCACGCCATCGTAGGTGATGTTGTATTCGCCGTCCTGAAAGCCGCGAAGACGTCCTGAGGATTCGCTGATCCCCATGCCGCCACCACCGCCGCTGGTGGAGAAGCTGGGCGTGATGAGGGCAAGCTGGTTGAAGTCTGCCGTTGCAGGCAGCGAATCCTCGATGAACGATCGTGAGACGATCGCCTGCGGTTCGATCGTCTGAAGCGAGGCGGTAACGGGCGCAATTTCGTTGGCGACCGTTGTAGTAACGACGATATCGGCGCCCTCGGCAATGCCGTTGGACGGGGCCTCGTCAGCGGTCTGAGAAGTGCTTGGAGGACTTGCAGTATCGGCAGCGGCTGCGAAGGCCGGAGATGCCATGAACAGTCCGAGCGTCAAAGCGGCGAGGCCAACTCCATGACGATCGGGAAAACGAGCGTTGTGCGGCAATGTCATGAATGGCCCCCTGATGGCAACTGTGTCGCGTTGCCGCTAAGTGGGGGATGTGACGCTTTTCGGTCTTGTTGGTGACGCGAACGTTACGGAAATTTATACTTCTATTGTATTGCAGGCTCTATTTTCAAAAAATGCCGGTTTTCTGCGCATTTCAAATGCGTTGTTGGCATCGAAAATTATTCTTCATTCTCAATAATAAACTGGCGCACGCACGCAGATCGCTTTTTATCTTTGGGCGATCGACGCCCAGATAATTTCATTGCCGGGTGATGACGACCTTGCGGGAATGCCTTGCCAGACCAGACCCGTTTGCGGCTGTTCTGGCGAGCAGGCTGAGGGGGGGCGGAGACGAATGCGAGGCACTGGATGGCGCAAGCTATGAGAGCTGCAATGCGTGCTACGAGCGTAGCGATGCATAATGTGCTCACGGTAGGAGCGGAGACCGGATTCAGAAAACCATGGTGCAACGATTGTTATGAAATGGTCGGGGAGACATGGTGATGCGACCACTTTTAAACTATTGAAATATATTAATTTATTTAAGTCTTGTTCGTACTGAAACCAAAGAATCCAACCAATTTTGCTTAAGCTGCTGCGATGCAAAATGGTTCGAAATGAGAATAAGGTAGGCCGAGTGTCGCGGAGGATGAGCCGTGGCATGGGCTGTGGATAACTTCTGAATGGGCATCCTTTCCGGATTAGTTCTTCGAACAGGATGGGCGACAGACGCGCCATTTGCTTGTCTGTCAGCCAATATAATCACTCATGTCCAGTCTCCTTACGGAGCATGAATCGCATTCTCGGCGGCGAATCAATGGATCCTGAGCTTAAGGACAGAATCGATCCGGCTCTGCTGGCGAATGAAGTCCGGTTAGAGCGGATTTCGACCGGTATGAATCGGTAGGGATTCCCTACGATAGCGTTTTGTGATTCATAATCCGTGCTGGTGAAGGAGGCTGGCATGGATGGGTCATCCGCTTTCGATGGATTTGCGCTCGCGGCTTTTGGCAGCGATCGATAACGGATTGAGTTGCCGGGCGGCGGCGGCGCGATTTGGTGTTGCCCCCTCGACGGCGATCCGCTGGCATGCACTTCGGCGCGACACGGGCGCCTTTGCCGCCAAACCGCAAGGCGGTGATGTGCGTTCGCGCCGGATCGAGGAACGAGCGGCGGAAGTCCTCGCTGTCTGGGAGGCGCGGAAGGACATTTCGCTGGAAGAACTACGGGTGGATCTGGCCGCAGCCGGACTGATCGTCTCGGTAGCGGGACTTCATCGGTTTTTTGTACGTCGGGGCATGACGCGCAAAAAAAGACTGGCCATGCAATCGAGCAGGACCGTCCCGACGTCCTGAAGCAGCGGCATGATTGGTTCGAGGGGCAGGTCGACCTCGAACCAGGACGCCTGGTCTTCATCGATGAAACCTGGACCGCCACCAACATGACCCGCAGCCATGGCCGCTGTGCCAAAGGCGAGCGACTGCGGATGGGTTTCCCTCACGGGCACCGCAAGACCACTACGCTGGTCGCGGCTCTGCGCATGACGGGCATGGTCGCACCGATGGTACTGGACGGTCCCATCAACGGCGATTGGTTCGAGGCCTACGTGGCCCAGGTTCTCGTACCTGAACTGCGGCCAGGTGACATCGTCATAATGGACAATCTGTCGAGCCATAAGCGTCCGGCTGTCCGGGATCGGATCGAAGCAGCAGGTGCGACACTGCGCTTCCTTCCGCCCTACAGCCCGGACTTCAATCCGATCGAGAAGGCTTTCTCCCGCCTCAAGGCCCTCCTAAGGAAAATCGGGGAGCGAACAGTCAGCGGTCTGTGGAGCCTCATCGGAAAGCTCGTCGACATCTTCCAACCCGCCGAATGCGCCAATTACTTCAGCTCTTGCGGATATGATCCAGACTGATCGAAATCCGCTCTAGCCCAAAAAAATGCCGGTAATCTCGCTCGAAATTACCGGCATTGCAGGTTCACAGAGTTACTGAGCAAAGGTTCAGCAGTCCTACAATTGCTTGGACCACTGCTTGTTCCGGTCACTTAGCTATCGGGCCGTCAGATAAGCGGGTTGTGGGTCTTTCAAGATTAATCAGCGGGAGCATGCTGAACCGCTCCAGGATCTGCACCGGGGCGCTTCATGATGTCCGCACCGCCCCACATGATGCCCACCGCAAGCACGAAAATGATGGTGATCACGCCGACAAGGGTGATGCTGAGTTTCCTGCCGCCCTTGTTTTCAGTCGAGCGCTGATTGCTGTTGTCCAAATCGATTCTCCAATTTTGTCTTGCTGGTCAAACGCAGCAAATGTCCCTTCGTTGCTGCCCTCGTAGGCTCGAGCGCTGCTCACAGCCGAACGTGAGGGAATTTAAAATCCTGAAACTGATTGATTTTACCGGCTGAGGGACAGAGCATGGTCCGAATGGGAAGAGAAATAGCGCCAACAATTCAGCGTGAGAAAAGCTGGGTAATAATGAATCAGGGATGGGTTGTACGCATCGGAGCCGAACCGAACATGCGCTCGATCCTGATAAAGAGGAGCGTGCTGGCGGGCGCAGCACAAGCGATAATACCTCCCTTGCGTGACTTGATTGGTGAAAGGGTCGAGGCTCTGTTCGACGAAATCGACCTTGTCTTGCCGGCCAAGCTCCTGCGTGCTCCGCCGGGCGCCATCTTTGCCGCCATTATTGGTGCAGAAGATATTCCAAACTGGTCACCGCAAACGGCTATGGAAAGGCGTGTACGCTGATCACCGCTACCAGCCGCTAGGCCTCGGCGGGCAGGGCTAGACTTTGCTGAGAACGCCAGCGCTAGAATATTTAAGTATGGTTCGTAAATTCCACGTGGATGTGCAATTGTAGATCGGAACCATTTATGACCGAGGTTGACTGATGGCGACTGAATGCACCGCTTACCTCGACGCCAAAGGTAACCTTCACAGCAATTTGGAAAAGGCCACGCTAGAGGATCTGGCCGGCGTGCTGGGCCGTGTCGGTGACGAAGGTGGAATGACGGCAGGGGTCGCGCGCATGATCTTTGACAAACGTAGAGAGATTGAGCGTGTGTTCGCCGAGCATGACGTGTTGGTCGCCAATAAGCGGGCCCATACAGGGGAGGCGGGCGACGTTACCCAGCCCAACCTGCACGTGATACACAAATTGTCCGATTGAGGCCCACCCTAGGCGGCCTGGATAAATTTGGCTCGCTGAATGTCTGCGATGGTTGGCTTTCGTCCAGCCCGGTATTGGCGCCGCATGCGGGTGAAGCCGACCGTCGGCTCCTGTGTACTGCGCGGTACCGCCCGACCCATTGTGGTCGTTCACCTCCCAAATTTTACACCCTCAGGCACGGACTGGCGGCGTTGCTATTCTAGATGCCGCCGACTGGCCGGCAATGGCCGTTCATCTCTACCCCGGACTAAAAGGGTGGGTGCGGGAATCCGCATGTTGCACCAACAACGTTTCGACCTAGTGCAACGCTATGTAACTTCTTTGCTTGCCGAGGGTTTAATCGTTGCTGCTGTTGAATTGGGCTTCGGCACGCGCAAACAAGATCATCGCTGGAGAAGATAATGACGCCCGTGACCACTTTGCCAATTCGTGCCTTCGAACTCGCCCGTGAAGGTCACTGCGTATCCATTAAGGAGCTGCGCTCGCGGTTGGCGCAGGAGGGCTTCACGCAAATCGATGCGCACTTCGATGGGCAATCATTCAAGAAGCAGCTGTCTGCGCTCATGCGCGAAACAAATGCGAACCCTACAGCCTGACGCCTTATGGCCGATTGCGGAAGGTCGTCTTACTGTTTCAGAGGGGCAAATAGCTGCCCGTCATTTCCGGGCGAGCCTTCGCCTTTTTTTCTCAATGGACGGCATTCCGGAAAACATTTGTGCCGCACGCTGCGACTTGCGCACACTGGTCGCCGTGCTTCATGGCTTGAAGAGCGGATGTCAGTAGACCGCCAATGATCAGAGGCAGCCATGGATCTCATCGCCAGTTACGCAATCGCAGCGGGGCCGACTTACAACGAGACTGAGGTCAGATATTACTTGATCGACCCGCTCATCCGGCACCTTGGTTATGGAGAAGATGAGACCTCATATCTCGATCTAGAGCGCGTTCTCAAATATCCGTATTTTCATATCGGACGCCGATCGGGAAAGGATGTGCCGCTTGGGAAGGCCGATTATCTGGCAGGGCTAAAAGGTGCTCGCGGCAGCTTCGTTGTTGAGGCGAAAGCTGGCAGCGTTGCAATTACAAATCTGGAAGTCGAGCAGGCTCATTCCTACGCCGCCCACGCGCAGGTCGGCGCTAATTACTTTCTGCTTTGTAACGGGCATGAGCTACGCATCTACGAGACCCTCTCCGGACCGAGCGCTCAGCCAGTCGTAGCCATTCCGATCGCCGAGGTTAATCAACGTTTTCACGAGATAGAGAATATTCTCTCGAAAGTTAATCTGGCGCGACTTTGCAAGGTTGAATATGATCGCGGTCTCAAGCTCTGCAATGGTCTAGGATCGGCCGTCAACCTGCGTTCGGGCTTCTACAAAATCATAGATCAGAACTATCGCATCTTTGTCGATGGAGAGGATCATACCCAGGTTCTACGTGCAAATCTCCCGCAGATTGCGCAGATGGAGCAGCAGCTAGAACAGCTCAAAAATGTTTTTATCTTGCGAGTCGAGTCAGGCAGGCTGGAGCGCGACGAGAACGGGCGTATCTTAGCCAGAGCGCAGATGAGTGGCGCGACTGAACCCAACCGGCAAGGCATGGAGATGATGGGAATTGACCAGCTTTCCTTCACCACAGCCGCAAAGTTCATCTCGATCGATGCAGATAATCTGACGCTCTTTGAGACCATCAAGGACTTCTCGATCCCGCAAGGTACGTTGATGCCCCAACTGATGGGCGAAGTAGGTCAGATGGCTAACACTGTCGACGGTGGCCTTTTTCTCCGTATTTGGATGTATTTCAATGGACAGGAGATAATCGGGGAATTTCATGCGTCGTCACATTATGACATCGCACTCCCCGTCCCCCAGTCATTCCGGATGGAAATTGAATTCACAGGCACGTTTAAGCTTGTGCCTGACCTCTAGTCCATCACTTCTGATGGTCTTGCGGTTCAAGTCGCCGGAAGATGTTCGCTTCGGAAAGGCGGTCGCCTGTCGCGCCGATCTCCGCGTTAATCACCGGGCGGTTGTCGATTGTGTGGAGCAGCTTTACAGCTTCAAAGCTTGAAATATCCTCTCCCGCCGCGACCTCCTTAACCACTTTTTCGATGATCTCGCGCAAATCATTGATATCTTTGCCTCGGTCCTTCAAGCTTAGAAGTATCCAAGGGACATCGGTTGCAGCACTATCCTGTCCACTGTCACTCTGTGCGAGCAGCTTAGGAATAAAATAGAACGGCGGCAGAGTGCAGATCAGGATCGCAGGGCATGTCTCATCGGCTTCGGGTCCAAAGCAATTGTCCCATGAGAGGGCCTCGTTGCCAAAATGTAGATTTTTGAGCGCCGAGATCGAAACGACATTGCCCGACTGGGAAAATTTAGCATTCATTTTGGGCACCGATGAAACCAACTCGTCGATGACATCTTCCTCTATATCATAGTAATTAATGATATAAACAAAATATCTTACCCCAGCTAGTTGGGGTTGGACTGCATTTATCTGAGCAATAGATGTAAGATGCAGGCCCATAATTCCACCTTCTTGCAAAAACGTTTAATGTATGACTGATTGTAGCGCAGTTGTTGATGCTTTAGAAGGACCGGAACAACGCCCCCTATCGTCATAAATCTAAATGTCCGCTTTCCGGCGAGAGAAAGCCATATTCGGATGGCGGCGACGGGCGCATAGGAGCCCAGCGGGCTCACAGAGAATTAACCGCCCACGCTGCCCGTCTGCAACCGCCCCAAGCTGGCCCTTCAACGGGCTGGACGCGGACCTCTGAAGCGGACATTCTCGCGTCCATGTCAAACACGCCTCTTGCCCTAAGAAATAGCCTGTTCTGGCTTGTGTTCATCGTATGGGTGGCAACAGCAGTTCCGGTCGCGTTGTTCAGCCTTTTCACGTTGGAACTTCCGCTCTGGCCCTCTTTTAGTGCGGAAAGCACACCCGAAGGCATCTCCGTCTGGGCCGCAGTAACAGCTTGGTTCTATATCACACCCGTCGCGCTATGGGTCATTCGCCGCCGGAAACGCCGAACGTTGGCTCTATAGCCCTTCGCGATCAGAAGCAGCCTGTCGCCTAGCCACCCCTGATTGCCGTTCCGCATGGCTCATCGCCAAATTTAGCGTTGTGAAGCCGTCAAACCGGTTTCAGGCGGCGCGAACCAACGGAGGTTAGATTGGAATGGGTGGATTGCGGACCGACTTCTACCGCTACCGAAGCGGCGTAGAGCGGACGTTCGGGTTGCCGACAATGGAGCTAGGCGCTGGTAGCTCTCGGATGGCCAACTCCGGCGTCAGTGCCACGGCCGAACACGGCACATAGGGCTAAGAGAGCTATACCGACATCGATAAAAACGTCTGCGGGATTGAATACCCAAATGAAGCCAGCCTTAGACGCATCAAACATATCGATAACCGAGCCGAGCCAAATCCGGTCGATTGCATTCCCAACCGCTCCGCCCGTTATGAATGCCAGTCCCGCCACCATAAGAGGCTCATGTTTTCTGGACCAGACCCAGTAGATAATGAAGCAGGCCACCACGGCGTTAAGCGCCGCCAAGCCCCATCGCGTTACGGTTCCATAATCGGGCGTCAGCCCAAATGCATTGCTGCGGTTGAAGATTAGCGTAAGGTTGACTGGCCCAGGTATGGAAAGGCTCTGCCCCAGCGCAAGCGTACTGTAGGCCCAGAGCTTCGTGATCTGGTCAATGGACAGCAGCATGACCACAATCAGGATCAGCAGACCAATCCGTGTCCCCTTCGACATCCAGTTCACCTCTCACCGCAAAAATGACCGTTCGACTTTCTGTATGAATAACGACCGCTCACGGGAAAGCCAATCTGGTTGATGGGAGGCGACGCTGGGGCGGTTGCGGACGGGCCGCGTGGGCGGTTAGTTCTCTGTGAGCCCACTGGGCTCCTACGCGCCCTTGTCGGTCGCTCCAAGGGCGATCTACCGCCCCAGCAAGCCGTCTGTCCGGTTAGGCTTGTCGATCCGAGCAACCAGCAGCCGGGATGGGTGGGAAGCAGTCGTTGAGCGAGCTGCCTCATCGGGCTATGACGGCAGCGTGATCAAGGTGTCCGAATGACTGTTACGCCCAGCGACTGGAAGCGACTCCCGTTCGAGGACATGGTCGCGATCCCCTATCGTGCCGATTTCTCCCAAGAGCAGTTTGAAAAGCTATCTGCAGGTTTGCTCCCCCGAGCAATGGAAGATAAGTGGTTTGTCTATCTCGATGATAACGAACTCTGCTTTCACAGAAGCTGGACCGGGCAAGGCATTTACAAAATTATGATTGCGCAAGACGGCGAGATATACGCCGTCACCAACGCGCTCTGCTCAACCAAGATGCTGGAAGCGAGTGATCGGGAATATCAATCAGAGCTTCTTGATTTCCTGATCTGCAACCTACTGCTTGGCGAGACAAAACCATTCCCCCGGCCAGCGGGCATCACTGAGCAGCTTCCGGGCGTGTATCAGCACGCTATTTCCGGCACTGGCTATCGAGAAAAAATCGTCGCAAAAAAGCCGTGGTGGAAGCTCTGGACGTAATGACCGCAATGGGGCGGTGGCCGACAAGCAGCTTTTTCTCGTCAGACAAGCGGGTCCACCCCGAACGAATGACCGCTTCTGCGCAATGGGTACGAGCCGCCGGACGACGACAATAGGCGCCATCCGGAAGGATCATAGTTCAACGGCGACCCTTGCATGCCGCCACTATCTGGGCTGGCGTTGCAATTTTACCAGAGCCTCGTCGAGGCTGGAGAGAAATCGCGAGCGGTCGGCCTGGCTGAAAGGCGGCGGCCCACCGAGGCTGTCGCCACCGGCGCGCAGATCGGCCATAATGGCACGCACGGCGATGGCGCCGCCGATCGAGGACGTGGTGAACGGCTTGCCGTTAGGCGCGATAACAACTGCCCCCAGCTTCAGGCAACGGTCTGCCAGCAGGATGTCCGCCGTGATGACGACCGTGTTGGGCGTGGTGTGCTCGGCGATCCAGTCGTCCGCGGCGTCGAACGCATCGCTCACCACCTTGCGCGATATGCTAGGCTCGCGCGGTATGCGGATCGCGCTGTTGCTGACGACAACGACGGGCACCTTGTATCGGGCCGCAACCTTGTAGGTCTCGTCCTTCACAGGGCAGGCGTCGGCGTCGATCAGAATCTGTATCATGCCTTGCCATAGCGGCGGTGCGGAGGAATGGCGAACCTTGGTGATCTAAGGTTTTTATTCGCTGTCGGGGCATCAGCGCGCCGCCTGGAATTGCCAACGACGGCTCGATCGTTCAGCAAGCCTGCATGTCAGCCTGTCGAAGGAGCGTTTGAATATGCCGCAGCACCTCAGGATCGATTTCGTGTCGGATGTGGTCTGTCCCTGGTGCGTCATCGGCCTCAAAGGCCTGGAGGCGGCGCTTGAGCGGCTTGGCGGGGAAGTCACGGCGGACATCCATTTCCAGCCTTTCGAACTCAATCCGAACATGGGACCCGAAGGGCAGGACCTGCGCGAACATATTTCCCAGAAGTATGGCAGTACGCCGGAACAGTCGGCAGCGGACCGGGCGGCGATCCGGGAACGGGCGGCGGGCGTCGGCTTCACGATGGCCATTGCTGACGATAGCCGCATCTACAACACGTTCGATGCCCACCGTCTGCTGCACTGGGCGGCAGGGCAGGGGCGGCAGTCCGCCCTCAAGCATGCGCTGTTCGAGGCCTATTTCACGCAAGGGCGCAGTGTCGCGGATCATGAGGTGCTGGTGGATGCAGCGACGCGGGCAGGCCTCGATCGCGCGCGGGCAGGGGACATTCTTTCCGGCGATGAATTTGCAGAAGAAGTGCGTGGCGAGGAGGAACTGTGGCGCTCACGCGGCATTTCCAGCGTGCCGGCCATCGTCATCGATGAGAAGTATCTGGTTTCGGGCGGCCAGCCCGTCGAGGTGTTCGAGGATGCGTTGAGGAAGATCGCTGCCGAGCAGGCGGCGGCTTCTCGCTAGCGGGTTGGCCAGGCGTCTACGGGTTTGAGCCGGGTGAAGTCGATGAAAGCCCTGAGCGGCGGGGGAAGCTGCCGGCGACCGGAGTAGTAGAGCATCGGCCCCGAGAACGGCGCGTCCCATTCGCCAAGTATCCGCTCGAGCGTGCCTGCCTGTATGGCCGGGGCAAGCCAGTCCTCGAACAGATGTATGATGCCCAGACCTGCTGTTGCGGCCTCGATCAGCAGGTCGCAGGCAGAGTCCGGCTGGATTAGCAGAGGGCCGGGGGAATCGAGGCGGACACCTCCTCGCCGCGCTCGAACTCCCAGGTGGCGCGTGCGCCGCTGGAAAAGCGCAGGCAGGCATGATCGAGCACGCCCGGCGAGCCATGGTGCATTTGGAATTTGGGCACTGTCGGCCTCGCCGTCAATTCCGGTGCGCGCGAAAAAGGGGACTTTGTATTGCAGCGTATAAAATTTGCGTCTGTAGAAGACGGCGCAGTCCTGCTGCGCCGTCCTCCCCATGGCCTCTATCAGCCGTTGAGCTTGTCCTTGACCGCCTTGGCAGGCGCGAAGGTCAGCTTCTTGGAGGCGGCGATCTGGATGGTCTCGCCGGTCGATGGGTTACGGCCTTCGCGCGCCGGGGAATCCTTGACCTTGAACTTTCCGAAGCCGTTAAGCGAAATTTCGTCACCGGCTGCGGCGGCATCGGCGATCGCTGCGAAAACAGCATCGACCGCCTTCTTGGCGTCGGCCTTGGTCATGCCGGTTTCGGTAGCCAGCTTGTCGGCGAGGTCTGCATTGTTCATCTGAAGTGATCTCCTGCCGTCTTGGTGCTTTGTGGGTGAGAGCTATATCGGGTTGCTCTGGCCATCAACGTGCCCGCGACCATCTCTGTGCATAGCTTTGACCAAGACCGAATTCTTGCAGAGGCGTGCGTACAGTGAATGGTTTTCGTTGGGGGAAACCACGCCAGTCATCGACCCTCGTCGATCGTTCAGCCGTCGAATTTCAACCTCCAGGTGCGGCCCGTCGGCTAACCCATCCTAGACGCCGAAGATTGGCCGTTAGGCGAATGTCCGGTCCGGAGTAGGGCACCGGAAATAGCTGACGTTCAAGACGAGGCGGCAGCCGATTAGTTCGTGCCATCCAACGACCGGAGGGCGAATGACCGGATCTGGTAACGATACAGCGGCTGTTCTAAGGTATCGATGCCCCTGAGGCGCTACAAGGACTTACGCGGCACGTTCCGCCGCGATTGAAGAGCGTTGCAAAGTGCTGCTTCGAGATCTGCTGCGCGGAACGGTTTAGCTAGCGTCGCAACGTCACTGAAATCCTCTCCATCGCTCGCATGACCATAGCCTGTGGCAAATATGAAGGGGATGCCGCGCGATCTCAGTAGGGTGGCGACCGGATAGGATCGCCCGCCATGAATGTTCACGTCCAGCATGGCGACGTCGAACTCCTCGCGTCCGGCGAGTTCCAGCGCGGTATCCAGTCGCATGGCCGGGCCGATCACGATCGCGCCCAGGTCCATCAAAGTGTCTTCGATATTCATGGCAACGATCATTTCGTCTTCCACGATCAACACGCGCTTACCCGCGAGAGACATCGCGACCTCCCAGGTTGGCCAGTGGCGCTGCGATCAGGCACTTCAACCCTTCGCGCGCGAAGGACATTTCCGCCGTGCCGCCCAGTTCGGCTGCAAGGCCGCGCTCGATGAGGCGCGACCCGAACCCCTGCCGCGACCTTGCCGAAACAGGCGGGCCACCATGTTCTTCCCAACTCAGGTGGAATTTCGGATCTTGTTCCTCCTCCACATCCCACGAGACCCTCACACGTCCTCGAGCAGCCAAAAGCGCGCCGTATTTGGCGGCATTGGTGCAAAGCTCATGAAGCGCGAGGGCGATGCTGACCGCTGCTTTTGGTTCAAGGGCGATCGCCGGTCCAGTGACATCGAAACGGCTTTCACCAAATGGCCGGATTGCATTCTCAACGATATCCGCCAGCATGGCGTAATCCCAGCTTTCCTGGGTCAGCAGATTATGCGCATCCGACAATGCGAGCAGGCGCCCTTCGAATGCCGCGCGGGCCTCCGCAGGCTGACGATCCCCTTTGAAGGACTGCGCGGCAATTGACTGTACGACGGCGAGCGTATTCTTGACTCGGTGGTTCAACTCATCGACGAGCAGTTCGCGATGCCGCTCGGCGAGCTTGCGTTCGGATATATCCTGAACAAGCCCATAGAATCCCTCAATCGAGCCATCGGGACCGCGCTGCGGAATATAATCCACGCGAATATGTCTCGGTCTGATGCCGGAGTACGGCATGAAGGTTTCGAATTGAACTTCCGTACCGGCCAGCGCGGCGTCAATGTGCTGTTGAACGTGGCCAAGCGCTTCCGAGCCGATCATGTCCTCAACGCGGGCCCCGAGAATTTCGTCGATCGGGCGGCCCAGCCAGCCTTCATACGCGCGGTTTACAAAGCGATAGCGCAAGTCGCGATCGACATGTGAGATCAGCACGGGCAGGGCGTCAGTGAGCGCCTGAAGGTGCTGTTCGCTGCGCCACTGCGCAGCCTGGGCAAGGTCAGTTTGCTCGCGCGCCCGAGAAACCCGCTCGCGGGCCGCCTTTTCACCGCGCAGCTCGGCAAGGTCAAGCGCCCCGCCGATACGCGCGCGCAGCTCTAGGGCGCTGAAGGGCTTTACAAGATGATCGTCTGCGCCTGCCTCGAGGCTTTCGATCCGTGCGTCCTCACCAGCCCTGGCAGAGAGGAAAATGACGGGGATGGTCTGCGTCGCTGGCTCGTCCCGAAGCGCGCGAAGGAGTCCGAATCCATCCAGGTGCGGCATCATGATGTCCGACAGCACAAGGTCCGGCCTCGTCTCGCGGGCCAGGGCTAGAGCCTCAGCGCCGTCAGCGGCGACGGTGACGTTGAAATCCGGTGCCAACAGTCGTCGCACGTAGGCGCGCATGTCGGCATTGTCATCGGCCAGCAGGATCCGTGGGCGCTGTGGCGCGGGCTCGGACAGGGGGAGTGCCTCCTCAGGGAGCCATCGCAATGCCTCCTCGACGTAAGCGCTCGCGCGAACGGAGGTTGATTCAAATTCACCTGTGCCGAGAGGAGCGGAGCCCGTTCCCGGCTGCGCAAGAGGGAGCGTGACCGTGAATGCCGACCCGCGCCCTTCACCCGCGCTTTCAGCCACGATGGTGCCGCCCTGGAGTTCGACCAGCTGCCTGACCAACGCCAGACCGATACCCGAGCCTTCATAGCTGCGAGATTTTTGCCCGGCGATGCGGTGGAACCGAACGAACACGTTATCAAGTTCGTGGGTTGCAATACCAGCGCCGGTGTCGCTCACGGTCAGTATGGCCGCATCGTCGGCTTCACTCAAACGGACCTCGATCGACCCTTCGTGCGTGAACTTGAAGGCGTTGGAAACGAGGTTGAGCACGATCTTCTCATACATCTCGCGATCGACGCGGGCAGGCCGCGACAGCGCAAGCGCCTTGACACGAAAATCCAGACCGGCCTTTTCAACCGCCGCCCGAAAATTGGAGGCCAGGTCAACCGTCAGCGCAGCAAGATCGACAGGCTCGGGCGCTGCTGCCATCCGGCTCGCCTCCACTCGGGAGAAATCGAGAAGGGTGTTCACGAGACGCAGCATGCGAAGCGCATTGCGGTGCGCAAGCTCGAGCGCATCGCGATGGGCCGGCATGGAGGCGGGCTCATCGCTCAGCGCTTCCTCGAGCGGTCCGAGTATCAGCGTGAGGGGAGTGCGAAACTCGTGCGAGACGTTGGAGAAGAACGTCGTCTTGGCTCGATCGAGTTCGGCCATTTCGGCGGCACGGCGCTGCTCATGCTCACGCGCCTTGGCATTGCGTATCGCAACGGAAACCTGCCCACCTACAAGCTCGAAGAATGACCGGTAGGCCTCGTCGAGCGCCCGGTTGGGCGAAATTGCGCACACGAGAAGACCATCGATCGCATTCTGCTCGCCCAGCACGGGTAGGCAAATGGCTGAGACTACTGGATCGAGATAGGCGCCGCCTTGCGCTGCTACATGGATGTTCGCCGTATCAATGACGAAGCTGGAGCCTCGCAGTGCAGCGGACAAGCCCCAAGGATCGCCTTCGTCTGCCATCTGGCGAAGAATATCGGCCGCAAGACCAAAGGACGCGGCAACTTCATGTCCGGTCGCAGCGCGCAACAGCAGCGCAGCATAAGGTATGTCGAGGGGGTCATCGGCAAGCGCGGCCATGATATCGAGCGCGGCTTGCCTCGTCTGCACTGCGCTGGCCGCCCTGGCAGCGAGTTCGCGAAGCAGCTTGAGGCGGCGCTCCCCCACTATCTGCTCAGTCACCTCCGAGCACACCGCAAGCATCCCGGAGATCACACCATTGTCATCCTCCGCCGGAGCGTGGCTTACCGAAAAATAAGCCTCTTCCCGATAGCCCGAGCGATGCATCTCGAGGGTAACGCCGGTGTCCAGTTCGCATCTCCCGTCGCCATCACCCGCTCGATCATCGGGCCAAGCGTCCCCCATGCCTCTGCCAGCGTTATTCGAATATCGGCACCGAGCCCGGCAGGATGTCTGTCTCCGATCAGCTTGGAATAGGCATCGTTGTAAATCTGGGTGAAATCACCGCCCCACGTCAGAACCATCGGATATTGTGACGACAGCAGCGTCCTTACCGTCGAGCGAAGGCTCTGCGGCCAACTGTCAACAGGCCCCAAAGGCGTTTTCGCCCAATCCAGATACCGACCTATTGAGCGAATTTCACCGGAGCCGGAAAAGAGCTTCTGCGCCGAATGATGGCCCGGCGGATCGATAACAGGCAAAGGAACGCTTTCAGGAGGGGCAACTCGTAAGAGCCGCTGCAATGATGGCATGCCATCAACGCTTCTTCTCCCGAAAGGTGCCGGATGGGCGCAGAAAAATTTTTTTATAGCGCATTGTTTCTGCGGCAAGGGAGCACAAGTTGGAATTCGCAGTGGAGCGAGATCTTATGGTGTCAGCGGCCAATCTCCATTTAGCGGGCAGCGGGACGTCAGCTTGGCGACCGTCGAAGCGCCTGCGCAGAGCATGAGGGTTTTCGACCGAATATAAGCCCGTCATCGCCTTTGACGCCCAGCACCGCTGTGATAGCGTTGGGGCCTTGCGCGACGATTCCTACCGGTTTCGTCCCTATCAAGTGAGCGTCCCGCTCCCGCGCGCGCCGATGGGAGTCAAAGTTGAGCCTGACGAATACGACCGCAGAACATGGCGAACAGGTCTGCCACGATATTCAAACTGAGCCGGATATGCGTGCGCGCGTCGATGCCTTCGACTGGAGCACGACGCCGCTGGGACCGAGGGCCAACTGGCCTTCAGAACTCGAAATCGTTGTGCGCCAGATCCTGGATTCGAGCTTTCCCAAGGCCATTGTCTGGGGCGATCGTTACACGACGATCTATAATGACGCCTTCATCCCCATTCTGGGGAACAAGCATGTCGCACTGGGACGCTCCTTTGCCGACATATGGTCGGAGGGGTGGGCCTCTATCGGCCCCATTGCGGAACGCGCCTATACTGGCATCCCAACATATATTGAGAACTTTCCACTGATTATCGACCGTAGCGGCGAGGAAGAGCAGGCCTGGTTCACCTTCTGCTACAGTCCGCTGCGCCTCGCGGACGGGACCGTGGTCGGAATGCTCGATACGGTCGTGGAAACCACCAACACCGTCAGGGCGCAGGAAAGCCTGAAACTGGTCAACCAGGAACTCGGGCATCGCCTTAAGAACACGCTTGCGCTGGTTCAGGCGATTGCCGTGCAGACGTTGCGGGATGCGGCTGCGACAAAGCAAATGGAGAGTTTCTCGAAGCGGTTGGGTGCGCTTGGACACGCGCACGACATCCTGCTGCGTCAGGACTGGTCATCCGCGTCACTCTTGGAAGTCGTCTCAGCATCGTTGGAACCGCATGATCCCGGTGGACAGATCGTCGTCGAAGGGCCTGACACTGCGATCGGATCCAGGGTCGCGGTCGCGCTGACTCTGATGTTGCATGAGCTTTGTACGAACGCCGCCAAGTATGGCGCGCTATCGACGCCAGAGGGACGAGTGACCCTGTCATGGAGCATCGACGACACCCATCTCTCGCTTTCCTGGGCCGAGCGGGGTGGACCGCTGGTATCGCCTCCATCGCGTAAAGGATTTGGATCCCGGCTAATCGGGATGGGCCTTGGCAGGTCGAGTGTCGTCGACCACCGTTTCGAAGCGGGCGGATTGTACTTCGAGATGCGCTCGCTAATTGCCGAGTTGGCCGACTGAACGGACCGCACCGCATTGACGCGAGCGACGCCTACTGGCGAACGCTTCGCGTTGGTGGCTGGATTGGCGGCTTTCGCGGACTGGGTCTTAGCGCCTGAATGACCTGGATGGGCGCATATTCGACTGACAGAATTGTTGCCTAATCCATCAAGCGCTGCAGTCTGGTCAGCTGCCTGGGTCAGGATCTATTGCAGACAGTGCGGGCGTCCCGGCCCCTTGCGGCCCCGGCCGCGCTCTACCTCCGCATGCGCTTCGGCCGAGCCCCAAGGGTCTCGTCGGCAAAGCCGTAACGATCGCCTGACGCTTGTGAGCGCCCCTGCGGTGCAGGCGCGCCATGCGGTCGCCGCGTGATGTCACGCGGCGGGGTTAGGTATTGTGGGCCTGGCGGCTCCAGGTGACGGGGGGCGTCGCTACCCGATAGCCCCGCCTCGCCGGGGCGCAACCCGGCCGCTTGCGCTGTCCGGGTCTTCCACTTCGTTGCAGCCTTGCAGGTGCGCCCCGCCTTGGCCGGCGGGGCTGTCCGGTGCGCTCCTGCCGCCCCCCGCCACCCTGGCGCCGGGCCATGGCGGTTGAGGAAGGAGCGAGAGACACTATGGCCAAGGACGAACGGCACAGCCTCTATGGCGAGGTTACCAACCGGATCATCGCGCAGCTGGAAGAGGGACGGGTGCCATGGGTACAGCCATGGGAGGCCGACAGATGCCCGGTGACGATGCCGGGCAATGCCGTGACCGGTAGGTTGTATTCGGGGATTAACGTGCTGCTGTTGTGGTGCGAGGGGATCGAGCGCGGGTTCACCTCGCAGCGCTGGCTGACCTACAGGCAGGCCGCAGCGGCAGGGGGCAATGTCCGGCGCGGCGAGACCGGGACAGTGGTATGCTATGCCGACCGCTTCACGCCCCGTGAAGAAGCCGAGAAGGCTCGCAGCGAGGATCGTGACGCAAGGACGATCGCCTTTCTCAAGCGCTTCGTGGTGTTCAACTTCGACCAGTGCGAGGGGCTGCCCGAGACGCTGGCGGATAGCGCTGCACCAACCGACCCGGTGATCGCGATTGCCGAGGTGGATCGCCTGATCGCCAATTCGGGCGCGGACTTCCGCATCGGTGGGCCATCGGCCTTCTATTCCCCGCTCGAGGACTATGTGCAGGTGCCCCCGCAGGCCGCGTTCCCCGAGCCGATCAACTGGTTCCGGACGGCGCTGCACGAGATGGGGCATTATGCCGGAGGGAAGGGGCGGCTGGAGCGTGACCAGAGCGGTGCATTCGGTTCGGCTTCGTACGCAAGAGAAGAACTGGTCGCCGAGCTGACATCGGCCTTTGCCTGTGCCTCGCTCGGGATCGAGCCGACGGTACGACACAGCGATTACATCGGATCATGGCTCGAGGTGCTGCGGGCCGACGAGAAGGCGATCTTCCGCGCGGCCAGTGCTGCCAGCAAGGGCGCCGATTACCTGCTGGCCTTTGCGACAGGAGGCCAGTGATGCGCGCTGCGATCATCCTGCACCAGCGGGTGCGCGAATGGGCCCAGCGCTGGCGGTTTCGCCGGATCACCAATCCCCAGTTGCGCCGCATGCTGTGTGCCGTGCACGCCTTGCCGGCACGCGAGCAGGAAGTGTTCCGGCTGGCCTGTTACGAAGACCTCTCCAACGAGCAGGTCGCAGCTCGCATGGGTCTGAGTACCGATGAGGTAGTGCAGCACCTGTCGCTGGCCTTGCGGCTGGTTGCAGACTCCTACGAGCGGCAGCAGCAGGGGCGATGGTAGCCAAGGAGCAGGAGCCGCCCGGCACGCCGGTCGGCTCCCACCTTCGTTGCAAGCGGCAGGTTTAGCCGGGCGCGTGATCGGCGGCGCGATAGCCGACGGGATTGCGTTGCCATTCGCTGATGGCGCTCTCGCGCCATCCGGCACAGCGCTGGGCGATACGCACTTGCCTCGGGAAAGTGCCTTCCTGGATCTTGCGATAGAGCGTCGCACGCGACAGCCCGGTGCGGTCGAGCACGACATGGAGGCGCAGGTAACGGTCGGGAAGCGGGGTATTCATGGGCGTAGTCCTTCATCGAAGGTGAGGGGGACTGGCCGGCCACGAGTAGAATTGAGGCATTTCGATACGAGCGCAAGACCTGTCACCGGTGCCTGTCAATGAGGCAGGGGCACGGTGGCGAACCGTGTACGGCCATGGCGAACCTTGTCGCACTGTAGCGCAGGCAAAAATATTTTTCAGATGTGCGCACACGGCTCGCGCTGGAGGCGTAAATCCTGCCCCATTGGGCGGACGGGGCAGTGCCATTTGCCTGATCCGGGACGCTTCGCGCTTGCGCCGTGAAGTGCAAATGCGCAGAGTCGCTGGAAAGGCCTGTCATGAAAACCGATCTCGATCATCTTCCTGCGAACAAGCAACGCGAACTCGAGCGCGTGGTGCAGCTCGTCTTCGAGGAATTCGAGGACGCTTTCGCGCTCTCGACCCACGAGTGGAAGAAGAAGGGGCGCATCGCCAAGATCGTGCTCTACGGCAGCTATGCGCGCGGCGGTTGGGTCGATGAACCGCATACCGCCAAGGGCTACCAGTCGGACTATGATCTGCTGATCATCGTCAGTGACAAGCGGCTGACCGACCGCGTCAAATACTGGTCGAAAGTCGATGACCGGCTGATGCGCGAATACGGGATGACCGGGACGATCCGCACGCCGGTCAACTTCATCGTTCATACCCTGCAGGAAGTGAATGATGGCCTGGCCCATGGCCGTTATTTCTTCATGGACATCGCCCGCGACGGGATCGTGCTCTACCAGAGCGATAACAGCGAGCTTGCCCAGCCCCAGCCCAAGACGCCGCAGGCCGCGCTCGATATGGCGCGGGAATATTATGGCGAGTGGTTTTCTGCCTCGATGCGAAAATTCAAGCTGGCGAATGATGCAGTGGCTCAAGACTTTCCAAAGGAAGCAGCCTTCCTGTTTCATCAGACGAGTGAAAGCCTCTACCACTGCGTGCTGCTGGTCAGCACTTTCTACACGCCCCACGTGCACAATCTGGCGTTTCTGCGCACGCACGCCGAGCGCCTCGATCCGCGGCTTGTCCACGTCTGGCCGCGCGACAATCGCTGGCAGCGCGGAACCTTCGAGAAGCTCAAGGAAGCCTACGTCAAGGCGCGCTATTCGAAGCACTACAAGATCACTGCCGAGGAACTGACCTGGCTGGGTGAGCAGGTCGAGGAACTGGGCCGCGTGGTGCACGCGATCTGTTCAGAGCGGATCGCCGATCTCGAAGCACTCGCAGGCAAGCGTGCGGTCGGCCACAGCGCCTCCTGATCGTATCCGCAGGCCCAGCCTGGTGCCTGCCCATCATTCCCTGTCTTCGGCAAAGGCGCGCGCCCCGCGCCGCCGCCACAAGGTCAGCGCCGCCTCGCGCTCTGCGGTGCGCAAGCGCGCGGCGGCGTCGACGAGAACGCCAAGGATCACCGCCCGATCATCACCGGTCAGATCGACCAGCCCGGCCTTGGCGACAAGCCCGCCAAGCTCGATCAGCTGGCGCGTACGCTCGCGCCGCTTCACCTGCCAGTCCCGGGTGTCATGCCGGGCCTTCGCTGCGAGCAGACGATGGCGCGCTGCCCGGCTGCGCCGCAGCGCCGCGCTCGTCGCTGCCAGCGCCGCCGCCAGGGCCTTCGAGTTGACGACCGCTCGTCCCGGTTCGCTCGCCAGAAAAGAAGGCGGCGCCGCGCTTGCGCCACGCCTCCCGTCGCGCAGGCTCTGCGCTGCTCACCATGGCAAGCAGAGCGCCTGCCAGTTCCTCGATCGAGAGCGCATCGGCACCGGTGGCGGTGACGAGCTCGCCCAGCTGCTGGACCTTGCGGTGCTTGAGCTGCCGGGCCTTGTCGTCGAGCGCCTTGAGCTCGGCATCGTAATCACGCGGTTTGCGCATGGGGGGTGTCCTTCTTCTGGAGGGAAGCGGACAGTCCAGCTATCGGGTGTCTCACAGGCCAGCAAGAGGCTGGAACGCCCTGAAACAGCGTGATCCCGAACGCGAGCAAATCGTGTGAGGGCGCGCTTATACGTCGTGCCGACGTGCTGCTGGAGGAGTAAATCGATCGCCGCCATGGCGATCTATCACTTCTCGGCCAAAGTCATTTCCCGCGCCGCCGGATCCTCGGCGGTGGCGGCGGCTGCCTATCGCTCGGCCTCGCGCCTTCGCGACGAGCGGCTCGATCGCGACCATGACTTCTCCAACAAGAGTGGCGTCGTGCACAGCGAAGTGCTGCTGCCTGAGAGTGCCCCTGACGCCTGGCACGATCGCGAACGGCTGTGGAACGACGTCGAAGCGGCCGAGAAGCGCAAGGACGCGCAGCTCGCCCGCGAAGTTGAGTTTGCCATCCCGCAGGAGATGACGCAGGCCGAGGGCATTGCCCTGGCCCGCGACTTCGTAACCCGCGAGTTCGTCGCGCGCGGCATGGTCGCCGATCTCAACGTCCATTGGGACATCGGCGCCGATGGCAGTCCCAGGCCCCATGCCCATGTGATGCTGGGCTTGCGCGAGGTCACCGAAGAAGGCTTCGGCGCCAAGGTGCGCGACTGGAACCGCACCGACCTGCTCACCCACTGGCGCGAGGCCTGGGCCAATCATGTGAATGCGCGGCTTGCCGAACTCGATATCGCGGCGCGCATCGATCACCGCTCGCTCGAAGCGCAGGGGATCGATCTGGAACCCCAGCACAAGATTGGCCCTGCTGCCGGTCGCATGGCAGGCCAAGGCCTGGAGAGCGAGCGGCTCGAGGAACACCATGCCATCGCCAGGGCCAATGGCGAGAAAATCCTGGCGCAACCGGGCATAGCACTCGAGGCGATCACCCATTGCCAGGCGACTTTCACCACGCGGGATCTGGCAAAGTTCGTCCACCGGCACAGCGAGGGCAAGGAACAGTTCGATCAGGTCATGGCCGTCATCAAGGCCTCGCCCGAACTTGTCGCCCTGGGCAAGGACGGACGCGGCGAGCATCGCTTCACATCACGCGCCATGCTCGAGACCGAGCAGCGGCTGACCAAGGCCACCGTACATCTCGATGCCGCGCGCCGCCACGGCGTGCCCGAGCGGCATATCGAGGGCGCTATCACCCGCGCCGAGACCCGCGGGCTTGTTCTCTCGCCCGAGCAGCGCGGCGCCCTCGAGCATGTTACCGGCGCCAGGGGCCTTGCCAGTGTCATCGGCTATGCCGGGACCGGCAAGAGCGCGATGCTGGGCGTGGCCCGGGACGCCTGGGAGCAGGGGGGCTACGAAGTGCGCGGCATTGCGCTTTCCGGCATTGCCGCCGAGAGCCTCGAGAGTGGTTCGGGGATTGCCAGTCGCACCATCGCCGGGCTCGAGCACCAGTGGGGACAGGGGCGCGAGCTGCTGAGCGACAAGTCTGTCCTCGTCATCGACGAGGCCGGGATGATCGGCACTCGCCAGATGGAGCGGGTACTCGCCGAAGCCGAGCGCCGCCGCGCCAAGGTCGTGCTTGTCGGCGATCCCCAGCAGCTCCAGGCGATCGAGGCGGGCGCCGCCTTCCGCGCCATCGCCGAGCGCCACGGCGCGATCGAGATCACCCAGGTGCGCCGCCAGGTCGAGGACTGGCAGCGCGAGGCGACGCGTCAGCTTGCCACCGGGCGCACCGGCGAGGCGCTCGCCGCTTACGAGGAAGCAGGCCATGTCCATGCCGCCTCCACGCGCGAGATCGCCCGCCAGAAACTCATCGATCGCTGGGACAGCGATCGGCAGGCCAGTCCGGATACGAGCCGGATCATTCTGACCCATACGAATGACGAAGTGCAGGTCCTGAACGAGGAGGCCCGCCAGCGTCTTCGCGAGGCCGGCGATCTGGGCGAAGACGTGCGCGTGCAGGTCGAGCGCGGCACCCGCGACTTTGCCACGGGAGACCGGGTGATGTTCCTGAAGAACGAGCGCAGTCTGGGCGTGAAGAATGGAACGCTCGGCACTGTTCGCAGCGTCAATGCACGGGCCATGGGCGTGACGCTCGACGATGGGACTTCCGTTGCCTTCGACCTCAAGGACTATGACCGGCTCGATCACGGCTATGCCGCCACCCTTCACAAGGCACAGGGCATGACCGTCGACCGGGTCCATGTCCTGGCAACGCCAGGTCTCGATCGTCACGGTGCCTATGTGGCCTTGACCCGGCACCGGGCCGGGGTCGAGCTGCATTATGGGGAGGATGACTTTGCCGATCACACCAGGCTTGCGCGCGCGCTCAGCCGGGATCGCGGCAAGGACATGGCGACGGATTATGGCAAGACGCCAGAGGAGGAGGCACACGTTCGGCAGGTCGAACCGGCGGGCCGTACACCCCGCAGCCGCTTCGATGGGCTACGGTTGCCCAGTGGTCCGCTCATCGATCCGGGCAAGGCAGGCCCCCTCCATGCGCCACCGGCCAAGCGAAAGCCGCCGACAGAGCGAGAGCCGGAGGCTAGGACGCCGGATACCGGGGCCCCGCGCAAAGGGCGCTTCGATGGTCTGGACCTGAAGCTCCCCGATCATGTGCGGCGCACGCTGGAGCCGGGGCCCAATCCGGCCCTGGCATCGGCGCCGCAACTCTCGGCAGAGGCGCAAGCCGAGGCACGTGCCGTGCAGTTGCGTGAAGAGCGGACCGATGCCTTGAAGCGCCATGCCCGCGCCGTTGCTGCCGTCTTCGAGGTCCGCGAGGCCGGGCAGCGGGCAAGCCCGGAGCAATGGTCTGAACTCGAAGCCTCGCGCACCCACTTCGAGGCGGTGCGCCCCTACGGCGCACACGATGCCGAGAAGGCCTATGTGAAGGAGCCCGAGCTGGCCCATGAAGCGGCGCAGGGACGGATCAACCGGGCGGTGCGTGCGCTGCAGCTGGAGACGCAACTGCGCACCGATCCCGAACTGCGTGCCGACCGGTTCGTTGCCAACTGGACAGCGCTCAGGACGAAGAGTGAGCAGCAGTATGTGGCAGGCCATATGAGCGCCCGCCGGGAAACCCGGGCCGTGATGGCAGACCTTGCCAACAACCTCCATCGCGATCCTCAGCTCGAATCGGTGCTGGCCCAGCGCAAGCAGCAACTCGGCATCAGGTTCACCACCGGGCGTTCGCTCGGCGCAGACCTCGCGAGCAGCCTGGGGCTGGGACGGGGCAGGGGCTTGGATTGTAGGGGTGCCGACGTGCTGCGATCTGCGAGTCGCGGCGCAACGAGAGCCACCTGCTTCCTCTCGGCACCGGCAAACGTGAGGCGCCGCGAGACAGAATCGTGCAGCGCGCAATTCTCAGGATCTGTCCGGACATCCCAGCCTCTGGCGCCGTGGTGCGCGGCAGGCATAGCCTTGCGCCCATGACCTCATCCCCAGACCCCGGCGCCGACATCGCCCCTGAATCCGCCGCGAGCCCCGCCGAAGCTTTCGAGGCTCTGCGCCATGAACTCAGCCTGCTGCACAATGCCGTGGCGGGCCTCACGGCCGCGCGCGAGAAGATCCCGGATTACCGCGCGGATTTCGATGAGCTCAAGGAGGTGATCGAAGACAGTTGCGACCGGCTTGCAGGGATCGAGCAGAGCCCCTCGCTCAAGCTGACCCCTGCGGTCCTGACGAAGGAAATCGTGACGGCTGCCCAAGCGGCGCGTGCCGATGATGAGCGCTTGCTGGAGACGGCGCGTGTCTCGATCCATAAGTCGGTGGGCGCCATCAACTCCATCGTCCAGCGTGGGCAAGCTGCCGATCGTCAGCATCTGCGCCTCGTTCAAGCCGGCATCGCCGGGCTGCTGGCAGGGATCGTTCTGTGGTCTTTCCTGCCCGGCGCCGTCGCGCGCTCGCTGCCCGCTTCATGGCATGTGCCCGAATGGATGGCGGCGCGTACCTTGGGGAGGACGATGCCGGGGGTGCTGCCGGCACTGTCGCCAACATCTGTGCCGGTGTTGCCCGATAAGGCTGGCGAGGCCCGCAGCGTGCATCGGAAAGCCAAGTCGAAGGATTGAGCGGTCGGCAGCGTGTGGGATTGATTGATGCTCGAACGCGTCGCGGCCCATCCACGCTGTATGCTGGCTCACTGCTCTTCTCGGAACCAGGATTTCAAAAACGTCGATGACCATCCCTATCATGGCAAGCTCTGGGACACTCGCGACGGTCGGCTTCGGAGCGATGACACCAAGATAACGGACATTGCAGGCTTAGGGAGCCGGCGTCGGTTGCCGCCAACATAGCCGACGTTCGCAGCACCCCAAGCTCGTCCTAAAACCCGTCGTACATTCATCCGCCCCGAGCGGCTTACCGACGGCCTCAGTGCCGTTATGTTTTCTTTCCGAAGAACACCTGACGCGCCTCATCCTTGTGAAGGTCAAATTTTGCGGTGTGGTACTGGGACGGCTGAGCGGCGTCCGAGGTCATTTTGAACGGCAGTTCGTCGATGCAAATCTCCGAGATCAAGGCGGAGAAATCCTTGTCGTAGCAGTCCGCCAGCACCTTCAGGTTGGTCGACGGGAAGCTCTCCTTGAACTCCTTGTTGAACGGTGGTTGGAAGTACCGGATTAGCGACGCTTCGTAGAGGGTCACGCGCTCGGCGTCGGAAGTCCCGAACAACTTATCCAGGCCCGCCGAAATGCGGGCGCTTCCGTCCTCCTTATTCTCGGCCCACGGGTTCATGAAGGTGATCATGCGATTGCCCGGTTCGATCTCGAGCATGAGCAGCGTGAGCCGGCGATCAGGCGGCACGCCCTTGACCGAGATCCGCTGCAGGGTCTCGTGCTTGAGCAGCCGGTCGAGGGCGTTGCGCGACCCGTCCTTGCCATAAGCCTGACCAATGTAGAGGACGTCGAAGCCGATCGCATCTTGTTCATCGTTCAGCCGTCGCGCCATCTCTTCGTCAGAGGGTGCCCAGTAGCCATCACCGTTCTTGATGAACCACCCCCGCTCGGTCTCGACCAGCTCGACGCCGTCAGGCATCGGCCAAGCGAGTTCATGGCGTTTGCCGGCAACGAGGAGACCGATGACAAGCCGTCCATCCTCAAGGCGCTGATCGACGGTCTCTATCGCCGGCATAGTACCGATGACGTAGATGTGGCATTTCGCGAGATGCGGCTTGAACGCCGCCACGATCTTCTCCTCGTAGATTCCAAAGGCAGGCATGAGCACGAAGCTCGTCGCGTACATGTTGAGAGCGTGTTCAACGTCGAACCGCTTGCCGCCGAACAGATGGGCGGGATCGCGCTTCGGTTTTTTATCAGGTAGTTTTTCGGCCATCCACTGATTCTACTTTTACCTGCCGGCGCGAAGCAAGTCACATGCATCCATAAATCAGCTCAGGCAGGTACGATGCCGCCTTGATTCCTGACGTCCGCGAACCAGATTTCCGTGATCCATTCCTGCCGGTCGTTCATTGTGCTTAAGCCATGGTGGAAAGATTTGGTCTGTGACAAAGCGGCCGAACCGGCTTGGTAGCTTGAACGTCCGGTCATTCCAGAATCCGACGTTCGCCCGCATAGGCTCTCGCCTTCCTGAGAGGGGAAGTCTGGCTGTTTAGGGGCCGACCGGTTCGTGCGGACGATCCTGAATAGCTAAAGGTCGCCGCTAAAGGTGCGCGGCTCGGCAAATCATTCGTGGACTGCGCTGGCTGATGTGCCAACAGAGCGCGCGCCTTTTGCGCGGCGCCGATCGCTTGGCGACAATGGACCGTACCGAACGTCTCGGCCTTATCCCGCCCGACTGGCCCCCAGTCCTCCCTCAGATAGCAGTCCTCGTAAATCGCTTGCGCGGCGGCACGCAACTGGAGATCACGCTCCAATCCCATTGCTCCATCGATATCAATTCACCGGTGCGACAGCGCTAGGCCATATGGAACAAATAGGGAATATCTCCTGATGATTCCTGCTATGTTCCGTGTTCAGCGATTCTCGCGACGGTCGTGGGCGCAGGTTCGAGAAGACGGCATGCCGCCGTCGAGGCGTGTTATTAATCGATTTCGTACGAAATCGGATGTCACTCCAAGAGCAATGGAAATTGCCAAATAAGAAATTTAACTTACAACGTCGGGTGGGGGCACTTCTAGTTCAGCAATTCCTGCAGCCGCGCGACATGCGGAGACCCGGGAAGAGCCTTCGTCGACAGGATGAGCAAGCGCGGGTGATCGTGGACATAGAGGCTTGGGACGGAAAGGAATGGGAGGCTCACGTCCTCCGTCTTCTCCAGGATCAGTACGGGCATGAGAATGTCCAGAAGGTCCCAGCGAAGCATAAGGGCGACTGCGGGCTTGACTACTTCTGTCTGAACAAGCGCGTCGTGTACCAATGCTACGCGGTAGACGAGCCCGTCGGCGTGGCGGAGCGGGCGACCAAGCAGAAGTCGAAGATCACCACCGACATAAGCAAGTTCTGCGACGTCTCGAAGGGGGCTGCGGAGATGTTCGCCGGCTATCAAATCAAGCGCTGGATCCTTGCGGTTCCGCTCAACGACAGCAAGGACGTCGTCCAACACGCGCTCAAAAAGACCGCAGACGTAATCGCAAAGAAGCTCACGTATGTTGATGAGGACTTTCAAATCCTCGTACACGACAAGGAGGATTTCGACGATGCGTCTTGGGACCGGCGCGTCCAGCTTCGCAACCGCATCCGCCCCGAGATCGTCGGACCGACCAGCGAGGACGTCGCAGAACTGGCCGACGGCAACCGGAACCTGACCGAAAACCTTCGGCGCAAGCTCGAACCCCGCTTCGAGCATCTGGGCGAGCTGGACGAGGCTATCGACGATGCGCTCCGCGTCTTCATGGAATCTCAGATCATGGTGTCGCAGCTTCGCAACATGGCGCCCGAGGCTTTCGAGCAGGTTACCAGGCTCGTCGCCGAACGCCTCCGGCGGCTCCGGCTTGGTTCCAAGGGTGGAAGCGGTGGCGACCGGCTAGAAGTTGAGATCGACGCGCTGAAGGCCAGCATCCTCACCTCGGTGCCAAACCTCGATCATGGGACAGCTGAGACCATTGCCTTCGGCTCCGTGAGCGACTGGCTCATGCGCTGTCCACTGAAGCTCGACTGACATGGCCGATATCAAGACGTTCCGCTCGGTCCTGACAGGCGACTTCACCGTGACGGCGCGACCTGCGCCGATCCCTGGAGACCTGCGCTTGGGGTGGGGGCAGTCGCTCCTCATCATGGTCCTGGCGTCGGCGCGCGGACAGCGCTGCTCGATACAAAAGGTGCATTTTCTCGCCCATCTCAGCCGTACCGGTGACCTTCGCGACAAAACGCGCGAAGTGCTCGCACGAAAGCGCGATCCGATCGAACTCGCGGTCCGGATCGAACCTTGGGTCAATCGGGCGGCAGCCTTCGCCAAGGCTAACGGACTCGTCGAGGTACGAGACGGCAAGGCACTCGCGCTCAGCGGCCAAGGCAAGGCCGCAGCCGAGGCGATCCGCAAGGCGGGCCTGCTCGCCGAAGAGACGGCCTTCCTCGACGAAGTGGGCAAGCTGGTTACCGAAAAGGTTGTCGAAAGCATTATGAAGATGGAGTCGTTCTGATGTCGCTCAGGATCAGCCATATCAGGCTCCGCGTGCAGACCACCGCCGGCCTCTACGGCACGGACGCTTCGCTTGGATCCAAGCTTACGATCCTCTACGCGCCGAACACCTCGGGCAAATCCACACTGCTGCACGCCTTCCTCTACGCTCTCGGTCTCGAGCAGATGCTGAGTCCTAAGCGCGAGATTCCGCTATCCTACGCGATGCGCGACTATGTCGAGGATCCGAGCACCGGAGTGCGCGCCGATGTCCTCGAATCCTACGTCGCAGTCGAGATCGTGAACGCTCGCGGCGAGCATATGACCGTTCGCCGCAACGTCGTCTCGCAGTCCGACCGGAAGCTGGTGTCCGTCGTTGAGGGACCGGAACTCTCACAGGGGCCGGGCGAATATCGGCGCGGAGACTATTTCGTGCTGGATCCCGGCGCGGCTCAGCGGGAAGCTGGCTTCCATCGCAAGCTCGCCGGGTTTCTGGACTGGGATCTTCCGGTGGTGAAGCGCTACGACGGTAGCGACTGCCCTTTGTACGTCGAGACCGTCTTCCCTCTGTTCTTCGTCGAGCAAAAGGTAGGCTGGACCACGATACCCGGCGCCATTCCGACGCAGTTCCGGATTCGCGAGGTGCACAAGCGGGCGGTCGAGTTCCTGATGGATTTCGATACCCACGAGAACGAGCTGCGACGGCAGGACCTCGAGCTTCGTGCCGCTGCCGCCCGCACGGAGTGGGCCAAGGCGGTCGAGGCGGCCACGGCGCTCGCCACGGCTTCGGGACTGCGTGTGGTCGCACTTCCCGCCGCCCCGGCCGCAATCGAGGCGGACGTTCGCAACGCTTATCTTGAGGTCTCCACCAAGGACGGCTGGCGCCGGCTACCCAACCGCATTGCGGAACTGGCGGCTGAACTGACCGCGCTCGAGGAACAGCACATCCCCGAGGTCGAGACGGTCGCCGAAGGTGCAGCCGCAGAAGCCGACGAGCTCGCAGCTGAGATCCAAATGATCAACGCCGAGCGGGCAACGATCTTCCGTGCGCGCCAGACCGAACTGATCCAACAGGCCTCAACCGCCCAGCGCCTCATTCAACTCGAAGAAGATCTGAAGAAGAACAAGGATGCGCTTAAGCTGCAGAAGTTCGGCTCCACCCTCGCGCGGGAACTTGACCCGAACCACTGTCCTACGTGTGAGCAGGCCATTGATGACGCGCTTCTGCCGCAAGGCACTCTCGATGCCGTGATGTCACTCGAGGACAACATCGAATACGTCGACGCGCAGAGGAAGGCGTTCAAGCGTATCGCCGATCGGTCTGTGGCGATCATCCGCGATCTTGACCTCGAGCTCGTCACGACCGGCGAGGAACTCCGTCGGCAGACTTCCCGTCTGCGCGCTCTGCGCTCGGACCTAATTGCGCCGTCACATGCGGCATCCGCCTCGTTCATCGAGGAGCGGCTCCGCATTGAGCAGAATCTCATCCAGCTTAGGGACATCGATGCGCGCTTCGCCGAGCAGATCAACGGTCTCGCCGAACAGGTCGTGCGCTGGGCCAGCCTGCAGGCCGAGACGAAGCAGCTCCCCGCCGAGCGCCTAAGCGCGGCCGACGTCGTCAAGATCGATGCGCTCCAAGGGTCGATCCGGCGTCAGCTCGTCCGATATGGCTTCAACACCTTCGGGGCTGCCGATCTCACGGTCTCCAAGGACACATATCGCCCCGAAAAGGAGGGCTTCGAGATCGGCTTCGAGCTTTCGGCCAGCGACAGCATCCGTCTGAAGTGGGCGTATCAGCTTGGTCTGCTCGACGTAGCTAAGGTTGGGGATACCAACCACCCGGGCCTGGTCGTCTTCGACGAGCCGCGACAGCAGGAGGCTGCGTCGGCGAGCGTCGCCGGGCTGATTTCCGAGGCCGGCCGGATCGCGTCGACGGGCAAGCAGATTCTGATCGCCACGAGCGAGGATCTGGAAAGTGTCCGCAGGTTCGTTGCGAACGTTGATCACAAGCTCATTGAGTTCGGCGGCCGTATCATTGATCGGATTAGAGACGAGGCCTGAACCCAGCCGCCTCTCTCGAACGCTGGATGCTCGGCCTACCGCTTCCTCAGATAATCGACGAGCAGATTTCGCGAAATGCGTCGAAAGCTGTCCGGACGGCGATTAGAAACACCCTCGATTTGATTGAGGGCGACACCCGTTTCCAAGCCGTTCGACTGTTTGGTTGCTATAGTGCCCTTGTTGTCTACACCCTCGACAGCGCGGGGTTGTTGGACATGGTCTCGAGCATTCCGTCTTTGCCCCTTTATCTGGAGATCGGCGCATCCGACAAAACGATGATCAGCTTTATCTCGCTGGGCTTGTCGCGTGTAACCGCCATGAAGCTGAACGACATGTCCGCCCGTAAAGACCTAACACCGCCGGTGCGTTACAGCGGCTGCGTACCCGGCCGCTGGAGACGCTGGGGCTTTCCCCTCTCCTGCTCGCCGAAGTACGCGCTATCGCGACTGTCTCTTTGGCGAACTAAACATACGACTGGCTTGCAAGCCGTCATCGCCCAGGTCGAGCACAACATGAAACGGATTAATATTGACGCCCTTCAACCGGGCGACATCGTTCTCACCGCCAGCAAGTCAGCGGCGGGTAAGGGCATTCGCGCCACGACCTTAGCCGTCGTCTCCCACGCAATGATCTGCGTACAGCACGGTTCGGTGATCGATTCCACCGGAGACGGCGTGCAGGCCCGCAATCTCCAGCGCGAGCTCTTCAAGCCATTCGAGCGTGTGTATGCATTTCGCCTGCGCGAGCAGCTTACCCAGAGCGACTCAAGCAAGTCATCAACTTCGCCCGATCGGAAGTGGGTACACGCTATTCGGTGCGCGAAGCCGTCCGCTCGGTGCTCCCAGGGAAGCGCCCGCGCGAACGCCGACAGTTCTGCTCGCGGCTTGTCGCCCGCGCCTACGCCCACGTCGGCGTGCAGCTAGTTGCCGACGAGGACTATTGCACGCCCGAGCAGCTGCGCCGCAGTCCGCTCCTCCTCGAGCTCAAGGGCATCACCGAGACCGTCCCGGCCCAAGAGCTCGCCGCGTGGCGAGCCCGGCCAAACCCCATCGCGATGACGCACGCGGCCCAGAACGCGATCCTCGATGGGGTGCGCAAGCTCGATCCGACGGTGGAGAACTTCACCGACGTCGACCAGATCGTCCGGAACCACCCGGAGTGGGATCTTCAGATAGCGGCCCTGTTTAGAGTCTCGGGCTACCTCGAACTCTGGAAAACAGACTTCCAGACTAATCCTTGGCATTACAATGTCGAAGCGCTGGAGGCGGTCCTCACTCCGGCTAACCACGACGAAATTCGCACCTACTGTCGCGCGGTGATTGCCGAGACGATCTCAGGCGGTCAGCGATATCACACTATGCTCGAGCATCACCGGCAGTCCCATCGGCTCGAACCGCGCCAGACCACGTTCCAGCTCGTCGAGCTCTACGACCAGCTTGTTCGGAACGATACGCTGCTCCGCGCCACGGCACGCGAGTGGCTGGAACGACATCATCCAGAGGATATCGACGACTATCTTGAGCAATAGCTGCCGCCTGATCGCGGCTAGCCAGACGTTGCCGGCGTCCACCGACTTTGAGGTCGTAGTGTTGGAGATGGTTCATAGTTCGACTATCGGGAAATAGCCGCACAGACAGGTTTCGGGCTCGTCGGCTTCAGAAATCTCGACAAGCCGCCATTCTTTTTTGGCCACTTCCCAATCAGTGGCGCGGCTCAGCGCCAAGATGGCGGCCTTGAGCTGCTGAAAGTTGTATCTGTCACCGGAAGGTCAGCATCCTGCTTTCGGTGGTAGAACCGGACAGGCCGCAACCGCGAAGAGTTTCGGGTATCCAGAATGAGAAAGCAGACCGACCGCAGCTGGGCACGGAAAATCGGCGGTTGAAGGGCCGCAAAGGGTCGAGGGCCGCCACGCACTTATGAAAAAGCGCGAATGATGCCCATTGCCTCGCTTCGAGCGGCGCCTTGAGACCAATGGGAACTACCTCTCCCGCTTCGGGCTTGTATTTCCGATGAAGGAGCCTGCTGATGCCCGCACGCGCATACTGGAAAGGCCAGATCCGTCTGGCACTCGTCTCAATCCCGATCGAGGTCTATCCGGCGACGCGATCGGGGCGGCGATTGCCTTCCACCAGATTCATGAACCGAGCGGCAAGCGGATCCGCTACGAAAAGGTTGCGCCCGGCGTCGGACCCGTGGACCGCGACGAGATCATAAAGGGCTTCGAGGTCTCCAAGGGCAGCTACGTGCTGCTTGACGAGGAAGAGATCGAGGCGGTCAAGATCGATAGCCGAAAGACGCTGGAACTCATCCAGTTCGTCGATGCCGACGAGATAGACGTGCTCTATTACGAAAAGCCCTATTTCGTCGTCCCGGCCGATGATCTGGCTGAGGAGGCCTATAGCGTGTTGAGAGAGGCGCTGCGCAAGACCCGGAAGGTCGGCCTTGGCCAGTTGGCAGTGCGCGGGCGTGAACAACTGGTTTCGATCAAGCCCTGTGGGCGCGGACTGGTGATGGAAGTGCTGCGCTATGCCGACGAGGTCCAGAAAGCCCAGGGTTACTTTGGTGAGATCAAGGAATCGGTACCTGATGCAGATCTTCTCGACCTTGCAACCACGCTGATCGAAAAGAAGTCCGCCCCGTTCAAACCTGCCGAATTCCACGATCGCTATGTCGATGCGCTCCATCGCCTGATCGACAAGAAGGCCAAGTCGAAGAGCAACAAACGGATTTTGGAGGATGTCGAGGAACCGGCCAGCGGCAAGGGCAATGTGATCGACCTGATGGCGGCGCTCAAGAAGTCGATTGGGGACGGCAAGCCCGCCAGCAAGTCGACCTCATCAACGCGCACGCCTGCGGCGAAGAAAACCTCGCCCTCGGGTGGCAGCCGTGCCCGCAAGCGGGCGTAGCGGCGAGCCCGGTGACCCCGGCGCCGATCTCCTCGCGGAATACAACCGTAAGCGCGACTTCGCGAAGACCGCCGAACCTGCTGGCAAAAGTGGCAGGATTGGTGGCAATTCCTTTATCGTACAGAAGCACGCCGCCCGGCGGTTGCACTGGGATTTCCGTCTCGAAGTGGACGGCGTGCTCAAGTCCTGGGCGGTAACGCGAGGCCCGAGCGCCGACCCCTACGACAAGCGCCTTGCCGTGCGTACCGAGGACCATCCGTTGTCCTACGGCGTGTTCGAAGGCGGGATCCCAAAGGCGAGTACGGTGGTGGTACAGTGATGCTCTGGGATCGGGGGACCTGGGCGCCGATCGCGGGCAAGAGCGCGAAGGACATCGCAGACGGCCACCTCCACTTCGCTCTCGACGGCGAGCGGATGAAGGGCGAATGGCTGCTCGTGCGCATGAAGTCGAGGCCCGGCGAGAAGCGCGAGAACTGGCTGCTGCGCAAGGTGCAGGATGCCCATGCGCAGGCAGGCGACGCCCTCGTCGAGCAGGGCCTCACCAGCGTCCTGACCGGCCGCACCATGGCCGAGATCGAAGCCGACAAGCGCGGCACCCATTCGCTGAAAGGCAAAAAGGGCGATGCCTTTGCGCAGGTCATGGAAAAGGCTGCCTCTCGCAATGTGCGGCACCAGCGGCCCTTCCGTAAAGGCGCGGGCGAGCCGCCGAAGTTCCGTGCCGTCCAGCTCGCCACTCTGGTCGACACCGTGCCCACCGGCAACCTGTGGATGCATGAGATCAAATTCGACGGCTACCGCGCGCTTATCGCAGCGGCGGGAGACAAGGTCGTCGTCCATACCCGCAGTGGCCTCGACTGGACCGAAAAGTTCGCCCCGCTTGCCGCCCATATCGCCGCGCTGAACCTGCCGCCTTGTCTGATCGACGGCGAGATCATTGCCCGAGGCGCGGACGGTAATCCGGACTTCTCCAGCCTCCAGGCCGTGCTTAAGCGCGGCAAGGGCAGCCAGGGTGAAGGCCAGCCCCTGGAATTCCACGCCTTCGATCTCCTCGAACTGGATGGCGAGGATCTGGCGGCGATGCCCAACATCGAACGCAAGGAACGGCTGGAGGCGCTGCTTGCGGATGCCGCACCGCCCGTCTTCGTCGCCAACCACGTGATCGGCGCGGGCGAGACGCTCTACGATGCGATGTGCGGCGCCGGGCAGGAGGGGATCATCGCTAAGCGCATCGATGCACCCTACCGGGGCCGCCGCACGAAGGACTGGGTCAAGGTAAAGTGTACCCGGCGGCAGGAGTTCGTCATCGTGGGATGGGCGAAGTCGAGCGCGAAGGGCCGTCCGTTCTCCTCGCTGCTGCTCGGTCAATACGAGGGAAAGACCCTTATCTATCGCGGCAAGGTCGGCACCGGCTTCGACGCCGACGGTCTCACTGACATGGCGGGGCGCCTTAAGAAGCTGGCCCGCAAGACCCCGCCGCTGAACGTCGACAAGGCCGAAGCGCGCGGCGTCAGCTGGGTCACTCCAAAGCTGGTGGCGGAAGTCGCCTTCGCCGAACTGACCGATGAGGGCCGCGTGCGCCATGGCAGCTTCGTTGGCTTGAGGAGCGACAAGAAGGCTCGGGCGGTGAAACCGGAGCAAACAAAGCCCACACCGCAGGCCGAGATCGCCGTGACAATCAGCAACCGCGAGCGCGTGATCTTCCCGAAAGCGGCGACACTAAGGGCGACCTTGCGGATTACTATGCCGCCGTCGCGCCGCTGATGCTGCCTTTCGTGGCGAACCGCCCGATGAGCCTCGTGCGCTGCCCTCAGGGACGAGCGAAGAAATGCTTCTTCCAGAAACATGACAGCGGCACATTCGGCGATCACGTCCATCACGTGCCGATCCGCGAAAAGGACGGCAGCGCGGAGGACTACCTCTACCTGAACGATGCCGAAGGGTTACTTTCCTGCGTGCAGATGGGCACGATCGAGTTACACGCCTGGGCGGCAAAGACCGACGACGTCGAGCACCCAGACCGCATGATCTTCGACCTCGACCCCGACGAGGGGTTGGATTTTAAGGAGTGCGTCCGAGCCGCCAGCGATATTCGCGTCCGGCTCGCCGACCTTGGGCTGGTGACTTTCGCCATGCTGTCCGGCGGAAAGGGCGTTCATGTCGTCGTCCCGCTCAAGCGCGGTCACGACTGGGATACCCACAAGGACTTTGCTCGCCGCTTTGCCGAAGCCATGAGCATTTCCGAGCCGGACCGCTACGTCGCGACGATGAACAAAACCAAGCGCAAAGGCCGCATCTTCATCGACTGGCTGCGGAACCAGCGCGGTGCGACCGCCGTGTTGCCGTACTCCGCACGGTCTCGCGAAGGCGCTCCGGTAGCAGTGCCGGTAAGCTGGGATGAACTGAACGACATGAAAACGGCGCATCCGTTCTCGATCGGCGATGCTGGGGCGCTAATCAGGCGTGCCGAACAGCTGCATGGCTGGGGTTTCGCCGACCAGCGGCTCCCGGAAATCTGAAATTGATTGAGCTCTTTCAACCGAATCTGGCAAGTTGGAGCATTGATTGCATCATCGCAAAAACGTGCTTTTTAAATTGCAGTTTCAAACAAGCATCTTCGGTGTACTTCGTGTATCGGCAGACGGTGGTCGTTATCTGCCAGCCTTGAATATTTAGGAAGGGAAAGCGGTCGTTCTGCACTTGGGGGACGGAAATCAACGGCTGAATGTCTTTGATGGTTCGGAATCCCTCCGTCCCATGCGCCAACCATCCATCGCTGCGGTGAGGAACTGCGGCGGCCTTGCGGAGCTTAAATGACTAGGCACCTGACCGGTGCCGTCGCTCCATGGAGGATATTACATGACGCTCGAAGGCAGAAACATAGCCATACTTATTGCCCCTCGCGGGACCGAGGAACCCGAATTCGTCCAGCCCAAGCAGGCCATCGAGCAGGCTGGGGGCACAATAACGGTTATCGGTCTCGAGGCGGGTGAGGCCAAGACCAATAATGGCGATCTGGACCCGGGTGGCAGCTACAAGGTCGACAGGGCGGTAGCGGACGTTAGCGCTGACGAATTTGACGGCTTGATCATTCCGGGAGGTACGGTCGGCGCCGACAAATTGCGTGCGGACGATGATATGGTAAATTTCGTCAACGCTTTCTTCCAACAGAACAAGCCCGTGGGAGCGATTTGCCACGGACCATGGCTCCTCGTCGAGGCAGGCGTGGTTGAGGACCGCGATCTGACCTCCTATCAATCGATCCAGACCGACATCGAGAACGCAGGAGGCAACTGGACGGATCAGGAGGTGGTCGTCGATGAGGGCCTGGTCACGAGCCGCACCCCCCACGACCTACCTGCCTTTTGTGCTAAGCTTATCGAGGAGTTCGCAGAGGGCCGCCACGCTGACGCATGAAGCATGCGCTTGTGACTGCCGGAAATCGGACCTTCCTTTGTTAGGACGGTGATTTTGGTGCTGAATGGCCGGGTAGGGCGACCGTTGAGGCCGAGGTATCAACCTTTCGCTCAGCTTTGTCCCCATGTTGGACGTGGGAGTCAAATCTAGGCAGTTGACCACGAGGTGTCCGAAGTGAGAACATAAAAGGAACAAAATCGAGTCTTAAGAATCGCTATGCTTCCTACTTCTCCCTTCGCGCATCCGGATATCGATACGCTTCGTGCATTGGCAACTGCGCTTGCTGATTATCGGGTCATACCCTTCGGCGTCGAAGAATTGGATTCCCGTTTAGGTTGTGGTGGCCTGCGCGCTGGCGCATTGCACGAGGCAACTGCGCTGACCTGCTCACTGGCGGACGATGCGGCAGCCACACTGTTCCTTGCTGGCGTAGCTGCGCGCGAGGCCCAGGCGGCAGCAGCGCCCGTTCTTTGGGTCAGCTGTCGCAACGACCTCTACGCCCCAGGTCTCGAACAGGCGGGCCTCGCCTCTGCCCATGTGATCCATGCGCAGCCCCGCAACGATGCCGCATCACTGGCGGTGGTCGAAGACGCCGTACGCGATGGAACTCCGGCTGCCGTCGTTGCCGAAGCCAGCAAGATTTCAATGGTCGCCACGCGCCGCCTGCAGCTTGCTGCCGCCGAGGCTGGCATCCCGGTGCTTTTGCTGCGACGTCACCGAGGTCGAGGCAGTGATCCTCTGGCCGACCCGTCGGCCGCTTGGACGCGCTGGCGGATCGCCAGTGCGTCCTCCGAACGTCTTGGCGTCGCCGGTGTCGGGCGCCCGCGCTGGCTTGTCGAATTGGTCCGTCAGCGCGGCGGCGAAGGCTTTTCCCTGATCGTGGAGGGATGCGATGCGACGGGTCGTCTCGCTGTTCCTGCCCTTCTTGGCCATCGAACGGCTGAGGCGGCAGGACCGGTTCGCCACGCCGCGGCCTGAGCCGCGCGTACTCCAGATTCCCGTTGACGATAATCCCGGTGCCTGCTCGGTCCCTCGAGGGGGCGGGTGGCGACCGGGCGCGCGTTGGGCACGTGAGCAGAGCCGTGAAGGGCAGGGCGCTGTCAGGGAGGAAGGACGTTCGCGCACGGATGTCGAGCGAGAAATTTCCGCGCTGCCACTGCACGCCAAGCCGCCAATGAGAGAATTGGGGCGCCGATCCGAGGCGGCCGAACATCCATTCAAGCGCTCGGTCTCAGCAGTGGCGGCCATAGAGGCGTGCGTCTCGCTGCCGAACATGACTGCTCCATTGGCGTTCATCGGCAAGGTTGGCGGCCGCGACGAGATCGTCTCGGCTTGTCCGGCGGCGAAAGCTCTGGGCATCCATGTCGGGATGGCGGCAACGCATGCCCGAGCGCTTGTCTCCAATCTCGACTTTCGCGCCGCGGAGCCTGAGGCCGATGCGGCGCTGCTTGATCGCCTGGCACTGTTCGGCGTTGGCCGCTGGTCGCCCATCGTCGCAGTTTCCCCGCCTGACGGCATCTGGCTAGATCTGACCGGCGCGGCGCACCTTCATGGCGGTGAGGAACGTTTTTGCCAGAGGCTCCATGCCTTCTGCCAGCGGGCAGGGTTCTCAGCGCGCATCGCCATAGCCGACACCCCAGGAGCCGCACACGCGCTGGCGCGCTATGGGCGCGAGGACATTGCCATCATTCCGCCCGGCGGCGTGGTGAAAGCCGTGTCGCCGCTTCCGGTTGCAGCCCTTCGCCTCGAAACTGGTGCGCTTAACGCGGCGCGCAAATTCGGTTTCGAGACGATCGCCGACTTGCTGCCGGTGGCTCGTGGGCCGCTGGCGAGGAGGCTCGGCCTTGCCACCATCGATCGGCTGGATCAAATGCTGGGCGGTAAAGCCGAACCGATCACCTCGCGCGAGGACGTCGTCACACCGGCGGTCGAGCGTCGGCTGCTCGAGCCGATCAGCACCGCTGAGGCAATCTCACAGGTGATGCACGACCTGTTGAAGGATCTGGCAGAGGTGCTTCAGTGCCGGGGACTAGGCGCGCGCTCGCTGCGCCTGATTGGTCTGCGCATCGATGGCGGTGAGCAGGTGGTGGCAATCGGAACCTCTCGGCCCACCCGCGACGTGCCGCACCTGCTACGTCTGCTAAAACTGCGCATCGAGCGTATTGATCCCGGCATGGGTCTCGAACAGTTCCGGTTGCTGGCGCCGCATACCGAACTTCTCGACGCTGAGAATCTGGGGGCGATCCTGGCGGGTGAAAGTACAGTGCGTGATCCGGCGCGGCTCATTGATGTCGTGGCGGGCAGGATAGGACCGGGCGCAGTGTTCCGCATCGCGCCGGTTGAAAGCCACGTGCCCGAGCGTGCGGTGAGGCCAACCAGCCCGATCGCGATTGCTGGTTCATGGCCGGCCTGGCAACGGCCGGTTCGCCTATTCGCTCGGCCCGAGCCTTTATCGCGCGTGATCGCGCTGCTGCCTGATCAGCCTCCGCGGCGCTTCGAATGGCGGGGTCGGTCTTACATGGTGGTCGCAGGCGATGGGCCCGAGCGCGTGCATGGTGAATGGTGGCGGCGCAATGCTGAAGTCTGGGCCGTGCGCGACTACTACCGTGTCGAGGACGAGGCGGGTGGCCGCTACTGGGTGTTCCGCCGCGGCGACGGCGTTACCAGCGAGAGCGGCGATCTCTCGTGGTGGATGCACGGGGTCTTCGCATGACCGCCTATGTCGAACTCCAGGTGCTCACGCACTTCTCGTTCCTGCGCGGGGCTTCAAGTCCAGACGAACTGTTCTCGGTCGCGGCGAAGCTCGGATATCCCGCGGTCGGTATCGCCGATCTCGGCAGTGTCGCAGGGGTGGTGCGCGCCTGGGAGGCCGAGAAAACCACGGGCGTGCGGCTGATCGCCGGAACTCGGGTCGATCTTTCCTGCGGTCGCCGCCTGCTGCTCTATCCGACCGACAGGCCTGCCTGGTCGCGAATCACACGCCTCCTCACCATCGGCAAGCGCCGGGCAGGGAAGGGGGGCTGCCTGCTGCACTGGCACGAACTTGAAGCTTGGTCCGAGGGCGTGATCGCCATTCTTCTTCCCGAAGAGGCCGACGCTGAAAACGCCACGGCGTTGGCCGATCTGCGGCTAATTTATGGGCGACGCGCCTATATGGCGCTGTTCCAACGGCGACGGCCCGACGATGCAGTGCGCATCGATGCGCTAGCGCGGCAGGCCAGGGACGCCGAAGTGCGCGCCGTCGTCACCGGCGACGTGCTCTACCATGCGCCCGATGCGCGGCTTCTGCAGGATGTGGTGACCGCCATTCGGCATAATTGCCGGGTGGACGACCTAGGCTATCGACGCGAGGTCAACGCCGATCGCGCCTTCAAGTCCGCAGAGGAGATGCAACGCCGCTTCGCCGCCTATCCCGATGCGCTGCGTGCCAGTGTTGATATCGCAAATGCCTGCACCTTCTCGCTTAGCGACCTCACCTATCATTACCCTCAGGAGAAGGTGATCGAGGGCCTGACCGCCCAGCAGGCGCTGGAGGCGATGGCGCATAAGGCACTTGACGCCATGTTCGAGGGCAATCCGGCGCAGGAATATCGCGATCAGATCGAGCATGAGCTGAAACTCATCGCCGAACTGAACTACGCGCCCTATTTCCTGACCGTTCATTCTATCGTCGCCGAAGCGAAGCGCCGAGGCATCTTGTGCCAAGGGCGCGGATCGGCGGCGAACTCCTGTGTCTGCTTTGTGCTCGGCGTCACCTCGATCGATCCGATCAAGCACGAATTGCTCTTTGAACGCTTCGTCTCAGGCGAGCGGCGCGAGCCGCCCGATATCGACGTCGATTTCGAGCACGAACGCCGTGAAGAGATCATTCAATGGATCTTCGAGACTTACGGTCGTGACCGGGCCGCGCTGACCGCCGTCGTTACCCGCTTTCGCGCGCGAGGTGCGGTGCGTGATGTTGGCAAGGCCATGGGGCTGCCCGAAGATCTGACCTCGGCGCTCGCAGGACTGGTCTGGGGCTGGTCGGCCGAAGGTGTCGGCGAAAAACAGGTCGAGGAACTGAATCTCGACATGTCTGACCGGCGTTTGCGCCTGACTCTCGACCTTGCGCGCCAGCTGATCGGCGTACCGCGCCAATCCAGCCAGCACCCAGGCGGTTTCGTGCTGACCCATGATCGCCTTGACGACCTCGTCCCGATCGAGCCGGCCGCGATGGCTGACCGGCAGATCATCGAGTGGGACAAGGACGACATTGATGCCCTCAAGATGATGAAGGTTGATGTGCTGGGTCTCGGGATGCTCGGCTGCATGAACCGCGCCTTCAACATGCTGGAGGAAAGCAAGGGCCTGAAGGTGGGGCTTGCGGACCTCCAGAGCGATGATCCGGACGTATATGCCATGATCCAGAAGGCTGACACGCTCGGCACCTTCCAGATCGAGAGCCGGGCCCAGATGTCCATGCTGCCGCGCATGAAGCCGCGCCGCTTTTACGATTTGGTGATTCAGGTCGCGATCGTGCGTCCCGGCCCGATCCAAGGCGACATGGTCCATCCCTACCTGCGCCGCCGCGAGGGGCTGGAGAAGCCGGAATATCCACGCCCCGAATTACGCGCGGTTTTGGAAAAGACGCTGGGCGTGCCGCTCTTCCAGGAACAGGCGATGAAAGTGGCGATCGTCGGAGCGGGTTTTACCGCCGTCGAGGCCGACCAACTGCGGCGCGCGATGGCGACCTTCAAGATGACCGGAGGGGTCTCGCACTTTTCGGAAAAGCTGATCGAGGGGATGGTTGGCCGCGGCTATCCGCGTGACTTCGCTGAGCGCACCTTTCGTCAGCTGGAAGGCTTTGGTTCCTACGGCTTCCCGGAGAGCCATGCCGCGAGTTTCGCCAAGATATCCTACGCTTCGAGCTGGATGAAGCATCATCATCCGGACGTCTTTTGTGCCGCCCTGATGAATGCCCAGCCCATGGGGTTCTATGCACCGGCCCAGATCGTCGGCGATGCACGCCAGCATGGCGTCGAAGTTCGCCCGGTCTGTATCAACGCTAGCCGCTGGGACTGTTCGCTGGAGCCGACAGGAGGTCGATACCAGGCGGTGCGGCTCGGCTTCAGGCAGGTGCGCGGACTTTCCAACGCCGATGGCGCGAGCATCGTAGGTGCACGTGGTGAAACTCCATTCGGGTCCGTCGAGGACGCGTGGCGCCGTTCCGGCGTCGCCCGCGCGGCGATCGAAAAGCTGGCCGATGCCGATGCCTTCCGCGTTTTCGGGTCCGACCGGCGACAGGGGCTGTGGAAGGTGCGGGGGCTGGGCGAAGCGCCGCTGCCGCTTTTTGCGGCAGCCGACCGGGCGGCGCAGGCAGTCAGCGCCGAAGGGGTGGAGCCGGATGTTGTTTTACGCTCGCTGACCGACGGCCGTGAAGTGATCGAAGATTATCGCGCGCTACAATTGTCGCTGCGCGCGCACCCGCTGACGTTCGTACGCGAGGAACTGGCCCGGCGTGGCGTTACTCGCTGCGCCGATCTTGCGAACATCCGCGATGGCCGAAAAGTCGAGGTCGCCGGCATCATCCTGGTGCGCCAAAAGCCGGGCTCGGCGAAGGGTGTGCTCTTCATCACTATCGAGGACGAGACCGGCATCGCCAACGGGATACTCTGGCCCGATCGCTTCGAGGCCCAGCGCCGCATCGTCATGTCCGCATCGATGGTGGGCCTGAATGGCCGGGTGCAAAAGGAAGGGGAGGTGATCCACGTCATCTGCGACCGGATCATCGATCATGGCGACCTCTTGCACCGCGTCGGCGAGATGTCGTTTCCGCACCAGACCGGGCGGGGCGACGGCGCCCGGCATGCCAGTGCGCCTGATCGTGGCGATAAGGGGTGGAGCCCAAGGCCGACGAATAGCTATTGGCCCCCGCACTCCGAAGGCCACGACCCTGAAGGCGTTGTGCGCTTCAAGTCGCATGACTTTCACTGAGTCATGGCCACGCTTCCCAGACATCAGCAGGTTATCATCGCCCTGTCCGTGCATATCCTGCGCGGCGGCGTCATCCGCTGTGCGGAGACTAGGGTCGATACCGTCGAGGTGCGCCTCGCGTTGCGGTGCCTGCTACCTCATTGCCGCGAGCGTTGGCCGCTCGAACTCTACTGGGATGCGGCCCGGCAGGACAACGAGATTGGTCGCGCTCAGGGGGTGACCGCAGCCTTCAACGGGATTGTGCGGCAGTTGCGGCTTGCCGGAAGGTATGATGAAAGCGAAGCGGCATGATATGGGCCGGAGCAATCGGCTTGCCGACCTGTTTTGGTGCTTCGATACAGTCACGAGCGTGCGGTGTGCCGATCAGGGAGCAATGCGTTCAATGTGCAACCGAGCCCGTATGAAAGGCGAGATCGAGACTATCTGGGGCTCGATCGCCGAACTCTTCACCGAGCGACCTCGCGACAACCGTTTTGATCCGCAAGAGCTGCGACCCAAGGGACGTGCCTATGTTGTCCGGGAGCAGGATGGTGTGCGGGGATGGGATGTGATGGGTTGGGATGTCTTGGGCGGCAGGGCCGTCTGGCCAATGACCAATGTGCGTAACCTCTCACTTCCTCAATGGCAGCGGCTCGCCGAACGCCCGGAAAATCGTTGCCTAGTGCCACTCACCGAGTTCTGCGAATTCACTACGGAAAAGTATGATCTTGGCGACGGCAAGCCGCCATTGAAGGGTGAGATCTGGTTCTCGGTCACCGATCAGCCGGTATTCGCGGTCGGCCGCACCGTGCGTAATAAGGCAGTGCCTTGGTGCCGATCTTGTCCGAATGTCTATTTTGCTTACCGCTGGATACTCGTGATATTGGAGAAGTGGCGAGGCTCTAAATGGACGAAGGCATTTCAGACCGTATGCTGCGGCGCGGGTTAGTACTCGAGCGCACCGGCTTCTTGGCCTTCATGAAGATTGAGCGGCTGGCGACCTTTGGGGCGATGACAGCTGAATGATGAGCTATTCTGATCCGGCTCGCTCAGCCTCGTCCAGATAATCGGCCCACCAAACCATCATCTTGCGCCGATGAACGAGATAGCGGGCCGAATTGTAAGCCGCACGAACACCTCGGGCTGCATGCGCAAGCTGAAACTCGATCCAGTCTGGTTCGAAAAGCCCGGATTCGTTCAGCACCGTACTGGCGAGGCCGCGAAAGCCATGAACGGTGGCCTTTCCACGAAGGCCGATGCGATACATGACGTCCAGCATTCTATTTTCGCTGATGACGAGTGATTTCGAATAATGGACCGGGAAGAGGAAAGCCCCGAGTCTCTCGTTTCCAGCGGCGAGATAGATATTTCGCTCGCGGATCTCGTTCAGCATAGCGATGGCTTGAGGTGGAAGGGGCACGATGTGCTCCGTGCTCATCTTCATACGCTCAGCCGGGATGCGCCAAATCGGCTCAGCCGTATCGAGCCCTTCGAATTCTATCCATCGCGCGAACCGGGTCTCTTGCGTGCGCACCATTGTCAGCATTGTCCATCGCAGCGCGAGGTGACTGGTGCGATCGCCTCCATCCTTGTTCAGTTTTCCGAAAAATTCCGGCAGGTCTTTGGCTGCGACTTTGGCATGGTGCTTGACTGGGGCTGGCTTTGCCATGCCGGGAGCAAGATCGCGGCATGGATCGCTTTCGCATCGTCCATCAGGAATAGCGTAGCGGAAAACTTCGCTGCAGTGGTTTCTCACCCTGTGCGCCATTTCAACAGAACCGCGTCCCTGAATGGCGCGCAAAGCTTCGAGCATCTGGCGTGGTGTTATGGCTGCGATCGGCAGTGCGCCTACCGCGGGGAAGATGTCGGCCTCCAACCGCCGCATCGTCACCCCGGCGTAACGTGGGGTCCAGGCTACCTTTCGGGTATCAAACCATTCGCGGGCAACTGTCTCGAAGGATTTGCTGGGTGTCGTTGCCACCTGTTCTGGTAAGCCTGGCTCCAGATTTCCTGGTTTCGCTGTAGGAGCCAGGCCCAAGATCAATTGAGCCTTCACGGTATCGCGCCAAGCTCGCGCCAGTTTGACGGTGATTTCTGGATAGGCGCCACCCGTAAGGAACTTCTGCTTACCCTCTACCCGGATTGCGAGCCCCCAGACCTTTTTGCCGGACGGATGAATCGTGACGAACAATCCCTTGCTGTCGGATTTCTTGTATGCGGCCTTCTCCGGTTTCAAAGCGCGCAGGGCAATGTCTGTCAGCATAGGACCTCCGATCAAAGAACGTTGGTTGGGTTTTCGCCTTGTTGGTTGGCTGTTGGTTTCTGTTGGTTGCAACCAACAAATAACCAACAGTTAGCCTGCGACGCAAGGCGACCATCTGATGCAGAATGGCGCAGAAGTTTGCTGATTCTATTGGATAAAATTACGGTCCACGAGCCGATATGGCATCGAGCGAAACATCGTGAAAAAGGAAAATGGTCGGGGAGACAGGATTCGAACCTGCGACATCCTGCTCCCAAAGCAGGCGCGCTACCAGACTGCGCTACTCCCCGACCGGATCGGGATGAACGGATAACCAAGCCCCTGCAATTCCTGCTGCCAGGAAATGCGGTGGTAGGCCCGGCAGGATTTGAACCCGCGACCTAGCCGTTATGAGCGGCCAGCTCTAACCACTGAGCTACGGGCCCTTATCCGTCGAACATCCGTCGAGCCGAAGCCCTCTCGGGCGTCGGTGACATGCCCGTTAGCGTGCCTCAGGCAACTAGGCAAGCGTTACACTGTCCATGATTTCAGCGACACTGGTGGGTTTTACACCGCGACGTTCAAGATGGGCGAAAAGCGTGCGCCACCAGGTGTAGAGCGCGTCAAGATCGTCCTCGGTCCGCACGTAGGGCGTGTGTCCTGGGGCCAGCGACGGGCTGTGGAACGAGAATACCAGTACGGGCAGGCCTTCGCCAAGCGCGATATCGACGCCGCGCAGGGCCTCTTGGCTTGTGATGCCTTCCGGCGTGAGCGGGATTCGTTCGAGCAGTTTCGTCCGGGCGAGCACACCGCGCAACTGGGGCGCGCGCCAGAGGTGAGGGTAGACCACGTTGCCGATCTGCCGCAGTGCGCCCCAGTAAACCGTAGTCAACGGAAGTTCGAGCAACTGACGATCGGCATCGACCCAGTAGGGCTTCAGCGGGTGCTGTCGATAATTCGGGCCGCCCGAGCCGCTGTAATCAAACCGTGCCCGCACGGATGTGTCTATGGCGATACCGTGTTCGCTGAGGATCTGCGCGGTATCGGGGCCAAGACCATAGCGCCCGGCGCGATAGATGCGCGGTGCAGTGCCGAATGTTTCGGCGATGCGGTTGTAGAGGCGATGGAACTTCTCGCGCTCCAGTTCGAGCGGCAGGTTTCCGGCGTAACTGTTATATTCGGAAACATCCTCCTCGAACGGAGGGCTGACCCAGGGATGCAACTGGACGCCGACTTCCGCGCGCCCGGCAGCGACAGCATCTCCGATGGCCTGCGCTGCGTAAGGAGAATTGGCGATCGGCCAATCGACAAGGTAGGTCGGGATAACGCCGAAGCCTTCGCAGAATTGCTGGAAGTCGCGTAATGCGGGGATCGTCAGAACCGAATGACGGTCGCGGTCCAATGGCGCGCCCCAGTCGAATTCCTCTTCGGTATCGACGGTCACGAGGAAACGCTGGCCGAAGTCTTGCCGGAACCCTGCCAGTTGTGACGGGTCGGGGACGTCCAGAAGATTTGCCTGAGCCATTCGCGTGTCCCCTGTTCGGCTGCCGCAAGCCGTATCAGCTGCCAAAGCAGGCTGCGTCGAGAGTGCTATGGTGTGCCGAGGCGGCGGTCAAGGCGGGGAGCCACAGCACCAAGTCATTGCCTTCGCGCCGCAATCCACCGCCCGCTGCGCGCGCTTCTGCTGCGGCGAGGCGGAGCGTGAAGCCTGTGCCGAATGCGCCAACGGCCAGCGAATGGCCTCGATCGCCCGGAATCGCAGCGAACAGGTCGTCCTGATCGCGAGCGGAAAGTCTGGCAGGCAAGGCGCTGCGAATGGCGATCGTATCGCGGCTTGCGCCGGGCGTGCTGTCTCGCACCCAGCCAAGCTCGAGTACCTCGTCGGGCGCGGTGGAGCCGGCGAGTGCGGCCAGCAGCCGCCATGCCAGCATCTCCGCATCGGCGCCGGTCAGCGAGACGCGGATGTCGTCGGGGGCGCTCAACAGCGAGAAGCCGCTGCGCCGGGGCTGGGTCCAGGCGCGCAGCCGTTCGGCGACACTGGCGAGAACCGAGGTGAATTCGCATTCGCCGGGATCGAGCCTCATCGCGCCGGTCTCCAGTTTGACCAGTCGTTCAAGCTCTTCAAAACCGGCGAGGATATGCGCGCAATCCCCGGCTACAGCGGCGGCCAGTGCGCGATATTCATGCGGCGCCGGGCCATAGAGCTGCTGCTGGATGATCTCTGCCGCCACCTGAATGGCATTGGCCGGCGTGCGCAGTTCGTGAAGGACTTCGCGTAGCCGGTCTCCCGGTTTGTCGGCTTCGGCCGGGGTATGGGATTCGGGTTGGGACAAGCCGCCTGCCCGTGCCGCGACGCGTCGGCGAAGGCGGCCGAAATAGCCACGGAATGCGCCGCCGGAGGAAAAGTCCGGCATGGCATCGATGTTCCAGTAGCCGCAGATGAGCGCGGAGCCATCCAGTTGGACGACGTGGCCGACCAGCGGGCGGCGTTCGGCGAACGCTATATGCAAAGCGTCGGTCGTCGCGGTGAGCGGCAGTTGCATGCCGACGATGCACGGCGCGCATGGCCCCTCGGCCCAGGTTACGCGGCCAAGGCTGTCGGTTTCGAAATCGATGGCGGCGGGGAGGCGAGACGGTGGCGGCGAAGCGTCAGTCGCTTCCCGCGTATCGTCCTTGCCTGACTGGACGTCGAGCCGGGATTCCCGCGCTTTGCGATAAGCCTCGATCCGCCGGACGATAGCGCCGATCTCGCTGTCCGAATGGTCTTTCCCTGATCGGGCCGGACGTAATGCGTGGACATTGGCCGGGAGTGGCGGCGTAGTGTCCGGGAATGCGCCATCTGGCAGTGCAGCAGTAACAGGCGTGGTCGCGATCACTGTGACCGGTGCGTGAGCGATGCCGTCGGCGAGAGGCGACATGCTGCCGGGCGCGTCGAAATCTTCGCCGAATATCGCGGCGAGTTCCAGTTCGAGCGGAGGAAGCGGTGTGGCAGGCTCCGATAGCGTCGAGATGGCCTGTTCCGAGGAGGCCTGTTTCGGGATGAACTGGGGGGCGCTGGCTAGAGGCGGCGCCTCGATCTCCGGTGTCTTGGGTATATATGTCTCGGTACGGACCGCTTCGGCCTGCGGCAGCGTGCGGTCCTGCACGCCAAGACGATCGAGCAAAGCTAGAACGTTGGCGGGAAGGTCGCTGCGATGACGCACGATCCCGCGTGCGCCCACCGGCAACTTGGGCACCAGTGCAAGCCAGGTGCTTTCGGACAGTTGTGCGCGGGCGATCGCGGCGAGGGCAATCGGGGGCGCACCCAGCGCCAGTTGCTCGACCAGTCGTGGATTGGAGATCGGGTGTCCGCTCTGCGCAATCAGCCGTGCGCATTCGGCTGCCGGAATACGTTTTTTCAGCGAATCGAGCGCGTCGAAGGCGCTGTCGAGCAATGATCCCGAATCGGTTCCACGGACCGAATCAGGCATGCGACTCAGAATGTCGACGAGTTGCCGATACTGGATGCGGGCGAGGGAATCCCCCGTCGCCGGCAGGCGCAGCACCGTGGCAAGGCGATCGTCAAAATGCATTCTGGCTCCAAGTGGGTCTCAGGGCTTAGCCTCAAACCGGTTAAGAAGCGCCCAACCTTGCAGAATTTTCCGGAATGCATTCGAATTTTTCCGGATCGCGCAGCAAGGGAGCGATGCACCGTCCTAGCAATCTGCGCGAAGAGCGAAAGAGTTGCATTCCAAACGTTGCAAAGCGGGACGATTACGCTAAGGGCTAATAATATTTCAGGCGCGGTGGTTTTTCGATGGTGAAGTTTCAGCGCACCCGCCCAGTCACGATGCGTTCAAGGAAAGTCCGATGATCAATCTCGATGAAATCGACCGGCGGCTGCTTGCGCAGTTGCAGGCAGAAGGCCGAATTACCAACGTCGAGCTCGCCCAGCGCGTAGGCCTGACCGCGCCGCCGTGCCTGCGCCGTGTGCGCAGCCTTGAAGAGGCCGGTGTCATTCAGGGCTACCATGCCGATCTCGATCCTTCCAAACTCGGCTTTACCATCACCGTCTTCGCGCTGGTGAGCCTCAAGAGCCAGGCCGAGGAATCGCTGCGACAGTTTGAAGAGCACATGCGCGGTCTTCCCGAGGTTCGCGAATGCCACATGCTGAACGGCGAGATCGACTTCATTCTGAAGATCGTCAGCCGCGATCTCCAGAGCTTCCAGGAATTCCTGACCAGCAAGCTGACGCCCGCCCCGAACGTGGACAGCGTCAAGACTTCGCTGACGATCCGCACCGCCAAGAGCGTGCCCGGCGTTCCGCTGGAAGGCTGATCGCTTTCGCGTCGGCTCGGGTGAGGATCGTATGACTCCCCGTAAGCGACGCCTGCTGCTGGCCGGATTAGCCGTGGCAATGATGGCAGGAGAGGCGGTCTGGCTGCTGAAGCCGCCGCCCCCGCCACCTGTTCCCGATTTCGTGATCGCTCCCACCGGCCTTGTCGCGGTGCTGGAGCCTGACGACATCGCCGAGATGCCCGCCTTCGATCCGAAGGCGGGGCGCTGGGTCGATGGCGGCGAGGTACTGATCTCGCCACGTTCGCGCGCCTGGCTGGGGCACGCTGCCGGGGCAGTTGGTCCGAAAGGGCGATATGCCTATGTCGTGGCGCGCCTGCCGCATCAGGCCGACGCGCAGATGCTGCATCACGCGCTGGCAGACATCGCTGCTGCCAATGTCTGCCATGCCGGTATCTTCGATCCCGGCGGCAAGCTGCACGACGGGAAACCCGAAGTGTTCCTCTATCGAATCGTCTCGACCCGTGCGCCCGATGGCCGGGTGGTCGCCTGCCATGAGCGGTTCGACGGCCTGCGCGAGCCGGAAACGCGGTGGCTGAAGGTGCCCGGCAAGTCGATTACAGCCGCTCAGAAGCGCGAGACGGCGTCCAGCCCCAGCAGATAGCCCTTGGCGCCGAATCCTGCGATCGTCGCCTTCGCGGCCTTGCCGATCCACGAGATGTGGCGAAATTCCTCGCGGTTATGAGGATTGGAAAGGTGGATCTCGATCACCGGCACCTTGATGCCTTTGATCGCATCATGCAGCGCGATCGAGGTGTGCGTGTAGGCTCCCGCGTTGAGCAGCACGGCCTTGATGCCTTCGGCCTGTGCTTCGTGCAGCCAGTCGATCAGATGACCTTCATGGTTCGACTGACGCATATCGATGGCAAGGCCCAGCGTTTCGGCATGAGCGGCAGTCATTTCGCCAATGTCGTCTAGCGTCTGCGAGCCGTAGATTTCGGGTTCGCGCGTGCCCAGCAGGTTCAGGTTGGGCCCGTTGAGAACATAGACGAGATTGCTGGCCATGCTGCGCTCCGTAGATAGTGCTGCCCTGGGGGCAGCGTCGGGGCGAGGCATAGGCAGGCGGTCGCGCGCCTGCAAGTGCGCGCTGCCTGATGATGGCTATTCAATAGGTTGGGTGGAGGCAGGGCCGATGGGGCGTCTGGCTGGCTGGCTGGGGTCCGCTTGCTGCTGGACGATGGTGACGCGCGGCGGGGCGATGATCGGCGCCGGTCCGCTGTCTGACGGCGCGGGAACGTCGGGGCCGGCATTGCCGCTGTCGGCGCCACCATCTGAGGCGCCTGCGTAGAAAGCGGATAGATCCGACCCGCCTTGTGTCTTTTGCGGGGCAGGAGCGATGGGCTGGCTCTGGGCCATCTGCGGAGCAGGCATTTCGTCGGTGGCAGCGGAAGGCGCCGTCGCAGGCGTCGGCGGCGCCGGCTTCCAGGCGACGGCGAACAGAACGCCGGCAACGCAGACGAACAGGGCACAGGCAGCGAGGGGGCGCGAGACCGGAATGGACAAGGCGTGATCTCCCATGGGTACGGACAAGAACCCATCACAACGGTCTCGCACAATATTCCGCAGATGTTAGCGATCGGTTAGCGGATCAGGGCAAGGGCAGGGCGGGGCGTTTCAGTCGCCCGTGCCATGGGGGCGGAAGGTCTGCATCAACGCTCCAACCCCTTGGCCTTGCCCCACTGGCGAATGGCGGAGTAGCCGAGATAGCCGGTGCCAAAAAGCGTGTAGAGTGCCTCGGGAAGCCCTTGGAGATAGCTTGTCATGCCGCGTCCGATCGCAGCCGCGGTGTTCGGGCTGAACGCGCCGATCACGCCCATCGGCAAGGCCCAGAGGATCATGACGTACATGACATAAAGAAAGCTGGGCCGCGCGCGGCTGGTCCAGGGATCGTTCGCATTGGCCTCAGCAACGATGGCGGAAAGCGAGGCTTCCATCACTTTCACTTCCTGCGAGCCCTGCATCTGCAGCAGTTCCAGCTTGGCCCGGTCCCGCGCTTCGGGATCGGGAATCACCTTGTCGATGATGCTGGTCAGCGGGGTAAGAAGGGTGTCGAACAGGGCCATCGCGGGGCACTCCATGCAGCAGGGGAGTGCAAGGAGATAACCATATCGGTTCGTGTAGGAAAATGCTTCAGGGAAAGCCCAACGAAAAAAGCCGCCCCGAAGAGCGGCTTTTCGTCTGTCTCGCCAAGCGAGAGAGAATTGGTCGGGACGAGAGGATTCGAACCTCCGACCCCCACACCCCCAGTGTGATGCGCTACCAGGCTGCGCTACGTCCGACCGGAGCGCGGCCTATAGGCAGGTGATTTGAAGAGCGCAAGCGGGTTTGAAAGGAATTTGTCGTCATCTTGAACCGGATGGTCCCGTGCCTACCTGTCGGGAAGCGGGGAAGGGAGGCTTTCCGGCGCGGAAAACCGCGCTGGCGCGTTGCAGTTGCAGCGCTTTGTTGCTAACCGCCGCCGCTATCCATTTTACCGCGCGACCTGTGCGGGGGATGCGGGTGCGAGTGCGGGAGGCGGTTTCAGGACGCGCGCCGGATTCGCGCAGCCGTTTGTTCCCGTCCGCTCAGGCCCGTGACAACGAAGGCTTTTCGCGTCCCATGCACAGCTCGATCCTTTCGACGCTCGCCGCCGCCGGTGCTGCCGGTGGTCCTCCCGCCTGGATCCAGTATCTGCCGTTCGCGGCGATGGCTGTCATCATGTGGTTCCTGATCATCCGTCCGCAGATGAAGCAGCAGAAGGAGCACAAGGCGAAGCTGGCATCGATCACGCGCGGCAACGAGGTCGTCACCGGTGGCGGCCTTGTCGGCAAGGTGATCAAGGTCGACGAGACTTACGCCGAGGTTGAAATCGCGGCCAACGTTCGCGTCAAGGTGGTCAAGAGCACCATCGTCGAAGTGATGGGCGTGAAGCCCGCCAACGACTGACATGCGGCCAGCGGACGGTGCCCTGCGATGGGGCCCGTCCTTCGGAGAAAAGCCATAGGCTATGCTTGAATTTCCCACCTGGAAGAAGCTCTGGTACTGGGCGCTGACTTTGGTCTTCGCCGCCGCTGCCGTGCCTTCGCTCGTATCGGTGACGGGGGCCGCCTGGCCCTCGTTCCTGCCCAACCCGAAGGTCGCGCTGGGTCTTGACCTTGCCGGCGGCAGCCAGCTGCTGCTGGAAGCCAACCCCGATCAGGTCGCCCGCCAGCGGCTTGAGAACATGGAAGAGGATGTGCGTTCGCGCCTGAAGGCTGCAACCACGCCGATCGCCATCGGCGACATCTCGGCCCAGAACGGCACGCTCAGCTTCATGCTGAAGAACCCCGGACAGGTCGATGCCGCCCGTGAGGCAATTCTGCCGTTGACCACGGGGCGGGCCTCACCGGCCAGCGCGACTGGAACATCCAGGTGCAGGATTCGAGCCGCTTCGTACTGACGCAGACGAAGGCCGGTCTCGACGAGGCTGTCTCGAATGCGATGGATTCGGCGATCACCGTCGTGCGCAAGCGTATCGACGCGCTGGGCACCCGCGAGCCCACGATCATCCGTCAGGGCAGCAACCGCATCGTCGTGCAGGTTCCCGGCCTCAAGGACCCGACCGAGCTGAAGGCGCTGCTGGGCCAGACCGCCAAGCTCGAATTCAAGATGGTCGACGAGAACGCGGCCCCCAGCGATGTCGCGCAGGGCATTGCCCCTCCGGGTGACGAGATCGTGCCTTACGCAGCGGCGACTCCGGGGCCGGACGGCAAGGTCGCCTCGATCGCGGTCCAGCGTCTGGGCGGCATCAAGGGCGATCAGCTGACGAACGCCAAGCAGGAGTTCGACCAACAGGGCGGCAATCAGGCGGTCGTCTCGATCACCTTCAACCAGCAGGGTGGCGAGAAGTTCGCCGCACTCACCAGTGCCAATGTCGGCAAGCGCTTCGCCATCATCCTCGATGGCAAGGTGCTTTCGGCGCCTTCGATCAACACCCCGATTCTGGGCGGCAGCGCCATCATCCAGGGCCAGTTCACCGTGCAGTCGGCGACCCAGTTGGCCGTCGCGCTGCGTTCGGGCGCTCTGCCGGTTGACCTCACGGTCGTCGAGGAGCGCACCGTGCGCGCGGAACTGGGCAACGATTCGATCCATCGCGGCCTCGTCGCCATGGGTATCGGCTCGCTGCTGGTCGTGCTGCTGATGATCGCCAGCTATGGCCGCTTCGGTATCTATGCCACCTGCGCGCTGATCCTGAACCTGCTGATGATCCTGGGCGTGATGGCCATGATGGGCACCACGCTGACCCTGCCGGGTATCGCAGGTTTCGTGCTGACCATCGGTGCGGCGGTGGACGCCAACGTGCTGATCTACGAGCGCATGCGCGAGGAGCGCAAGAAGGGTCGCCGTGTCGTGGCTGCCGTGGAAACCGGCTACAAGGAAGCCAGCCGCGCGATCTACGACGCCAACGTCACCAACGCGATCGCCGGTATCCTGCTCTTCGCCTTCGGGTCGGGGCCGGTGCGCGGTTTCGCGGTGGTTCTCATCATCGGTCTGTTCACCTCGGTGTTCACCGGCGTGACCCTGACCCGCATGTGGGTCGCCGACTGGCTGCGCAAGTCGCGCCCGACCGAACTGAACGTGTAAGGGACCGCCATGCGACTTCTCAAACTCGTCCCCGAGAATACCAACATCCGCTTCCTGCGGTGGCGCGTGCCGTTCTACGCGATCAGTATCGTGCTGATCTGCGCAAGCTGGGCGCTGATTCTCACCAAGGGCTTCAACTATGGTGTCGACTTCGCCGGTGGTCAGGAAATCCAGGCCACCTTCGTCGGCGAGGCGCAGGCTCCCACGGCGCAGCTGCGCGAGCAGCTCGACAAGCTGGGCTTCACCGATCCGGTGATCCAGGGCTACGGTGCCGACAATCAGGTCTCGATCCGCGTGCGCCTGCCCGCCAGTGCCGAGGGCAATCCCGGTGCTGCCGACGCCATCGCCAAGCGCATCACCGACACCATCCGTCAGGAGCACCCGCAAGTGCGCATCGACGGCGTTTCGGCGGTGTCGGGCAAGGTATCGGGCGAATTCCGCACTATGGCGATCTACTCGCTGCTGGCGGCGATGCTCGCGATCTCGATCTACATCTGGGTCCGTTTCGAGTGGCAGTTCGGCGTGGGCGCGCTCTTCGCGCTGTTCCACGACGTGTCGCTGACGCTGGGCATGTTCTCGCTGTTCGGGATGCAGTTCGACCTGCAGATCGTCGCGGCGATCCTGGCCATCGTCGGTTACTCGCTGAACGATACCATCGTCGTCTACGACCGTATCCGCGAAGATCTGAAGAAGTATCGCCGCATGCCGCTGCCCGAGCTGCTGGACATGTCGGTGAACGAGACGCTCGCGCGCACGGTGATGACCTCCGCCACGCTGCTGGTCGCGCTGATCCCGTTGCTGTTCTTCGGCCCGGAAAGCCTGTTCGGCCTTACCGCCGCGATCGTGCTGGGCATCTTCGTGGGTACGTACAGCTCGATCTACATGGCCGCGCCGATCCTGATCTGGCTGGGTGTGCGTTCGGACAGCTTCGTGAAGACCGAAAGCGAGATGGATCGTCAGGAGCGTCTTGCGCGTGAGCGTAGCGCCAAGCCGTAAGGGCTGACGCTCGAAGGGACAGAAAAAGGGCCGCTCCGGATAACCGGGGCGGCCTTTTTCGTGGTGCGGTTTGCCGCCCCATGCACCCGCCCGCTCAGGCTGAGTGGAAGTGGTGGTGGAATGACGGGGGCGGAAAGGCGCCATCCTCCCCGAGCGTCATCCCAGCGCAGGCTGGGATCGTTGTGCAATGGGCGCGACATCGAGAGCGATCCCAGCCTGCGCTGGGATGACGGTTGGAAGAGTGGAGACGGCTAGGCGATCGCCACCGCCTCCACATCAGGCCCCACTGCTGCCGCGCCGCCGATAAATCGGCCTTCGGCGACATCGTGCCAGAAGTGCACGATATTATCGGCGTTGGTGCCCCAACTGAAGCGCGTCGCGTTCTCGGCGACGTCGGCCTGTGTGGGGGGATCGGCGAGAATGTCGGCGACGGCACCGGCAATCGCCTCGCTGGTGCGCGCGACAAGGCGCCCGGCGCTCTTGTCCTTCACCACCTCGCGCGCGCCGCCGACATCGGGGATGACGATGGGGGTGCCGCAGGCAAGGCCCTCGATCCAAGCATTGGCAAGGCCCTCGCTGGCGGACGGCAGCACCAGCGCATCGGCGGCGCACAGGACATGCGGCAGATCGTCGTGGTTGACGATGCCGAGGAAATGCACGCGGTCCTCGACGCCCAGCTTTCCGGCGAAGGCGCGCAGGCGAGCCTCGTCCTCGCCCGCGCCTGCGAGCGCAAGGCGCGCTTCGGGCAGGCGGGTGAGTGCTTCGATCACCAGCGCCTGCCCCTTGCGGGGGATCAGCGCGCCCGGCGTCACCAGCAGCGGTCCCTGTGACCAGATGCCGAGGTGCGGCATGGCCGAAACCAGCGCGCGGGCGGCGCCGCGCTCGATCGGGCGAAAGCGCTCGCGGTCAAGGCCGGTGTAGTGGATGCCGATCCGGGCCTCGGGCATGCCCAGCGCGATCATGTCCTCGCGCAGCGCGGCGCTGACCGCCAGCATTCCGGCGGCCTGATTCGCCGCTTCGCGCATCTGCCTGAGCGCGGCGGGGCGCTGGCCCCAGTAGTGGATGTCCGCCCCGCGCGACTTGATCGTCAGCGGTACGCCAAGCTCGCGCGCGACCACGGCGGCGGCAGGCCCGTCGGGGAAGAAGAACTGCGCGTCGACCAGATCGAACGGACGCTCGGCATGGAGAGCGCGGGCGAGCGGCAGGACGGAGCGGGCGATGCGGCCCGGATTACTGTCTCCGCCCACCTTGGGTATCACCGTGAACTGGGGGTAGTGGACCATGAGACCCGCCGCATCGCTGGTTTCGGGAATGTCCTTCAGCCGCACGTAGGGCTCCTGCCGGGACAGCGGCCAGGGCGGTATGCCGATCGGGCTCACCATCGTCAGTTCGACATCGCCGCGCGCCACGACCGCGCGCATCTGGTTGCCCACGAAGATGCCGAAGCTGGGGCGAACCGGGTTGGGGAACAGGGTGGCGATGGAAAGGACACGCATGGCCAGTTCAATACCCCGAAAGCGTCAAAGTTTCCTGACCAGCATCTCGGCGACGGCAATCCATGTCGGGCCGGTCAAGGTGGTCGGCACGGCGCTGCGACCGAGCGGAAGCAGGCCGATGCCGTTTTCATCGCGCGCGAAGAGGCGACCATAGGCGAACCGTTCGCCGGGCAGGGGCACCAGCACCTCGCGGCCGAGCGGCGCCATGTCCGGCGACAGGCGCCGCAGCCAGATCTGATCGCCGGGGCGATGATCGTCGAGCGGTTCGGTGACGGTGACGACCAGCCACTCGGCATCGGCGACAAGCGTGCCAGGCAGTATCGCCTCGCGCGGCGCGGCCAGCGCCTGTGCGCCGCGTGCGGTCAGGTCGGCGACAATGCGCGGTGTGGAGGCCGCGCTCTCGCTGGCGAGCAGCATCTCCGGCTCCACGTCCAGCGCCGCGGCGATGCGGTTCATCCAGTCGAGCGAGAGATTGCGCATCCCCGTCTCCAGCCGCCCGATGGTCTGCGCCGTGGTGGGCGGCGAGCAGGCCGCAGCCACCTCGGCAAGGGTGAGGCTCTTGAGCTGACGGATATCGCGGATACGGTTCTTCATGATACGCGTGATTAACCTATTCGGATAATGCAGGCCAGCGATTACGGCCGGGGCCGGTGAAAATATCGTAACGGAAATGGTGCTTTAACGCGCGCGTGGCATAGTGTTCAAAGACAACAAGGGGAAACTCATGGGTGATGAGAGAGCCGTGCTGGCAAGTGCCCGCGCGCAGATGATGTATGATGCCAACAGAAAGTCGCCGGGGGTGGCGTATTTGCTGTGCATCTTCTTCGGTGGTTTCGGGGCGCACCGGTTCTATCTGGGCTCGAAGCTTGGCGGCGGTTTGCAGCTGGGATTGTGGCTGCTGGGCTGGGTCACGCTGTTCATTGCGTGGATTCCGTTGGGAATCTGGATCATCATCGACCTGTTTCTCATTCCCGGCATCGCGCGGGAAAAGAACATGGCCCTGGCCGATCACTTCGCGTTCGATTGACCGGGCAACTGACCAGTAACGGAGGGGCTGAGCGTCTTGCTCAGCCCTCCACCTGCTCCGCCAATTCCAGCCAGCGCTCTTCGGCGGCGTCCTTGTCGGCGCGGGCCTTGGCAATGGTGTCGGACAGGCTGGCGAATTTCTTCGGGTCGCGGGTGTAGAGCGCCGGATCGGACATCGCCTCCTCGTCACGGGCGATGGCGGCTTCCAGTTCCTCGATGCGCTTGGGAAGCAGATCGTAGTCGCGCTGGTCCTTGTAGGAGAGCTTGGCCTTCTTGGGCGGCATCGGCGGGGGAGGGGCGGCGCCTTCCGCCTTGGCCTTCTTCGCCGCGCCCGAGGTCCGCTCGCGCCGCTTGGCCTCCCAGTCGGCATAGCCGCCGACGATCATGTCGACATAGCCCGAGCCGTCCAGCCCCAGCGTGATGTTCACCGTGCGGTCGAGGAAGTCGCGGTCATGGCTGACGATCAGCACGGTGCCGTCGTAGTCCGCGATCACTTCCTGAAGCAAGTCGAGCGTTTCGAGATCGAGATCGTTGGTCGGCTCGTCGAGCACCAGGAGGTTCGAGGTCTGCGCGAATTCGCGGGCGAACAGCAGGCGCGAGCGCTCGCCGCCCGACAGTGTGCCGACCTTGGCCTCGACCAGCGAGGGTTCGAACAGGAAGTCCTTGAGGTAGCCGTGGATGTGCTTGCGCACGCCGCGCACGTCGATCCAGTCGCTGCCCTCGGCCACCACTTCGCGCACGGTCTTTTCAGGCGCCATGCGGCTGCGCTGCTGGTCGATCACCGTGGCATCGAGCGAGTTCGCGAGCGTGATGGTGCCCGAATCGGGTTCCAGTTCGCCCATGAACAGCTTGAGCAGCGTCGACTTGCCCGATCCGTTCGCGCCGACGATGCCGATGCGGTCGCCACGCTGGATGCGGATCGAGAAGTCCTTGATGACAGTGCGCTGGGTGTCTCCGGCCCCGAAGGCCTTCGTCACCTTCTCGGCGACGATCACCGACTTGGTCTTCGAATCGTCGGCCACCACCGCCAGCTTGGCGGCGCCCTGCGGCCCGACCATCGCGGCGCGCTGCGCGCGCATTTCCCACAGCTTGGCAAGGCGGCCCTGGTTGCGCTTGCGCCGCGCGGTGACGCCGCGTTCCAGCCAGTGCGCCTCGATCTTGAGCTTGGCGTCGAGCTTCTGCGCCGCGCGCGCTTCCTCGGCGTAGACTTCCTCTTCCCACGCCTCGTAGCCGCCGAAGCCGATGTCCTTGCGGCGCAGCGCGCCGCGGTCGAGCCACAGCGTCGCATTGGTCAGGCGGGTGAGGAAGGTACGGTCGTGGCTGATGACGACGCAGGCGCCGTTGTAGCGCTGGAGCCAGCTTTCCAGCCAGTCGATCGCGGCCAGATCGAGGTGGTTGGTCGGCTCGTCGAGCAACAGCAGGTCAGGCTCTGAGGCCAGCGCGCGGCACAGCGCGGCGCGGCGGCGCTCACCGCCCGAGGCGCTCTTGGCCTCGCGCGAAAGGTCGATGCCGAGCTGGTCGGCGATGGCCTCCACCTCGTGCCGGGGCGGCGGATTGTCGCCGTGGATCGCAAAATCGAGCAGCGTGTCGTAGCCGGTGAAGAACGGGTCCTGCTCCAGCGTGACGACGCGGATGCCGGGCTGCACCGAGCGCGTGCCCTTGTCGCCTTCGACCGTACCGGCGATCAGTTTTAGCAGGGTGGACTTGCCGGCGCCGTTGCGCCCGATCAGTGCCAGCCGGTCACGCGGGCCGATATTGATGTCGAGGCCCTGAAAGAGCCAGCCATTGCCCTGGACGAGGCCGAGGTTTTCCCAGCTGAGGATCGGTGCTTGTGCCATGGAGCGCGCCTTACAGGCGAGGGGGTATCACTGGCAAGCGGGGAGCGGATGGCGGGGAGCGGGCGGGAGAACGGGCACGCTGCCCCCGTTGTCGCCATAAGATTTCCGACACGATCACCCGTTTATCCCGCGCGACGATATTCAGCACTTGTTCAATGGTTGGGACTTAGGCACGGACACCATGATGACACCGCGTTCCGGCCTTCTTCTCGCGCTCAGCAGCGTAGCGAGCGTTTCAGCGCTGATGCTTGTCCCGGTCGTTTCGGCGCATGCCGACGATCCGGGGCGGGGCGATCAGGGCGAAGTGCGCAAGGAACGGCGCGCGGGCAACGTGCGCTCGCTGCGCGAGATCGAGCGCGAAATTCTGCCGCGCATGGCGGGCATGCAGTATCTTGGCCCTGAATACGATCCGGCGGCCATGGCCTATCGCCTGAAGTTCATCCGCAACGGGCGCGTGTCTTTCGTCGATGTCGATGCCCGCACCGGCCGGATCATCGGCCAGAGCCGCTGACGCCCCGCAAAGTATTTTCCACCTTAGCGGTATTTTCCACCTTGTCTGAACAGCCGCGCAGCCATTGTGCGGTTCGGGCGTTCAGCTTGACGCAACACGTCAAGGCGCCCATTTCCAGCTTATCCAACAGGGAGACGGCAATTGCGCATCCTGATCGTCGAGGATGAACCCACACTCGGCAACCAGCTCAAGACCACGCTTGAACAGAACGGCTATGCCGTCGATCTGTCGGTGGACGGTGAGGACGGCCATTTTCTCGGCTCGACCGAAGACTACGATGCGGTGATCCTCGATCTCGGCCTGCCCGAGATCGACGGCCTGACCGTGCTGGGCATGTGGCGCCGTGAAGGCCGCACCTTCCCGGTGCTGGTGCTGACCGCGCGCGACAGCTGGTCGGACAAGGTGGCCGGGCTCGATGCAGGGGCTGACGATTATCTGGCAAAGCCCTTCCAGACCGAGGAACTGATCGCTCGCCTGCGTGCGCTGATCCGCCGTGCTTCGGGCAATACCTCCAGCGAACTGATCGCCGGGCCGGTGCGCCTCGATACCCGTTCGGGCCGCGTGACGCTGTCGGGCGAGCCGGTGAAGCTGACCGCGCAGGAATACAAGCTGCTGTCCTACCTCATGCACCACAAGGGCAAGGTGGTGAGCCGCACCGAACTGATCGAGCATATCTACGATCAGGATTTCGACCGCGATTCGAACACCATCGAGGTTTTCGTCACCCGCATCCGCAAGAAACTGGGCGCGGACGTCATCACCACCATCCGTGGTCTCGGCTACAGCCTCGACGATCCGGAGGCGCCGCGCGGCTGATCGCGTGACTGCGAGACGCCGGGTAGACCGCAATGCGCAAGGGCGACGCCCAGGAACCTGACGGCACGGGCCGGACTGCGGCGGTGAAAACCGCACGCACCGGCTCGCTTGCCCGGCGCATGATGCTGATCGCGGCGGGGTGGATCTCGATCCTGCTGCTGCTGGGCGGTGTCGCGCTCAACCATACGCTGACCGGGCTGCTGACGCGCAATTTCGACGATCAGCTGGGCTACATGCTCACCGGCATGATCGGTTCGGCGGAAATCGGCCCCGATGGCGAGGTGTTCTTCATCCGTCCGCTGGTCGATCAGCGTTTCCTCGAACCCAACAGCGGCCTCTACTGGCAGGTGCGCGCGGCGGGGCATGAGGACGTTCCCTCGCGTTCGCTGTGGGATCGCAGTCTCGACGTTCCGGCGGGAGACTACGACACGCAGTTGCACACCTACAATTCCAAGCAGTTTCCCGGCGAGCCGCTGCGGGTGATGGAGCGCGCGGTCGTGCTGCCCGGCAGCGATGCCAAGTGGATGTTCACGGTCGCGGCCAGCCGCACCGAACTCGATGCGCAGATCAAGCCGGTCCGCGCGATCCTGATCTATTCCTTCGTCGCGCTGGGCGTCGGCCTGCTGCTGATGGCGGGCATGCAGACGTGGTACGGTCTGTTCCCGCTACGTCATGTCCGTCGCGCGATTCAGGCGATGCGCACCACCGGTTCGGCCCGCCTCGACGCGCCGCTTCCCAAGGAGGTCGAGCCGCTGGTGCACGAACTCAACATGCTGATGGCGCATACCGACCGGCAGGCTGAGGAAGCGCGCACGCATGCGGGCAATCTGGCCCACGCGCTCAAGACGCCGCTGACGGTGCTCAACAACGCCGCCAGTGCGCAGGCGCCCGATCTGGCGGAAACGGTGCTGCGCGAAGGTGCGGCGATGCGGCGGCATGTCGATCACCATCTGGCGCGCGCCCGTGCGGTCGGTCGCCGCGCGGCAGGGCTTTCGCGCACACCGGTATGGTCCAGCGTGGAGGCGGTCTTGCGCGCGGTCGAGCGTCTCTATGAAGAGACGCGATTCGATCTCGACGGCAATCACGACGTTTCGGTTGCGCTGGAAAAGCAGGACCTTGAGGAAATTCTCGGCAACCTGATCGAGAATGCCGCGAAGTACGGCGGCGGCAGCGTGTTCGTGACGGTCGATGCTGTGCCCGGCTCGTCCTTGTGCGAGATCTGGATCGAGGATGACGGCATGGGCATTCCCGAGGCCGAGCGGCATCGCATCTTCGATCGCGGCGCGCGGCTCGACACCGGCAAGCCCGGCACGGGGCTGGGGCTTGCCATCGTGCGCGATGTGGTGCGGATCTATGACGGCGATGCCGAACTCGACGAAAGCGAGGATCTGGGCGGTCTGCTGGTCAAGCTCAAGCTGCCGCGCGCGGCGCAGTAGCCGATCGTAGTTCGAGGCCGTATTTCGAGCCCGTATTTCAAGACTGCCCTTCGAGGCATCGGGGGATTATGATCGCATCGCCCATTGCACGACCGCGCCGGTCTTGGCAGGCGGCCCCTCTGACGGGGTCTCTTCTGACAGGGACCGGCCCCACAACGAGCAGAAGGAATTTTGGAACATGAGCGAGCAGATCAAGCTGTCGCTGACCGCCGACGAGATCGAGATGCTGGTCGATGCGCTGGAAGTCGATCTGGAAGGTTATGCCGAAGCGGCAGACGAAGCACGCGGCAGCGGCAGCCGGGATGACGTGGCCACGTTCAACGAGGCTGCGGTGCGCATTCAGGCGCTCAAGACGCGGCTCGAAGCGCTGATCGAACAGTGATCGGTCACTGAATTTGCCGGGAAGGGCGGCAGCGTCGCACTATGCGATGGCTGGCCGCCCCTCGGTACACCCTAGATACGTCTTAGGTACGGCTTAGGGTGCTTTTACCCCGTCTTGGCCCGTTTCAGTGCTCTGCGGGGATTTTTCGATATAATTGCCTGAATTATCAGGCGTTCTTGGCGCGTTCGTGGTGGCGGATCACTTCGTCGATGATGAAGCGCAGGAACTTCTCACCGAAGTCCGGGTCAAGATGGGCGTCCTCGGCAAGGGCGCGAAGCCGCTCGATCTGGCGCTCCTCGCGGCCCGGATCGGAGGCGGGCAGGTCGTGCTCGGCCTTGTAGGCGCCGACCGCCTGGGTGATCCTAAACCGTTCTGCCAGCATGTGAATCAGGGCCGCATCGATGTTGTCGATGCTGGCGCGATAGCCGGCGAGAACCGGGTCCGGAGCGGTGGTCTGGGCTTCCTGTGTCATCGCGCCGAGCGCTAGCACGGCTTTGTCCCCCGTTCCAGACGCTCCAAACCCACATTCGGCAGCATTCGCTCTTGCGTTGTCGCGCTGCAACGCGCAATGCGCGGGACGATGAGTGCAGATGTCGTCCCCTGCAGACGCGCAGGCAGCAGCCCTCCCTCGCTCCCATGCTGGCGCTGACCGCGCCGGGCATGAACAGCGTCAACGCCGTGATTCTCGATCGCATGCAGAGCGAGATTCCGCTGATTCCGGCGCTTGCCGGGCATCTGATCTCGGGCGGAGGCAAGCGCATGCGCCCGATGCTGATGGTCGCAGCGGCGGAACTTTGCGGCTATCAGGGGACACGCCATCACAAGCTGGCAGCAGCGGTGGAGTTCCTCCATACCGCAACGCTGCTGCACGATGACGTCGTGGACGGCTCGGATATGCGCCGCGGCAAGGCGGCTGCCAACATCGTCTTCGGCAACCCGGCCACGGTGCTGGTGGGCGACTTCCTGTTTACCCGCGCTTTCGAGCTGATGGTCGAGGACGGCAGCCTAAAGGTCCTCAAGGTCTTTTCCAAGGCCAGCTCGATCATCGCCGAGGGCGAGGTCGATCAGCTGACCGCGCAGCGCCGGATCGACACCAGCGAAGAGCATTATCTCGGCATCATCGGTTCCAAGACGGCAGCGCTGTTCGCCGCCGCTACGCGGATTTCCGCCATCGTCGCGGAAAAGAGCGAGGCCGAGGAAATGGCGCTCGATGCCTATGGTCGCAATCTCGGCATCGCCTTCCAGCTTGTCGACGATGCCATCGATTACGATTCGGATGTCACCGAATCGGGCAAGGATAAGGGTGACGATTTCCGCGAGGGCAAGATGACGCTCCCGGTCATTCTCGCCTATGCGCGCGGCAATGCCGAGGAACGCAAGTTCTGGGAGGAAGCCATCGCCGGTTTCCGCACCGAGGACAGCGATCTGGCCCATGCTGTAGAGCTGATCAACCGGCACGGCTGCGTCGAGGAAACGCGTGAACGCGCTCGCCTTTATGCCCGGCGCGCGGTCGATGCCATCGCCGGTTTTCCGGCAGGCGAAGCCCGTTCGGCGATGGTCGAAGCCGTCGAATTCGCGGTAGCTCGCCGCTACTGACGGGTCGATGGTCGCAAGGGGGCTGGCGGGCCGATCTGCGACCATTTGCAAAAGTGTAACGGTGGTGACGAAATCGTCCGGGCCGGATTGTTCGGTCCGGTGCGTGAGGATAATCAGGCCCGCAATGTTTCTCGAATCCGAACCGGGCGCACGTGGCTATCAGCCCGGCTCACCGCGACAGCGCGCTATTTCCATGGCCCTTTCGCTGGCCATCATCCTGCTCGTCCTGCTGGCGGCGATCCTGGGAGGCACGGTCGTGCCCAACCTGATCCACCAGTCCAATCCGACGACGTTCGATATTGCTCCAGGCAAGACGAACAAGTCGAAGAGCAAGGAAAAGGCCTCCAACGCCAAGCAGACCAAGCCGGAGGTCAAGAAGCACGAGAACACGCACGAGAAGACGCCTTCGCAGGCGCCGGTGCCGACGCCGGATGTGAAGGCGGACAAGCCGCCGCCGCTCAGCTTCATCAAGATGTCGAGCCAGGACTTCGCGTCGGCCGATATTGCGGGCCTTCCCAAGGCAGGAGGCTCGTCCTCTGCCAGCAAGAGTAGCGGTGGCGGCGCGAGCTATGGTCCGGGCGAGGGCCTGGCGGCGAAATTCTCTATAATGCGGAATGGTATCGCGAGCCAACCAATGCCGAACTGGCAACGTATGTTCCGGCCAAGGCGCCGGGTACGGGCTGGGGCATGATCGCGTGCCAGACCGTTGAGCACTTTCATGTCGAGAATTGCCAGATCATCGGGCAGGGGCCGCAAGGTTCGGGCTATGGTCGCGCCGTTCTGGACGCCTCGTGGCAGTTCCTGGTGAGGCCGCCGCGCGTCAACGGCAAGGAACAGGTCGGTGCCTGGGTCCGGATTCGCATCGACTATTCGTCCAGCGGAACGCGGCTTCATTAAGTTTCGGCTATGACGTCGGAGGTCTAGCCGAACCGGTTGCGGGGATGCGGTGAGGCTGTGGGCGCAGGGGCGAGCAGCCTCAGAATGTCGGCCATTTCCAGTGGCCGGTGCATGTAGTAGCCTTGGGCGAGGGTGAAGCCGCCAAGGCGTGCGCCGATGAGTTGGCTTTCTGTCTCGATCCCCTCGATCACACAATCGAGGGACAGCGCCCGTGCAAGATTGCGGATGGCTGCGATCAACCGGCGTCCTGATGGTTCGTCCAGGCGGGTGGCGAAGCTGCGGTCGATCTTGACAATATCCAGCGGCAGCATGTGTAGCGATGACAGGCTCGAATAGCCTGTTCCAAAATCATCCAGCGCAATCTGTGCGCCTACTGCGCGCAGGCGACGCAAGGCGACCTCTGCGGCTTCGATCTCGGCGATGAGCGAACTTTCCGTGATCTCGAACACCAGTCGATGCGCGAGGTGATGCTCCTGCCCGATGCGCGAGAGCAGCGCCTCGATCGTTCCCGGATCGCCAAGATCGATGCCGGAAAGGTTGAACGACAGGCGAACGTTCGCCGGTAGTCTGGCCAGCGAGACCAGCGCCTTGTCAAACAGCGTCAACGTCACTTCGCGGGCGCGGCCAACACGCTCTGCGGTCTGGATAAGCTGTTCCGGTGAAACCACGCCAAGGCGAGGGGATGTCCACCGGGCCAATCCCTCCACGCTCACCACCTCGAGAGTGTCGGTATAGACGATCGGCTGAAATGCCAGCCGAAGTTCCGTTTGCAGATCGGCGCCTTGCAGTGCAGCCTCCAGCGCCTGTTCGGTGCGGATCAGGTTTTCCAGTTCGCCGGAGAAGCGGACACATTGGCCGCGCTTCTGGTTCTTGGCGTGATAGAGGGCAAAGTCGGCACGATCATAAAGCGCGTGGGCTGTCGTTCCAGCTTGGGGAAACACGACCAATCCGGCAGAGCATCCTACCGAGACTCCCAGATCGCCCAAGCGGACCGGGGCACGGACCGCAGTGCACAGCGAATTTGCGATGGCTTCCGCTTTATCCGCGCCGCCGTTGATGATCAGTCCGAACTCGTCGCCGCCGAGTCGGGCGACGATCACGTCGTCGGGACGCGAAGACTGCAGTCGTTCGCCGATGATCTGCAGAAGCCTGTCACCCTGCGCATGGCCGTGCGTGTCGTTGATTGGCTTGAAGCGATCCAGATCAATCAACCCCACGCAGAAGCTGTGATCTGCGCTGGCCTGCTCGATCATCGAATCGAGCATGGCGAAAAAGAAACGGCGATTGGGAAGGCCTGTGAGAGCATCGGTCTCGGCAAGGCGGGCATTTTCCGTGCCGAGCGCCTGCGCCTGACGCCGCTTGCGGTGAAGGTCACGTTGCGCGAGTTCAAGATCGACGAAGCCGTGATAGCTATCGTTCAGCAATTTTAGGATCATGGCTGCAACAAGGCCGATGTTGATCGCGATGGCGATCAGGATTTCGGTCTGCTGGAGTAGCGCATAAACAAGAAACGTGCCGATTACCGTTACGCCGACCAAGGTCGCAGCCAGCGGTAGGTAATTAAGGCAAAAGATGCAACCAAGCACGGTAACGGCCACATAGATGGCGACATGACCGTGTTCCCAGGCGTTGCCATACTGGTCCAGTCCCAGTGCCCAGGTCACGAAGCCGATGGCCAGCGCCACGGCCACTGCCACGGCGCTGCGCAGTTTCGCTTCGACCTTTGCCACGGCCAGATCTTCGGCACGAATCGGTGTCAGCCACATGGCCATGCGGACCAGAGTGGCCAGAATGAGAACCGCCGGGACGGTGATTGTCAGGGTGGTGGGGGCAACTGCGCGGTGCGTATATGCCAGAATGACGGAATTGGTCGCCAGCAACCCGTAAAGCCAGGGAATTTGATCGCGCAGGCGCAGGAACTGGGCAACGGGCAGCGGGAGCTGGCCGGCGGGATGGATCACGTGCTCGCGCGGACGCATAAAGGTGAGAAGTCGAAAGAACACGATCATTGCGTTTATCGACCAAACATTGAAAAAAAGTGCACGCGGGTCTCTCGGAACGGGCGGGCATGGCCGCAGGTGACAATTTGTGAACTGCCCATCGAGAGGGTATGGGGCGCAAGCCATGAGCGCTGTTGATCAAACTCTTCCCGTTCACGCTGTGCTGCCGGCACTTCTTTCAGCTCTTCGCAGGCAGAATTCGGCAGTACTCATCGCACCTCCAGGGGCAGGCAAGACGACGACTGTCGGACCGGCTTTGCTGAGCGAATCCTGGTGCGAAGGAACGGTGATTTTGCTGTCTCCACGCAGAGTCGCTGCCCGTGCCGCTGCCGAGCGCATGGCCGAACTACTGGGAGAAAATGCGGGCGAGACGATCGGCTACGCGACTCGTCTCGATACCCGCCGCTCGGCGCGTACGCGGGTGATGGTGATGACGGAGGCGATTTTTGTCGCCACAATCCTTGCCGACCCGGAACTTGGCGGGATCAGCGCGGTACTGTTCGATGAAGCTCATGAACGGCATCTCGACAGCGATCTGGGACTGGCACTGGCCATCGAAACGCAAGCCGTACTGCGTGAGGATTTGCGGATTGTGGTGATGTCCGCGACCATCAATGGCGCCCGGTTTGCCGATCTTCTGGGGCCAGATACGCCGCTGATCGAAAGCGAGGGACGCGCCTGGCCATTGGAAGTCCGTTGGCTGGGAAGCGTTGCCGATGAGCGCGTGGAGGACGCGATGGCAAGGGCAGTGCTTGCCGCATGGCGGGAGCAGGACGGGGATATCCTTGCGTTTCTTCCGGGGGTTCGCGAAATCGACCGAACGAAGGAGCGTCTTGGCGAGCGACTGCCCTCGGCGGTAATCCTTCCGCTACATGGACAGTGCGATCCGGCAGCCCAGCGTCAGGCAATCCGCAGAGATCTGGAAGGTCGACGGCGAATCGTTCTGGCAACGGCGATTGCTGAAACGTCGCTGACTCTGGAGGGGGTTTCGGTCGTAGTCGACAGCGGTCTAAGTCGCCGGGCCGAGTTTGACCGCGCGGCAGGTGTGACCCGTCTTGTTACTCATCGATCGAGCCAGGCATCTGCCGGGCAGCGTGCAGGGCGTGCCGCCCGCCAGGGTGCGGGGACAGCCTATCGGTTATGGGCTGAAGCAGCTCATGCAGGTCGACCGGCCTTCGACCCGCCGGAGATCGTCACCAGCGACCTTGCGCCGCTTACGCTCTCTCTGGCTTCGTGGGGGACAGTGGATCCGCAGGCGATGGCTTGGCTGGATGTGCCGCCGTCGGTATCGCTCGATGTGGCACGGGAGCGCCTTCTCGCACTTGGAGCGCTGGATACGGAGGGACGGATCACGGCGTTCGGGCGCAAGGTCGCAACGCTGCCGATGGAGCCTTCGCAAGCGGCCATGATCCTTCGTGCGACAGAGCGAGGCGCTGGCCGTACGGCGGCGCGCCTGGCAATGCTCTTGCAGGAACGCGGACTTGGCGGGCGCAGCGAGGATCTGGCGCAGCGGTTGTCTCGCTGGAATTCCGATCGCTCGTCTCGTGCCGATGCTTCGCGCCAGCTCGCCGATGGATGGATGCGGCGTGCAGCGGGTCTTTCGCCCGCTGTTCCCGAAGTTCGGGATGATATCCCGTTGGGTATCCTTCTTGCTTTCGGGCGCCCCGATATGGTCGCGCGCCGTCGTGATGTGGCAGGCGAGCATTGGCTTTCCGCCGGCGGGCGTGGCTATGTCCTCGATCCGGCCTCGCCACTTGCCGCGCGTGAATGGCTTGTCATCGGCGATGCGCAAGGTCAGGCGAAGGGCGCGCGGATACTTGCCGGCGTTTCGCTCGACGATGGTGAGGCCGAGCAGTGGCTTGCGACTGACGTGCAGCGCCGTTCGGTGCTGCGCTGGAATGCGCAGGACGAGCGTGTCGAGGCGCGGCTTGAGCGGCGGCTTGGGGCCATCACGCTGGCAAGTGGTCCGGATCCTGCGCCGTCGCCGTCCGCCATCACTGCCTTTTTGCTGGAACGGATACGCATCGAGGGCCTGGGCCTGGTGCCTTTCGGAAAGTCCGCGCTGACACTTCTCAAGCGAGCGCGATATGCTGGCGTTGAGGCTCTGGGCGAAGCGGCGCTGCTGCAGGATCTGGAGGAGTGGCTTGGACCATTGCTGGGGCGGCGTCTCGATTCGCTCGATAACGGAGCTGTGTACGAGGCGCTGCGTAACCGGATGACATGGGACGAGCAGCAGGCGCTTGACCGTCTTGCGCCTGCCTCGTTCACCAGCCCCGCAGGTAGCACGCATGCGATTGATTACGAGGACGAGGGCGGACCCAGTATCGAAGTGCGCGCGCAGGCTCTGTTTGGTCTCGATCGCCATCCCGGATTTGGCCGTCCGGAACAGCCGTTGCTGCTAAAGCTGACCTCGCCTGCCGGTCGCCCTATTCAGTCGACGAAAGACCTGCCGGGATTCTGGCGGGGGTCGTGGCGCGATGTGCAGCGCGATATGAAGGGGCGCTATCCCCGGCATCGCTGGCCGGACGAGCCATGGACGGAAGACCCCAGCCTAAAGACGCGCAATGCGTTTGAGGCAACGCGCAAGCGGTGATTTGCGCCTTGATTTGAAGGCCGATTCGGAGGCAAGGAAGCAGTCATGAGTGCACGCATCTTTCAGCGCCCCAAGAACGCCATGCAGTCTGGCAAAGCGCTTCTCGCCGAGTGGATCCTCGAATTCGCGCCGGCAGACGCGCAGAAGCCCGATCCTTTGACGGGATGGGCTGGCTCGATGGACACGCAGCGTCAGGTCCAGCTCAAGTTCCCGGATGTGGAAGCGGCCAAGGCCTATGCCGACAAGTACGGTATCGAGGCTGAAGTGCATGCAACCCCGCCGCGCCGTCTGAAGATTCAGGCGTACGCGGACAACTTTCGCTAATGCTTGTTTCCAGTCCTTGCGACCATACTTGACCGTAAGTGAGTAGTGGGGCTGGACAAACCTTTCCGGCTCGCTCATAGGGCGCGCCGGGAGTCGGTCGGACGTTTGCGTTCGCCAATCTGGTCAGGTCCGGAAGGAAGCAGCCACAACGGATTGCGGCGGGTCGTCCGGCTCCTTCAAACGTTCACATTATGATGAGCACGCCAAAAGGCCGCGTCACGACGCGGCCTTTTGCTGTTTCGGGACAAGCGTTTCGGGCTGGCAAAGTGGAGATGTCTCAGGCGCCTGCCTTGGCGATGCCCGCGTCGAACACGTCCCAGATTCGCTGGGACGCTGCGAGCATGGCGGAAAACCCCTGTGAAACATGCGCTGTCGCCATGCAGGCGCCTGCACCCCGAGGGTCGGTCTTCAGCTTTTCGTACCAGGGCTGCGTCTCGTCCCACGCGTGCTGCCCCGCCGCAACGGCTTCTCGCACGGCTGCCGACCCACCGAGCTGGTGCATCAGCGCGCCTCTTTCATCGACACTCATCTTCGAGGCGTTGAACCGCGCGACGAGAGCTTCCTGACGGGCGACACCGTAGGAGCGAATGGCATTCTCGATCTCGCCCGAGGCGAAGTTCGCAGTGATGGCGTCGCGGGCGCGATCCGGATTCTGGCAGTCCGCCACGCTGAATTGCGGGATCGAGGGCGGTGTCGGGATGGTCGCCGTGGCGGCTGCTGGCGTCAGCGTCGTCATGAGGAGAGCAAGGATCATCGAGAGCTGTTTCCTGAATATGTTCGGCCAGATCGGGGCGTCTTCCCGTCTGACTGCTGCGGCGCAATGTTCGCCTTGGCAAGCCTGCCTCTAACAAACCCGGCATGAACGTCAGCCCAAGGCCTGACAATTGCCTCGCCAGCGCCTAGTCTGGCAGATGCAATGAGCGATTCACACGATACCGACGGCCAGACGCCGCCTTGGCACGACGATATGTTCGCGGCGCTGCCCGACTCGTCGTCGGCGAGCGACGAGGCCGAGGCTGCGCCCAGCAAGGCAGACCTCGAAGCGGCGGGGCAGTTCTCCATGTTTGGGGAGCCCGCACCGATGCCCGCCGAGGTGCCAGCATCTACCCCGAAAAAATCCCCCGAGCCTGTCGCTGAGGAGGCTACACCGGCCGAGGCACTGGAACCGCCGGTAGCAGTGCCTGCGCCGCAGGAGGCGCCGGTCGCTGTATCGGCGGAGAAAGTGGAGCCCAGCGTGCTTCCGGAAGCTGAACCCGATCTCGACGAAGCCGAAAATCTCCCTGCGCAGGCACCGGTTGTGAAGCGGCCTCCGCAAGAGGCTGCTACAAAGGCTCCGGAGGCTCTCCCGGACAAGGCCGCGCAGCCTTACCGTGTGCTGGCACGCAAGTACCGTCCGCAGACTTTCGCCGAACTGATCGGGCAGGAAGCGATGGTTCGCACGCTTGCCAATGCGATCAAGCGCGACCGACTGGCGCACGCCTTCCTGATGACCGGCGTGCGCGGGGTCGGCAAGACATCGACCGCGCGGCTCATCGCCAAGGCGCTGAACTGCATCGGCCCGGACGGGCAGGGTGGCCCGACGATCGATCCTTGCGGCGTCTGCGAGCCCTGTCGGGCGATCGCGGAAGGGCGCCATATCGATGTGATCGAGATGGACGCCGCGAGCCATACCGGCGTCGACGATGTGCGCGAGATCATCGAGGCGGTGCGCTATGCCGCCGTCTCGGCTCGCTACAAGATCTATATCATCGACGAAGTTCACATGCTTTCACGCAATGCTTTCAATGCCTTGCTCAAGACACTTGAGGAACCGCCTGCGCATGTGAAGTTCCTCTTTGCGACGACCGAGGTGGACAAGCTCCCGGTCACGGTGCTCTCGCGCTGCCAGCGTTTCGACCTGCGCCGGATTCCCAGTGCCATGCTGGCCGAGCACTTCGGGAAAATCTGCGAACTCGAAGGTGTCGAGGCCGAAGGCGAAGCGCTGGCGATGGTCGCTGCCGCTGCCGAGGGTTCGGTGCGCGATGGCCTCTCGATCCTCGATCAGGCGATTGCCCATGCCGACCTTGACGGCGAGGGGAAGGTGCAGGCGGTCCGCGTGCGTGACATGCTGGGGCTTTCGGACAAGAGCACTCAGCGCCGACTGGTCGGTGCGCTGCTTGATGGTGATGGTACTGGCGTGCTGGAGGTCGTGACGCACCAGTATTCGCTGGGTGTCGAGCCGGTTTCGATCCTGCGCGGGCTCATGGAGCTTACGCATCGCATCGCGGTGGCGCAGGTCAGCGGGAATGCCGCCGATGCGCCCTCCAACGAAGAGCGCGAGGCGATCGAGGGCTGGGCGAAAGCGCTCCGGGCCGGACAGGTCCATCGCCTGTGGCAATTGCTGATAAAAGGGCATGACGAGGTCAAGTCGGCGCCCGATCCGCTGGTCGCGGCGCAGATGGCGCTGCTGCGGATCATGCATGCAGCCGATATGCCCGATCCCGGTTCTCTGGTGCGCAAGCTGGAAGAGATCGCGTCCCGCGCCCCTGCGCCTGTAGCCGCGACGGCGAATGACGCGGCGCCGGGTGGGGCGGCCATGACGGCTCCGCAAGGTAAGGGGCAAAACCCGGGCGCGGTCGTGACGCAGTGGGAGGCGCTGGTCGATGATGTCGAGCATATCGGCGAGATGTCGACCGCGAACACCATGCGTATGCAGGTGAGGGTGGTGGAACTGGCGCCGGCCCTGCTGCGCTACGCGCAACCGCCCGGTTTCAATGAGGATATCGCCGCGCTCATGCGCAATGCGCTGGGCAAGGTCACGGGCGAGCGCTGGCAGGTCGAGCGCGTTACCGGAGAAGAGGGCGTTCCCACCCTTGTCGAGCAGGCCGAAGGTCGCAAGGCAGAGGCGGGCGCGGCACTTGTCGCGCATCCGCTGGTGCAGGCGACTCTGGCGGCCTTCCCCGAAGCCGAAATGATTGAAGACGAGCGTCCCGCTGCCATCGGCGGCGGACGACGCCAATGGAGACGATGACATGAAGTCGATGGAAGAGATGATCCAGGCCGCCCAGCAGGCTGCCGAGACGATCCAGAAGCAGATGAACGAGACGCAGGCCAAGCTCGACAAGATGGAAGTCGAAGGGCTTTCGGGCGGCGGTCTGGTGAAGATCCGCTGCTCGGCAAAGGGCCGCGTCATCGGTGTTTCGGTCGATGAAAGCCTGATGAAGGTCGAGGAAAAGCAGATGCTCGAAGACCTGATCGCGGCGGCCTACAACGACGCGCGGACCAAGGCGGACTCGGTCGCCAACGAGGAACTGGGCAAGGCGCAGCAGGGCATGGGCCTGCCGCCGGGCTTCAAGATGCCGTTCTGATGACGCATTTGCGTCGGTTTGGGCGCATGGTGCATTGCACTGCTACGGTGAAGCCCCATATTCTCCCGGCAAGCCGGGGGTAACTCCGGGCTTTCCGGCCTTCCGGGCCGGCACCTGATGGATTGGATATGTCTGTGAATTTGCTTCCCCTTCTGCCTCTTCGCGACATCGTCGTGTTTCCGGGCATGGTGGTTCCGCTCTTCGTCGGTCGCGACAAGTCGGTGGCCGCGCTCGAGGCCGCCATGGCAGGCGACAAGGATATCTTCCTGCTCGCGCAGCTCGATCCCGGCTGTGACGATCCCGATCGCGACGATCTCTACGATACTGGCGTGATCGCCAGCGTGCTGCAACTGCTCAAGCTGCCTGACGGCACCGTGCGTGTACTCGTCGAAGGCAAGGAGCGCGCTGCGCTCGAAAGCCTTGGCACCGAGCAGGGCGCCGAAGGCGAGATGCTGGTCGCGCAGGTTGAACTGATCGATGCCATCGAGGCGGAAGGCACCGAAGTTTCGGCGATGATGCGCACGGTGATCGAGCAGTTCGGCGAATATGCCAAGCTGTCGAAGAAGCTGTCGCAGGATGCAGGCGAGCAACTGGGCGAGATCGAGGATGCAGCAAAGCTGGCCGATACCGTCGCGGCCCAGCTGACCGCCAAGGTCTCCGACAAGCAGGCGGTGCTGTCCGAGCCCGATCCGCTCAAGCGCCTCGAAATGGTCTACTCCTTCATGGAGGGCGAACTCGGCGTTCTGCAGGTGGAGCGCAAGATCCGTGGCCGTGTGAAGCGGCAGATGGAGAAGACGCAGCGCGAGTATTACCTCAACGAACAGCTGAAGGCGATCCAGTCCGAGCTGGGCGGCGAGGGCGATGAAGCCAATGAGCTTCTCGAACTGCAGGAAAAGATCGAGAGCACCAAGCTTTCAAAGGAAGCGCGCGAAAAGGCCAACGCCGAACTCAAGAAACTGCGCTCGATGCAGCCGATGAGCGCCGAGGCGACAGTGGTGCGCAACTATCTCGACGTGTTGCTGGGGCTTCCCTGGGGCAAGAAGAGCAAGCTCAAGCGTGATATCTCGGCGGCACAGGATGTACTCGATGCCGATCACTATGCCTTGGACAAGGTCAAGGACCGGATTATCGAGTATCTGGCGGTGCAGGCGCGCACCAACAAGCTGAAGGGGCCGATCCTGTGCCTCGTCGGACCGCCGGGTGTGGGCAAGACCTCGCTGGGCAAGTCTATCGCGAAGGCAACCGGGCGCGAGTTCATCCGCCAGTCGCTGGGCGGCGTGCGCGACGAGGCCGAGATCCGTGGCCATCGCCGTACCTACATCGGCTCGCTGCCGGGCAAGATCGTCAGCAACCTGAAGAAGGCAGGCAAGTCCAACCCGCTGTTCCTGCTCGACGAGATCGACAAGCTGGGTCAGGACTTCCGTGGCGATCCGGCCTCAGCGCTGCTTGAGGTGCTTGACCCGGAACAGAACGCCAAGTTCCAGGATCATTATCTCGAACTCGATATCGATCTGTCGGATGTGATGTTCGTTTGCACCGCGAATAGCCTGAACCTGCCGCAGCCTCTGCTCGATCGCATGGAGATCATCCGTCTCGAAGGCTATACCGAAGACGAGAAGGTCGAGATCGCTGAGCGCCATCTGGTGCGCAAGCAAGTGGAGGCGCACGGTCTCAAGAAGGGCGAGTTTACGCTGACGCAGGACGGCCTTCGTGACCTGATCCGCTATTACACCCGCGAGGCCGGCGTGCGTACGCTGGAGCGCGAAGTGGCGCGTCTGGCCCGCAAGTCGCTGCGCCAGATCCTCGAAGGCAAGGTCACCAGCGTGACGATCACGCCGGAAAATCTTGCCGACTATGCCGGTGTGCGCAAGTTCCGCCACGGGGTGTCCGAAGAGGAACATCAGGTCGGTGCAGTGACGGGCCTCGCCTGGACCGAGGTGGGTGGCGAACTATTGACCATCGAGGCGGTTACGGTGCCCGGCAAGGGTCAGATCAAGGCCACCGGCAAGCTGGGCGAAGTGATGAACGAGTCGATCCAGACGGCGTTCAGCTTCGTGAAGGCTCGCGCGCCTGCCTATGGCATCAAGCCTTCGGTGTTCAACCGCAAGGACATCCATATCCACCTGCCCGAAGGCGCGGTGCCCAAGGATGGCCCTTCGGCGGGCATCGGCATGGTGACGTCGATTGTCTCGACGCTGACCGGCGTACCGGTGCGCAAGGATATCGCCATGACCGGCGAAGTTACCCTGCGTGGCCGTGTGCTGCCTATCGGCGGTCTCAAGGAGAAGCTGCTCGCAGCATTGCGTGGCGGCCTGACCACGGTGCTGATCCCAGAGGACAACAGCAAGGATCTCGCCGAAATCCCCGATAACGTGAAGCAGGGGTTGGAGATCATTCCCGTCAGTCACGTCGATCAGGTTCTCGCCAAGGCGCTTACCGAAACCTTGACCGAGATCGAATGGACGGAGGCTGATGAACTGGCGGCTGCTCCTGTCCAGGCCCCGGCTGCGAGCGCGACAGCGCACTGACCGGATACGTCCTCAGGATAAACTCGAAGCAGCCGGTCCAAAGGGATCGGCTGTTTTCGTTTGAAGGGGACTCGGCATGTATGGTTGGTAAAAATTTGCCTGAAACTATAGTTCGATGGGAAATATTTGATCGTCGATAGCGGGATAATGCGCAAGCATCGGAAAAGTGCGCTTGTCAGTGTGCTGCATCCCCTGTAACGGCGCGCGTTCACGAGTGCATTGCCGCCTCGTGGTATCGAAGATGATGAAGGAACTTGAAATGGGTTACCGGGTAGCCGTCGTCGGCGCGACCGGAAATGTCGGTCGCGAAATGCTCAACATCCTTGCCGAGCGCGAATTCCCCTGCGACGAGATCGCAGCGGTGGCATCGTCGCGTTCGACCGGTATTGAGATTGAGTACGGCGAGACCGGTAAAAAACTCAAGGTCAAGAACATCGAGCACTTCGATTTCACGGGCTGGGACATTGCACTGTTCGCGGCCGGTTCGGAGCCGACCAAGATTTATGCGCCCAAGGCCGCCGCACAGGGCTGCGTGGTGATCGACAACTCGTCGCTCTACCGCATGGACCCGGACGTGCCGCTGATCGTGCCAGAAGTGAATCCGGACGCGATCGATGGCTACGCTGTGCGCAACATCATCGCCAATCCGAACTGCTCGACCGCACAGTTGGTCGTTGCGCTCAAGCCGCTGCACGATCGGGCCAAGATCAAGCGCGTCGTCGTCTCGACCTACCAGTCGGTGTCGGGCGCGGGCAAGGCCGGTATGGACGAACTGTTCGAGCAGAGCCGCGCGATCTTCGTCGGCGATCAGGCCGAGCCGAAGAAGTTCACCAAGCAGATCGCCTTCAACGTGATCCCGCACATTGATGTCTTCCTGGACGATGGTTCGACCAAGGAAGAGTGGAAGATGGTCGTGGAGACCAAGAAGATCCTCGATCCGAAGATCAAGCTGCAGGCGACCTGCGTGCGTGTGCCGGTGTTTGTCGGCCATTCGGAAGCGGTGAACATCGAGTTCGAGGAAGAGCTTTCTGCCACTGAAGCGCAGGACATCCTGCGTGAAGCGCCGGGCGTGATGCTCGTCGATAAGCGCGAGGACGGTGGTTACGTCACCCCGATCGAGTGCGTGGGCGACGGCGCGACCTACATCAGCCGCGTCCGCGAAGACTCGACGGTCGAGAATGGTCTGACGCTATGGTGCGTGTCGGACAACCTGCGCAAGGGCGCGGCACTGAATGCGGTGCAGATCGCCGAACTGCTGGGCCGCCGTCACCTCAAGAAGGGCTGATCTTCTTCGGATAGCGCCCTGAGAGATCAGGCCAGAGCGTGAAATCAGGCAAGAGGCTCGCCAGCATGGATGTTGGCGGGCCTTTTGTATGTTCGCAGCGCGATAATTCCGTTGCGCAAACGCTGGACAATGATCCCCACAAGGTAAAGCGTCGGCAGCGCGTAACACAGGCCGAAGATCGCCAGCCACACCAGGCCTTCGGCTGTCCCCTCCAAATCGAGCGGGGGCGGCCACAGATTGGTGTGGGCGAGCATTAACGCTCCTGTGACGAGGCCCGGCAGTACAAATACGCCCCAGACCTGCATCACGCTTTTTGTGATCCTCTCCATCGCGGATGGATGCGCTTGCGGGGGCTGATCATCAAGAGCGACTGGCGGCCAACCATGTCCATATCGGAACGGATTTCTCCATGCGCGCATGGCCTTGCATTCGCTGGCACAGGCGACCAAGGGTCTGGCGATTGCTGCATACCCCTTGGAGATCAACATGAACGCGCCTGCCAGCGAAATCGAGACGACTTTCCTCGAAGGCTACGCCGGGACCCGGCTGGCGCTGCATACGATCGGGGACAGTGGCGCGCGTCCGCTGGTGTTGCTGCATGGCCTGTTTTCCAGCGCCGAGGTGAACTGGATCAAGTTCGGTAACGCACGTATCCTCGCCGATGCGGGTTTCGAGGTGTTCATGCCGGACCTGCGCGCGCATGGTCAGAGCGAGGCGCCGCATGATCCGGCGGCTTATCCGGCAGACGTGCTGGTGCGCGATCTGAAGGCGGTGATCACCGCGCTCGGCCTCGACGGCGCCGCTTACGATCTGGGGGGATTCTCGCTCGGCGCGCGCACGGTGGTTCGCGGTGTGCTGGAAGGGCTTGCGCCCGAGCGGCTGGTGCTGGGCGGCATGGGTCTGACCGGTCTTTCCGGCTGGGCGCGTCGCAGCGCGCATTTCATCGATGCGATCGACCGCTTCGGAACCATCGAGCGTGGCGACAAGGCCTATGTCGCGCAGGTCTTCATGAAGAGCCAGGGGATCGACCGGGTAGCGGCGCGTCTGCTGCTGGGCTCGGTCGACGATACCGGCCTGGATGCTATCGGACGCATCGCCATGCCGACCCTATGTGTCGCAGGGGCGGACGATCACGACAACGGATCGGCACCGGACCTCGCTGCTGCGCTGCCGCAAGGCACCTACGTCGAGACGCCGGGCAATCACATGTCATCGGTAACGTTCAAGGATCTGGGCCGGGCGATTGTCGAGTATCTTCAGGGCTGAGCGCGGGGAAACGTTCGGGGCGCTGCAAGAAAATCTTTGCCATAGGCCTGATGACGCGCCGCACCACGCTTCCTACCTTTGGCGGATCGTTCCGTCCCCCAAGGAAGAAGCCCATGACCCTCCAGACCGCCGTCCTGCCCGAAGCTGCTGAAGTCATTCTGGAAGCGGCGCGCAGCCGTTATACCACGAAGGCCTATGATCCGAGCCGTCGCATTGCCGATGCCGATGTCGAAAAGATCAAGGAACTGCTCCAGTTGACGCCGTCCAGCGTCAATTCGCAGCCCTGGCATTTCGTGATCGCCGGAACCGAGGACGGCAAGGCGCGCGTCGCCAAAGGCGTTGAGGGGCAGTACGCCTTCAACCTTGAGAAGGTGACCAAGGCCTCGCACGTCGTGGTTTTCGCGAGCCGTCTGGCCGAGGATGACGAATACGTCCTGCGCGTCACCGATGTAGAGGACGCCGCGGGACGCTATGCCAATGCCGAGGCGCGCGAGGGCAATCTGAAGGGGCGCCGCTTCTTCGTCGGCTGGCACCGCGACGATCTGAAGGATCTGCGTCAGTGGGCGGACAAGCAGGTCTATATCGCGATCGGCCAACTTCTGCTGGGCGCTGCCGCGATGGGCATCGATGCGACGCCGATGGAAGGCATCGATACCGCCGTGCTCGACCGAGAACTCGGGCTGCCTGAAAAGGGATTCACGGCGATCTGTGCGGTTGCCCTTGGCTATCGCGCCGAGGACGATTTCAATGCGAAGCTGCCCAAGGCGCGCCTGCCGCTGAGTGAAGTCATCACCGAAATCTGATGCTCGACAGCATAACAGATGAATAGGAGCGGGACTGCCGATGCAGTCCCGCTCCTTGTATATTTTACCAGAGCTTCACGCGCTTGGCGGGATCGAGGTAGAGCGCCGCGCCGGGCTGCACGTCGAAGGCCTTGTACCAGGCATCGTTGTTGCGCACCGTCAGCGCGCGATATTCGCTGGGCGCATGGGCGTTGGCGACGATCTGCGCACGCTCGGCCGCCTCGCGGGTCTTGCTCGACCAGCTCTGCGCAAAGGCCACGAAGAAGCGCTGATCGCCGGTGAGGCCATCCTTCTCCGGCAGGTCCTGACCGTTCAGCGACGCGCGATAGGCGTCGAATGCGGCGGCAAGGCCTGCCACGTCGGCGCCGTTCTCGCCCAGTTCCAGCTTGCCGTTGAGATGCAGGTCGGGGAAGGGCGCATAGGCGTCGTACTGGCGTACAAGCGCCTGCGTTTCGGCCTGGAAGTGCGCAAGGTCGGCCTTGGTCCACCAGTTGCGCACATTACCCTCGGCATCGACCATCGCGCCGCTGGCATCGAAGCTGTGGCTGATTTCATGCCCAATCACCGCGCCGATGGCACCGTAATTGAAGGCCGCATCGGCAGCAGGATCGAAGAACGGCTTTTGGAGGATCGCCGCCGGGAAGTTCAGCGCGTTCTGGACCGGCAGGTTGACCGCGTTTACGAGCTGCGGGTCCATCCACCATTCGCTGCGGTCCTGCGGCTTGCCGAGCTTGGCAAGTTGTTGGAGCGTCTTGCCGCGGATCGCCGACATGCGGTTAGCATAGGCTGTATTCGGCGCGATCGTCACCATCGAATAATCGAGCCAGTGGTTGGGATAGCCGACACTGACGACCGTCGCATCGAGCTTGGCAAGCGCTTGCTTCTTGGTTTCCGGCGCCATCCAGTCGAGCGCGGCGATGCGCTTGGCGAAGGCGGCCTTGATGTGGACGACCATATCCTCGACCTGCGCCTTTGCCGATGGCGGGAAGTAGGCCTGAACATACAGCTTGCCGAAGGCGTTGCCGAGATCGGTGTTGATGGCAGCCAGAGCCCGCTTGGCGCGGGGGCGCTGCTGCGGCGTACCCGAAAGCTGGGTGCCGTAGAAAGCGAAGTGCAGGGCATCGAGCTTCTGCGGCAGAACATCGGTATTGGCGTTGATGCGGTGGAAGATCAGCCAGTCCTTCCAGGCTTGCAGGGGCTGCGAGCCGACAAGGGCGGCCATGCCCTTGATCGCGCCGGGCGCATAGACGTCGAACACCTGCTGGTGCGGCATGCGGGCGGCGGTGAAATACGCATTCCAGTCCATGCCCGGCGCGTTCTTCGCAAAGTTTGCCCGCTTCCAGAGCGTGCCGCCCTTGGTGAAGTCCGCCATGTCGGCCTTGGGCGGATGCGCGCGGGCGATCTTCGTTTCGAGATCGAAGATGCGGGCGGCACGGGCCTCGGGCTCGCTGACGCCGGCAGCCTTGAGCAGTTGCACGATATAGGTGCGGTACTGCGTGCGGGCGGTTGCCATTTTGGGATCGGTCGAGAGATAGTATTCGCGATCCGGCAGCCCGAGGCCGCCCTGATAGATATAGGGCACCACGTCAGGCCCGCTGAGCGATTTGGTGATGAACAGGCCGAATAGGTTTTCGGTGTCCATGTCGTTGTTGTTGTTGAACAGGTCCAGATCGCTCTCGGTCTGGTCTCCCAGCACATGGACCAGCTGCGCCTTTGACTTGATCGCGGCGTAGCGCGCCAGATCGCTCTTGAGCGGTGCCATTCCGGCGGCGTCAATCGCGCCGAGGTTCATGTAGGCGCTGTAGTAATCCTTGATGCGCGCTTCATCGCTGCCCGGCGCGGGCGTGGAGGCAAGCAGCTTGGCAAGCAGTTCGGTCTGCTCGCGCTCGGTCGATTCGAAGGCGACGAGACCCGCGCCTGTCGAGGAGCGGTCTGCCGGAATTTGCGCCTGCTTCTGCCAGGTGCCGTTGGCATAGCCGTAGAAGTCGTCACCGGGTTTGGCAGCGGTGTCCATGGCGGCGGGGTTGATCCCGGCACCGGTGCCCTGCTGTGCGGCTTCAGGGGTAGGTGTCTGGGCAGAAACGGGCAGGGCGGCGGCGGCCAGCAGGGCCGCGACAAGCGAAGTGGTGCGCATGGAAGAATCCCTCGGATATTCTGGTCTTCCGGTGCGCGATGTGCCTCACGCTGCCGGATCGATAGCCGGGGTTCTAACGGTTCATCGTGCGCCTGCAACCATTGCGCGACGAATGGCCCTTGCCGCTCGCATCGAAATAGCGAGCGGCATGGGCGCAAAGGGATCAGCGGAACGGCGGCTCGTTGAACGCGCGCAACTTGCGGCTGTGCAGGCGTTCGCCTTCGGCACGCAGCAGGTCGCAGGCGACCAGGCCGATCTTGAGGTGCCCCGCGATGGCCTCGTCATAGAAGCTGTTGGCTTGACCCGGCAGCTTGAGTTCGCCGTGCAGCGGCTTGTCCGAGACGCAGAGCAAAGTGCCGTAAGGCACGCGGAAGCGATAGCCCTGCGCGCTGATCGTGGCGCTTTCCATGTCGATGCCGATGGCGCGGCTCAGGCTGAAGCGATGCGCCGAATCGGTGTAGCGAAGCTCCCAGTTGCGATCGTCGGTGGTGACGATGGTGCCGGTACGCATACGCTTCTTGAGGTTGGTGCCGCCTTCGCCGCTGACCTTCTCGGCCGCCGTCGCCAGCGCCATCTGCACTTCGGCAATCGCAGGCAGAGGAATCTCGGGCGGAAGCACGGGATCGAGCACATGGTCGTCGCGAAGGTAGGCATGGGCGAGCACATAGTCGCCGATGCGCTGGTTTTCGCGCAGGCCGCCGCAGTGGCCGATCATTAACCAGGCTTCGGGACGGATGACCGCAAGGTGATCGGTGATCGTCTTGGCGTTCGAGGGGCCAACGCCGATGTTTACCAGCGTGATGCCCGAGCGGTCCTCACGGATAAGGTGATAGGCGGGCATCTGGTGGCGGCGCCATGCCGTGTCGGACAGGCGCGCACGGGCATTGTCGATCGGGGCGTCAAGGTAGAGGCCACCGGCGCCCGACAGGGCGACATAGCCGTCCTTGCCGACCTGCTGCCCGGCCCAGTCCACGAATTCATCGACATAGCGGTGATAGTTCGTGAACAGGATGAAGCGCTGGCAGTGATCGGCGCTTGTTCCGGTGTAGTGCTGGAGGCGCGCAAGGCTGAAATCGGTGCGCAGCGCGTCGAACAGCGCCAGCGGCATCGGGTCTTCGTCATCGAGGTCATGGATACCGTCGGCGATCTCGTCTCCGATCATCGCTAGTTCGGTGGTCGGGAAGTGCTGCGAGAGTTCCTGCGGGGTGATCGTGCCGACCTTCACGCCATCGAGGACGTAAGGGAAGGGGATCTCCTGCGCCGAGCGGGTGACGGTGATCTCGATCTCATAATCCTGCTGCAGCAGTTCGAGCTGGTCGGTGAGATAATCGGCAAACAGGTGCGGGCGCGTCACCGTGGTGACGTATTCGCCCGCCTCGGCCAGTCGCCCGAAGGCACGGCTGTGGCTGGCATCGCGTTCGCGCCCGGCATACGTCACGCGCAGTTCCGGGTAAGTCCAGCGATGTTCGGAGCGCCTCTCTACAGGAGGCAGGGTGCCATCGGCCACGAAAGCGTTGATGTCCGCCTGAAGGCAGGCGATGGCTTCTTCATAGACGCGGACCAATTCCGCGAGGGTTTTCTGTATCGTTTCCATCGCCCGTTTTTACGCAATTCGTGTTGCAGTGCAAGGGCAGCTGAAAACTTCGCGATTAGGAGGTGAGTTGGCAGGCCATGTACGACACTGTCTTGCCGTTTTCGAGCAGAGCCTCGCCGACTTGCTCAAAGCCGAGCGCGCGATGGAAGCGCTCGGATGCCGGATTGGGGGGATCGGAGTTGATCTCGCAGACCACGCGCTCGTGTCCGGCCGCTCGCGCCTTGGCAAAGAGATCGTCGTACAGACACCGCGCTATGCCTTTGCCTCGAGCGGCGGGGGCGGTCACGATCCGGTCGACATAGGCGAAGCGGCTATAGGCGTTGCGGAACCATGCGAAGTTCGGGCTGTCGTAAGCTGCATCCTGATCGAAGGCGAGAAGCAGTCCGTCTACCCGGCCGATCCGTGCGGCCCATGTGGTTTGAGTTCCATACGCGCCTCGTCCGCAAAGGAAAGCTCCACGGCGTGCGCGTTGTTCAGCGCGACGATCGCGGCCAGCAGGCCGGAGTCGACATGCGCATCGTTAGCGGACAAGGGCTCGACCAACATCGCAGTTCCATTGTTACGTGTGTGCAAACGAAAAACCCCCGCACCGCTGGAGTGCGAGGGCTTTCGTGAAGTCTTCCGTGAGGAAAGAGTGTGTGGCCTATCAGGCCTGCTCTTCGCCTTCGGCTTCCTCGGTCGCTTCGACGGCGATCTCGCCGGGCTCGGCGTTCGGGTCATAGGCTTCGGTGAAGCCCGAGACGTCCTGCTCGAACATCGCTTCCATGACGTTGACGCCCTGCGACTGCAGTTCGGCTTCGTCCGGCGAGCGAGCGACGTTGACCTGAACGGTCACGGCCACTTCGGGGTGCAGGCTGACGCGCACGTCGAAGATGCCGAGCGTCTTGATCGGACGCTCCAGCACGATCATGTGCTTGGCAACGTTCGCACCGTCGGCGTTCAGGGCGTCGACGATATCGCGCACCGAAACCGAACCGTAGAGCTGGCCCGAGTTCGACGAGGCGCGGATCAGGACGACCTGCTTGCCCTCGACGTCACCCGATGCTGCCTGAGCAGCCGTGCGGCGCTCGGCGTTCTCGGCCTCGATCTTGGCGCGGTTGGCTTCGAAGACCTTCTTGTTGCGCTCGTTGGCGCGAAGGGCCTTCTTGTTGGGAAGCAGGTAGTTGCGTGCGTAACCGTCCTTGACGGAAACAACATCGCCGATGGCGCCGAGCTTTTCGACGCGCTCCAGGAGGATGATGTCCATTGGGTCTTTCCCCCTTACTTGACGATGAAGGGCAGCAGGCCGATGTGGCGCGCGCGCTTGATCGCCTGGCTCAGCTCACGCTGCTTCTTGGCGGACACCGCGGTGATGCGGCTGGGGACGATCTTGCCACGCTCGGACATGAAGCCCTGAAGCAGACGGATGTCCTTGTAATCGATCTGCGGCGCGTTCTTGCCCGAGAACGGGCAGGACTTGCGGCGGCGGAAGAATGCACGTGCCATGTGGATCAGTTCCCTTCACGTTCGCGGCGGCGGGTGCGCTCGCGGTCGCTCTTGCGCATCATGACCGAAGGGCCGTTCTCGTGCTCGTCAACGCGGATGGTGACATAGCGGATCACGTCTTCGTTGATCTGGGTCTGACGCTCCAGTTCGGCAACGACATCGCCGCCAGCTTCGAAGTTCAGCAGAACGAAGTGCGCCTTGCGGTTGCGCTTGATCTTGTACGCGAGGTTCTTGAGGCCCCAGGTCTCGGTCTTGGTGACCTTGCCCTGGTTAGCTTCGATGATCTCGGTGGCAGTGGCGGCCAGTGCATCTACCTGCGACTGGCTGAGGTCCTGGCGAGCCAGGAACACGTGCTCATAAAGAGCCACGGCAGCTTCCTTTAATCTATCTAGCCGATCGCTGGCTTGTCCGCGGGATTGCGGGGCCCCTCCGGCTTTCGTCCGTTTCCGACCCGGATTAAGAGCCGGATGCGGAAGGCGCGCCCTTAATGGAAACGAGGCGGGCGTGCAAGCTTTCATGTGAGATGCGAGCCCCCGGACGCAAAGTTCCTCCGGTCGCAGAGGGCGGCCGGAGGAGGCTGGGGAGAGATGTCTTTTCTTTTCTTGTATCAGCGCAGCAGCGAGAGGACGTTCTGCTGGCTCTGGTTGGCCTGCGAGAGCATCGCGGTGGAGGCTTGCGAGAGGATCTGGGCCTTGGCCATCGCGGTGGTTTCGGTCGAATAGTCGGCATCCTCGATGCGCGATTTCGCGTCCGAGAGGTTGGTGCTGTTGCTGGTCAGCGTGTTGATCGCCGATTCGAGGCGGTTCTGGCCTGCGCCCAGCGAGGCGCGGGTGGCGTTCACGTCGTCGAGCGCGTTGCCCACGCTGGTCATCGTCGCCGCCGCCTTGGTCGCGTCCGAAACGTCGAGCGCGGCGGCGGTCAGGTTGGTGCCGTCGATCGCGGTGCTGGTCAGCGTCACCTTTTCACCCGCATTGGCGCCGGTCTGGATGTCGAAGGTCTTGTCGGTGCCCGCCGTGGTCGAGAACAGCGCGTTTCCGTTGAACTTGGTCTGCGTCATCACGTCCGAGATCTGCGCCGTCAGCGCCGTCACTTCCGACTGCATCGCCGTGCGGTCCGAGGCCTGATAGGTGCCCGAGGCCGACTGCACCGCCAGTTCGCGGACCCGCTGGAGCATGTTGGTGACTTCCGACAGCGCGCCCTCGGCGGTCTGCGCCAGCGAGATGCCGTCGTTGGCGTTGCGGATGCCCTGGCTCATGCCTTTGATCTGCGAGGTCATCGAGGTGGAGATCGCCAGACCCGCCGCATCGTCCTTGGCCGAGTTGATCCGCTTGCCGGTCGACAGGCGCTCCATCGCCGTGCCCAGCGCCTTGTCCGCCGCTGCCGACGCATTGCTTGCCCGAATCGCCGAAATGTTCGTGTTGATCACTGACATTGTGAATTCCCCAATTGTACCGTTTGCCGGAGCAGGCCGACCATCGGCGCTCTCGGAATGCCAACAAGGACGGCAACCGGCGGAAGTGTTTAAGGGGGAGGGGGTAAGCAGGGGCGGCAGCAATGTTATGTCATCGGGCAATGGCTTGATCGGAAGCTATAATCTGCGATGAACAGATAGGCGCAGCCGTGGCGGTGGGCGCCGTAAAAGGGGAAATTTCCGCAATGCCTAGCGGTCTCGTGGCGCTTCTGGACGATGTATCGGTGATCGCGCGCGCCGCTGCTGCCTCGCTCGACGATGTGGGGGCAGGTGTCGCCAAGGCAGGCAGCAAGGCGGCGGGCGTGGTGATCGACGATGCGGCGGTGACGCCGGGCTATGTCACCGGCTTTACGCCGGACCGGGAACTGCCGATGATCTGGCGTATCACCAAAGGCTCCTTGCGCAACAAGCTGCTGATCCTGCTGCCGGTCGCCCTCTTGTTGAGCGCTTTCCTGCCGCAGGCGATCACCCCGATCCTGATGCTGGGCGGTCTGTTCCTCTCGTTCGAAGGCGCTGAGAAAGTGCTGGAGAAGCTGGGCGGGGCCAAGCACGGTGAAACGCTCGACGATCCTGTGACCGATCCTGCGAAATTCGAGCAGGAGCGCGTTTCCGGGGCGGTGCGCACCGACCTGATCCTGTCGGCAGAGATCATGGCGATTGCGCTTTCGCAGATCGAGGATGCGACACTCCTGACCCGCGCGGTCGCACTGGCGCTGGTGGGCGTGCTTATCACCGTGGGCGTCTACGGTGCGGTCGCGCTGATCGTGAAGATGGACGACATTGGCCTGCATCTGGCGAAGAAGCCTTCTGCCGGTGCGAAGTGGTTCGGGCGTCTGCTCCTGAAAGGCATGCCGGTCGTGCTGAGCGTGCTGTCCAACGTTGGAATGCTGGCGATGCTGTGGGTCGGCGGCGGCATCCTGCTCCACGGCACCGAGGAACTGGGCTGGACTGGCCCGGCGCACCTCGTTCATGGCTGGGAGCACGCAGCCTCCGGGGCTGCCGGTGCGGTTGGCCCGGCGCTGGGCTGGCTTACTTATGCAGGCGTATCTGCCGTGCTCGGCCTGATCGTCGGCGCGGTGATAGTGATGATCGTGCACATGCTCGCCAAGGCGCGGGGCGACTCCGCGCACTGAGGCGTCGGGCGCCTTCCTTGAAATCAGGAAAGGCGCGCCAACAGGTCTTTGGCGAACTGCGTGAGGGTATCGTCCCGAGCACCCATCACCACCACGCGGTCGCCGGGGTGGGCGATCTCGACGATGTGGTCGGCGCAGGCGGCGCGTTCGGGAATATGCTCGGCCTGCCCGCCATCGGCGCGGATGAATTCGACGATCCGCTCGCTGCCCTGACTGCGATCGACCGTGCCGCCGAAATAGACCGGATCGCACAGGATCGTCAGATCGTCGCTATCCAGTGTCTTGGCGATGACTTCGGCAAGCTCGCGCCCCATCTGGCGCAAAGGGCCATAGCCGTGCGGCTGAAAGAACGCGATCACGCGCCCCGGATGGGCCTTCAGCGTGCGAAGCGTTGCGCCGACCTTGTCCGGGTTGTGGCCGAAATCGTCGATCACGGTCACGCCACCTGCCGAAGCGCCGACGATATCGAAGCGTCGCGCGAGCCCAGCGAAAGTACCAAGCGCCGCCACGGCCTCGGCTACCGGCACGCCTGCAGCGTTCGCCCCGGCAATGGCGGCCAGCGCGTTGTAGAGGTTGTGGCGGCCGGGCACTTTCAGGGCGAGCGGGTGCGTGCTGCCGTTGCGCCGGTCATGAATCGTTGCGCTGAGCATAGTCGGTCGCTCAACGATCTGGCTGGCGACGAGATTGGCTTCGGCAGAGGTGATGCCGAAGGTCACGAGGCGCTTGGCGCGCGATGCCAGCCCTGCCGTCTCGGCATCGTCGAGGTTGATCGCGCTGACGTCTGCAAGGGCAAGGAAGTCCCCGAACAGCGCGCGCAGTTCCTCAAGGCTCTTGTGATCGAGGCTGACGTTGCCGAGCACCGCCACTTGCGGGCGATAGAGCGCGATCGAGCCGTCGCTTTCATCGACTTCGGATACGAACAGATCGCCGCTTCCCACGCGCGCGCTGGCGAAGGGTGCATCGGTACTGACGAAGTTCTTCATCACCGCGCCGTTCATGATCGTCGGGTCGCGGTCGGTCGCGGTCAGGATCCAGCCCAGCATGCCGGTGACGGTGGATTTGCCCGAGGTGCCGCCGACCGCAATTCCCGCCTTGGCCGCATTGAACAGCGTTGCCAGCAGTTGCGCGCGGCTCATGCGTGGGCAGCCGAGCGCGGTGGCACGGACGACTTCGGGCACGGTGTCTTCCACCGCTGCGGAGGCTACCAGCACCTGCGCGGGTGACGTAATCCCGCTGCCGTCCTGAGGGTAAAGGTCGAAGCCCAGCGATTCGAGCCATGCGAACTTCTCCGGCGTGCGGCCCTGATCGCGACCCCGGTCGGACCCGGCGATGTGTGCGCCGTGGCCTTTGAGGATCAGCGCGAGCGGCAGCATGCCCGAGCCGCCGATGCCGCAGAAGAACCACGGACGCGTGGTGAGTTCGTGGGCTGTGAGAGCGGGAAGGGTGGTCGGTTCGGCGCTGGCGGTCATGCCCGCTTCGGTATGCGGCCTTGCCGCTCGTGACAACCTCGATAGAGAAGAGGACATGACCCGTATCGCCGTTTGTGCACCGTCCACCCCGATCCTCCCCGAGGATGCCGCGCGCGTCACTGCGCTCGCTGCTGCGCATTTCCCCGGTGTGACGCTCGATATCCATCCCCAGTGCTTTGCCGAGCATGGCCATTTCGCCGGATCGGACGAGGCGCGGCTGGCTGCGCTGCTCGAATGCGCGAACGATCCGGCTTACGATGCGGTGTGGTTCGCGCGTGGTGGCTACGGTGCCTGCCGCGTGGCCGAAGATTCCATGGCGCGCTTCGACCATGTGGCGAAGGACAAGGTGTTCCTTGGCTATTCGGATGCGGGCTATCTGTTGGGAGGCCTCTACCGCGCCAAGATCGGCCGTCCCGTCCACGGGCCGATGCTTGCCGATATTCGGCGTGATGGGGGCGAAGCGGCGACCCTGCGGGCACTGGCCTATCTTTCGGGAGAGGGCGCAGCCGGCATCGAGTCTGCCGTGGGGCAGGGGCATCCGGTGGTCGCGTTCAACCTGATGACGCTGGCGATGCTGTGCGGTACGCGGTTGATGCCGGGACTGGCCGGGCATGTGGTGATGATCGAGGAAGTCTCGGAATATCTTTATGCCGTGGACCGGCTGATGTTCCACCTTTCGGCGCATCTGGGCGGGATTTCCGGGCTCCGGCTTGGGCGGGTGAGCGCCGTTCCCGAAAACGACCGCCCGTTCGGGATCGAGCCAGAAGCGATCGTGCGCCACTGGTGCGAGCGGCACTCGATTGCTTTTCTGGGCGCCGCGGACATTGGCCATGATGCGGATAACCGCATCGTACCTTTCGGCTGAACGAAAGCGCGTTCCAAGCCCTCTACCATCGCGCGTGCGGCGGCTGTATGGGCGCTTGTGTGCGCTTTAAGGGTTGCTCTGTAGCGGCTCGGTGAATAAGCGCGGCGCCTTTCGCGGGCTGGCCTCTGGTCGCTCGTGGTGAACGAACGACATTCAAAGAAGGTATCAGCACATGCGCGCATTCGTGTTTCCGGGGCAGGGCAGCCAGAAAGTCGGCATGGGTGCGGAGCTTGCTGTGGCCAGTGCCGCCGCACGCGAGGTCTTTCAGGAGGTCGACGAGGCGCTTGGTCAGAACCTCTTCCGCATCATGACCGAAGGCCCCGAGGATCAGCTGACGCTGACCGAGAATGCCCAGCCTGCGATCATGGCTCATGCCATCGCCGTGTTGCGCGTGCTGGAGAAGGAAGGCGGTATCTCGTTGGCCGACAAGGCGGATTTCGTCGCCGGACACTCGCTGGGTGAGTATACCGCCCTGTGCGCTGCTGGAGCTTTCAGTCTTGCCGATACGGCGCGTCTGTTGAAGCTGCGCGGCCAGTCGATGCAGGCCGCCGTGCCGGTGGGCGTAGGCGCGATGGCGGCGCTGCTGGGCGCGGACATCGAGAAGGCGAGCGCGCTGGCAGAAGCCGCCGCCGAAGGCGAGGTCTGCACCGTCGCCAATGACAACGACCCGACGCAGGTCGTGATTTCCGGTCACAAGAACGCGGTCGAGCGCGCCGTGGCGCTGGTCAAGGACCACGGCATCAAGCGTGGTGTGCTGTTGCCGGTTTCGGCGCCGTTCCACTGCCCGCTGATGCAACCTGCCGCCGATGCGATGGCCGCAGCGCTTGAGGGGACGAAGCCGGGCGCGCTGCGTGTGGCGCTCTATGCCAACGTTACTGCCGACGTCGTGACCGATCCTGCTGTGGTCCAGCGCCTGCTGGTCGAGCAGGTGACGGGCCGCGTGCGCTGGCGCGAGATCGCGATCGCGATGCGCGAGGCCGGTGTCGAGCAGTTCGTGGAACTGGGCGGCAAGGTGCTGGCCCCGATGATCAAGCGCAGTGCCGGTGAAGTCGATGTGATCTCCGCCTCGACCATGGCCGAGATCGAGGAACTGGCGAAGGCGCTCTGAGCGCTTCGCCTGCAACTGAATTTTCCAGAGGAACCAAGACCATGTTCGATCTTCACGGAATGACCGCCCTCGTTACCGGCGCTTCGGGCGGTATCGGCTCGTCGGTGGCTCGCGCGCTGGCCGCACAGGGCGCCCGCCTCGTGATCTCCGGCTCCAATGCCGACAAGCTCCGCGCCTTCCGCGAGGAACTGGTCGAGCACACCCCGCAGCACCTGCAGGATGTCGATCACGTCGCCATCGCCTGCAACCTGTCGAGCGCCGAGGACGTCGAGAAGCTGGTGCCCGCCGCGCTGGAGACGCTCGGTAAGATCGACATTCTCGTCAACAATGCCGGGATTACGCGTGATAACCTCGCGATGCGCATGAAGGACGAGGAGTGGGATGCGGTGATCCGCGTGAACCTCGAATCGACCTTCCGCCTTATGCGCGCCGTCACCAAGCCGATGATGAAGGCGCGCTTCGGCCGTATCATCAACGTGACCTCGGTGGTCGGCACGACCGGCAACCCCGGCCAGATGAACTACTGCGCGGCCAAGGGCGGCATCACCGCGATGTCCAAGAGCCTCGCGCAGGAACTGGCCAGCCGCAACGTTACCGTGAACTGCATCGCGCCGGGCTTCATCCGCACCGCGATGACCGACGTTCTGCCCGATGCCCAGAAAGATGCCCTCAACGGTCGCATCCCGATGGGCCGGATGGGCGAGGGCGATGACATCGCCGCTGCCGCCGTATTCCTGGCGAGCAAGGAAGCGGGCTACGTCACCGGCCAGACAATCCACGTCAACGGCGGCATGGTGATGATCTGACCGGAAAGGCCGGGTGGAGGGCGAAATCGCTTTCCACCCGCTCTCTTCGGGGCGAAACCCGGATTTATCCCCAGTTTCGCAGGTTTCAGGCCACATCGCGCTTGCCGCATGCCTGACTCGCGCTAGAGATAGTGGTCCAATTTTCGGGGTTTCTTGAACCCAAGCCCGACCAAGGGGGACCTGAGGCTGTCATGAAGGCCACTATCGAACGTTCCACGCTGCTGCGCTGTCTTTCCCACGTGCAGTCGGTCGTCGAGCGCCGCAATACGATTCCCATCCTCTCGAACGTGCTGATCGAGGCATCGTCTGCCGGTGCCCTGCGCATCATGGCGACCGACCTTGACCTTCAGGTCGTCGAATCGGTGGGCGCCGTTTCGGTCGAACAGGCAGGCGCCATCACGGTTTCCGCGCACCTGCTGTTCGATATCGCCCGCAAGCTGCCCGATGGCAGCCAGGTGAACCTCGATGCCGCCGAAGGGCGCATGGTGGTGAAGGCCGGGCGCAGCCGCTTCCAGCTGCCGACGCTGCCGCGCGATGACTTCCCGATGATCGCCGAAGGCGAACTGCCGACCAGCTTCGAGATTCCGGCGGCCACGCTGGCGCAGCTGATCGACCGCACCCGCTTCGCGATCTCGACTGAGGAAACCCGGTATTATCTGAACGGCATCTTCTTCCACGTCACCGAGGACGAGCTGAAGGCTGCGGCAACGGATGGCCATCGCCTCGCCCGCTTCACGCTGGCGCGCCCCGATGGGGCCGAAGGCATGCCGGACGTGATTGTGCCGCGCAAATGCGTGACCGAGCTGCGCAAGCTGATCGAGGAAGTGCTCGACACCAAGGTGCTCGTCGATCTTTCGGCCAGCAAGGTGCGCTTCACGCTGGGCGGCGAGCATGGCGTGGTGCTGACCAGCAAGCTGATCGACGGCACGTTCCCCGATTACAATCGTGTCATCCCGACCGGTAACGACAAGCTGCTCAAGATCGACCCCAAGTCGTTCTTCGAGGGCGTGGACCGCGTGGCGACCATCGCCACCGAGAAGACCCGTGCGGTCAAGATGGCGCTGGAGCAGGACCGGGTGACGCTTTCGGTCACGTCGCCGGACAACGGCACGGCAGCTGAGGAAGTTCCGGCAGACTACTCGGCAGAGGGCTTCGAAATTGGCTTTAACGCCAATTATCTCAAGGACATCCTCGGTCAGATAGATGGCGATACGGTGGAGCTGCATCTGGCCGATGCCGGTGCGCCCACGCTGATCCGCCAGGATGAAAAGAGCCCGGCGCTTTACGTACTGATGCCGATGCGCGTCTAGGACGCCAGCCCGGTATTGTCGGGCTGCGATTATACGATGCGAGATTTCAAAGGCCGAAGCTTTCCATGAGGAAGCTTCGGCCTTTGATGTGAGTGGCCTTGGAACATGCAGATTTACCGGCCGTTTGCTTCGTATGTTTAACCGGATGGCAAGGGCGTTTCCGGCATAGTGACGCGCATGGCTAGAAGCAGAATCCGGCAGGTAATAGCAGGTCCCGCAAAGCAGGCGCTGTTGACGCTGCTCAAGCGGAGAGCCACCAAGATTCCGGTGGCTCTCCAGACCGGATTTTGGATGTACGGCGGAGTGATCTGGCGGCCGCGATCCTGCCTGATGATCAGCCATCCCACAATGAGCCAGCCGTTCGCAACAGCTTTGCGCGTCGGGTAACGGCGGATGTCGTGGCTGGAGCGGCAGACGGTTTCCTTCCTCGGCGTTGGGCTGCCATGGCGCTGGCGATGTCTGCCATGGCCGTTTTCATTGGGCTTCGAGCGCAAGAGCCCCCGGCGCGTTGACCATCTGGGCGCTGTGCGCTGCAATTGCGCTGTGTCTGTCAGCTCCGGCGTTGACCGCTGTGCAAGGCCGCCTCGCGCCCCATGACCTGCGTCGCTACCCCGTTCTGCTTGCAGGGATTGCCTTGCCCATGTTCTTGTATGGACTGGCGACCGCAACCTGGACGACCATGCGGACAGATACCGACTGGAGCGTGACCACCAGTATTTATGTCATGATCCTGCTCGCTGCGGTGGCCTTGCTGGAAGGCAATCTGACATCCGTGGTGGCGGCTACGCTGGGGTTATGGACAGGTGTACTGCTGTTTGCCGGTTCGTCGCAGACATATCTGATGCTGGTCCTTGGTGGCGTATTTGGCCTTTACTGCGTTGTGCGTCATGCACGGGCATCAAAAGAAGCTGAAGAGCGACGCATCGAGCACGATCGCATTCATGCGCGAGCTGGCGAACTTCTGAGCGAATTCGAGGAATGTGGGCAGGGCTGGTTCTGGGAAACGGACCGCCGTGGGCAGATTACCTACGTATCGCCGCAAATCGCGCAGCATCTCGGTCGTGGGCATGGGGAATTGGCAGGCAGGCCCTTCACGTCGCTGTTCATGCTCGATGCGCAGGAGCAGGAAAGCGAACGTACACTGGTTTTCCACCTTTCGACGCGCTCGTCGTTTGTGGATCTGGCGGTGCTGGCAGCGACGGGCGATGCAGAGGAGCGCTGGTGGTCGATCACCGGCAGGCCGGTTCTGGATCAGTTCGACAACTTCATGGGCTTTCGAGGCTCGGGTGCAGATCTTACCGAGCGCCGTCGTTCCGAACAGCATGTGACGCAGCTGGCGCGTTTCGATTCGCTTACCAAGCTGGCCAATCGCTTTCAGATGTCGGAATGGCTTGAGAAAGTGCTCGCTGCGCCACGGATCGAGAACAAGGCCTGCGCTGTGTTCCTGCTCGATCTCGATCGCTTCAAACAGGTCAACGATACGATGGGCCATCCCGCCGGTGATGCCCTGCTGGTGCAGGTGGCCGATCGCCTTCGCTCCACAGTGGGGAGCATGGGGCGTGTCGGCCGTCTTGGCGGTGATGAGTTCGAAGTCATTCTCCATGGTCATCATCAGCGTGAAGGACTTGCCCATCTTGCACGCCGGATCATCGAGACCATTTCGCAGCCGTATTCCATCGAAGGTTCGCGGGTCATCATCGGCACTTCTGTCGGTATTGCCCTCTGTCCCGACGACGGGGTGACGGCGGATGAGCTGATTCGAAATGCCGATCTTGCTCTTTATGCGGCCAAGGGCGGCGGGCGAGGTCGCCACCATTTCTATGATGACGATCTCCATTCGGACGCCAAGGAGCGGCAGCGTTTCGAGCAGGATCTTCGTGACGCGATCGCGACGGGCGGATTTGAGCTGCATTATCAGCCGCAGGTTCACACGATGTCGGAAAAGATCACCGGCTTCGAGGCGCTCCTGCGCTGGAACCATCCACAACTGGGCTACATTTCACCGGCGAAGTTCGTGCCGATTGCAGAGGAAGTCGGACTTGTCGCCCAGATCGGCGAATGGGCGTTGCGGACGGCATGTCACGATCTGGCCAGCTGGCCACGTGATGTGAGGGTCGCCGTAAATGTGTCACCGCTGCAATTTGCCAACCCTGTGCTACCGGCGATCGTAGCCAGTGCGATCGCTTCCTCCGGCATTGATCCGGATCGGGTCGAACTGGAAATTACCGAAAGCGTATTTCTGGGCGAGAACAAGAATACCGAAGCGATGTTCAGCGCCCTGAAGAACATCGGCGTAAGGCTGGCGCTGGACGACTTCGGCACCGGCTATTCCTCGCTCGGCTATCTGAAGAAGGCGCCGTTCGACAAGATCAAGATCGACCAGAGCTTCGTGCGCGGTGCTACGATGGAGGGGAGCCGTAATGGGGCGATCATCGCTTCGATCGTCAATCTCGCCGAGGCGCTTGGCATGGAGACCACGGCGGAAGGCGTCGAGACGCTCGACGAACTTGATCTCGTTCGGCGGCTGGGGTGCAGCCATGTCCAGGGCTTCATCTACGAACGTCCGCTTGATGCCAAGGCAGCGGCACGCCGCCTGGCGATGGGGCTGTCCGCCATCGCGCAGGGGCCGCGCTCTGCGCGTGCGCCGCGCCAGACCATGTTGCGCAAGGTCGTGCTGGAACATGGTGAGCATCGCTACGATGGCACTATCCGCAACATCTCTCCAACCGGTGCTATGATAGAAGGGCTATGGAACGTTCCGGAAGGCACGCCTTTCGTCATTCACCTGGCCGATGGGCTGAGCGTGAAGGCACAGACCAGATGGTGCCACGAAGACCGGATTGGCGTGAAATTCGGCAAGGCGCTTGATGTGGACGAGACAGGATCGGTGCAGTTTAGCGCGGTTGCGGCCCCTGCGGTAAGGCCCAATGCGGGTGTCTTGCTCAAGGCAGGCTGACAGCGATGAAAAGCGCTGCTAACGGCGCTTTCATGACAGACCTCGCCCAGATCCGAAATTTCTCGATCATTGCCCATATCGACCACGGTAAGTCGACACTTGCCGACCGCCTGATCCAGCGCACCGGAGGCCTCTCCGACCGCGAGATGAGTGCGCAGGTGCTCGATAACATGGATATCGAGAAGGAGCGCGGGATTACCATCAAGGCGCAGACGGTGCGTCTTAACTACACGGCATCGGATGGTGTGACTTATGAGCTGAACCTCATGGACACGCCGGGCCACGTCGACTTTGCTTACGAAGTGTCGCGCAGTCTTGCCGCGTGTGAAGGCGCGCTGCTGGTGGTCGACGCCGCGCAGGGCGTGGAAGCGCAGACGCTGGCGAACGTCTACCAGTCGATCGAGCATGATCACGAGATCGTGCCTGTCATCAACAAGATCGATCTGCCAGCTGCCGAACCGGAAAAGGTGCGCAACGAGATCGAGGAAGTGATCGGCATCGATGCGTCCGAAGCCGTCATGGCCTCGGCCAAGTCGGGCATCGGTATCGACGAGATTCTCGAAGCCGTCGTCGCCAAGATTCCGGCGCCCAAGGGCGATCGCAATGCGCCGCTCAAGGCCATGCTGGTCGATTCCTGGTACGACCCTTATCTCGGTGTCGTCATTCTGGTGCGCGTGATCGACGGCGTCATCAAGAAGGGGCTGCCGGTCAAGTTCATGCAGGGCGGCACCGACCATCTGGTCGATCGCGTGGGCTGCTTCACGCCCAAGCGCATCGATCTGCCCGAACTCGGCCCCGGTGAGATCGGCTTCATTACCGCGCAGATCAAGGAAGTGGAGCAGGCCAAGGTCGGTGACACGATCACAACCGTAAAGCAGGGCGCGACCGAGGCCCTGCCGGGCTACAAGGAAGTGCAGTCCGTGGTGTTCTGCGGCCTCTTCCCGGTCGATGCCAACGACTTCGAGAAGCTGCGCGAATCGATCGGCAAGCTGCGCCTGAACGATGCCTCCTTCAGCTTCGAGATGGAATCGAGCGCGGCACTGGGCTTCGGCTTCCGCTGTGGCTTCCTCGGCCTGCTGCACCTTGAAATCATTCAGGAGCGCCTGAGCCGCGAGTATGACCTCGATCTCATCACCACCGCGCCCTCGGTGGTTTATCGACTGACGATGACCGACGGCAGCGTGAAGGAACTGCATAACCCGGCCGACATGCCCGATCCGGTGAAGATCGACTTCATGGAAGAGCCGTGGATCAAGGCGGTGATCTACACGCCGGACGAATACCTCGGCTCGATCCTGAAGCTCTGTCAGGACCGCCGTGGCATTCAGAAGGACCTGACCTATGTCGGCGGCCGTGCGCAGGTGACGTATGAACTGCCGCTCAACGAGGTCGTGTTCGACTTCTACGACCGCCTGAAGTCGATCAGCCGCGGCTATGCCAGCTTCGACTACGAGCAGATCGGCCTTCAGGAGGGTGACCTCGTGATGATGAACATCCTCGTCAACAACGAGCCGGTCGATGCGCTGTCGATGGTGGTTCACCGCAGCCAGGCAGAGCCGCGCGGCCGTGCGCTGGTGGAGCGTCTGAAAGACCTGATCCCGCGCCACATGTTCAAGATCCCGATCCAGGCCGCTATCGGCGCCAAGGTGATCGCGCGCGAGACGATTTCGGCGATGCGCAAGGACGTGACTGCCAAGTGCTATGGCGGTGATATTACCCGCAAGAAGAAGCTTCTGGAAAAGCAGAAGGAAGGCAAGAAGCGCATGCGCGAATATGGCAACGTCCAGATTCCGCAGGAAGCCTTCATCGCCGCACTGCGCATGGGCGAAGAGTGACCGCAGAGTGACGACAGCCACGCCCAACGGTCGCTTTGATCGCGGGGTGTGCGCATTGACTTGATAGGTTAACAGAAACAAGCGTATAGTTCACAACTCGTTAGCCGAACCGGGGGGAGCGGCAGCGTGAAGTGAGGCTTGATCTGAGTGATGGATAATGGCGGGCAGGACAGTCGCGGCGTGCAGGACGACGCGACGAGTCGCATCCGCGTTCTTCTTCCGGAACTGACAGCAAAACAGCACGAAGTTCTGCGCTTCGTGGCCGAAAACCGCACCAGCAAGGAAATCGCCTGGGAACTCGGCATTTCCGAGAGCGCCGTCAACCAGCGTATCGAGGGTGTGCGTAGTCGTTCGGGATCTCCGCCGCGTAACGAACTGGCGCGCGTTTACCGACAATACCTGACGGAGATGGAAGAAGCCTGTAATCCAGTACCAGATAAGATTCCTCAGGTTAACCAAACCCCGGCAACTGTGGTTCCTCAATGGCAGGACGAGATGCCCGGTTCCGGACTGGATGGGCGGATCGTCCCGAAGGTGCTCGATGGACCGGCCGGACGATTGAACCGGACTGCTGCCATGGTCATGATCGCAATGGGGATGCTGTTGACGGCGGTCTTGGGATTGACCGTCGTGCGGGCTCTCAGCGATCTGACATGATCGTGTCGGCGGATGTTCGCTTGTTTTGGAAGCCGGGCCAGCCTTCCCTCTTTCTGGTTGGGGGCAATGCGGACGAGCCGTGTTTGCCGGGGGACTTTTATGACGATGACTCTTGCCGTTGCCAGCGCCCGTATTGGTCGCCAGCTTCCCGAAGCCGAACTGTCGCTCGATCAGGCGCTGCTCGCATCCACCCGTCTGATGGAAACGATGCTGCTGGCGCGCCAGACGGAAGGCGTGGCGGCCTATACCGGCCAGGCGGCGCTTTTGCGGCTGGCAAAGACCCAGCGCACGCTGCTCGCCTCGCAGACCGATATGCTCAAAATCCATCGCGAACTTTTCGACCTCAACCGCGAATTGCGGGCGAGTGGCGACGAAGACGGCAATTGCCCGGACAATACCGGCCTGCTGGACGATTCCCTGCTGCGCGACGCTGCCTGACGTTCAGGCCTGGGGCGAACCGTGGAGTTCTGGCAGGCCTTTATGCTTGAGACGCTCTGGTTCATCAGGGCCTGGTTCCAGTGGTTCGGCCTTGTCGTTCTGGTGATAGTCTCGTTCCGGCGCGGCGCCGCGCCGGAACGTTGGCTGTCATCGATCCTGCTGGGAATGATCGGTTTCGATTTTGCCTATCACGGCATTTTCGGTCAGCCGGGTATCGTGATTGATCGCGGCAACATCGGGCATTTCCTGAACGATCTCTGGGTCATGGCCGCGATATTCGTTGTCGCGATGAGGGCGAACCGGGTCTATCCCCTGTGGCTGGGCGCCGCGCAGATCATCGCCGTTCTGGCGCACTGCTACAGGTTTGCGTTCACGGACATCGACATGCTGGCCTACGCTATCATGCAGCGTATGCCGAGCTGGATACAGCTGGTCGTGATGACCATCGGGCTCACCGCGCATATCAGGCGTGAAAGGGCAATCGGGCCTTATCCATCATGGGAAGCACTGGCCCGCGTCGTTCCGCCCGTCCTGCGCGCCGGTTCGCCTCTGCCGACGAGGATTTGACTTCACGGCGTCACCATCGAAAGTAATGTCGGAGGAACAATGCAATGGCGGATTTCTTAATCCGATAACCGTAATCCTGTCATCGCCAATTCGATGGAGATATCTGCTTGAACGTCCTGACTCATGCCACCCAGCCTTACGATGGTCAGGCGCCGGGAACCTCCGGCCTGCGCAAGAAGGTCAAGGTCTTCCAGCAGCCCAACTATGCCGAGAATTTCATCCAGTCGGTATTCGATGCTGTTTTGCCTGAGGCTGGTTCGGCTTTGGTGATTGGCGGAGATGGACGCTTCCACAATCGCACCGTGATCCAGCAGGCGATCCGCATGGCGGCGGCAAACGGTTATGGCCGCGTGCTGGTGGGGCAGGGCGGTATTCTGTCGACGCCTGCGGCCAGCAATGTCATCCGCAAGTACGGGGCCAGCGGTGGCCTGATCCTCTCGGCCAGTCACAATCCCGGCGGCCCGGATGAAGACTTCGGGATCAAGTACAACATCGCCAATGGCGGCCCCGCGCCGGAAAGTGTCACCAAGGCGATTCTGGAACGCACCACGATGATCGATCGCTGGCTGTCGCTCGACACGCCGGACATCGATCTCGACGCTTTGGGCGATGTCGTGGTGGGGGAGATGACTGTCACCGTGCTCGATCCGGTCACGGACTATGCCGATCTGATGGAAACCCTGTTCGACTTCGATGCGATCCGCGCGGCTGTCGCAGCAGGCTTCACGATGCGCTTCGATGCGATGAGTGCTGTCACCGGGCCTTATGCGCATGAGGTGCTCGAAAACCGGCTGGGCTTTGCCAAGGGCACTGTCGTCAATGGTACGCCGCTGGAAGACTTCGGCGGGCATCACCCCGATCCGAACCTGATCCATGCGAAAGATCTCTACGACCTGATGATGGGCGAGGGTGCGCCGGTGCTGGGAGCAGCTTCGGACGGCGATGGCGATCGTAATCTCATCATCGGGCGTGGACGCTTCATCACCCCGTCGGACTCGCTGGCGATGCTGGCGGCGAACATGCATTGCGCGCCCGCCTACAAGGATGGCCCGTTGGGTATCGCCCGCTCGATGCCGACCAGCGCTGCCGCGGACCGCGTGGCCGAGGCGTTGGGTATCGACATTTACGAAACGCCCACCGGTTGGAAGTTCTTCGGGACCTTGCTCGATGCCGGAAAGGTCACGATCTGCGGTGAGGAAAGCGCCGGGACCGGCGCCGACCATGTGCGCGAAAAGGACGGCCTCTGGGCCGTTCTGCTGTGGCTCAACATTCTGGCGGTGCGCGGCATCTCGGTGGATGAACTCGCGCGCGAGCATTGGACGAAGTTCGGCCGCAATTACTACGCGCGGCATGACTACGAAGCGGTCGACAAGCCCGCTGCCGAAGCCTTGATCGCAGAACTTACCGGCAAGATGGAAGGCCTTGCGGGGCAGAGCTTCGGATCGTTGACGGTCAAGCTCGCGGACAGCTTCTCCTACACCGATCCAGTGGATGGCTCGGTCAGCGCCAATCAGGGGCTTCGCGTGCTGTTCGTGGACGGCAGCCGCGTGGTGTTCCGCCTTTCGGGCACCGGCACGCAGGGCGCGACGCTGCGGGTCTATCTGGAAAGCTATGTTCCGGCAGATGGCGATCTCGACGCCGAGACGGGTGATATGCTCGCCTCGCTGATCGCTGCGGCGGAGGAGATTGCCGGGATCGTCCGGCATACCGGACGCGCCGCACCGGACGTGATCACCTGATCCTGAGAAAAGGGGCGCGAGACGGAACCGGTCTCGCGCCCCCTTTCGAAATTACAGGTCGATCTGGACCCGGCCGCCCAGCACCAGCGCATTGCGCACCGCTGTGGTGGCCCCCGGTTGCACGACGTACTGGACGTCAGGCGTGACCGTGAACCCGCTCTTGATCGAGAAGGCATAGCCCAGTTCATAGGTCGTCGTGGACGTTTGCATACCGGGTGCTGTCGCCGGGCCGTTGAACGAACCCGGTGCGGGCGGGAACCCGGTCGGCAGTTCCTCTCCGGCGGCGAGTGCCAGTTCCTGCGCATTGGTGAGCGACTGGCTGATCCAGCCATGCGTCACCATCGCCTCGATGCTGTCTGCGGGACGCGATGGGATCACGCCCTTGGCGACGAGGCCTGCAAAGGCATAGTCGCGGAAGATTGCCGTATGCCGGTTGGCATGGGTCCATCCGCCCAGCACCATCAGTCCGTCCGTGCCGTTCTTGCCCGTCCGCACCAGCATCTGGTCGAAGCTGGCATAGAGCGAGAGCGAATGGTCATGATCGCTGTATCCGGTGCGCAGGTCGGGACGGTCGCTGGTATCGTAGGTTCCGCCCAGCTTGTAGTGGCCCTGAAGCGCATTGGGCCGAAGCGGGGCGTCCAACCGGCCTCGATGGGTATCTCGGTGCCGATCGTGTGCGACCAACCCCAGTCGAAGCCATCGGGGCCGCCGTAGCGTGGGCGTATCTGATAGGCACCGGCCTGAACGTACCAGTTGGCCGTCGCGGCCTTGATCCGTCCGCCCCAGGTGGCGCTGGGATTGAGCGAATAGCTCTGGTCGATCGACTGCCCGCGCGGCTGCGGACATATCCCCAGCGAAAGGAAGCCGCAGTAGAGCGGAGAAGTGTTGAAATCCTCGCCCACCGGGATGCGGCCGATCTTCTCGTCGAGCGTGAAGCCGCCACCGGATGCGATATGCTCCAGATAGAGGTGCCCGAGGTGGATATCGGCATTGCCGGTCGCACCGTAGATTTCCTGCACCGCACCAAGGTCGTCGCCAAGGTACTTAGCGCTCGCGCTCACGCCATGGCGTGAAACGAGTTGCCCATGGATGCTCCATCCGCGCAGGTTTACCAGTTTCTGCAGGTCGATATCGGCCTGCAACTTCAACTGGTCGGCATAGGCCGTGCCGTGCTTCAGGCCGCCGGAAACCACGCTTCCCGTTTCCGAGAGGTATCCCGCCGAAATATCGATTCCCTTGTCGGACAGGTCGGTTCTGACGCCGCCCCAGTCTCCCAGCAGGTGTCCTCCTGCATTGGCGTCACCGGACTGGACTGCGGCCTCTCCCGCTGCTGCAGTCGCATCGCTCTCCGGTGTTTGTTGTTGCTCTTGCGCGAGGGCGGGGCTCGCGACGAGGGTGGCGGCCACAAGGGCCGCCACCGAAATCGCCTGCTTCATCAGGACTTGTTCTGCGGCAGGGCGTAAGCGACGACATAGTCGCCGGTCTTGGTGCCCAGACCACCATGACCACCAGCGGCGATCACGATGTACTGCCGTCCGTTGACCGAATAGGTCATCGGCGTGGCATTGCCACCGGCGGGAAGCCGGACCTGCCACAGCACCTTGCCGGTCTTCGTGTCGATGGCCCGGAACATGTCGTCCGCCGTCGCACCGATGAAGTCCAGACCGCCTGCGGTCGCCATGTTGCCGCCGATATTGAAGATACCGGTCTTCATCGGCAGGTTGGTGTGCGTCCCGAACAGGCCGGTGGCGCGAGTGTCACCGATCGGGTGTTGCCAGACGATCTTGTGGCTGACGAGATCGATCGCGGTCAGCGTGCCCCATGGCGGCGGGTTGCAGGGGACGCCAAGCGGGTTCAGCCAGGGATGAACCTTGCCGACATAGGGCGTACCATATTGCGGGGCGACCGGGGCACCCAGCTTGGGCTCGTTGCCCGAGCCGTTCCACGCCGGAACGCTGCCGTTCTTCTCGAACGGACCGCGCGGCAGCATGGTGATGCGGAACGGAATGTAGTTGGCATTCGCGATCAGCAGCTTGTGCACCGGATCGATGGTTGCGCCGTGCCAGTCGATCACGCCGTCGAAGGCGGGATAGACGATCGTCGGCTTGAGCTGGGGCGGCGTGAACTGCCCCTGATAAGCCGACTGGCGGAACTGGATGCGGCACATCATCTGGTCGATCGGCGTCGCGCCCCACAGGTGGTTCTCGACGAGATCGGCCGGCGTCACCGAAGGAATGCCCGGCGAGTAGGGCTGCGTGGGTGACAGGGTATCACCCGGAACGCCATTGGTGGGCACCTTCTTCTCGACCGTTTCGACCAGCGGCTTGCCGGTGCGGCGATCGAGTACGAAGAACTCACCGCGCTTGGTCGACTGGACCAGCGCCGGGACCATCTGGTTGTTGATCGGCAGATCGACCAGCGATGGCCCGATCGGCAGATCCATGTCCCACACGTCATGGTGGACGGTCTGGAAATGCCACTTGGGCTGACCTGTGGTGATGTCCAGCGCCACGATGGACGAGTTGTAGGCGTTATCGAAAGGACGACGGTTGCCGCCGTAGTAGTCGGGCGTCGCGTTGCCGAGCGGCAGGTAGACGGTGTTGAGCGCCGCATCGGCGGTGTAGACACCCCAGGCATTAGGTGTGCCGCGCGTAAGCTCGGTGCCGTCGCCGGGGTGGACGACCTGATCGGGGTGGCCGACATCCCAGGCCCAGACGATCTTGCCCGAGATGGGATCGAAGGCGCGGACGGCGCCCGAAGGTTCTTGCTCGGCCTGGTTGTCGTAGATCCAGCCACCCAGGATCATGCGATCATGCAGGACCAGCGGGGGCGAGGTGACGAAGTGGAACCCGGCAGGAACGTGGCCAAGATACTGCTTGAGGTCGATGAAACCGTTGTTGCCGAAGTCCGAGCAGGGCTTGCCGGTCTCGGCATTCAGGGCGACCACGCGTGCATCGAGCACAGGGGCAATGATGCGGGTGGGGCAAACGCTGCTCTTGCCCGCAGGCGCTTGATAGTAAGACACCCCGCGGCAGGCGAGGTAGACGTCGGCGTCGGTCTGCGCCTTGGGATCGAACTTCCACTTGATCTTGCCGGTGGCCGGATCGATCGCTTCGACCCACGAATGACCGGTGCACAGATACATCGTATCGCCGACCTTGATCGGCGTGGCTTCGAAGTTGAACTCGTGACCGGCATCGGTGCCGCCAATGTCCTCGCCGGGACGCATGGTGTCTCCTGTCTGGGCGGTCCACGCGACCTTGAGGTCCTTCACGTTGCCGGTGTTGACCTGATCGAGCGGAGAATAGCGATCACCCTTGGGGGTGCGACCGTAGAACCACCAGTCGGAGGCTGGAACGGTATCATCCACTTGGCCCGCATAGTTGCGGGCCGTGGCGGTGCCGTTGACGCCGACGGGCGTGGCGAAACCGATGACCAGCACCACGACGGCGAGGGCCGAGGTGAGGGCGGGTGCCCACACGGCAGTACGGCCTACGCCGGTTCCGGCGCCATTGCCGATGAGCCCGCGACGGACCCAGGGAAGCAGCAGCCAGAGGCCGAGAATGAGCGGTGCGACGAGGCGGGGCTCAAGGCTCCAGCCGTCGAAGCCGACTTCGCCGATGGCCCAGAGCGTCGTGCCCAGCAGGGTCGCGCCGTAGAGCCACAGGGCCCAGGGGCTGCGCATCAACAGCAGCGCGCCGGTCGCTGCGACGGCGATACCGGCGATGAGGTAATAGAGGGATCCGCCAACGGCGGCGAGCCAGACGCCGCCGATGGCGAGCACCAGTCCGACGAGAATGAAGACGGCGCCGCTGAACCAGGGACGCCTTGGTATGGTAGTGGGGGCATGTGACAGTTCTCCCGTTGTCACGGGTCGAACGAGCATTTGTGCGACAAGTTGCAGAAAAAATGCGACTGCACGTAAAAAATTAATTTGGCGTTCAGCGATATCGCGCGCTTTTCCGGTGGTTGAGTGATATGCCGGGCAAAGGCTTGCCAACAGTTTATTCGCATCCTGTTCACCGATTTTACGCAGACTTGTCCACAGCGGTCGGGCGTCGTAAGCGCCTTGCCCATGGACCTTTCTCGCTATCTTTCGCGCATCGGCCTTGCGGCTGCTCCTTCTGCCGGTGTCGAAGGGCTCGCCCTGTTGCAGGCAGCGCATCGCCAGACAATCGGGTTCGAGAACCTCGATATTCCGCTGGGCCGCCCGATCCTGATCGACTCTGCTTCCGTGTTCGACAAGCTTGTGGTGCGGGGCCGCGGGGGCTACTGCTTCGAGCAGAATCGCTTGTTCTCCGATGTGCTGACCGCACTCGGATTACCGAATCGTCCCTTGCTGGCCCGCGTGCGACTGGGCCTTGCGCCTGAAGTTGTCCCGCCCCGCACGCACACGCTGCTGCTGGTCCGCACCGGTCCGGGTGAGAGCTGGCTGGCCGATGCGGGCTTTGGCGGTAGCTATGTTCCGCCGCTGCGTCTGGAGGATGGTTACACGGCAGAAACACCGGATGGCGCCCGTCACCGGGTGCGACGTACCGGCCCTGAACTGCCGCTGGACGGCGAATGGATGGTCGAGCGCGCAGGCCCTTCCGCTGCTACGGATGGACGCGCGGCTGACCATGGCGAGTGGCAGGTGCAGTACGTCTTCGATACTGCGCAGGTCTGGCCCGAGGATCTGGAAATGGGCAGTCACTGGACATCGACACGGTCCGGCTCACGCTTCGTCACTGCGCATGTCGCCAGCGTGGTACTGCCTGATGGCTTCGCGGCCTTGAGCGATCGCCGTCTGTCGATCTATCGCGCGGGCGGCAAGACGCGCGAAGTGCGCGAGATCGAAACCTCCGACGAATATGCGCAGCTTTTGCGCGAAACCTTCGGCATTGCGCTTGGCGATGAGGAAGCCGCTGCGCTACCGCTATTCCGATAATCGTCAGACCTCGCGAAGGCGGGGCATCAGTTCCACGAAATTGCAGGGGCGGTTGCGGCTGTCGAGTTGTTCGGCAAGGATGCCGTCCCAGCCGTCCTTCACGGCGCCGTTGGAGCCGGGCAGCGCAAAGATGTAGGTGCCCCGCGCCAGGACAGCGCAGGCGCGCGACTGCACCGTGGATGTGCCGATGGTCTTGTAGGACAGCCAGCGGAACAGTTCGCCGAAGCCGGGAATGTCCTTGTCCTTCACAAGGTCGAGCGCCTCGGGCGTCACATCGCGCCCGGTCAGACCGGTGCCGCCGGTGGAGACCACGGCATCGACTTCGGGATCGTCGATCCAGAGGTTGAGCCGTTCGGCGATCTTCCCGGCATCGTCGCGCTCGATGGTGCGATGGGCGAGCGTATGCCCGGCGCCGGTGATGCGCGCGGCAAGGATGTCGCCGGAAGTGTCCTCGTCGGGCCCGCGCGTGTCGGAGACTGTCAGCAGCGCGATGCGGATCGGACGGAATGTCCGCGAGGTGTCGATGGCCATGTGAAAGCGCGCTCAGTCGCGGCTGTCGGCGAACTGTGGACGGGCAGGGGCGTCGGCATCGGTGTTCATCGCGACCGGCTGGCCGATCAGCGCGCCGTTTACCGCCATGCGCACGCCCTTCGAGCCCGAAAGGCCGGGGAAAGTCGGCCACATGTCCTGTGCCAGCGCCATGCGGCTTTCAGAATCGCCGCCTGCCTGCCGCTCGTACATCCAGTAGTTGCGCAGCACGATGTTCACGTAGCCGCGCGTTTCCCAGTATGGCAGGGATTCCATCCAGAGCAGCGGATCGCCCTGCGAATTGACCTGCGTGTTCCAGCGCGAGATCGGTACGATCCCGGCGTTGTAGGCGGCCATGACCTTGGGTAGCAGCCCCTGCGTCGCGGGCTGATCGCGCAGACTGTCGAGGAACTGCTGTGCGTAGGCGAGGTTGACCTCGGGCTTGTTGAGGTTGCTGGTCGTGGCCGGCACGCCGACGACCGAGGCATAGTCCCCGCTGTGCTTGGCAGGACCTGCATGAGGCCACGCGCGCCTGCCGGGCTGACGATATCGGTGTTGAACACCGATTCCTGCAGCGTGTGGGCATACATCAGCGCAGGATCTACCTTCCAGCCGCCTACCGGCGTCCACTTGGGCGTGGGGAAGCGCGAGGCAGGATCGGGGCGTCCGCCCTGCGGCGCATTATAGGCCATCCACAACTGCGTGGAGGGCAGGCCGAGGTCACGCGCAAGGCGGCTTAGCGGACCATATTGCCCCGGATCGCCGATCCGTGCCTGATGGCGCAGCACTTCGTCGGCCAGTGAATCCTGTCCGATTTCGGTCAGTTCGACGGCGGTGCGGACATTGGGATTGTCTCGCAGCTTCTGCCAGTCGCTCATCGTGAAGTCGGCATCGGCATGCTGGGCGGGCAGGCGCATGCCAAGCTGTTCAACGGCGAGCATGCCGTAAAGCGTCTCGTCGCGCTTGGCAGCCATGCGCAGCACCGGCGTTGCTTCTTCCGGACGACGGCAGCGCACCAGCGAACGGGCCTGCCAGTAATAGGCGGCGCTGGTCAGTTCGTCGTTATCCGAAGACCGGGCCGCATTGCGAAAAGCCTCGGCCGCGCCTTCGCAGTCGTTCAGGCGCCAAGCTGCAAGCCCGGCAGTCCACCATGCCTCGCCGACCCAGGGGCCGACGCCTTGCGTTGCCAACTGCGCCATCTGATAGGCATTGGCGTCCTGATTCTCGATGTAGTAGCTCCAGGCCACCTTCTGACGCCATTCCGCCCGAGCGTTGTCGCTGAGCGTTGCGTCGATCCCGTCGAGCAGCACGCGGGCGCCTTGCGGGTCGTCGTTCCTGATCCGGTCGAGGATGTTGTTCGATACCAGTTGCGGCATGGTGCCGTCGTTGGTGGGGGCTGGGCGGGTGCGCTTGGGCAACGATGGCAGGCGCGCAACCTGCTGTTCGAGCGGCAAATCCGGAATGCTGCCTGCCCCGCGCTTGAGCGCAAGTCGGCTGATCTGGTCGGCACCGGGAAGCTGCGTGCCGCCGGCCAGCCAGGTCTGGAGGTCGGCCAGCGGAACTCTGGGCGAGCCGGCGGCGAGGTAATACTCTGCCACGGCCTCGCGCTGGAGCGGGTTGTTGCTGTCCGGCTGGGCGCTTTGCTGGGCGAGCAGGGACTGCACCGTGCGCCAGTCCTTGGCATCGATCGCTGCGAAGACTCTACCGTAATAGCCGCGATCGTCCTGGCTGAGCAGGGTCGGGACAGCGGTGCTGTCGGCGCGCGCGCGGAAGTAATCGACCGCTGCGCTGTTCGCGAGCGCCGGGGTGGCCGCAGAGGCTCCCATCAGCATCGCAATGGCTACGAAAGTCCTGCGGGTTGCCGCGCCCACGCCGTTCCGTTTCGTCAAAGTGTCGTCCCTGATCCCGCTCTTGATGCGCAGCGCCGATCCGTGGGCCGTGCAACCAAGCGTCTAGTCCTGTCGAGCCCCATGCCCGGTCCAGCATCGCGCCTGTTGAGCGCTATGCCCTTCTTGTCGGCTGGCATGGGTGCGGGGCGTTCAGCGCTGCGCGGTCCATTCCAGCCAGGCCTTCCAGAGAACTGCCTTCGCCTGCGGTCTGTGCAGCATCGAAGAGAGGTCCCGTGTGGCCAACATGGGGATCTCATTCTTTCCTTGGTTAAATCGCGTTAAAACGGCAGGGCGTTGCGGTAACTCGTGGCCGATGAGCGGCAGGATGTGTCCGCCAAGGGTCAGGAGGCGCTGCGGGCGGGCCAGGGCAACGTGGTGTGCCACGATATCGCCCAGCCCCCGCTCGCCCAGCGCGCGCCAGTCGGCGGCGGGCATATGGCGCGGGAGCACGCTGGCGATATAGGCGGTTTCGCGGCTCAGTCCGAAAGCTGTGAGGATTGCATCGAGCAGCCGCCCCTGTGGGCCAGAGAGAAGAGAGTTGGCGTCTTCGATCTCGGGCTGTTCGACCAACACCATCAATGCCGCGCCTTCCGGCCCTTGCGGGGCGACACGGCCACCGGTGCGACCGTCGTCCAGCACAGGCGCTTCCAGCCACCATTGCCGGAACGCCGCGAGTGTCTCTGGCATGTCGCCATCGAGGCGCGGCGGCGGAGGCGGGCCTTCGAGTTCGACGGCGGCGATCAGGCGCGCCGGACCGCGCGGTTCGTCCTCTTCCTCGCTTTCGGGCACGATCCATTTGCGCGGCTCGTCGAGGAAGTCGCTGTCAATACCTGCCTCGCGCCACCAGTCGAGCACGCCCGAAATCGCCGTGCGGGGATCGAAGCGCGCATCGAACGGGGCATTCCCGTCCCAATTTTCTGGATTTGGCGGCTGAACCATGGTTACGGCTCTTGACCTCTCGCTTGCCAGCAATCAAGGCTGGATCGAAATTAATCGCGCGACTAAATTGCGTGCACAGACAAATCCTGTCGCCATCAGGACGGCGCGCGGGTTCAGGGCTTTGAAGGACGACCATGACCGAACGTGAAGAGATGCCTTACGACGTTGTGATCGTCGGCGGCGGGCCTGCCGGGCTTTCGGCGGCGATCCGGCTGAAGCAGGTCTCGCCCGATCTTTCGGTCTGCGTGCTGGAAAAGGGCTCGGAGATCGGCGCGCATATCCTCTCGGGCGCGACGATTGATCCCAGGGCGCTCGATGAACTGCTGCCCGATTGGCGTGAGCAGGGCTGTTCGCTCGCCGAAACGCCGGTGACGGACAACTGGCACTGGGTGCTCTCCAAGTCCGGCAAGCGCGCGATGCCGCATGCGATCATGCCGCCGTTCCTCTCGAACGAGGGGAACTACACCGGATCGCTGGGCAACCTGTGCCGCTGGCTCGCCGAAAAGGCCGAGGAACTGGAGGTCGAGATATTCCCCGGCTTCCCGGCCGCCGAAGTGCTCTATGATGAGGCGGGCGCCGTGATCGGCGTGCAGACCGGCGACATGGGCGTGGGCCGCGATGGCGAGCCGCGTGACGATTACCAGCCCGGCATGAACCTGCTCGGCAAGTACACCGTATTCTGCGAAGGTGCGCGCGGCAGCCTGACCAAGCGACTGAAAGAAAAGTTCGATCTCGAAGCCGATTGCGAGCCGCAGGTCTATGGCATCGGCATCAAGGAGTTGTGGGACATCGCGCCCGACAAGCATGTGCCGGGCCGCGTGATCCACACGCAGGGCTGGCCGCTGTCGGAGAGCGAAACCTGGGGCGGCGGTTTCCTCTACCATCAGGCGAACGGACAGGTCTCGCTCGGCTTCGTGACGGCGCTCGATTACAAGAACCCTTACGTCTACCCGTTTGAGGAATTCCAGCGTTGGAAGCAGCACCCGGATATCCGCGCGATCCTCGAAGGCGGCAAGCGTGTGGCCTATGGCGCGCGCGCGATCAACGAGGGCGGCTGGCAGTCGGTGCCCAAGCTCGCGTTCCCCGGCGGCGTGCTGGCGGGCTGCTCGGCGGGCTTCGTCAACGTGCCGCGCATCAAGGGTACCCATACCGCGATGAAGAGCGGCATGCTTGCCGCCGATGCCATCGCAGTGGCCATCGCGGCCGGGCGCGAGGCCGATGCGCTGGACGAATACGACGCTGCGGTGTGTGACAGCTGGATCGCCAAGGAACTGAAGCTCGTCCAGAACGCGCAGCCGATGGTCGCCAAGTTCGGCGGCACGCTGGGCACGATACTGGCAGGCGCCGATATGTGGCTGCGCCAGCTGTTCGGCTTCGGTCTGGCCAAGCCGATGAAGCACCACACCGACGCCAGCGAGACGCAGCGCGCCGATCTCTACAAGCCGATCGTCTATCCCAAGCCCGATGGCGTTATCAGCTTCGACCGTCTGACCAGCGTCTCGTTCTCGTTCACCAACCATGAGGAAGACCAGCCGGTCCACCTCAAGCTGAAGGACCCGACGGTTCCGACGCGGGTGAACCTGCCGCTCTATGCCGGGCCGGAAGCGCGGTACTGCCCCGCAGGCGTCTACGAATTCGTCGAGGACGCGGGCGAGGCGAAGTTGCAGATCAACGCGCAGAACTGCGTCCACTGCAAGACCTGCGATATCAAGGACCCCACCCAGAACATCGAATGGGTAACGCCCGAAGGCGGCGGCGGTCCGAACTATCCGAATATGTGACGCGGATGAAGCGCAGGGCGAACTCCGTCGCCGCGATAGGATTTCTTTCGTGGGTCGGCCTATTCTGGATGGGACAGGGGCTTACCTTCGGCGTCTATGATCAGGGGCCTGGAATCTATCCAAGTGCGGGGCAGACAGACTTTTACGTGATCTGGCCCGCAGTTGTCGCGCTGACACTTGGAACGGCGGCGTGGGTCGTCAATGGTACGCAGCGAGGCTTTCATGCTCTTGCTGCGCTGGGCATTCTTGCCATCATCGCGATATTTCCGTTCTTGTTTGTCTATACCGGAGGCGTCTAAGTCGCGGTCACGATGCACCTGACCGAAACCGCTTACGCCAAGATCAATCTCGCGCTCCATGTTCGCAGGCGGCGCGAGGATGGTTACCACGAACTCGAAACGCTGTTTGCCTTCGTTGATGCGGGGGACGAACTATCCGTGCGCTCTGCCGATGTGGATCGGCTGGAAACACATGGTGAGTTTGCAGGCACGCTCGACAATCCCTTCGACAATATCGTCGCCAAGGCACTGGGCGCGTTGCCTCGGCCGGACGGCTGGGCGGTGACGCTGGACAAGCGCCTGCCGGTGGCTGCAGGCCTCGGCGGCGGTTCTGCCGATGCAGGCGCGGTGTTCCGCATGATCGAACGCGCGCAGGGGCTACCGGATGACTGGCACGTCCGCGCCGCGAAGCTCGGCGCGGACGTGCCAGCCTGCGTGCTCTCGCGTCCGTGCATCGGCACCGGCACGGGAACTGACCTTGCCGAAGTTGCCGAGAACGACCTTGCGGGGTGTCCGGTACTGCTGGTGAACCCGCGCGCGCCGGTGCCGACCGGGCCGGTGTTCAAGGGGTGGGATGGCCTCGATCGGGGGGCGATGCCGCAGGGCAGCTTGCGACATATCGCGCTGACGGGACGCAACGATCTGGAAGCGCCCGCGCTCGCCTTGTGTCCGGTGATCGGCGATGTGCTGGCCGCGCTTGCCGCAAGCACCCCGTTCCTGGCGCGCATGTCCGGTTCGGGCGCGACGTGCTTTGCGCTTTATGACGATCTGGAGGCCCGCGATGCCGCTGCCGCGCGGATCGCGACCGAATACCCCGAATGGTGGCAACTGGCAGGAGCGCTGCGATGAATATGGATGACTACGCAGACGTTGCCCGCCTGATCGGAGAGCCGAAGTTCGGCGGCTTGCTGGTCGTCTCAGATCATGCCTCGAACCGGGTGCCGGACGGGATCGACCTTGGCATCGATCCGGCGCTGGTGGACCTGCATATCGCAGTCGATATCGGTGTGACGGGGGTGGCCGAGGCGATGGTGCGCCCCGGCATCGCCGCCTATCTCGCCCGCGTCAGCCGTCTCGTGTGCGATTTCAATCGCGACGAGGGGGCGGCAGGATTGGTCCCCGAGACCTCGGACGGTCACGACATTCCCGGAAACCGGATCGATGCGGAAGGTCGTGAACAGCGCCTGTCGCGCTTCTTCCGGCCCTATCACGAGGGGCTGGAGCGTCTGCTCGACGCGGTGCCGCAGCAGCTGATCCTCTCGCTGCACAGCTTCACGCCGTCGCTGGAAAGCGATCCCGCACAGGCGCGTCCGTGGGAGATCGGCATTCTTTATAATGAGGACGACCGCGCGGCACGGATCGCCATCCCGCTGCTGGAAGCCGAAGGCCTGATCGTTGGCGATCAGTTGCCCTATTCGGGCAAGGTTCTGAACGCGACAATGAACCGCCATGCCGAGGCTGATGGGCGCCCCTATCTGGGTGTCGAAGTGCGTCAGGATCTGATCGCCGATGCGGAAGGGCAAGCGCTTTGGGCAGAACGGCTTGCGCACATCTGTAATAAAGTTGCGCTAAAACTCGATATGTGAGTTCATTTTTTGCTTCGATTGCGCGCAAGAGTGGAGTAGGGGCGGCGCTTCTCTCTTTATCGAAGCATACCGGAGTCCCCCAAATGCCTGCCTATCGTTCCCGCACTTCCACCCACGGCCGCAACATGGCGGGCGCGCGTGGCCTCTGGCGCGCGACGGGGATGAAGGACGATGATTTCGGCAAGCCGATCATCGCGGTGGTAAACTCGTTCACCCAGTTCGTGCCCGGCCACGTCCACCTCAAGGATTTGGGCCAACTCGTCGCTCGCGAGATCGAGGCGGCGGGCGGCGTTGCCAAGGAATTCAACACTATCGCGGTCGATGACGGCATCGCCATGGGCCACGACGGCATGCTCTATTCGCTGCCCAGCCGCGACCTGATCGCTGACAGCGTCGAATACATGGTCAATGCCCACTGCGCGGATGCGATGGTGTGCATCTCGAACTGCGACAAGATCACGCCCGGCATGCTGATGGCCGCGATGCGCATCAACATTCCGGTGGTCTTCGTCTCGGGCGGACCGATGGAAGCCGGCAAGGTCGTGCTGCGCGGCAAGGAGCACGCGCTCGATCTGGTCGATGCGATGGTCGCCGCTGCCGATGAGAGCTATACCGACGAGGAAGTGAAGGCGATCGAGCGTTCGGCCTGCCCGACCTGCGGATCGTGCTCGGGCATGTTCACCGCCAACTCGATGAACTGCCTCACCGAAGCGCTGGGCCTCTCGTTGCCGGGCAACGGCTCGACGCTGGCAACCCATGCTGACCGTGAGCGGCTGTTCCGCGAAGCCGGACGCCTCGTCGTCGATCTTTGCCAGCGCTACTACGAGCAGGAAGACGAAAGTGTCCTGCCGCGCGGCATCGCCACGTTCGAGGCGTTCGAGAACGCGATGAGCCTCGATATTGCGATGGGCGGATCGACCAACACCGTGCTACACTTGCTGGCCGCTGCCGCCGAGGCAGGCGTCGATTTTACCATGCAGGACATCGATCGTCTCAGCCGCAAGGTGCCGTGCCTGTCGAAGGTCGCGCCCGCAAAGTCCGACGTCCACATGGAAGACGTTCACCGCGCAGGCGGCATCATGGCGATCCTCGGCCAACTGGAGCGCGCAGGCCTGCTGCACGGCGATCAGCCGACCGTTCACGCCCGTACGCTGGGCGATGCGCTCAATCGCTGGGATATCTCGCGCACCAACGAGCCTTCGGTGCAGGAGTTCTACAAGGCGGCGCCCGGCGGCGTGCCGACACAGGTCGCCTTCAGCCAGAACCGGCGCTGGAAGGAACTGGACCTCGACCGTGAAGCGGGTGTCATCCGCTCCAAGGAGCACGCGTTCAGCCAGGACGGCGGCCTTGCGGTGCTGTACGGCAACATCGCGCGTGATGGCTGCATCGTGAAGACCGCAGGCGTCGACGAAAGCATCCTCAAGTTCACCGGCACCGCGCGCGTCTATGAAAGTCAGGACGCGGCAGTCGCAGGGATTCTTGGCGGTGAAGTTACCGAGGGCAGCGTGGTGGTGATCCGCTACGAAGGCCCGCGCGGTGGCCCAGGCATGCAGGAAATGCTCTATCCCACCAGCTACCTGAAGTCGAAGGGCCTCGGCAAAGCCTGCGCGCTGCTGACCGACGGGCGTTTCTCGGGCGGCACCTCGGGCCTTTCCATCGGCCACGCCTCGCCGGAAGCAGCAGAGGGTGGCGAGATCGGTCTGGTCGAGAACGGCGATACCATCGCCATCGATATTCCCGATCGTTCGATCACGCTGATGATCAGCGATGAGGAAATGGCTGAGCGCCGTGCAGCGCAGGAAGCGCGAGGAGCCGATGCCTGGTCGCCGGTCCACCCACGCAAGCGTAAGGTGTCCGCCGCACTTCAGGCTTATGCCGCGATGACCACCAGCGCTGCCAAGGGCGCCATCCGTGACGTGAGCCAGCTCAAGCGCGGCTGATTTTCGTGCCGGACGGGTAAGGCAAGAAACCTGCGAGCCATCGTTCCGTTCAGGCGGGACGGTGGCTCGCTGGCATTTACCTCTTCGCGCCAGCCTGCTTTCGTGGACGGCGGTATTTTCGCCACACCTCATGCCATTCCGTCAAGGTGGGCTATCAAGCCTCGCACACAGACGGTATCCCTTGTGAATGGCTTGTGTTTCCCGTCCAATTGCCCGCCTCACATACATCGTTGCCGCGATGGCGATCCTGCCGTTTGCAGCGGGTTGCTCTCGCTCCGGCGATACAGATGTGGCGGCGGTCGGGCAGGATACCATCGCCTGCGCGGTCGGCGGCGAAAAGGCGTTCAAGCCGGATTGCACAGTGCAGCGGGTCGAGGTGGGAGGGCAACTCTCGTTGGTGGTCCATCATCCCGATGGCGGCTTTCGCCGTTTCGAGGTGATGCAGGACGGCAGCGGTATTGCGGTCGCCGACGGCGCGCTTTCTGCCTCGACACGGCTGTCGGACGGCAAGCTCGAAGTGCGCGTCGGCAGCGATCGTTACCGCTTCCCCGCACATGTCGAGGGCGACGGCGCCTCGCAACCGGAGGACAGCGCTAGCGTTGCCTCGCATGATGCTGTCTGACGAAACGAGTAAAGCCGGATGATCCTGACAGCCGCCCAGATGCGCGAGGCCGAAGAGGCCCTGATCGCCACCGGCACCGATGTTCACGAACTGATGAAACGCGCCGGAGAAGGCGCCGCGCAATGGATCTGGCGCATGGCGGCAGGCAGGCGCGTGACGGTGCTGTGCGGCCCCGGAAACAACGGTGGCGACGGCTATGTTTTGGCCGAAGCGCTGCGACAGCGCGGTGGCGATGTGGTGGTGATCGCGCCCCTCGTGCCGAAGACCGAGGCAGCGCAGCGCGCCCGCTCCCTGTGGCACGGCGAGATATTGCAAAATGCAGATGCGACCGCGCACGGAGACGTCTTCGTCGATGCGCTGTTCGGGTCGGGACTTTCGCGTCCGCTGGAAGCCGAAGCACTGGCACTGTTGCAGGCGCTTACAGAGCAGCATCGCCACCGGGTTGCCATTGATCTGCCGAGCGGCTTGCAGACCGACACCGGCATGGCGCTCAATCCGGGGCTACCGTCGTATGATCTGACGCTGGCGCTCGGGGGCTGGAAATTCGCCCATGTGTTGATGCCTGCCTGTGCGATGATGGGCGAGAAGCGGCTGGTTCCGATCGGCATCGCGCCGGTCGATGGCGCGGCGACGATGATCGGCCGCCCGAAGATCGCAAGGCCCGGTGCTGATGCCCACAAATATATGCGCGGACTGCTCGCGGTCGTCGGCGGGGCGATGCCCGGTGCGGCGATCCTTGCCAGCCTTGCGGCACAGGGTGCCGGTGCGGGTTATGTGAAGCTGTTTGCCGATAGCAAGCGCAACTGCCCTGCCGATCTCGTGGTCGATACCGGCGATCTGGCCGAAGTGCTGGTCGATCATCGCAATGCCGCCGTGCTGGTCGGTCCCGGCCTTGGTCGCGATGCTGCTGCGCGCGAACGGCTGGCCGTGGCGCTGGCCGATCCGGTGCCGGTGTTGCTCGACGCCGATGCGCTTGTGCTGCTTTCACCGCGCCTGCTTGCAGAACGCGAAGTGCCGGTCGTGGCGACGCCGCATGAAGGCGAACTGGTCGCTCTGGAACGTGCGTTCGATCTCGACGGCAGCGGCAGCAAGACCGCGAGGGCGCTCGCACTGGCACGGGAGAGTGGGATGATCGTGGTCGCTAAGGGGCCTGATACCGTGGTCGCCGCGCCCGATGGACGACTGGCCTGTTCGGCAGGCGCGAACCCGTGGCTCTCCACCGCAGGGACGGGCGATGTCCTCGCGGGAACGATTGCCAGTAGGCTCGCTTCAGGCGTCGAGCCGTTCGAGGCGGCCTGTCAGGGAGTGTGGCTTCATGGTGACGCTGCACGGCATTGCCGCCTGGCTTTCACCGCAGGACAGCTTGCGCAGGCGATACCCGCTGCGCTAGCGGCCTGCCTGTGAACGACGACATCTACGAAACCGCACCCGAGCCGGACTTCGGCCCCGAGGAAATCCTGCGCATCGCCGCCAAGGGGGATGGCATCACCGCGAGTGGCCGTTTTGCGTGGGGCGCCGCGCCCGGCGACATGCTGCTGGCGGACGCTACGCTCGAATGGGGACCGCACCACGTCCAGCCGCCTTGCGCGCATTTCGGGCGTTGCGGGGGCTGCCAGCTCCAGCAGTTGGATGAGGAGAGCCTGGCGGCCTTCGTCGAGGCGCGGGTCGCCAATGCCTCCTCCTCGCAGGAGCTGGGCGCTGAAACGATTGCCGCGCCTTACCTTTCGCCGCCGAAAAGCCGTCGCCGCGTTTCGCTGCGTGCGGAAAGTTCGGGTGGACGGATCGTCATTGGCTTCCGTGAAGCACGCTCGCACCGTCTGGTCGAACTGACCGAGTGCCATGTGATGGCGCCGGAACTGTTCGCGCTTGTCGGGCCGTTGCGCAAGCTGCTCATCACGATGGGCAAGGCCGCTCCGGCAAAGAAGGGATCGCGCGGCCCGGTGAAGCACCAGCAGGCGCGCATGGCAGCGGATATCGAAATGACGTTGACCGAGCAGGGCGTCGATCTCGGCATCAAGGGACTGACTGCCGAAGGGCTCTCTGCGACCGAGGACATGCTCGATTTCGCACGGGCGCATGGTCTGGCGCGTCTGACGATGGATGGCGGCTACGGTTTCGAGACGGTGTGGGAGCCTGAACCGGTCTCTGTCCGTCTGGGGCGGTCTCTGTCCCGTTCAACCCCGGCTCGTTCCTACAGGCGACGCTCGATGGCGAGGCCGCGCTGGTGGCTGCGACCACGCAGTGGCTGGAAGGGCAGCCTTTTGTCGCGGATCTGTTTTCCGGTCTTGGCACGTTTGCGCTGGCGCTCGCCGGGCCACAAACCAAGGTGCTCGCCGCCGAAGCGGCGCGCGATGCCCATCTCGCCTGCAAGTCGGCAGCGGACAAGGCCCAGTTGCCGGTGTTCAGCGTCCATCGCGACCTGTTTCGCAACCCGTTGCAAGCTGATGAACTCAATCGGTTTTCCGCCGTCGTGCTCGATCCGCCAAGGGCCGGTGCGCGCGAACAGGTGGAATGCATCGCCGACAGTACCGTCAAGCGCGTGGTCTATATCTCGTGCAATCCCTCAAGCTGGTCACGCGATAGTGCGCGGCTGATCGAGGCGGGGTTCCGGCTCGCGGAACTGCGCCCGGTAGGGCAGTTCCGCTGGTCGACCCATGTCGAGCTGGCGAGCCTGTTTATCCGCGACTGACGAGATTTCAGGGCGCGATCAGCCGCCCTGAACCTTGTCCAGCATATCCATGAAATCGCGGGCGGAATTGCGATCCGCCTCATTGTCGAACGCCACGTCCAGATCGGGCGCCGCGCCGAACATGTGCATCAATGCCCAGAGCGCGAAGCGGCGGCCCGAATCGGTTTCGAGGCCGAATTCCACCTGCATACGCTCGACGCCCGATTCGAGCGCGCCGGGCGAAAGCGTGGCAAGGTCCTCGGTGCCGAAGAAGCGGCGAAGCTGATCGTCCAAATCCATGCGCGGGGGCATCCCAGAACGCCCCCGTCGCTGTCAATCGTCGCTCGCGATAACCTGGGCAAAGGCGGGGGCATCGGTGTTCCCGCCCGAAAGGATCACGGCAGTCCGGTCGGTCAGTTCGACCTTGCCCGCCAGCACGGCGGCCAGTGCTGCGGCGCCGCCCGGTTCGATCACGAGGTGCAGCTTTGCGAAGGCAAGCCGCTGCGCTGCGCGAATTTCGGCGGGGGTTGCGATCAGGCCGAAGGGACAGCGCTCTTTCAGGATCGCGAAGTTGATCGGCCAGGTCGCGGGCGTTTGCAGCGCATCGCAGGCGGTTGCCGGGGCGTCTGGAGCGATGCGCTGAATCGTGCCGCTGGCGAGGCTGCGGGCAACATCGTCCCAGCCCTCGGGTTCGACCGGGACGATTGCGGCATCGGGGCAGGCCAGCGCGAGACCGGCAGTCAGCCCGCCACCGCCGCAGGGCGAGACGATCTGATCCGGACCACCGATGCCCATCGCAGCCATCTGCGCGGCGATCTCGATCCCGGTGCTGCCCTGACCTTCGATGACCCATGGGTCGCCATAGGCATGGACGAGCGTGGCGCCGCGTTCGGCACAGAGGCGGTTCGCCACCTCGTCGCGGTCCTCACCGCCGGGCCGGTCGTAGAGCACGACTTCGGCGCCGAGCGCGCGGGTATTGGCGAGTTTCACGCTCGGGCATCGACCGGCATCACGATCGTCGCGGCGATGCTCAGCTTGCGTGCGGCCCAGGCTACGCCCTGCGCATGATTGCCGCTGGAGACGCCCACAACGCCTGCCGCGCGCTCGTCCTGCGTAAGAGCGGAAAGCCGATGCCATGCGCCACGAATCTTGAAAGCACCGACAGGTTGCAGGCTCTCGGCCTTGCACCAGATCGTACGGCCCTCGACCTCCAGCGGCAGCAGCGGGGCCTGCGGCAGAATCTCGGACACGAGACGGGCGGCGAGGGCGACACCCTCTGCGGTAGGCTGGCGGAGCATGGTGGTCATGCCTGCCAGCTTAGGAGCGGGAACCCGTTGTTCGCAATGATGAATTGTCGCTCTGGATCATGTCGGACGCGAAAGGCGGATCAGGCGGTAGTATCCCAGCGGGCCGCGCAGGCTTTCCATTGTCAGCCCCTTGCGTCGTGCGAGGTCCTGCGCTGCTGCTTCCAGATCGAGGCGCGGGGTGACGTGAAAGTGTGTCAGCCACGCTCGCAGAACGGTGCGGGCCGGGCTCGGGAGGCCGTGCAGGTCCCCGAAATCCACCACATCGAGCCGTCCGCCGGGTGCGAGAGCATCGGCTCCGGCGGCGAGCGCAGCATGCCAATCGGGGATCATCGAGAGGGCATAGGATATCGCCACGCGGTCGAACCCGGTCACGCCGAACAGTGCTTGCGGATCAAAGCGGGTGGCGTCGCCTTGAACGAGACGGCTCGCTGCACTCAGCCGCTTGCGCGCGTTCCGCAGCATTTCCTCAGAAATATCGAGGCCATACAGCGTCACGCCCGGCCAGCGTCTGCCGATCAGTTCCAGATTGCGGCCTGTCCCGCAGCCCAGTTCCAGAGCCGTCGAGCCGGGCGCTGCGTCGATTTCGCCGATCAGCCGGTCGCGACCGAACAGGAAATACTTACGGGTCACATCGTAGATATGCCGCTGCCCGCGATAGACGCGGTCCATCAGCGCGGCATGGTCGGGAGCAGCCGTCGCCATCGGCTCAGGCCTTGAGGACGTAGAGGTGGACGCCGCCATAGATCGACGAGCGATCATCTGCGGTCGCCCTGACCGATTCGGCTTCGCGATAGTCCCAGCGCGAGAGGATTGTATCGGGCACGCGCCCCGGCAGCAGCGAGGGCTCGGCGGCGGTGCGGAACAGCACGCGCGCACCGGGGCGGGCGGTGCGGGTGATTTCGGACCACAGTTCGGTCAGTTGTCCGTCCGTCATCCAATCCTGCGCATCGAGCAGCACATAGCGGTCGAGCGAGGCGTCCGCACTTTCCTGAAGGACATGGACGAAGTTGGCATGGCGCAGGGTGATCCGATCAAGTCGCTCACGCACGACCGGGACATTGCCTTCCTGAAGCCACGGCGGGAGCGGTGCTTCTAGCGCGCGCCCATAGCCGCGCGAGAACGCCTGCCAGGCGAAGTAATTGTCGTTCAGCGGGAAGTGGCAGGCCAGCTTTTCAAGGCGCGCACGCAATACGTCGGCCATCTTCTGACCTCCCGCCAGCGCATCGTACTGCGCGGGCGGAATGCCGAGGCCGAACAGCGAGGCGGGCTGATCTGTCAGCCAGCGGACCATGCGGCGCTCGAACACCGGGGCGAAGCGTTCGTCGAAGATGCGACGCTGTTCCTCAAGGTCGCGCGCTGCGAGGATTTCGCGCGGATCGATGCGATAGAGCCTGGCGACAGCATGGGCGAGGCCGATGAACACGCCCAGCAGGCCCTTGCGATAGATGCCTTTGGAGAAGCCCTCGATGCGGCGGCGTCCGATCAGATCGCGGCCTTCCCAATAGCGTCGCGTGGCCTCATCCAGATGCGGCGCAAGGTGGACCTTGTAGGTCGCCAGATTATCGGGGTGATCGGCCTCGACCACGAAGCGGCGCAGCGCGGCATAATCGTCAAGATGCGTCAGCGCGGCGTGCTTCAGGCGGTTGAGCGCGATATGCGCCGTATTGAGATCGACCACCGTGATCGCTTCGGGATCGGCGGTGAGATAGGACAGCGCGTTACAGCCGCCGCTGGCGATCGTCAGCACGTGGCTGTCGGGGCGAATGTCGAGCGCGGCCATATCGGCCACCGGATCTTCCCAGATCTGCGCGTAGACGAGACCCTTGAAAGCCATCGCAAAGGCCCGGTCGAGCAGGCGTGCACTGCGTGGGCTCTCGTGGCGCACGACGGCACCTTCGATCAGGGTATTGGGCTGCATGGCGAGAGTGTCCCTTGGCGCAGCGGCGCGTCTCATGCTCCCTTTGCGGATGTCCGGTGACCGGGCGATGACGCGGCGATGGCACAACCGTGACGGTTGGCCGGCCGGATGCGGCAGGTGGTGCAGGAATTTCCAAGTCTGATAACCGGCACTGCTTGTGTTCCTGCACGTTGTGTTGTCACATCCGGGCACTATATGCGGCGCTTTCGCGAGAGGGCCGGACTGAGCGGCGCAAACCTCGTCGCAGCGAAATCTGGGTCAAGGAGAAGTACGGTGAGCAAGGTTCTGGTGATCGGCGCAGGCGGCGTCGGCTCGGTCGCTGTCCACAAGATGGCGATGAATCCCGATATTTTCAGCGACATCCATCTCGCCAGCCGCACGGTTTCCAAGTGCGAGGCGATCGCGGAGTCGGTCAAGGCACGCACGGGCGTCACGATCGGCACTTATGCGATCGACGCCGACGACGTGGCGGCCACCAGCGCACTGATCCGCGAGATCGGTCCCGAACTGGTCGTGAACCTGGCGCTGCCCTATCAGGATCTGGCGATCATGGACGCCTGCCTTGCCACCGGCACGCACTACATGGACACCGCGAACTACGAGCCCAAGGACGTAGCCAAGTTCGAATATCACTGGCAGTGGGCCTATCAGGAGCGCTTCAAGGAAGCGGGTCTGATGGCGCTGCTGGGTTCGGGTTTCGATCCGGGCGTGACCAGCGTGTTCGCGATGTGGCTCAAGAAGCACAAGCTCAAGACCATCCGCACGCTCGACATTCTGGACTGCAATGGCGGCGATCACGGTCAGGCTTTTGCCACCAACTTCAACCCGGAAATCAACATCCGCGAAGTGACCGCGCCCGCACGCCACTGGGAGAACGGCGAATTCGTCGAGACCCCGGCGATGGGCAGGAAGGTCGAGTTCGACTTCGAGGCCGTCGGTCCCAAGAACATGTACATGATGTACCACGAGGAACTGGAAAGCCTCGCCAAGTTCCTTCCCGAGATGGAGCGCGGCCGCTTCTGGATGACCTTCGGCGACGAATACATCAAGCACCTAACCGTGCTGCAGAATGTGGGCATGACCCGCATCGACCCGGTGATCTACAACGGCGTCGAGATCATCCCGCTGCAGTTCCTCAAGGCCGTTCTGCCCGAGCCCAGCTCGCTCGGCGCGACGACCAAGGGCAAGACCAACATCGGCGATATCGCGACCGGCGAAGCGCTCGACGGTTCGGGTGAGAAGACGTTCTACATCAAGAACATCTGCGATCACGAAGATGCCTTCGAGGAAACCGGCAATCAGGCCGTATCCTACACCACCGGCGTTCCGGCGATGATCGGCGCAGCGATGGTGCTGACCGGCAAATGGAAGGGTGAGGGTGTGTTCAACATGGAGCAGTTCGATCCCGATCCCTACATGGACATGCTCAACACGCAGGGCCTGCCCTGGACCGTGGAAGAACTCGACGGCCCGGTTCAGTTCTGATCGGATACGGTGTTCCGCCTCGATCTTGCGAGGCGGAACACCGCATTGAGGCATGCCATCCATGAACTGGTCGTTCGTTGCGCCCGTCGCGCTGTTGGCAGGCTCGAACCTGTTCATGAACACGGCGTGGTATCTGCATCTCAAGCTGCCGGGCAAGGCGCTCTGGCTGGCGATCCTGATGAGTTGGGGCATTGCCTTTTTCGAATACTGTCTGGCGGTCCCGGCCAACCGGATCGGCAGTTCGGTCTATTCGCTGGGGCAGCTCAAGGTCATGCAGGAGGCGTTCTCGCTGCTGGGCTTCGTGCTGGTTGCCTGGGCGCTGTTCGGCCAGAAGCCGGGCTGGAACGAGATCATCGGGTTCTGCCTCGTCGGGGCAGGGGCCTGGTTCATTTTCAAGGGGCCGCTGGGTTAGAGCCGCAGCGTCCTTCATTGCGAATTACAGACGAAAGGCACGCATCCCATGGAAACCAGAGCCGGCGATCCGGGCGCCTTTGCAGAGTTCGATCTGTCGCGTGTCGACAGTCCGGCCTTCGTGGTCGATGCGGCGAAGCTGCGCGCCAACCTTCAGCTTCTGCAGGACATCGGCGAGCGTTCCGGCGCCAAGGTACTGGCTGCGCTCAAGGCGTTCTCGATGTGGTCGACAGCGCCGATCGTCGGGGAATACCTCGATGGCGTCTGCACTTCGGGTCTGTGGGAAGCTCGCCTTGCGTCCGAGTTCTACGATGGCGAGATCGCGACCTACTGCGCGGCCTACAAGCCCGATGAACTCGACGAGATCCTGCGCCTGTCGGATCACGTGATCTTCAATTCGCCCCAGCAGATCGAGCGTTGCTGGGCGATCATCGAGGCGGCGCGTGCGCGCGGTGAGGACTTCGACATCGGTCTGCGCGTCAATCCGTTGCATCCCGAAGGCGAAGTGCCCAAGTACGATCCGTCGGCACCGCACTCGCGCCTCGGCTTTCCGATCGACCAGCTTACCGAAGAGCATGTCGAGATGATCGACGGCATTCACTTCCACAACCTGTGCGAGCAGGATTTCGAACCGCTCCAGCGCACCTGGGACAAGGTGTTCGATTATCTCGAGCCCTATTTCGGCCAGCTCGACTGGATCAACATCGGCGGAGGCCACCATGTCACCCGTGCCGATTACCAGCGCGAGGAACTGGTCGAGTTCCTCGCCGACATGGCTGAGGATACCGGCGCGCAGATCTATATCGAGCCGGGCGAGGCGGTTGCGCTGGACGCGGGCATTCTGGTTGGCACCGTGCTCGATGTCGGCTGGAACGGCATGCCGGTGGCCATCGTGGACATTTCCGCGACCTGCCACATGCCCGATGTGATCGAGGCGCCCTATCGTCCGGCCATGCTGGGCGAGCGGAGCGAGAATGAGGCAGAGGCGGTCCGTCTTGGCGGGCCCTCGTGTCTGGCAGGCGATGTGATCGGCGATTATGTGCTGCCCGCCGATCCCGAGGCAGGGCAGCGTTTCGCGTTCCTCGATCAGGCGCATTATTCGATGGTCAAGACCACCACCTTCAACGGCGTGCCCTTGCCCTCGATCTGGTTGTGGGATTCCGAAACCGACTCGCTCGAATGCATCCGCAAGTTCGATTACGAGGATTTTCGCGATCGCTTAAGCTGAGCAGGCCTCTGGAACGGTCTATCGCGCCTCAGGCGCCTTGTGTCCGTTTCTACTCCGTTTCAGGGAGCTTCTGTCCGTTTGCGTTGTTTGCGAAATGACAGTTCCCCGGTGGCAACGCCGGATAGACAACATGTTGTGATGGAAGGGGAAAATTTCATGGGTCAGCCATGTCCTTTCACCTTTGTGACACTTCCGTGAAATCACTCGTTTTTCTCTTGCGATTCGAACGATGCGGCCTATATCCGGCCCCTCGCTGCCCCATGGGGACTTCCAAACCGCAAGGCAGCTCTTGTCGTTAACACACCGTTTGGGGGTCCCTTGAGTTGCACATTTTCCCTGACGCATCGGCTGTAGCGCGCGAACTCGCGCCCGACGAACCGGTTATTGTGAACCGCCCGCATGCTGCGGCGCGCGCTGCCCGATTCTTCGCAACGAAGTTTCCGGGAAAGTCGCTCTATGCGGTGAAGGCAAATCCGTCGCCGGACCTTGTTCAGATTCTCTGGGACAACGGCATCACGCATTACGATACGGCATCCATCGCGGAAATCCGCATGGTTCGTTCGGTGCTGCCGGATGCGACGCTGTGCTTCATGCACCCGGTGAAGACCGCCAGCGCTATCCGCGAGGCGTACTTCACGCACAACGTGCGTACTTTCAGCCTCGACACGCAGGAAGAGCTTGAGAAGATTCTCGAAGCGACTGCGGCTCAGGATGGTTCGTTCGCCAAGGATTTGCGTCTGTGCGTGCGTCTGCGTGTCAGCTCCGAGTATTCGGAACTGAGCCTGGCTTCGAAGTTCGGCATCGATCTGGCCGATGCAGGCGAACTCCTCCAGTCGACCCGTCAGGTCGCTGACTGGCTGGGCGTCTGCTTCCATGTGGGTTCGCAGGCGATGACACCCTTCGCCTATGTGCAGGCGCTTGAGCGCGCCCGCGCGGCGATCGCCGATGCCGGTGTCGTGATCGACATGATCGACGTGGGGGGCGGGTTCCCGTCGTCCTATCCGGGCATGGAGCCGCCGCCGCTCGAAGACTACTTCGCGATCATCCATCGCCACTTCGAGGCGCTGCCGATTGCCTATAACGCAGAGCTGTGGTGTGAGCCCGGTCGCGCGCTGTCGGCGGAGTACAACTCGCTGATCGTGAAGGTCGAAAAGCGTCGTGGTGACGAACTGTTCATCAATGACGGTGCCTATGGTGCGCTCTACGATGCGGCACATGTCGCATGGCGTTTTCCTGTGCGTCATATCGCTCGCAAGGCTGGCGATGTCGAAGCGGCGCTCGACGCTACGGACCTCAAGGACTTCTCCTTCTACGGTCCGACCTGCGACGATGCCGACTTCATGGAAGGCCCGTTCGTGCTTCCCGCCGGTATCAAGGCGGGAGACTGGATCGAGGTCGGCATGCTGGGCGCTTACGGTGCGGCGATGCGCACTGCGTTCAACGGCTTTGGGCAGGGCGATGTCGTGGTCACGACCGACGAGCCGATGGCCAGCCTTTATACGGGGCGTCCGGACCCCCGCGTTTCGGACAATGTCGTCTCATTGCGCTGATTAGAGCGCATGAATTGAGAGGTATGACAAAGCCCGGCAGGTGAAACCCGCCGGGCTTTGTTGTGTCAAAGTGTCAGAACAATCCGTTCGCGGCTTTCGGTTGACCACGCCCTTGTTACATCTGTCATAGGTATTGGCAGGAGCGGAACTGTCCAGCCTCTTGCGGTGGCGGCGTTGAAGACCTCCGAGATGGAGGCGAGCAAGCGATCCGTTCCTACGCTTCCAATTCCGCTCCCCATCAGTTCGATGGTACTCGATCGCAGGACGGCTGCTGGCAGAACAATATCGGTAGCGGCTATCGCGCCGATCTGAATAAATCGCACGGGCTTGCTTTTGGGAGAATGTCTTGCGGCGGAAACCAGGGCAGCGCGGGCGCTCGGTCCCCAGAGATAGTCGAGCACGATATCTACGCCTTCCTGGAAGTGTCTGGAAAATCGCGTTTCCAGTTCTTCTCCGGTAACATCCAAAGCGATCACTTCGTCAGCCCCGAGCGCTCCGAGCAAGGTTTTGTCGCGCCCTGTAGCAATGACGCGAGCGGCGCCAAGGTGGCGGGCGATGCGAACCGCCAGGCTTCCCGATGCTCCGGTTGCGCCATTGATGAGGACGGTTTCTCCAACCTGGATCCTGGCGCGCTCACGTAATGCGGCGCATGAAGACATACCGGGATTTGCCATTGCGGCCGCCTGTAGGGGATCGAGACCAGCCGGAATGGCGATTGTCTGCGTGTGCGCTACCGGAACGCGTTCGCCCATCGCGCCGTAAGGTGTACGGGGGAGCGCAAAGTATACCGGCTTGCCGTCAGGGGACCAACCTACGCCGTCCACGCCGGCAATGAAGCCGGATGTGGCAGTGTCGCTGTAGTGACGACCGGAAGCCCGCGTACGGGTCAATTGGCTGAGTGCCGCAGCGACGACATCCACGATGATCTCTTGTTCGTTGGCAACAGGAGCTTCGAAGTCATCCCATATCGGTGGATTTCCTGGGCTGGTGACAACGGCTGCTTTCATGGGTTGCTCCTCGCGCGGTGAAGTGTATGTGTAATACACATATATAGGTCGATGATGGACGGCAAGAAAATACATGCATAATGCACTTATCTCCGAAAAACTTCGGGAACTTCACGGTGCCTTGCTGGAAATCGTGGCGATGATGAATGGTGCGGAGCGTGACGAGATGCTTATTCGTGAGGCTGGAATCCAGCTTGATCGCGCGCAGTTTCCGTTACTCGTGGCTGTCGATCGCTTCGGTCCGATCGGGGTCGGCGACTTGGCGGACAGGGTAGGTCGCGACTACACGACGGTCAGTCGCCAGCTGGCGACTATGGAGGAACGGTGCCTTATCGTGCGCGGAACAAATTCACGGGACCGGCGCATTCGTGAGGCGCGAATAGCGCCTGCAGGATCGGTGATGGCGCGGGCTATCGATATCGCCCGCGACCGCGTGCTGCGCCAGGCATTTGCAGACTGGGCGGCAGATGATCTCGACGATCTCGTGACTTTGACATGCCGCCTTGCTGAAGCGATGCGGCGGGGTCAACATGAGGTCAGGAGCGATTAGGCACGGGCAAAAAGGTCTGGCAAGCCATGTGGCTGGCATCGCCTGTATTGGGGCGGGGCTTTGACCTGTGCTCCGAGCGCAGCGGCCGCATGCCACGGCCAGCGGGGATCGTAAAGCGCGGCGCGAGCGATCGCGATCAGATCGGCATCTCCTGTCGCGAGGATACTTTCAGCCTGCTGGGGCTCGGTAATAAGGCCGACGGCGATTACCGGAATGTTGACGGCAGCCTTTACAGCGTGTGCGAGCGGAACCTGATAGTTCGGTCCTACCGGGATGTCCTGACTGGGCGCAAGACCGCCGCTGGAAACGTGGATACCGTCGCAGCCGACCGCTTCGAGCGCTTTTGCGAAGGCAATGGTTTGTTCGATGTCCCAGCCGTTTTCGACCCAGTCCGATGCGGAGACGCGAACCGTTACGGGTTTGTGTGAAGGGAACGCTGCGCGTACGGCCTCAAAGACTTCCAGTGGAAAACGCATGCGATTTTCCAGGCTGCCCCCATAGGTATCGCTGCGTATATTGGATAACGGCGACAGGAACTGGTGGAGCAGATAGCCATGCGCGGCATGGAGCTGGATTCCATCGAGATCAAGCGCTTCAGTGCGTCTTGCGGCGGCAACAAAGGCATCGCGAATTTTCGCCAAGCCCTTTGCATCCAGGGGGGCTGGTGCGTTCTCGTGGAGTGCGTGGGGCAGGGCTGACGGTGCCACTGTCTGCCACCCGCCGATAGTGCTCGGTGGGATCTGTACGCCGCCGTTATCCCAGGGCTTCTCACAACTGGCCTTGCGCCCGGCATGGCCGAGTTGGACGATTATGGGCATATCCGACCAGCGCCGGATCGAGGCGAGAACCTTTCCCAGAGCGGCTTCACAGCTATCGTCATACAGACCGACATCGCCGCTGGTAATCCGGCCCTCGGGTGTGACAGCTGTCGCCTCGATAGTGAGAGCAGCTGCGCCGGAGTGCGAGAGCGAGGCCAGATGGCTCAGGTGCCAGTCGTTCATGCATCCGTCCTGTGCCGAATATTGGCACATCGGGGCAATAACGATGCGATTGGAAAGCTTGAGTCCGCCAACCTGAATTGGCTCGAACAGCTTAGCCATGGGTCTTGCGCTCCTTTGTCGAACTCCAAAGAGCGCGAACAATCTCGCGCTAAAAGGCGCAATCAACGTGGTGTGCGGATGCAAAATGCCAAGAGGCCGGGAAAAATACCCCTCGCCTCTCAGCTACTTGCCTTGAAATGCCTTATGCGGCGACGCGCATGTCCAGACGTTCCCAGATTTCGACAAGGGCCTGGGTGAGTTCGCGCATCATTTCCTCCGTGTGCGCAGGCCCCGGCGTGAAGCGTAGCCGCTCGGTTCCGCGAGGCACGGTCGGGAAATTGATCGGCTGTACATATGCGCCATATTCGGCGAGCAGAATGTCGCTGATTTTCTTGGCCTTCACGGGATCGCCGACAAGCAGCGGCACGATATGTGTGGTCGAGTCCATGACCGGCAGGCCTGCCTCCCGGAACATGGCCTTCATCATCGCTGCCGAACGCTGCTGCCCGTCACGCTCGACACTGGAGCTCTTGAGGTGGCGCACCGAGGCGAGCACCCCGGCCACGAGGACCGGGGAAAGCGATGTGGTGAAAATAAACCCCGGCGCATAAGAACGAATGCAGTCGATGATGCGCTGACTGGCTGCGATATAACCGCCCATTACGCCGAAGGCTTTTCCGAGCGTGCCTTCGATCAGATCGATACGGTGCGCTGCCATGTCTCGGTCAGTGATGCCGCCGCCGCGCGGCCCGTACATGCCTACGGCATGGACTTCATCGATGTAGGTCAGTGCTCCGTACTTTTCGGCCAGATCGCAGATGGCATGGATTGGCGCGATGTCGCCATCCATCGAATAGACGGATTCAAAGGCAATCAGCTTGGGTAGCGCCGGGTCCGTTTCGGCCAGCAATTCTTCGAGATGATCAAGGTCATTGTGACGAAAGACCTTTTTCTCGCAGCCGGAATTGCGAATGCCGGCGATCATGCTGGCGTGATTGAGCTGGTCTGAGAAGATGATGCAACCCGGCAGCAGTCGCGCGAGCGTAGACAGGGTGGCATCGTTCGAGACGTAGCCGGAGGTGAAGAGCAGTGCGCCTTCCTTGCCATGAAGGTCGGCCAATTCGCGCTCAAGCTCGATATGGTAGTGGGTGTTCCCGCCAATGTTGCGGGTGCCGCCTGAACCGGCGCCGACATCGTGGAGCGCTTCTTCCATCGCCGCGATTACCTTGGGGTGTTGCCCCATCGCGAGATAATCGTTCGAGCACCAGACGGTGATCGGCTTCGGGCCGTTATGACCGGCGAAGCAGCGCGCATTGGGGTAGGCACCCTTGTTGCGCAGGATGTCGATGAAGACGCGGTAGCGTCCTTCGGAATGAAGTCGGTCGATCGCCTGATCGAAAATCCGATCGTAATTCACAGAGCGTGTTTCCTGCCTTGGTTCGGCGTGCTGCTTAAGCCCCTCGCGGCGGCCATTACAGGATTGTCGCGCGGATGACCAGACGCCAGACCCAGATCGCTGTAATCGTCGAAACCGTACTGGATTTCGCGCATCGGGTGCAGGTCATGGCCTTCCACGATCTCCATATCGGGCGCCTCGCGATGAAGTGCATTGATGGTCATCAACCAGGAGCTGAGTTCCAGCCTGTCCTGAGGTCGCCGGAAAGAGGTGACATAGCGGGCCGGAGGATGGATCCGCTGCCAGCTTTCCCGGAGTGTGGCCGCGTCCCCGGTCAACAGGAACTCCCGACCGTTCTGGAGCCGGACAAAATACATAGCCGATCCATCGGTGAGGCCAGGGGTCGGAATTTCCACGATGCCTGCCGACACGGCGTGCGGCGCGACATTTGTGGGCGTCGCTGCATGATCGGTGCGCCCGTCGCGTTTATGAAGCGGGAAATTGCTCAGATAGAGGCGAATTCTGGCTTTGTTCACAACGCCATTCACCCGCTGCTGTGCGGCGATGTCGTAGCGGACAATATCGAATGCACTGGCTGTTTGCGGGGTTATCCCCGAATCGATGGTGATCGAGGAACCGTCCGAGGTGACAATCTGGAAGGCGCGAATGGAAGTGGGCGATGACCATAAGCCTGCGCCCGCGGCCAGAAAATCCAGTGGCACATAGCGTATGCCAATCATTTCTGTGCGGATGCCGACAGGGGCGGCGCCTGACGCTTTCAGCGCAAGCGTTCGCAAATCGGCGATCTTGAGGGGTTTTGCATGGGCGCCGTCGGTTCCGGCGTTGATGAAGTACCAGTAGAAAGGAATGCCCAGCGCCAGCAGAAGGATGGCTACAGCAATATTGATGCGCGGGGTCAAAGTACGTCGATCCCGGCGAGGTTATAGCGCTCCAGCGTGGCTGCGTACGCCTTGATATCGGTTGGCGGAGCCGTGAACACGGCTCGATCAGGACGGATGCGCTGAAAAGCCTGACCGCTTGTCAGCCTTGCGATCTGGTCGGCGATGCCGGAAGCTCCGTCGACGAATCGCATGCTCTCCCCGCATATTTCCCGTAGCTCGGGTTGCAGCAGCGGGAAATGCGTACACGCGAGGATAATCGTGTCCATCTCGTCGCCACCGGGTTGGTCCCGTAGCGCTGTAACGGCAGCCTCAACGTCAGCCATGTTCACCGGTTCGCCGCGAAGTTTCGCTTCTGCTGCGGCAACCAAAGCAGGCGCTCCATGCCGCAGCAGGCGTTTGCCGAATGCGAATTCCTGCTCCAACCTGTCTATGTAATTTTGTCGAATGGTTGCTTGTGTGCCGAGCAGGCCGATCACACCGCTGCGTGTCATCGCAGCTGCCGGTTTGATGGCAGGTACTGTCCCGACAATGGGCACTTCCAGTACTTCGCGCACCATGCCCAGAGCAATGGTCGAGGCGGTATTGCATGCGATGCAGACAAGGCGGGGCTGGAACCGCTCGGTCATCCGCCCCAGTAATCCTGCAACGCGTGCGGCGATCTGGGATTCAGTCTTTGTGCCATATGGAAGGCCCGCCGTATCCGCTGCATACAACAGGGGAGCGTCAGGCAGCTTGCGACGCACGGCGTCGAGCACTGTCAGACCGCCAACCCCCGAATCGAAAAGCAGGATCGGAGCTGAAGGATCAACACCCAGAGTCGCGGGCTGATGAAGAATATCATCCGTTTGTACCGATGGAGCGGAATCGCCCTTGGCTAGGGAAAGGGCTGTGCCGGGATGATTTTCAGATGGTGCTGGCATGAAATCTTCAGAGTGGCGCCGCGGACGCCGAGGCAAGGTCTACAGGTCATGGTGGTCGAAGGCACTGTGTGCCTGCCGTGACGGCCAATGGCAACCTGGCAGCTACATACCGTAGCGGTTTGGGTGAAGAACTCTTTCGCCAAATTGGTCCGAGCGGTTAAGGAGTGCCTATGCAATGGATTCTCCCTTTACTGCTGGGCTACGCCCTGGGTTCGGTTCCCTTCGGTCTGCTGTTGACCCGCGTCTTTGGTGCAGGTGATCTTCGCGCCATCGGCTCGGGGAATATCGGTGCCACCAACGTTCTTCGCACGGGGCGCAAGGGCCTTGCCGCGGCAACACTTGTTCTGGATCTTCTCAAAGGCCTTGTCGCGGTTCTGCTTGCTGGTGCCATCTGGCCGGAAATGAGCAGTCCGGAGGCCACCAGTATTGCGGCAATCGGGGCATTCGTCGGTCACTGCTTTCCGGTCTGGTTGCGCTTTCGGGGCGGAAAGGGCGTGGCCACGACGGCAGGCATCGGATTTGCGCTTGGCTGGCCAATCGGGCTTGCTTATGCGGTGACGTGGATCGGCTTGCTGGTGCTCGTGCGGATTTCCTCGATTGCGGGAATGAGTGCAGCCGTTGTTGCGCCGCTTGTCGCGTTCGGAACCGGCCATCGGGAGTACGGGATAGTGCTCGCCGTAATCGCCGTCCTTGTCCTTTTTCAGCACCGTGAGAACATTTCTCGCCTGCTATCCGGTACAGAGCCAAAAATCGGTAGCGGCAAGAAGGCATGAGCACGACCGAGGCTATCTCGCAGGACGAAGCTTTCTCTCGTATTCGCCTGCTGAGGTCGCCTCATATCGGGCCGGTTTCCTATATCCAGCTATTGCGCCGCTTTGGTTCGGGCGCTGCGGCGCTGGAGGCTCTTCCTGAACTTGCCGGACGAGCAGGACGCAAATATGTCGCGGCGTCGATCGGGCGCGTGCAGGACGAAATTGCGGCCATGCGCAAGTCCGGCGCGCGATATCTGTTTCATGATTCGCAAGACTACCCCGAAGCGCTGCAGACAAGCGATGGCGCGCCGCCGATCCTGACCTGGAGAGGAGATATTGGGCAGGCTCATAAGCCTTGTGTCGCGATTGTCGGTGCGCGCAACGCCTCGGCGGCGGCATTGCGGCTGGCGCGTGAATTGGCACTGGAGCTTTCCGAGGCGGGCTTTGTTGTCGTGTCAGGTCTGGCGCGCGGGATTGACGGCGCCGCGCATCGGGGCGCGCTTGCAGCAACCTGCGGCGCGGGCACCGTCGGTGTGATCGCCTCGGGGATCGACGTGTCCTATCCCCCCGAGCACGCCGATCTTCAGGAACAGATTGCGCTGGAGGGCTTGCTGCTGGCCGAACAGCCCTGCGGCACGGAGCCGCTTGCCAGGCATTTCCCGACGCGAAACCGCATCATCGCCAGTTTGTGTTCCGGCACTGTCGTTGTGGAAGCCGCCCCGAAATCCGGATCACTCATTACCGCCAGACTTGCTGGCGAAATGGGGCGGGAAGTGATGGCGATACCGGGCTCACCGCTCGATCCGCGCTCTCAGGGATGTAACCAGTTGATCCGCGACGGCGCTATTCTGGTACAGAATGCGGGCGACGTGATGGAACTCTTGCGTGACTTTTCAGGAAGGCCTCGTGGCGTAGTTCGCGAGCCGGAAACAGTCTGGACGACGATGGATGAGAATGAGGGGAGAGGGCTTGGCGATAACCATGCATCGTCATCGGTAAATGCACTGCTGGGCGGAGCACCGGTGGCTATCGACGAACTGATCCGTCAATCGGGAGCGAATGCGGGCGACGTGCAAATGGCTCTGCTCGAACTTGAACTGGCGGGCCGCCTTGTGCGGCATGCCGGAGGGCGTGTCAGCCTGCTGGATTCCTGATTGATGTGTCTGTCAAACGCTGGCCATCAAACTGGCCTCTTGACGAGACCGCGAACAGGCAACCACCTTGTACGTGTACATGCATGCGCGTAGGTGCGCGCGTGCGAGGGGCATCTGAAAGTTTGTAATGTGCAGCTAGTCATCGTCGAATCTCCGGCCAAGGCCAAGACCATCGAGAAGTACCTGGGCAAGGATTACCGGGTGCTCGCCAGCTATGGCCACGTCCGCGATCTGCCGCCCAAGGACGGCTCCGTTCGTCCGGACGAGGATTTCGCGATGGACTGGGAGCTTTACGGCGATAAGCAAAAGCAGGTGAAGGCCATCGCGGATCTCGCGAAGGAGGCCGACCGCCTGATCCTCGCGACTGACCCTGATCGCGAGGGAGAGGCGATTTCGTGGCATGTGCAGGAACTGCTGCGCAAGCGTCGCGTGCTGCCCAAGGACGTGCAGCGCGTCACTTTCAACGCGATAACCAAGGATACCGTGACGAAGGCCATGACCCAGCCGCGTGAGCTGGATCAGGACCTGATCGACGCCTATCTTGCGCGCCGTGCGCTGGACTATCTGTTCGGCTTCACGCTTTCGCCGGTGCTGTGGCGCAAGCTGCCCGGTGCCAAGTCGGCGGGCCGTGTGCAGTCGGTCGCGCTTCGCCTGATCGTCGATCGCGAGCGTGAGATCGAGGCGTTCAAGCCGCAGGAATACTGGTCGGTCGCGGCGCAGATGGCGCATGACGGATCGGATTTCACCGCGAAGCTGGTGACGTTCGAGGGGCAGAAGCTCGATCGCCTCAGCATTGGCGATGAAGGCACCGCGATGCGGGCCAAGCTGGCCGTCGAGCAGGGTGCTTTCAAGGTCGAAGGGGTTGAGACCAAGCCGCACCGCCGCAATCCGCAGCCGCCGTTCACGACGTCGACGCTGCAGCAGGAAGCGGCGCGCAAGCTCGGGTTCTCGGCCAGCCAGACGATGCGGGTGGCGCAGACGCTCTATGAGGCAGGCGCCATCACCTACATGCGTACCGACGGTGTGCAGATGGACCCCAGCGCCATCTCTGCCGCGCGTGCGGCGATTTCGGACCGCTTCTCGGGCCATTACCTCCCCGAAAAGCCACGCCATTACGAGACCAAGGCGAAGAACGCGCAGGAAGCGCACGAAGCCATCCGCCCGACCGACTTCATCAAGGACCGTCATGGTTCGGGTGACGAGGCGCGGCTTTATGACCTTATCTTCAAGCGGGCGATGGCCAGCCAGATGGCGTCCGCGGCATTGGAGCGCACGACGGTAACGCTGCGTGACGGCACGGGGCGCAACGAATTGCGGGCGTCCGGACAGGTGGTGAAATTCCCCGGCTTCCTTGCGGTGTACGAGGAAGGGCAGGACAACAAGTCCGACGATGACGATTCGGGCCTTCTGCCGTTCATGAAGGCGGGCGACATGCCGGCCAAGAAGGACGTTGTCGCCGAACAGCACTTCACGCAGCCGCCGCCGCGTTTCTCCGAGGCCAGTCTGGTGAAGCGCCTCGAAGAGCTGGGGATCGGCCGCCCATCGACTTACGCGGCAACCATTCAGGTGCTCAAGGACCGCTCCTACGTCCGTACCGAGAAGAACCGTTTCTTTGCCGAAGAAACCGGGCGCTTGCTGACCTCCTTCCTTGAGCGGTTCTTCGATCGCTACGTGGCCTATGAGTTCACCGCCGGGATGGAGGATGAACTCGATGACGTCTCGGGGGGACGTCAGGAGTGGAAGGCGCTGCTCGAAGCGTTCTGGCGCGATTTCAAGCCGAAGTCGGATGAGGTCATGGAGAAGAAGCCTTCGGAAGTGACCGAGGCGCTGGACGAGTTTCTCTCCGATTATCTGTTCCCGGCCAATGCGGATGGTTCCGATCCGCGTGTCTGCCCCAAGTGTGGCGACGGACGCCTGAGCCTGCGTGGTGGCCGTTATGGCGCTTTCGTGGCGTGCTCGAACTATCCCGAATGCAAGTTCACCCGCAAGTTCGCGCAGCCTGGTGGCGCCGAGGGCGAAGGCGAAGAGGAAGGGCTCGGCAAGGACCCCGAGACCGATCTGGAAGTGTTGCGCAAGGTCGGGCGTTTCGGCCCGTATATCCAGCTTGGCGAGGGCAAGGAGGCAAAGCGCGCTTCCATTCCCAAGGACATTGACGAACTGACGCTGGAGTGGGCGCTCAAGCTGCTCAGCCTGCCGCGAACTGTTGGCGAACATCCCGAAAGCGGCAAGGAGATCACGGCGAGCATCGGTCGATATGGCCCTTATCTCGCACATGACGGCAAGTATGCGCGCCTGCGTAATACGGCAGAAGTGTTCGAGACCGGTATGAACGCTGCCGTTGCGATGCTGGCCGATGCGGCCAATCGTGGCGGACGCGGAACGCGGGCCAAGGCTGAGCCGATCAAGGTTCTCGGGGCACACCCCACCAGCGGCGGGGAAATGCAGGTTCTGGCGGGGCGCTATGGGCCCTATGTGACCGATGGCACGACAAACGCCACCCTTCCGCGCGATCAGAAGCCGGAAGACCTCAGTGCCGAACAGGCTGTGGCTCTGATTGACGCGAAGGTCGCGAAGGGCCCTTCAACCAAGAAAAAGGCACCACCCAAGAAAAAGGCGCCTGCTAAGGCTGCAGTGGCGAAAAAGCCCTCCACAGCAAAGAAGAGTCCGGCAAAGGTTAAGGCTCCGGCGAAGGCAAAGACGGCCAAGGCTGCAGCTGAGGCTGAATGAATATGTAGCTCTACCGTCCGTACTCGCGCAGGCGGTAGAGCAAAAGGTTCAGCTTGCCGAGATTGGTCCGGGCATAAAGCTCGTAGTTATGGGCAAGCGCGGCATGAAGCATGGGGCGGACCGTAAGGTTCGCTTCACTCATGTCGGGCTTGGCGTTGACGACTATGACGCCGGGTTGATGGTCCAGAATCCTTTGCAACGCTACGCGTGAATCCACGCCAAGCGCGACGGAATCCACCCGGCGCGAGATGTGCGAAGGGAACACGAAGCGTGAAGCGGTGCAGGCATGGGTGGCGGAATAGAGCGCCGCATACCCTTCGAATACGTAGAGGCAGCGCCCATGTAGATTGGGCGAAATGAGAGCTGCTGCGCGGTCAAGATCGGTGCGTCCGCCGTATTTACGATAGGTGCCTATCGTGATCGCACTGCCCGCGATAATCAGAAATGACAGGATGAAAGCGGTCACCATACGCTTTCCAGGACGGCAGCCCAGAATGGGCGAGAGCAGAACCGCAAAGGAAGGTAGCAGAGCGGCGGTATAATGGTCGTAATATGTCCCGAAGATCAGGAAGCCGAACGTCGCAACGCCTGCCCAACCCAATAACCAGACTTGCGCACCCGGAAGTGTCTGGATCGTATTATTCTTGGTCGCGAATGCAGGTGTGTGCCGGTGGCGAAACCAGTAAAGGCCTCCAGCCCAGAACGGCAGCGTCAGTGCAATGTCAGTGGCCAGATCGGATATCCGATCGAGCGACAACGCAGCCCCGGTATCTCGCAGGAAGATCGACAGGAAATTGGCCCAGATAAATTCCTGAGCGTAGCCGTGCAAGGCATACCATCCCAGTGCCAGCGCCGTCGGCGCAAGCGCGCTGGCCACCCACACGAGGCCTGCTGCAATGAGCTTTACAACGCTGCAGTTCTTACGCCAATTCAGCCAGAGGAGCACGATTCCGAAGGCAATTCCTTCGAATACGACGGTGTACTTGATCTGGAGCGCCAGCCCGACCAGCAGCATGGCGGCTGCGCCACGGATAACGAGATGATCAGGGCGCTTCTGCGTGGCCAGTGCCAGCATCATGCCGGCTGCAAGTACCATCGGCAGGTTATAGAACACCGGCGATTGACCGCCTGAGCAACGGAAGACAGCAAGGCCGAGAATGTACGTGACGGCAGCAAGGCGTGAGCCTTGCCGGTCTGCAATACGAGAGGCCAATCTTTCTATAGCAACAGCGGTCAGGAAGACACTGAGGGCGGCAATCAGTTGGTAGCCAAGCACCCCGCTCCCCAAAAGGGCGTGGGACGCGGCATAGATCAGGAACAGGCCAACGGGCTTGCGGTCCCATATGTCGACGAAAGGCACGGCACCGTGCAGCATGCGTTCGCCGACAAGATTGTAGAAGGTCTCATCTGAATGGATCAGCGGGTCGCCGAACAGCGGCAACCTGCAGGCCAGCACGACGATTGCCAGTAAAAGCCAACCAAGGATTGGCCAGCGTCCAGCCTGAAAACGCGAGAAAGATGAACTCATGGCGGAGGTGCCTCCAGGCATGGGACTGCAACTGCCCGCGACGTCACGCAGGTGGCGTGGGCACTGCTGGATCGTTCGGGGGAGGCACGGCCTGATCGGTCGAAGTCGCCGAAGGTTGCGCAGGGGAGAATGTCGCAGGCGCGTTGGCGAGCCAGTAAGCAATACCGTCTGCCGTAGCCTTCATCCCGGCAAGGTTGAGATGCCATTGCAGACCGTTGCGACCGTCGTATCCTTTCGGAGAGCCGATCATCCACGGGTCAGCATCGCAGGGGGTGTGGGCGGCCGAGGATTTATCCATTTCGACGACAAGGGCATTGTTTGTGCGCCCGACGCGATCGATGATCTCGGATAGGCGACGACCGATCGTCCGGATGATCTCTGCGTCGCTCTCGCTGATTGGCGTATCGGCGCACAGTTTGCCGGTCGCCGGGAGAGGCTGGAGATACTGGACGAAAACCAGCTTCGCTCGCGGAGCAAGCTGGTGAATCCGCTGGGCAATGCGCCCAAGTTGCACCTCGTCGCGTTGATAGTCTGCCTCTGTCGGTACGCGGACCGGATTGCATGGGCTGACTGTTGATACCGCCGTCTGCTGCCTGCGGCGGTGATCTTGCTGACAGGTCGCGTTGAAGAGGTTGCCAACGTAAGTAAGATCATTTCCTCCGATTGTCAGCGTTACGAGCCTGGTTGCTGCATTAACGCCGGAAATTTGCGGAGGAATGTCTCCCCAAGGGCCGAGGATGTGTTCGGTAGTAGCACCCGAGCAGCTATGATCGATCAGGGCGAGGCCGAACTTCTTTGCAAGGAGCGACGGATAGTTATTGGCGCTTTGCCCGCATCGCGTTGCCATGCCAGGTTTGCCCGGCGGCAGCATCGGGCCAGCGGCATACGATGAACCCATTGCAACGTAGTTTCCGCCCGCCAACGCATTCCGGAGCGTCTGCTCGGCAGAGGTGAGCGGAACTGCGCCATTTACGGCAGTAGTGGTGGCAGGTGCGCCTGAAGGACCATTCTGCGCTGCGTTGGCGGCAGGCGCAGCAAGGCTGGCTGCGATAAGCAGTAAAAGAGGAGCGCCCCCCGTTGCAGCGATTTCATTTTACCCAGTCCAGCCCGATCTCTTCGTAGATGTCGCGCAGGTCGGCCCAGTTTTCCTCGACCTTGACGTGCAGGAAAAGGTGAACCTTCTGGCCCAGAACCTCGGTCAATTCCTTGCGTGCAGCTTCGCCAATCGCCTTGATCTTGGCGCCGCCCTTGCCCAGCACGATGGCGCGCTGGTTGTCGCGGGTCACGACGATCTGCTGACGAATCTCGACCGAGCCGTCCTTTCGCGGCACATAGGCTTCAGGGCGAACGGCAGCGTCGTAGGGCAGTTCTTCGTGAAGCTGGCGATAGAGTTGCTCGCGCGTGATCTCGCAGGCGAGCAGGCGTTCGCTGGCGTCGGAAACCTGATCCTCCGGGTAATGCCAGGGGCCTTCGGGCATCAGCTTGGCGAGCCAGCTCTTCAGTTCGGGTACTCCGTCACCCGAAAGGGCAGACACGAAGAACACTTCATCAAACTGGACTTCGGCGGTGAATTCCTGCGCCAGCACCAGCAGCTTTTCCTTGGCGCCGGCATCGACCTTGTTGAGCACCAGCACCTTGCGTTCGGGACGCTCCTTCAGCGTTTCGAGCAGCGGCATCAGCTCATGGCGGCGCAGTTTGACCGTATCGACGATCAGCAAAAGCGCATCGGCTTCCTGAGCGCCTTCCCAGGCGGCCGCGACCATCGCGCGGTCAAGACGGCGCTTGGGCGCGAAAATACCAGGCGTGTCGGCAAGGATAATCTGGGCGCTTCCCTCGAGCGCGATTCCCAGAAGGCGCGCGCGGGTTGTCTGTGCCTTCGCCGAGGTGATCGCCACCTTCTGGCCTACAAGGGCATTGACCAGCGTGGACTTGCCGGCGTTCGGCGCGCCGATCACGGCCACCAGGCCGCAGCTCTCGCCTGCCGTTTCAGTCATCGCGCCCGTCATCCGTAAGTCCTCATGAATTCCTCGGCGGCCAGTGTTTCCGCCTCCTGCTTGGAGTTGCCCGTCGCGCGGGCACTGCCAACGTTGTGTACCGAAACCTCGACTGTAAAGCGCGAGGCGTGATCCGGGCCGGAGCGATCAACCAGCGCATACTCCGGCGTCCGGCGACGATTACCTGCGGCCCATTCCTGTAGCGCCGACTTCGGGTGCTTGCGTTTGCCTGCCTTGCCTTCCAGCGAGGGGGTCCACATCCGCAGCACCATGGCACGCGCTTCGGGAAATCCGTTTTCCACGAAGCAGGCGCCGATCAGCGCCTCCATAATATCGCCGAGAATGTTTTCGCTGTCGAGGCCACCATCGTCGCGCGCCTGCTTGCCCAGCAGCATGTGCTCGCTCAGCGAAAGGCCGCGCGCGATCTGTGCGCAGGTGGCGCGGCTGACCAGAGCGTTGAGGCGCTGCGACAATCGTCCTTCCGCCTCGTCGCTGGTGCGGAACAGCCATTCGGCGACCACCAGCCCGAGAACCCGGTCGCCCAGGAATTCAAGGCGTTCGTAAGTTCGTTTCTCGCCGGTGCTGCCGTGGGTGAGGGCAGAGCGCCAGAGAGCTTCATCCTTGACGGCATGGCCTGCGATCCGCTCGATGAAATGGCGGGTCTGTAAGGTCAGCAAGGTCAGAACGTGCCTCCGATGCGCGACCAGCGGGCCGCGGTGAACCACGTCCACGGCTCATACCACTTCGAGGAACCGTCGGTGGAAAACATCATGAGAGAGGCCTTGCCGACGAGGTTGGCCTCGGGAACCATGCCCACGCCTTCGCCTTCGACGGCAGGGAAGCGGCTGTCCATCGAGTTGTCGCGATTGTCGCCCATCATGAACAGGTGGCCCTCGGGTACGACATAGACTCCGGTGTCGTCCTGGGGCGTCTGCAGAAGGTCGAGCACATTGTAGCTCTTGCCGTTGGGCAGAGTCTCACGGAACTGCGGGTAGTTGCAGACCGGATTGCCCTTGGCATCCTTGCCCTCGAACTCGGGCGCGTAGCAATGCGTATTGGGGGTGACGGGCAGCACGAAGTCCGCCACGCGAACCTTCGGAACGGCGGTGCCGTTGATATAGAGCTGGCCGTGCCGCATCTGAATCTCGTCACCCGGCAGGCCGATCACGCGCTTGATGTAATCGACGTCGTTACCGGGAGGCGCCTTGAAGATCGCCACATCGCCGCGCTCGGGCTGATGGGCGAAGATCCGCCCCGGAATCAGCGGCAGGCTGAACGGCAGCGAGTATTTCGAGTAACCGTAGCTCCACTTCGTCGCAAACAGGTAGTCGCCGTCGAGCAGGCGCGGCAGCATGGATTCGCTCGGAATATTGAAGGGCGAGATGATGAAGCTGCGCAGCACCACCACGCCGAGCACCAGCCAGAACAGGAAGGAGAGGAAATTCTCATCCTTCTTGGGCTTCTTGTCGGCCGCTGCCGGAGAGCCCGCGTTTTGCGAGGGCGGTGCAGCGCTGGCCTGCGAAGGCGTGGCGGATACGGGGGCGGAGACGGTATCGTCGGCGTCGGTCATGGATCGAACCCATGTTGTGCCTTGGCGCGCGCGTCAAGCACAATGCCGATAGTGGTGCGACAGCTGTCGACGAGCGTGAAGTTGGGTGTATCCAAAACAATACCAAAATAGGTCCTATGCGGTGTTTTGTACTTGGCCACCGCGCAATCGCGATGCATAAGGCCTGCCGCAGGCCACTGCGCCCGCCAACCCCAAGAGGATGACCGACAATGAGCGATGCGATCTGGAGCGAACTGAAGGCTTTGCCCAAGCCGAGCCTTGGTGAACTCTTTGCTGACGATGCAAACCGCCTGGATCAGCTTGCGACCCGGTTCGAGCTTGGCGTGGGTGGCGATGCTTCGGGGATTCGTTTCGACTGGTCGAAGACCCATCTGGATGCTGCGCATATCGCCGGTTTTGAGAAGCTGGCTACGGACATGGATTTCGATGCCCGTCGTGCAGCCCTGTTCGCAGGCGAGATCGTCAACCCCACCGAAGGCCGTGCGGCAGAGCACACTGCCCAGCGCGGCGTCGGCAAGGCGGAAAGTGTGGAACTGGCCGGTCAGTATCACGCGCGCATGGCTTCTCTCGTCGAGGCGATCCATCGTGGCGTGCTGGGTGAGATCAAGCACCTGATCCACATAGGCATTGGCGGGTCCGCGCTTGGTCCGGCACTGGCGGTTGACGCTCTGGCGCGTGAGGGCGCATTGTGCGACGTCCATGTCGTCTCCAATATCGACGGCTGTGCGCTGGAGGCGGCTTTTGCGGCTTGCGATCCGGCGACCACGATGCTGGCGGTCGCGTCGAAGACGTTCACGACCATCGAGACGATGACGAACGCGGAAAGCGCCATCGAATGGTTGCGCGACGGTGGCGTTCTCGATCCCTATGGCCGGGTTGTCGCGCTGACCGCCGCGCCCGAAAAGGCCACGGAATGGGGCGTCGACGAGACCCGCATCCTGCCGTTTTCGGAAAGCGTCGGTGGTCGATACTCGCTCTGGTCCTCGATCGGCTTCCCGGTCGCCATGGCACTGGGCTGGCCCGATTTCTCGGAGTTCCTGGCCGGTGCTGCGCTGATGGACGAGCATTTTCGGGATGTAGAAGGCCTTGCCAACCTGCCGCTGCGGGCGGCCTTTGCGGACCAGTATTATACCCGTCTGCTCGGCTGCCAGACCCGTGCGGTCTTTGCTTATGACGAGCGTCTGGCGCTGTTGCCCGATTATCTCCAGCAGCTTGAAATGGAATCGAACGGCAAGAGCGTGAAGGCTGACGGCACGCCGGTCGATGGTCCGACGGCGCCGATCACCTGGGGCGGCGTCGGCACCGATGCGCAGCATGCCGTTTTCCAGTTGCTGCATCAGGGCACCAACATCGTGCCGGTGGACTTCATCGCCGCGATCTTTCCGGGGCACGATCTGCAACCTGCGCATCACCGAATCCTGTTGTCGAACTGCTTCGCGCAAGGCGCAGCGCTCATGGCCGGCAAGGCGAGCGAGGACCCTGCGCGGGCCTATCCCGGCAACCGCCCCTCTGCGACGATCCTGCTCGATGAGGTCAGTCCGGCGGCTTTCGGTGCCCTGATCGCTTTCCATGAGCACCGCACGTTCGCCAATGCCGTGCTGATGGGGATCAATCCGTTCGACCAGTTTGGTGTCGAACTGGGCAAGGAGATCGCCAAGCAGATCGAGAAGGGCGGAACGACCTTCGATCCCTCCACCGAGGCTCTGCTCGAACTCGCCGGCATCGCCTCCTGATCGATATCCCGGCCGTGACATCCGTGTCGCGGCCGGGATTTGCATTCCTACCTATGAGCAATGGCAGAGTACGAGGGCCGCTCACCTGAGCCAGTCGGTGCTGTACGATCTTCAACCGTGCCCGGCGGCAGGAGGCGTGCCAGCAGCGATTTGCCGTAAGGCCAGTCACCAAGTCCTGAATCGGCATTAATGTGTCCGGCCTCGCCCAGATCGACAAGTTCACTACCCCACTGGCGGGCCAGCAACTTTGCAGTCCGAAAGCCCATCCAGGGGTCATTCTGGCTTGCGACCAGAATGGAAGGGAATGGCAGCGGATCGACCGGCATCGGTGCGAACCGGCCAACCCGGTCATCGCGCGGGAAGAAATCCACTTCGGGCGGTGCGACGAGCAGGGCGCCGGTGACCTTCGATGTGTTTTCTTCCTGCTCGAACTTGGTCCACCATGTCGCGACAAGGCAGCCCAGGCTGTGGGCGACCAGAACGACAGGCCCGTCAATCGCGCGGATCGCCAGATTGAGCTGGTTGATCCACGGGCTGCGCTGAGGATCGTTCCAGAGGCCGAGTTCGACGGTATGGGCGTTGTCGATATCGCGCGCCCAACGGCTTTGCCAGTGATCTGGTCCGCTGCCGTTGAGGCCGGGAATGAGCAGAATGGTCGGTTGCCGCAGTGCCTGATTCCCGTTGGTCGGGTGGCCACGCGCTGCAGTGGGGCGGCGATGAGGATTCATGCTGTGTCTCTCCACTGTGCGTGACGTGCCGCAAAACCGTCCGGTCGGCACGTCGAGCGGAATGCATATACTCTACTCATTAAATAGACAAATATTTTGCGACGATAAGTGAATGGTCTGAGACTGGCGGAAAGGCGCGTCATGTGATTTGCTGCGCTGGCAATCGCCTGCTGCCTGCCCCATATGCACGCTTCCCGGCGGGCCAGCGGACGGCCCGGCGAACTGGAGTGTGTTCATGGCCGAGTACGACTACGATCTCTTCACCATCGGCGCCGGATCGGGTGGCGTACGTGCCAGCCGCGTGGCGGCAGCGCATGGCGCGCGCGTCGCGATCGCGGAAGAGTACAGGGTCGGCGGCACCTGTGTCATTCGCGGGTGTGTGCCCAAAAAGATGCTCGTCTACGGGGCGCATTTCGCCGAGGATCTTGAAGATGCAACTCGTTTCGGCTGGGAGATCGGCAACGCGAAGTTCGACTGGAAGAGGTTGCGCGACAATGTGCTGGCTGACGTCGATCGCCTGAACGGTCTTTATACCCAGACACTGGAGAACAACGGCGTCGATATCTTCGGTGAGCGCGCGACGATCACGGGGCCGCATGAGATTACGCTGGCCAGCGGCGAAACGAAGACGGCCAGAATTATCCTGATTGCGACTGGCGCCCGCCCGCATGTGCCTTCGATTCCGGGGCATGATCTTGGCATCACTTCAAACGAGGCCTTTCACCTCGATGCGATTCCGGACCGCATTCTCATTGCCGGCGGAGGGTATATCGCCAACGAGTTCGCAGGCGTATTCAATGCGCTTGGCGCCAAGGTCACGATTGTGAACCGCTCGGACAAGCTGCTGCGGGGCTATGAAGAGGCACTGCGGGATCGCTTGTTGCAAATTTCGATTACCAAGGGCATCGACTTCCGCTTCAATGCCGATTTGCGGGGGATCGAGAAGAACCCGGATGGATCGCTCAAGGTCTCGATGACGAACAACGATCCCATCGACGTCGATTGCGTGCTGTTCGCGACCGGTCGTGTGCCCAATATCGAAGGCCTTGGCCTGGAAGCTGCGGGCGTTGAGGTGAATGATCATGGTGCGGTTACGGTCGATGATGAAGCGCGTACCAACATCGCATCCATCTATGCCGTGGGCGATGTGACGAACCGGGTTCAGCTCACCCCGGTCGCAATCCGCGAAGGACAGGCTTTCGCGGACAGGGTTTTCGGCGATAAGCCGTCCAAGGTCGACTATTCGTGCATTCCGGCAGCAGTTTTCAGCCACCCGCCGATCGCTTCGGTCGGGTTGACGGAGGCGCAGGCCAACGAACAGCTTGGTAGCGTTGCGGTTTATACCAGCGACTTCAGGCCGATGAAGAATGCGCTCGTCCAGCGCAATGAGCGCGCGCTTTACAAAATGATCTGTGATGGAGAGACCGGCCGTGTCGTCGGACTTCACGCGATCGGCCCGGAGGCTCCGGAGATCATTCAGGCGGCGGCGATCGCCGTGAAGGCGGGGCTGACCAAGGCCGATTTCGATGCCACGGTCGCGGTGCACCCAACCATGGCCGAGGAACTGGTACTGCTGAAGTGATTGCTGGGCGGACATTCCGCGGTCAGCCTTCTTAATCGACCGATTAAAGAGGTTGACCGGACCTGCTCAAGCCTGTTTTATCCCGAGAAAAGCAGGATAAGACAGGAAAGGGCGCAAATGTCCGCCAATATCGCCGAGATGGAAAAGCGCCGGGCTGCCGCCAAGCTTGGGGGCGGGCCGCGCCGCATAGAGGCGCAGCATGCCAAGGGGCGTCTGACTGCGCGTGAACGCATCGAGGTCCTGCTCGACGAAGGCAGCTTCGAGGAGATGGATCTCTACGTCGAGCATGATTGCGTCGATTTCGGGATGCAGGACCAGAAAGTGCCGGGCGATGGTGTCGTTACCGGTTCAGGAACGATCAGCGGACGTCTGGTATACGTTTACAGTCAGGACTTTACCGTCTTTGGCGGCTCCTTGTCCTCGCGCCATGCCCAGAAGATCTGCAAGGTCATGGATGCGGCGATGAAGGTGGGCGCGCCGGTGATCGGGCTGAACGATTCCGGCGGCGCACGCATTCAGGAAGGTGTTGCCTCGCTTGCAGGCTATGCCGATGTATTCCAGAAAAACGTTCTGGCATCGGGTGTTATCCCGCAAATCTCGATGATCATGGGGCCATGTGCCGGTGGTGCGGTCTATTCGCCGGCGATCACCGACTTCATCTTCATGGTGAAGGACAGCTCCTACATGTTCGTCACCGGCCCGGAGGTGGTGAAGACCGTCACGAACGAGATCGTGACGCAGGAGGAACTCGGCGGGGCACTGGTTCATTCGACGCGCACGTCGGTATCCGATCTGGCGCTGGAGAACGACCTGGAGGCCCTCTCGACAGTGCGGGAAATGGTCGATTTCCTGCCTCTTTCCAACCGTTCACCGTTACCGGAAAGGCCGACCAGCGATCCTTGGGACCGGATCGAGGACAGTCTGGATACGCTCGTTCCGCCCAGCGCCAACCAGCCCTATGACATGCACGAACTCATCGAGAAGGTGCTGGACGAGGGTGATTTCTTCGAGCTTCAGCCGAGCCACGCCGCGAATATCCTGATCGGCTTCGGGCGGATCGAAGGGCGTACCGTCGGCGTGGTCGCCAACCAGCCAATGGTGCTTGCAGGCGTGCTCGATATCGACGCCTCGCGCAAGGCCGCACGCTTCGTAAGGTTCTGCGATGCCTTTGAAATCCCGATCCTGACCTTCGTCGATGTGCCCGGATTCCTGCCCGGCACCGATCAGGAGCACAAGGGTATCATCAAGCACGGCGCCAAGCTGCTTTTCGCTTATGCCGAGGCGACGGTGCCCAAAATCACCGTCATCACGCGCAAGGCCTATGGCGGCGCCTACGACGTCATGGCCCCCAAGCATTTGCGGGGTGATCTCAACTATGCCTGGCCGACGGCGGAGATCGCCGTGATGGGCGCGAAGGGCGCTGTGGAGATCATTTTCCGAGGGCTCGATGCCGAAGGAATTGCCGCCAAAACAAAAGAATACGAGGATCGTTTCGCGAATCCCTTTGTGGCTGCAAGCCGGGGGTATATCGACGAGGTGATCTATCCGCATTCGACCCGGCGGCGGATCGCTCTGGGGCTTCGCAAGTTGCGCAACAAGCGGCTGGAGAATCCCTGGAAGAAGCACGCGAACATTCCTCTGTAACCAACTGAGAAAGCGCATGAAACTTGGTCGCATCAATCACATCGGCGTGGCTGTTCCGGATCTGGACGCGGCCATTGCCTATTACCGGGAGGTGATGGGAGCGACGTCGATCACGGAGCCCTTCGTGCTGGAAAGTCAGCAGGTCAGGGTGTGTTTCGTGGACACGCCGGGGCTTTCGGGAACGTCCGGCACGCAGATCGAACTTCTGGAGCCGACCTCACCGCAGTCGCCGGTTGCCAAGTGGCTGGAAACGCACCCTTTTGGTGGGCAGCATCACCTCTGTTACGAGGTCCCCGATATCCACGAGGCGAAGAACTGGTTCGAGAGCCTTGGCAAGCGGGTCCTGGGTGATCCACGTATCGGGGCGCATGGAACGCCGATATTCTTCCTGCATCCCAAGGACATGGCAGGGCAGCTTACCGAAATCATGGAAACGCCGAAAGCGGTGCACTGAAACGGACAGAGACCGCACCTAGACGGACATCAAGCGCACCTAGACGGACATCAAGCGCACCTAGGCGGACATAAACCGGGTATAGGCCGACCGAGGCCACGAGAGAGGACCTGAAGCCGAATGGCCGAGAACAACAAACGGGCCGACGTGAACGACTGGCAGGAGAGGGGCGCAAAAGAGGTGAAAGGGCGTGACCTGACATGGCGCACGCCCGAAGGGATCGCTGTCAAGCCGCTCTACACGTCAGCGGACGTCGAACACGATCCGGGACTGCCCGGTTTCGCACCGTTCACGCGCGGGGTGAAGGCGACGATGTATGCCGGACGTCCCTGGACAATCCGCCAGTACGCCGGTTTCTCGACGGCTAAGGAATCGAACGCTTTCTATCGCCGCAATCTTGCCGCCGGACAAAAGGGGCTGTCGGTCGCCTTCGATCTGGCGACGCACCGGGGCTACGATTCCGATCATCCGCGCGTGACGGGGGATGTCGGCATGGCCGGTGTCGCCATCGACAACGTTGAGGACATGAAGATCCTGTTCGACGGAATTCCGCTGGATGAGATGTCGGTCTCGATGACGATGAACGGCGCGGTGATCCCGGTTCTGGCCTTCTACATCGTCGCTGCGGAGGAGCAGGGCGTGGCGCCGGACCAGCTCTCCGGCACCATCCAGAACGATATCCTCAAGGAGTTCCTGGTCCGTAACACCTACATCTATCCGCCTGAGCCCAGCATGCGGATCATTGCGGATATCTTTGCCTATACCGCCGCGCGGATGCCGCGTTTCAATTCGATCTCGATCTCGGGCTATCACATGCAGGAGGCCGGGGCGACGCAGGTGCAGGAACTGGCCTTCACTATCGCCGATGGCATCGAATATGTCCGGCAGGGTCAGGCCTCGGGGCTAGATATCGACGCGTTCGCGGGGCGGCTTTCGTTCTTCTTCGGCATCGGCATGAACCTGTTCATGGAAGTCGCCAAACTGCGCGCCGCGCGCCTGCTGTGGCACCGGGCGATGACGAAGCTGGGTGCGAAAGACGAGCGCTCGATGATGCTGCGCACCCATTGCCAGACCAGCGGCGTGTCGCTGGCCGAGCAGGATCCGTACACCAACGTCATCCGCACCACCATCGAAGCGCTGGCGGCGACGCTCGGCGGCACGCAGTCGCTCCACACCAATGCGCTGGACGAGGCGATCGCGCTGCCGACCGACTTCTCGGCGCGCATCGCCCGCAACACGCAACTGGTCCTGCAGGAGGAAAGCGGCATCACCCATGTCGTCGATCCGCTCGGCGGCTCGTATTACGTCGAGGCGCTGACGGCAGAGATAGCGGACAAGGCCTGGGCCATCGTCGAGCGGATCGAGGCGGAAGGCGGCATGGCCAGGGCCGTCGCTGCCGGGTGGCCCAAGGCGATGATCGAGGAAGCCGCCGCGGCCCGTCAGGCGCGGGTCGATCGCGGCGAGGATGTTATCGTCGGCGTCAACAAGTACCGCCTGCCAGAAGAGGCGCCGCTCGCCACGCTGGAGGTGGACAACCACAGCGTGCGCGAAGCACAGGTCGCACGCCTCGGGAAAGTCCGTGAGACACGTAACGAGGCGACGGTGCAGGCATCGCTCGATGCCCTGCGCACGGCCGCAGGCGGGGCAGCATCGGTGGAGTACTCAGAAGCTGATATCGATTCCGAGGATATGGCTGCAAGCGTCTTCAATCAAAGAGCCGATCTGCCCGATAACAACCTTCTTGCTCTCGCGGTGGAAGCAGCCCGCGCGCGTGCGACACTGGGTGAGATTTCGGCGGCGATGGAGGCGGCGTTTGGCCGTCACGATACCTCGCCCAGCCCGGTCAGCGGGATCTACGGCGCGGCGCACGAAGGCGATGGGCGCTATCGGCAGGTCGTCCAGGGTGTCGAGGCGGTGGCGCGACGGCTCGGGCGCAGGCCGCGCCTGCTGGTCGCCAAGATGGGGCAGGACGGACATGATCGCGGCGCCAATGTGATCGCCTCGGCCTTTGCCGACATGGGTTTCACGGTCACGTCCGGCCCGCTGTTCCAGACGCCGAAGGAGGCTGCCGATCTCGCGCTGGAAAGCGAAGTGGACGTCGTCGGTGCCTCCAGCCTTGCCGCCGGGCACAAGACGCTGATCCCGAACTGATCGGCCATCTCCGCGCAGCAGGGCGAGCGGACGTGAAAGTGGTTGCCGGCGGGGTGATCCCGCAACGCGACTACGAGTTTCTCAAGAAGGCCGGGGTGCAGGGCATCTATGGTCCGGGATCGAATGTGGTGGAGTGTGCCGCCGATGTCTTGCGGCTGCTCGGCCACAATATGCCGCCACTCGAGGAAGGGCTTGCCAACGGCCCTGAAGAAGGCGCAGCATAGCATTTATGTCGCTAGGTTTTTCCGTCGAGACACTGCTTCCTTATGCCCGCGTCACCGGGGCGCCGCGCATGGGCTTGGTGCGTCTGGGGGAGAGCGACTGGCTGGATGCGGCACCCGATCTCGCCGCCCGCGCCGAAGTCTTCGAAGCCCATACCGAATGCGTGATGGCACTGCCGGAGGCCGGGGCTGCCATCGCCGAACTGTCCGACGTGCTGCGCGTACAAGGCGGGCTTGAAGCGTGCGGCCGGGCGCATTGGGAAGACTTCTGCCTGCTGGTGCAGGACCGGCGCGGCGAGCCCTATCGTCTGGTCGCAGGTGCGCTCGCATTCCCGACCGACTGGCATCTGCCGGAGAAGCTGGGATTGCCGATGGGCGCGGTCCATGCGCCGATTCACGGCTATGCAGGGCAACTGGAGCGGGGTGTCGACCGGTTCATGGACGGTTTGAAGGAAGGGCAGATTTTTGGGCGGGCGAATGTCTTCGTCCAGCCTTCGCCTGCGCTGCGCTATCTTCCGGGAGCTTTGGCAGGGGCAGGATATTCTCATATCACACCTGATAATGCCGGTGAAACTCTCTGGATTCGCTCCGAAAGGCAATCCCTGCGCCGACTTCCGGAATCGGGCGCGATTGTCTTTGCCATCGGTATCTACCGGACGCGTCTGGACGCGCTTTCCGACGCGGCGGTGGAGCGTCTTGCCCTGTCGCTTACCGGTTTTGGTGCAGGAGAACTGGATCGCCGCGCCGGACCGCTCTATGCGCAGGGTTTGGCCGCTTATGCCGATGCGCGAAAACGCCGCTCGGGCGCGCAAGACTGAACAGGATTTTCGAGATGACCGACACCGCTACCGCCTCGGGCGTTGCCACCCAGCCCCGGAACGACTGGACCCGCGAAGAGATCGCCGCGCTGTTCGACCTGCCGTTCACCGAACTGGTGTTCCGCGCCGCAGAAGTCCACCGCGCCAACCACAAGGCCAACGAAGTGCAGCTCTCCACGCTGCTCTCGATCAAGACCGGCGGCTGCGTCGAGGATTGCGGCTACTGCTCGCAGTCGGTTTCGGCGAACAGCGGGGTCAAGGCCACCAAGCTGATGGAAGTGCAGCAGGTGCTCCAGCGTGCCGCGCAGGCCGCCGATCAGGGTTCGACCCGTTTCTGCATGGGCGCGGCCTGGCGCAATCCCAAGGACCGCGACATGCCCGCCATCATCGAGATGGTGAAGGGCGTGCGCGCGCTCGGCATGGAAACCTGCATGACGCTGGGCATGCTGACGCCCGAGCAGGCCGACATGCTGAACGAAGCGGGCCTCGATTACTACAACCACAACATCGACACCTCGCCCGAGCGCTACGATCAGGTTATCACCACCCGCACGATGGAAGACCGGCTCGACACGCTCACCAACGTGCGCATGGCGGGTATCAACGTGTGTTCGGGCGGGATCGTCGGCATGGGCGAGACGCGCGCCGATCGCGTCGGCTTCGTCCACACGCTGGCGACGCTGCCCGATCATCCGCAGTCGGTGCCGGTGAACGCGCTGGTCCCGGTCAAGGGCACGGTGCTGGGCGACATGCTGGCCGACACGCCGCTCGCCAAGATCGACGATGTGGAGTTCGTGCGTACCGTCGCCGTCGCGCGGATCACCATGCCGATGTCGATGGTCCGCCTTTCGGCAGGCCGCGAGTCGATGAATGAGATGACGCAGGCGATGTGCTTCATGGCCGGTGCGAACTCGATCTTCACCGGCGACAAGCTGCTGACCGCGCCGAACTCGGGCGATGACAACGATGCGGCGATGTTCGCGCGCCTGGGCATCAAGCCGATGGCGATCAGCGAGACGGCTGCCGATGTCGAGGCGAGCCGGATGCCCAAGGGCTGCGCCAAGCTGGAAGCGGCGGAGTGATCTTCACGGCGCTTGTCCTTGCCGCTGCGGCGCCGAGCGTGCCGCTCGATTGCAGCGCGGTGAGCGGCGCGCTGGCGCAGGACAAGTGCCAGCTCGCACAGTCGATGGCGATGAAGGACCCGGCGCCGGACTGCGCGGGGCAGGGCACGCAGTTCGACATGAACGTGTGTTCCTATCGCGACTATCTGCGGGCGGACATCGCGCTGAACGAAACATGGCAGCAGTTGTCGAAAGGGCGCGATGCTGCCGGGCTGGCGCTCCATCGCGATGCCCAGCGCAAGTGGCTGGCCTATCGCGACGCGCAGTGCCTTGCGGAAAACGGGCGGCGTGAGGACAGCGGCACGATCTGGCCGCTGCTCCAGAACACCTGCCTTGAAGGCATGACCAAGAACCGCACACAAGAATTGCGGGCCTATCTGGAAGAGGACGCGAAGCGCTGATGTTCAGGAAGATCCTCATTGCCAACCGGGGCGAGATCGCCTGCCGGGTCATCAAGACGGCACGAGCGATGGGGATCGCGACAGTGGCGGTCTATTCCGATGCCGATGCCCGCGCGCCGTTCGTGGCGATGGCAGACGAGGCGGTGAATATCGGTCCGGCGCCTGCCGCGCAGAGTTATCTGGTGGCCGAGAAGATCATCGCGGCGTGCAAACAGACCGGCGCGGACGCGGTGCATCCGGGCTATGGCTTCCTGTCCGAGCGCACCGCCTTTGCCGAGATGCTCGCCGCAGAGGGCATCGCCTTCATCGGCCCGCCCGCCAAGGCCATTGCGGCGATGGGCGACAAGATCGAATCGAAGAAGCTGGCGAAGGCCGCCGGCGTCAATGTCGTCCCCGGCTTTGTGGGCGAGATCGCCGATACCAACCACGCGGTCGAGATCGCGCGCGAGATCGGCTATCCGGTGATGATGAAGGCCAGCGCGGGCGGCGGCGGCAAGGGCATGCGGCTTGCTTACAGCGAGGCCGACGTGCGCGAGGGCTTCGAGAGCGTCAAGCGCGAAGGGCTGAACTCGTTCGGTGACGACCGAGTGTTCATCGAGAAGTTCATCGAGAACCCGCGCCATATCGAGATCCAGATCCTGGGCGACCGGCACGGCAACGTGCTCTATCTGAACGAGCGCGAATGCTCGATCCAGCGCCGCCACCAGAAAGTGGTCGAGGAGGCGCCATCGCCGTTTGTCAGTCCGGCGATGCGCCGCGCGATGGGCGAGCAGTGCGTCGCGCTGGCGAAGGCCGTCGGGTATTACAGCGCAGGGACTGTCGAACTGATCGTCTCGGGCGCGGACCCGAGCGGAAAATCGTTCTACTTTCTGGAGATGAATACCAGACTTCAGGTGGAACATCCGGTTACGGAAGCGATCACCGGGATCGATCTGGTCGAACAGATGATCCGCGTGGCGGCGGGCGAGCCGCTGGCCTTCGAACAGGACGACATCGGTATCGATGGCTGGGCGATCGAGAACCGCGTCTATGCCGAGGACCCCTATCGCGGTTTCCTGCCGTCTACCGGGCGGCTCGTGCGCTATCACCCACCGGTCGAAGGCTGGACCGACGATGGCGCGGCCAATGGTCGTCGCGGCGTGGAAGGCGTGCGCGTCGACGATGGCGTGTTCGAGGGCGGCGAAGTCTCGATGTTCTACGACCCGATGATCGCCAAGCTGGTGACATGGGGCGAGACGCGCGAAGAGGCTGCCGACCTGCAGATTGCCGCGCTCGACCGGTTCGTGATCGACGGGCTTGGTCACAACATCGATTTCCTCTCGGCGATCATGCAGCATGGGCGGTTTCGCGCGGGCGATCTTTCTACCGGATTCATTGCCGAGGAATATCCCGAGGGCTTCCATGGCGCGCCCGCATCGGACGAACTGAAAGTCGCGCTGGCTGCTGTCGCCGCGTTCATTTCTGCTGCGCGTTCCGACCGGGCGCGTCAGATTTCCGGGCAACTCGCCGAGCCAACCGAACCGCCATACGACTGGGTGGTCACTCTCGATGGTGAGCCGTTCGATGTCGAGATCGGCGAGGAGGCCGTGCTGGTCAACGGTGCCGAGATCGACATGGGTATCGAGTATACGCCCGGCGACCGGCTGATCGAGGCCGAGATCGACGACGAGATCTATGGCATCCGGGTGCTGATCGACCGGATCGGCCTGCGTCTGGTGACGCGCGGCGCGGTCCACAAGGTGACTTGCCTGCCGCGACGCCTGCACGAGCTTTCACGCTACATGATCGAGAAGGTGCCGCCCGATCTTTCGCGCTATCTCATCTGTCCGATGCCGGGGCTGCTGGTGGCGCTCCACGCGGGCGAGGGCGACCGCGTCGAAGCCGGACAGCCGCTCGCCGTGGTCGAGGCGATGAAGATGGAAAACACGCTTCGCGCCGGAAAGTCCGGCACGATCAAGGCATTGCGCGCGAAACCGGGAGACAGTCTGGCGGTGGACGCGATCATTCTCGAAATGGAGTGAACACAGTTTAAGGGTGCGAGGCTGGAGTTTCCAGCGAACCTTCCCTAGAACGCGGCGACGTTTTCCAAGGGGGACAGGATGACTGCACTTTTGATGCTTGCGGCAGCCGTTGCAAGCCAGACCATTCCGGTAACACCCAAGCTGCTCGAAGGGCTTCCCGATGTGCAGGCGGTGCTCAACGATCACGGCACGCGCCGCATGTGCGAGGGGCCGGCGCTTGCCGATGTGCTTGCCCGCGCGGGCGTTCCTCACGGTAAGGACCTTCACGGGAGCGAACTGACCAAGGGCGTGATCGTTCATGCCCGAGACGGTTATGCGGTCCTGTTCTCGTTGGGTGAGATTGACCCCGGCCTGGGGCACGAAGGTATGATCATTGCCGAGCGCTGCGATGGGCAGGCCCTTGATGACAAGACGGGGCCTTACCGTCTGATTGTGCCGGGCGATCTGCGGCCGGCGCGTTCGGTCCGTCAGGTCAAGGCGCTCGAAATCCGCTGATGATATAAGCCCCCGACAGGATTGTGTCGGGGGCCTGTTTCGGATCAGGCGGGAGTTTCGCCGCTGAGCAGTCGGCCCAGCGCCAGTTTGCACACGACGAAGGCGACGAGGCCAAAGGCGCCGGTTCCGGCATGGATCAGCCAGAACGTGGTGGCGGGCATCGTCGACAGCCAGGGGCCAACGACGTTGCCGACGATCCAGTTCGCCAGCACGAACGACATGTAATAGATGCCCACGACCGTGCCGCTGAGCGGGCGCGGTGCGATCTTGGTGAACAGCGCCAGGCTGATCGGCAGGATATGGGCAAAGCCGATCGAGTTCAGGAAGTGGAACATGAACGGCCAGAACAGGCCGATCTTACCGGTTCCTTGCGTGGCGGCGGCCATGACGAGGCACAGGGCGCCGGCAATGGTGAACACCGAACCGATGATCATCTTGCCCAGTTCGTCGGGCTCGCGGCCGGTGATGACCTCACATAATTTCCAGAACGCGGCGACCGTGAGCAGCATCAAGAATGACAGCGAGGCGTCGAGCGTGATCATCCAGCTTGACGGCATGGTATGGCCGAAGAAGGTCAACTGGAACTGCTGGTCCGCCCAGACGAGATAGGCGTTGAAAATCTGCTGGTTGGTGATGAGGGCGATACCCATGACCGGCACGAGGATCAGGAGCGCGATCAGGCGGGGATAGTCCTCGCTCTGCAGCTTCATCGCCGTCTTGCCCTTGGTCTTGCGATCCTCACGGGCGTCGGCGGGAAGGTAGGGCGCAGCCTTGAGGTAGATCAGCAGGCCGAACAGCATGACGACGCCGGCGCAGCCAAAGCCCCAGTGCCAGCCGACCTTCTGGCCCAGCGTTCCGGCGATCAGCGGCGCGGCGATCACCGAGACGTTGATGAAGATGTAGAAGATCTGGAAGGCCATCGCACGGCGCAGATCCTTGGGGCTGTAAAGCTCGCCTACCTGGCTGGCGATGTTGCCCTTGAACAGGCCAACGCCGACGATCAGCGCGATCAGCGCGAACAGGAACATGCTCTCGAACGCCATCAGGAAATGGCCGAGCGACATGATCACGCCGCCCGCGATCAGCGTGGCGCGGCGTCCCAGCCAGCGGTCGGCGATCAGCCCGCCCAGGATCGGGGTGAAATAGACCAGCGAGGTATAGTCGCCGAAGATCGAGGAGGCGAACTGCTGGCCGGTCTCGCCGATATGACGGCCCTGAAGCCAGGGTAGCCCGATCACGTTTTCAGCGTGGCCCGGCAGCAGCAGGTAGTTCACCATGTAGAGCACCAGCAGCGTCTGCATGGAGTAGTACGAGAAGCGCTCGCACCCTTCGACGAAGGAAAGATAGCCAAGGCCCTTGGGGTGGCCGAGGAACGCGGTGTCGGAGGATTTTCCGGATGATCGGAAATCTGGTTCGGATTCGAAATCCGGCGTGGCTTCGGCTGCTGTCATGGCACCCCGTGCTGTTTCACTGTTGTGCTGGTTTATTATCGAAGGGCGCAACTTAGACACGCTGGTCGGTAATGTCACGCCGCAGGGCGCGCACGATTCCATCCCGAAGCTGAACGGGGGCTGTCATCCCGGCGAATTGTCCCCCGTTCGCCAAAAGGCGGCGATTCCGAGGGTAGGAAACCGCCGCCTTCCGGTGCCCCCGGGTAGGGGCAACAGGCCCCCCGCCCGTGGCGGTAGCGCTCGTGCCTGCCTCGTAAGGGGCGTTGGAGGACAAGGCACGATCATCAAGGCAACGCGGAAGGCCGGCGCGCAGTTTCGCGGCCTGTCCCGGCATAATCTCGGCTCGGCGAAAGAGGCCGTCAGTTTGCCGGGCGTGCGAGTTCGTCGTCGAGGAAGGCGGCAACCGCATCGAGCGAGACGGTCTTGTCGAGATAAGTCTCGCCGATGGCCTTCATCAGCAGGAAGGGCAGGGTGCCTGCGTCCATCTTCTTGTCGTGGAGCATGTGCTTCACTAGCGCCGCGCCATCGCATTCGAGGCCCAGCGTGGCGATTTCGGCGCGCAGGCCCACGGCGGCGATATGGCTGGCGACACGCTCTGCACTGACCTTGGGCATCAGGCCCGAACGTGCCGAGAAGCGCGCGGCGAGGACCATGCCCAGCGCCACCGCCTCGCCATGGAGCAGGCGGTTCGAGAAGCCGGTCTCGGCCTCCAGCGCATGCCCGAAGGTGTGGCCGAGGTTGAGGAGGGCACGCTTGCCCGTGGTCTCGCGCTCGTCTTCTGCCACGATACGCGCCTTGGACGCCACCGAGTGCGCGACCGCATATTCGCGAAGGGCCGCATCGCCTGCCAGCATGGCCCCGGCATTGGCCTCGCACCACGCAAAGAAGTCCGCATCGTCGATCAGTCCGTACTTCACGACCTCGGCATAGCCGGCGAGCAGTTCGCGCATTGGCAGCGTCTCCAGCGCCGAGAGATCGGCCAGCACCAGCGAAGGCTGGTGGAAGGCGCCGACGAGGTTCTTGCCCGCCGCCGTGTTGATCGCGGTCTTGCCGCCAACGCTCGAATCGACCTGCGCGAGCAGGGTGGTCGGCACCTGGATGAACTTGCAGCCGCGCTTGAGCAGCGCTGCACACAGGCCGGTCAGGTCGCCGATGACGCCGCCGCCCAGCGCGATCACGTGATCGCCGCGCTCGACTTCCAGTTCCAGCAGCCAGTCGATGGTGGCGGACAGTTCCGCCCAGGACTTGGTCTGCTCGCCTGCGGGCAGGATGCGCCAGTGCGGTTCGTGGCCGTTATCGCGCAGCGAGGCCTCGATCACCGAACCCCATGCGGCGTGGACGTTGACGTCGGTGACGATCGGTACGGCGCGCTTGCGCAGCAGGCCCCGGCATTGCGGCACCAGTTCGGCCAGCAGGCCCGCGCCCACGCGCACCTCATAGGGCGCGCCCGCGATGTCGACCTTTATGACAGCCATTGCCCGATCCCCTGAAGTACCTTGTTGACGGTGTGCTGGTGCGGCGCGTGCCCGCTCATGATGTGGATCGGCGCCTGCGCATAATGCACTTCGCGTTCGGCGCGAAGGCGCGCGATGATCTCCGCCGGATCGCCACCGCGCAGCAACGGGCGGTTGCCCTTGCGCCCGACGCGATCGACCAGCGTGGCGACCTCGCTGTCGAGCCATACGGCGATGGCGCGATCGAGGATCAGCTTACGTGTCTCGGCATTGCAGAACGCGCCGCCGCCGGTCGCGATGACGCCGTGATGTGCCCCATTTTCAGCAGGTGCATCCTCGATCAGGCGGGCGATCACCCGGCGTTCGCCGTTGCGGAAGTATTCTTCGCCGAAGCTGTCGAAGATTTCGGGAATCGTCATCTGCGCCGAGCGCTCGATCTCGTCGTCCGCATCGACGAACGAGCAGTCCAGAATCTGCGCAAGGCGCCGCCCGACGCTGGACTTGCCGACGCCCATCATGCCCACAAGCACGATCGGGCGCTCGATCCGGCGGGCGATCGTCGCAATATCCTGTGGCGAAAGGCGGGTCTGTTGAACGTCCATTGCCCCACCGCCTATAGTTGCGCTAGGTCGCAGCGCAAGCATCGGTGAAGGAAGACGAGTGACTATCGTATCGGGCGCAGCGCAAATGCCGCAGCAGGCGGTATCGCGGGCAGACTTGCGGTGAAGGGAGCCTCCCTGGTGATTGTGGGCGCGCTGGTGGTGGTCGCCGGCCTGGGTATTCTCGCCTGGAGCAAGGGTGGGCCGGAGCCCGTGCGGAGCCTGTCCGTCCCCATTTCCGTACCGACGGGAGCGGCATCATGAGACCGATTTACCTGATCGCCGGGGCCAGCCTCGCCATGACCTCGGCCTTCGCGCTGGCGCAGAGCGGCCCTGAATCGCTGCTGCCCAAAGCCTTCGAGGACCCCGCGCCGCAGGCTGCCCCGTCGCCGCGCGCGACACAACGCCCCAAGCCTGCGCCGCGTGCCGTGCCAAAACCGGCGGCGCCAAAGCCGGTGGTGACGGCGAGTGCGCCTTCGGCGCCTGCCGCACCCCGTCCCGCGCCGGTTCCCGTCGCAACCGCCTCGCCGGTGGTGCAGCCATTGCCGGGTATTACCGCACCTGCGGCTCCTTCCGATCAGCCGACGAACACTTCCGGCCTCTCGCGCATTCCCACGCTCGATGAACTGGCGCGCATGACGCCCGACGATTTCGATGCGCTGCTCGGCACCCGCACGCTGCTCGACATGCCGCCTGCCGCGCGCCGCAAGCTCGACAACGTTGGGCTGATCGATGCGGGCGAGGGTGGCCTTGCGGCAGATTCGCTGTCGCGCGCCAACGCCTCGATGATCCGCATTGCCCTGTCGGCGAACAAGGGCACGCTGGTTTCGCGCTGGGGACATATCCTGCTGCGACAGGCGCTGGCCTCGCGCCTTGCGCCGCCGCCGGGGATGGACCCGGTAGCGTTCGCGGCGATGCGCGTCGACCTGCTGCTGCGCATGGGCGAGCCCGATGCGGCGCGCGCGGTGCTGCAGGATGTCGATATTCCCGATTACACGCCGACGCTCGCGAGCATCGCGCTCAACGTCTATACGCAGAATGCCGATTTCACCGGGATGTGCCCGGCCATGTCGGCGTTCGGCAATGCCCGTCAGGATGCGCAGTGGAATGCCGCGCGCGATATCTGCATGGCCTATCGCGGTAATGCGCAGGCCGCCTTGCAGCGTCTCGACAGCGACATGAACCATGGCCGGGCCGACAAGATCGACCTGCTGCTGGCCCAGAAATACGTGGGCGCCGCTGGCCGTGGCCGCCGTGCCGTGACGATCGAGTGGGGCGATGTCACCTCGCTCACGCCCTGGCGCTATGCGCTGGCGATCGGCACCGGACTGGAGCCGCCCGCCTCGCTGATGAAGGATGCCGGTACGCAATACGCCAGCATGACCGCGCTTGCGCCGATGGTCGGGCTGGAGCGCCGTGCCGAGGCGGCGGATTACGCAGGCGCGACAGGCGTGCTTTCCAGCGCCGCGATGGTCGATCTCTACGGCCAAATCTACGAAGCGCCCGAAGTGACCGGCGTGTGGCAGGATCGTGCCACATCGCTGCGCTCTGCCTATACCGATCAGGACCCGGCCACGCGGCTTTCGGCGATGCAGAGCCTGTGGAAGGTGGACACGCCCGAGGCGCGCTATGCCCGTCTCGTGCTGACCGCCGCTGCCGCTGCGCGAATGACACCCGGCAAGGACATGGATTCCAGCTCGGGCGATCTCATCGCCTCGATGCTGGCGGCGGGCTACGATGCCAACGCGATGCGCTGGGCCTCCGTGGTGGAGCCGGGCAGCCTCGGCTGGGCGCTGGTGACGCTGGCCGATGCCAATGGTGGCGGGATCGATTCGGGCGCGGTCAGCACGTTCTCCGATGCGGACAAGAGCGCAGAGCATCATCGCACGGCTTTGTTCATCGCGGCGCTGGCGGGCCTTGGGCGCATCGATTCGGGCGATGCCAGCCGCTATTCGCGTGACATGAACCTTGGCCTCGACAGCCCCAGCCGCTTTACCGACGCGATCGATGCGGCGGCGGCGCGCGGTGACAGCGCGGGCGTCGCGATCCTCGCCGGCTTCGGCATGCAGGGTAGCGACTGGGCGCAGATGACGCCGCGCTACTTCCTGCACATCCTGTCCGCGCTGCGCAGTGTTGGGCTGGAGGCGCAGGCACGCATGATCGCGGCGGAAGCCGTCGCGCGGTCATAAATATGGCGAGTGCCCCGCAGCCCGTAGGCGGGGACATGATCGAGCGTTTTCTGGCGATGCTCGCGGCGGAGCGCGGTGCGGCGGCGAATACGCTGGCCGCCTATCGCCGTGACCTGGAAGCCGCACGCGAAGTGCTGGGCGATCCGGGACAGGCAGACGTGGCCGCACTGGAGATGCTGGGAGAAGCGTGGAGCGCTCTTGCGCCCTCCAGCCTCGCCCGGCGCTGTTCGGCGCTGCGCCAGTTCTATGGCTTCCTGCAGGACGAAGGAATCCGCAGTGACGATCCGTCACCTGCGTTGCCCAAAGTGAGGGCGCGCCGTCCTTTGCCGCGCCTGCTGTCTCGCGCCGAAGTGGAGCGGTTTCTGAACGCCGCTGAAACAGACGCCAAAGGTGACGATCCTGCCGCCGTGCGCCTGCTGACGCTGCTGGAACTACTCTATGGATCCGGGCTGCGCGCGACGGAACTGGTCTCGCTCCCGCTGGCGGCGGTGCCGCGTGATGCGCCGTTTCTTCATGTTACGGGCAAGGGTGGGCAACAACGCATGGTGCCTGTCAGCACGCGGGCGCGACAAGCGCTCTCGCGTTGGTTGGTTGTGCGAGGGGGGCTGGGCGAGGGTAGATCGACCTCGCGGTTGCTGTTTCCCTCAAGCGGGAAGACCGGTCATCTGACCCGTGTGCGGCTGTTCCAGTTGCTGCGCGATCTGGCCGTGCGCGCGGATATCGATCCCCAAAGGGTATCGCCGCATGTCCTTCGTCATGCCTTCGCGACGCATCTGCTGGAAGGGGGGGCGGATCTGCGGGTGCTGCAGACCCTGCTGGGCCATGCCGATATCGCGACTACGCAGATCTATACCCATGTCGACAGCGCGCGGCTTGTCGAACTTGTGAATGCCCGGCATCCGCTGGCGGGCAACCCGTTCGCCTGAGAGAACGCAGGGCGGAAACGACAAAGGGCGGTGAACTTGCGTTCACCGCCCTCTTGCTTGCGCCTTGTAAGGCTAAGCAGATTAGCCGGCAGCCGTCAGGTTGCCCGAAACCTTGTTAAAGGTTGCGCCGAGGTTGCTGCCGAGGGTCGACATCGCGGTGATCGCGGCGACGGCAATGAGAGCGGCGATCAGGCCGTACTCGATGGCGGTTGCACCTTCTTCGTTGCGGCGCAGCTTGGTAAGGAACTTCATGTTTGGTCTCCTGGGAAAATGCAGTCTGTATGTACCCGGCCCGGGGGGCGGCATCGCCCTTTGGACATTTCCGCTTCTACGGACGATTCCTTGAAAAAATCTTAAGTGCCGGTGCCTGAAACGGCGGTCGCGACTTTGGCGCTGACGTCGTTCCACATCGATATGGTTTTGGTCGCCACGCTGCCGATAGCGGTCAGCGTAACGAGGACGATCAGGGCCACGATCAGTCCGTATTCCACGGCAGTAGCCCCCTTGGTGTCTCGCCGCAGGGCTGTCAGAAATGTCGGTCGTTTCATGATCGGCCCTTTGCAGGTAACGCTGGCACATCGGTGTATATGGTGAAAGACAATGCCGCAGGGCCGTTAAAGGGCACTTAAGAAGGACGCATTCTTTGCACAAACCTCAAGGTCCGTTGCTGGTTGTGGCAGTCGCGCTCGTTCGTCGCGATGGACATGTGCTCATGCAGCGCAGACCATACGATTCCATGCACGGCGGCCTATGGGAGTTCCCCGGTGGGAAAGTGGAGCCGGGCGAAGCCCCTGCGGCTGCGGCTGTGCGGGAAATGGATGAGGAGCTTGCTGTCACGCTCGAAACCTCTCAGCTCGAACCTGTGGGCTTTGCTGGAGATGTGACGGCAGGCGTCCCTGTGCGAACGATCGTCATCTGCCTCTATATTGCCCATCGCTGGACCGGCGAGCCGCAACCGCAAGTCGCCTCGGAGATCGAGTGGGTTCCCGCTGAGGCTTTGAAAAACCTGGAAATGCCGCCGTTGGATTACCCGCTGGCAGAGCAACTTTGCACTTTGATGAAAAAAGTCGAGAACAGGTGTTGACGGGAATCAGGAGCCCTTCTATTGGCGCCTCTCCAACGCACCCGTAGCTCAGCTGGATAGAGCATCAGACTACGAATCTGAGGGTCGGGCGTTCGAATCGCTCCGGGTGCACCACCTCCCTTTCAGGGAAAGGTGGCCTGATGTTGGAATGAAAATTGGTGTGCACCCGTAGCTCAGCTGGATAGAGCATCAGACTACGAATCTGAGGGTCGGGCGTTCGAATCGCTCCGGGTGCACCATTTCATAACTCAAAAAGCCACCGATTTTCGGTGGCTTTTTTGTGTCCGGCGTTCATGTGGGCGCCTGAGACGCACCACCCTGAGGCGAGCCGAGGAAATGGGGCGGGTGGGGCTTGTCAGGCCTGTCGCGAGGTCTCGCGCTCGCCGTGCATCAGAAAGCCGTGCGAGAGGCCATGGTAGAGCTTTTCGCGGCTGACGAAGCGGCTCATGCTGTCGGCGATCATTGCGGTCACGAACAGCGGCAGGATCATCGCGCGGGCACCGGTGGTTTCCATCAGCAGGATCACGGCGGTCAACGGCGCACGCGTCACACCGACGAAATAGCCGCACATGCCCAGCAGGATCACCGCAGGCACCGACGTACCGGGGAAGCAGAACGAGAGCAGTTGCCCGAACCCGGCGCCGACCGCCAGCGAAGGCGCGAAGATGCCGCCGGGCGCCCCCGAGACTGCCGTGGCCGCCGTCGCGACGAACTTGGCAGGGCCGAACCACGCCGAAGTTGCCGCGGTGCCCTCGATCATGTCGCGCGTGGTGGCATAGCCGGTGCCCCAGGTGTTGCCCTTGGTCAGCACGCCGATCACGGCCACGATCAAGCCGCAGACGAAGGCCATGACGATCGGATGCGAGCGCGCCTTGGTGAACCACGCGTGCTTGCTGCGCGAGAACAGCAACAGCGTTTTGGCGAAGGCACCGCCGAGCACACCGCCTGCAATTCCCGCGACGGGCGAGACGAGGATCACCGAGACGATCGGCAGGCTTTCATGCACTGCGCCGAAATAGAGATAGTCACCCGCGATGCCGAGGCTGACCAGGCCCGAGACCACGACCGCACCCATCACCAGCACCGCAACGCGCTGTTCGTAGGCGGAGGCGAGCTCCTCGATCGCGAAGACGATGCCGCCCAGCGGCGTGTTGAAGGCTGCAGCGACACCCGCCGCGCCACCTGCGATCAGGACGCCTGCGGTGATCGGCACGCGCAGCACGCGGTGGCAGGCGATCATGATCGCGGCGCTGACCTGCACGGTCGGCCCTTCGCGCCCCACCGATCCGCCGACCATCAGCATGATCACGGTCAGCACCAGCTTGCCCAGCGCCACCGGGAGCGAGAGCAACCCGCTATAGGCCAGTTCGGGGTCCTTGCTCGCGGCCATGACCTGCGGAATCCCTGAGCCCTTGGCGGCGGGAAAGAAGCGTACGGTCAGCCACACGACCGCGACGAAGGCGATCGGCGTCATCGCTAGCGGCGCATAAGGATAATGCCGGAAGATGGCGCTGAACATTTCCTGCGCCTGATCGCCCATCTTGGCGAACAGGATCGCGATCAGGCCCAGCAGCACCGCGCCGACCAGCGAGGCAAGGCGACGCCGCGCGGCATCGAAGGAATCGTCGAGACCCGGCAGGCCCTTGAGGATGTCGTGGGTGCGATCACTCAGGTGCAAGGGGTCGGCTCCGTTCAGCGGGGAGTGCCCAGGCGGACCGCCGGGGCTGTCGCGGCCCCTATGACCCCTGCCGATTGCGAGTCGCAAGGGCGCAACCAAAAAAATGTTTACTGTGGCGATAGAGAAACGGCCGCGAAGGTTTCCCCTCGCGGCCGTCGATCGTGTCTATCCGGTGTGTTCGGCTGCATGCTGCGCGCCGGGCACGCCGGAGAAGGGCGATCAGTTGCCCGTCGGTGCTGCTGCCGGGGCCGAAGCCGCATCGGTCGGCGCGGCGGCCGGAGCGGCTGCTGCCGAGGCGCCGAGGGCCGACTTGAAGGCGGCGTCGGTCATGGTCAGGGCAACGCTGCCGTCTTCGCCGACCGAGAAGTAGGCCTTCTGCAGGATAGCCGAGCGCTTGTCGGGCAGTTCGAAGGTGACATTGTCGCCCTGAACGTTGGTGATGATGCCTTCATCGACGCCGTCGCTGCTCTTGATCGCGGCATCGACGACGAGCGCCGAATCCTTGGCGGCGTCGGATTCAGCCTTGGCGCTGCCGACGGCAGCTTCGACCTGAGCCTTGGTCATGCCGATGGTCAGACCCTTGGCACGCATGGCGAACGAGCTGGTGGGAAGGCCAGCGCGGGCAGTGCCGGTGTTGACGGTAACGACGCCGTTGGCGACCTGTTCGACCGTGCCGACGTCGCTGCCGTCAGGTGCGTAGACCTTGGCGCCGACCGTCGGGGTGACAGCAGCGGCAGGGGCGGCAGCCTGTGCCATCACGGCGGCCGGAGCGAAGCTTGCGGCGGCGATCGCGGCAGCGATGAGCGATTTCTTCATGGTCTGCGTACTCCTTCATTGTCCGGCAAAGCGACCATCCGGTCCCCTTGCCGTGGCATGCCCTATGCGTCCCAGGGCGATTTTCTTGGCCCGCGATCCGCGATGCGGATCATGGATCGGGCCAGGCGATACCGACCGAGGCCGGTGCGAAAGGCTGATCCCGTGGCTTTCGATCATGGTCCGAAAGCCGTTTGCGGTGGACGAACAGCATTGTGTGACATTCGCACACGCAAACAGGAATGGCGGGTGAATGTTGCAAGATCAACCGCCGAAATGCCCCGACGATGCGGCGGAGCGTTGGATTTGGACGATTATATGGTTCAAGCGGCTGGAGCGTCCGGGCGTCGTTCGTCTGTTTTCGTGTGTGCACATGCAAACAGAAGGGGGCAGTGTGCGCGGGAACATGCTGCGCTTCCGGGATTTTCTGTGCTGCGCGTGAGGCGCAGCAGGATTTGCAACGGAACGGGTGATCTGGAGTGGTGGAACAGGTGGGGCAGGGCATTCAGGCATCGGATCGCGACAGCAGTGCCGCCGGTCTTCAGGATGCAGCGTCTTTCGATACGGCAGAAAAGCCGGACTGCGACGTGGGCGGAGGTTCGGTGTGGCGCTATGCGATGGCGAAGCGCGCCCATGTCGTCATCGATGCGGCACCGTACTTCAACGTTATCCGCGATGCGATGTGCCAGGCGCAGGAGCGTATCTTCCTGATCGGCTGGGATTTCGATTCGCGTATCCTGCTGTCCGACGGACGCCGCTGGTGGCAGCGGGGACGCCGGGACAAGGAGCGGTTCCCGGCACGGCTGGGCACGTTCTTCGTGTGGCTGGTGCGCACCCGTCCCAAGCTGCGAATCCTTGTGCTGCAATGGAACTTCTCGCGCTTCAAGTCGCTGTTTCGCGGCACCATGATGGTCGACCTGATCCGTTGGTCGTTTCGCAAGGGGATCGATTTCCGCTTCGATTCGGCCCATCCGATCGGGTGCAGCCATCACCAGAAGATCGTGGTGATCGATGACAGCTTTGCGGCCTGCGGCGGCATCGACATGACCTCTGATCGCTGGGATACGCCCGAACACGTACCGCACGATCCGCGCCGCCGCCGTCCCACCGGGCGGCTCTATGGGCCATGGCACGACGTGACGATGGTGATGGAGGGCGAGGTCGCGCGAACGCTCGCGGACCTTGGCAACGATCGCTGGAAGATCGCAGGCGGCGATGACCTTGCGCCGTGTGCCCCGCGACAGGATTCGATCTGGCCGGAAGGGCTCGTCGCCGAGTTCGAGAATGTCGAGATCGGCATTTCCCGCACGCGGGCGCAATATCGCGATTGCCCGCAGGTCAGCGAAATCGAGCAACTGTTCGTCGAGCAGATCCGCCGTGCGAAGCGCTTCGTCTATGCCGAGACGCAATATTTCGCTTCGCGCGCGGTGGCTGAAGCGGTCTGCGAGCGGCTGCTGGAGCCCGATCCGCCCGAGTTCTGCATCATCAATCCGCTGACCGCCAATGGCTGGCTCGAACAGAAGGCGATGGACACCGCGCGCGTCGAGCTTGTGAAGACCTTGCAGGCCGCCGACCACGCGGGGCGCTTCCGCATCTTCGACCCCCGCGCGGCCGATGGCGAACCGATCTATGTCCACGCCAAGCTCACGATCATCGATGACGAAATCCTGCGCGTCGGCTCTGCGAACATGAACAACCGCTCGATGGGGCTCGACAGCGAATGCGACGTCTTCATCGATACGACGCGGCCCGCGAATGGCCATGCGGGCGCGGCGATCACCAGCTTGCGGCACCGTCTGCTGGCCGAACATTGCGGCGTTTCCGAGCGCGATATCGCGCGTGCCATCGCGGAGCACGGCTCCATGGCGGGGGCGATCGAGGCGCTGTGCAACGGTCGTCATGGCAAGCATCTCGAACCATTGCCCTTGAAACATCTCTCCGAAGCTGAAAGAGCGCTCGGCGAAAGTGCCTTGCTCGATCCCGAACGCCCCGAGGAGCGGTTCGAACCGATCGAGCGACGCGGGCTGTTCCGTCGCAAGGGGCAGCTCCTGCGAGTGCGCCTGATGGAACGCGTGCGAAGGAGAATGAAGCCATGACCGGTCTGGTCGACGATCACGACGAGGGCCTTTCGCTCGCGAAGCCCGCAGTGCCCGAGGATGTGCAGGAGGCGATCCGCACGCTGATCCGCTGGTCCGGCGATGATCCAACCCGCGAAGGCCTGCTTGATACGCCCAAGCGCGTGGCACGGGCGTGGAAGGAATATTGTCAGGGCTATGCCGACGATCCTGCCGTGCATCTCAGTCGCGTGTTCGAGGAAGTCGGCGGCTACGACGAGGTCGTGCTGCTCAAGGATATTCCGTTCCAGTCGCACTGCGAGCACCATATGGCGCCGATCATCGGCAAGGCGGCCATCGCCTACCTGCCGCGCGATCACGTTGTCGGCATCTCGAAGCTGGCGCGCGTGCTGCACGGTTTCGCGCGTCGCCTGCAGATTCAGGAGCGCCTCACCGCCGAAGTGGCCGAGTGCATCTGGACACACCTCAAGCCCCATGGCGTCGCCGTGGTGATCGAGGCCAGCCATGCCTGCATGACCGCGCGCGGCGTCCGCACGCAGGGCGTGGGCATGATTACCAGTCGTATGATGGGTACGTTCCGCGACGACGAGCGCAGCCGCAAGGAAGTGCTCAGCCTGATGGGCTATTGATCGCGCACGGTTCAGGGCAGGTCGTAAGGCTCTGAACCGGGGGAGAAGGGGGCTGAGGCATGGTGGGGGCGTCGCAGGATGCGTTCGTGAGAGCGTCTTCCAGCTCCGGCGTGCGCCGCGTATCCGTGGCGAGCGTCGCACTGGCCGTGGTGCCTGCCATCATGTTGCTGGTGCTGATGACGCGTCCGGTCTGGGACGTCGATGTCTTCTGGCAGCTCAAGCTGGGTGAACTGACGCTCCTGCGCCATGCGCCGGTACTGCGCGAACCGTTCGCCGCCCTCCATCTGGGAGAGCCGCTGCCGCGCGTGGGCTGGCTGGCGCAGGCGATCATGGCCGCCGCGCGTTTGTCCGGAGGTTGGACGGCGTTGCGGCTGCTGGACGCGCTGTGCTGGGCGGGCGGTTTCTGGGCCATCGCCTGGGCCTGCCGTCGACGCGGGGCGCGCGCTGAGGCCGTGCTCTTTGCCTTGCTGCTATCCTTCGTGCTCGCAGTGGCGACCGCGAGCATTCGTCCTCAAAGCTATGCTGCCTTGAGCTTTGGCCTGTTGCTGGCCTTGCTCCGACTCGATTTTCCGCCCCGGCGCGCCGTACCGCTGGGTGCGCTGTTGCTGGTGGTCTGGCAGAATCTGCATCCTTCGGTGAGTATCGGGCTGGCGGCGCTTGCCATCCATGCCGGCGCGGGATTGCTTGATCGTTTTCGCGGCCAGCGCGATACATGGCCATGGACGCCGATGCTGCTTGCCATCTGCAGCATTCCGGCGATGCTCCTGACGCCGGATGGTCTTTCGATCTTCGCCATTTCTGCCGAGAATGCCCGGTCGAGTCTGGCTATCCACGCGGCCGAATGGCTGCCCTTGTGGAGCCCTGAAAACCTGCATCATCTGCTGCGCATCGGCTTTGTTATGGGCGTGGGGGGCATTTTGTGGGGCGGTATCGCGCTACAGTCCCGCTTGCAGAATGGCTGACGATGGCGGCTTTGCTGGTGATGACATTCGTTGCCTATCGCTTCGTGCTGTTCCTGGCGATCGGTATCGTGCCGGTCGTGTCGCGCCTGCCTATCGGCGGTGAGACGCAGGCACGGCGCGCGCCATCCTGGCTGGCACCGGGCGCGCTAGGCCTTGTCGTGATCGCTACTCTGGCATTCCAGCCGACGCGATTTGCGCCAGAACTGCCGCTTGCGGCGGCCCATCGCCTGAAGGACGCGCATGTTCGCGGGACGGTCTACGCGGACTTTCCCTATGGCGGCATCCTGATCGATACCGGCTGGCCGGACTGGCGGGTCGCCTACGACGGCCGCTATTATCGCTATAGTTCGGACGAGTGGCAGCTCAATGGCGGCGTGGAGGCGGGCTATGTTCCGCTGGTGGATGTGACGCGCCACTGGCGCCCTGCAGCGTTCCTGCTGAACGACGAACATAATCGTTCGCTTGCAGGCGAACTCGCGCATTCGCGCCGCTGGTGCCGGATTTTCGAACAGAGCCACATCGTCGTTTATGTGCCTGCGTGGAATACGCTGTGCGCACCAAAAAGGCCGCGCCGGTAAACGACGCGGCCTTTTTGCAATCAGCCCGAAAGGATCAGAGCTGGCCGAGCATGTATTCGGCCGAGCTGACCTCGAACGTGCCGGGCTGTTCGACGTTGATCTGCTCGACCACGCCATCGTTCACGACCATCGAGTAACGCTGACCGCGCAGGCCCATGCCGAAGCCGGTACCGTCCATCACCAGGTCAACCGCCTTGGCGAAATCGCCGTTGCCGTCAGCCAGCATGGTCACGTCCGCCGAGCCGTCGGCACGGTTCCAGGCGCCCATCACGAAAGCGTCGTTGACCGAGGTGCAGGCGATCTCGTCGATGCCCTTGGCCTTGAGGTCGGCCGCCTTGTCAACGAAGCCCGGAAGGTGCTTGGCCGAGCAGGTCGGGGTGAAGGCGCCCGGAACCGAGAACAGCGCGACCTTGCGACCGGCGAAGAAGTCTACGCTCTGCACCGGCTCGGGGCCGCTTTCCCCGGCCTTTACCAGCTTCACGTCGGGCAGCTTGTCGCCAACGGCAATCGTCATGTGCAAATCCTTTCGATGTCGGGCGAATCCCGCTCAGCGCAGCTTAGCTAGGGTGCATGACAAATGCTCGCAACGGGCTTCCCACAGAAGATACCGCCGTTGGACGTTCGTGAGGCTCCGTTCAGGCATATAAAGATGTCTTTATATTTGCCATGAGGGGGGCGAGCGGCTAGGGAACGCGGCATTGTCGAACGGGTCCGAACACGCGGGCCTGTCCAGTTCCAGGAGTTTCGTGTCCCATGGCCACTGCCGCCAACACCGCGCCCGATTACGCCATCGCCGACATCTCGCTGGCCGATTACGGCCGCGCCGAGATCGCCATCGCTGAAACCGAGATGCCGGGCCTGATGGCCCTGCGCGCCGAATTCGGCGACGCACAGCCGCTCAAGGGCGCGCGCATCACGGGCTCGCTGCACATGACCATCCAGACCGCCGTGCTGATCGAGACGCTGGTCGCGCTCGGTGCCGACGTGCGCTGGGCCACCTGCAACATCTTCTCGACGCAGGACCACGCTGCCGCCGCGATCGCTGCACGCGGCATCCCCGTCTACGCCATCAAGGGCGAGAGCCTGGCCGACTACTGGGATTACGTGGGCAAGATCTTCGACTGGTCGACCGAAGAGAACCCCGATCTCACCGCTAACATCATCCTCGACGATGGCGGCGATGCCACCATGTTCGCCCTGTGGGGTGCCCGCGTCGAAGCCGGTGAAACGCTGTTCGAGCCCTCGAACGCTGAGGAAATCGAGTTCGTTCGCGCGCTCAATGCCTTCCTCAAGGCCAAGCCGGGCTACCTGACCGCCGCCGTCAAGGCGATCAAGGGCGTTTCGGAAGAGACCACCACGGGCGTTCACCGCCTCTATCACCTCGCCAAGGAGGGCAAGCTGCCGTTCCCGGCGATCAACGTCAACGACTCGGTCACCAAGTCGAAGTTCGACAACCTCTACGGTTGCCGTGAATCGCTGGTCGACGCGATCCGTCGCGCCACCGACGTCATGCTTGCCGGCAAGGTCGCCTGCGTTGCCGGCTTCGGCGATGTCGGCAAGGGCTCGGCGGCTTCGCTGCGCAACGGCGGCGCCCGCGTGATGGTCACCGAGATCGACCCGATCTGCGCGCTTCAGGCTGCCATGGAAGGCTATGAAGTCGTCACCATGGAAGAAGCCGTCGAGCGTTGCGACATCTTCGTGACCGCCACCGGTAACGAAGGCGTCATCACCGGTGCGCACATGGAAGCGATGAAGGACAAGGCGATTGTCTGCAACATCGGCCACTTCGACAGCGAGATCCAGATCTCGGCGCTCGACAACTACGACTGGTACGAAGTGAAGCCGGGCACCGACCTGGTGACCTTCCCCGACGGCAAGCAGGTGATCATCCTCGCCAAGGGCCGTCTGGTGAACCTGGGCTGCGCCACCGGCCACCCCAGCTTCGTGATGTCGGCCAGCTTCACCAACCAGACGCTGGCGCAGATCGAGCTGTTCACCAAGCCGGAAGCTTATGGCAACGACGTCTACGTCCTGCCCAAGCACCTCGATGAGAAGGTCGCCGCGCTCCACCTCGAAAAGCTGGGCGTGAAGCTGACCGTGCTGTCGCAGAAGCAGGCCGACTACATCGGCGTGCCCGCGAACGGCCCGTTCAAGCCGGACCACTACCGCTACTAAGTGCGGGTTTCGGTGCAGCGCACCGGATCGACACTATAAAATACCGCGATGGGGCGGGTGCCATGTGCACCTGCCCCATTGTCTTGTCCGCGCGGTCCATCCATAGCCTGAAACACCTATGGTTTCCTCTCCCTACCTCCCGCTGGCGATCGGACTGCTGCTGGCCGCGTGGACGATCGCGGCTGCGTGGGCTGTGATCGCGGCGCGGCTGCGCATGGCGCGTGCGGATGCGGCTCTGCGCTCGGCCCGGCGCATGGCGCGCATGGTGGAGGATTCGCCTGCCATTCCGCTACTGGTCCGCACCGATGGCCGGATCGAGGCCAGCCCGCGCCTTGCGCAGTGGCTGGGGCTCGATGCCGTGCCGCAATACCTCACCGAGCTTGACGGCGGCGATTGCGGGCTGCCGACACAGACGCTCGGCGCCTTGGCTGAAGCGGTGCGGCGGACCCAGAAGACTGCCGCCCCGTTCCGCATGACCGCGCGTCCGCGCGGCTCGAAGCGCAGCCTTGCCCTGCGCGGGCATCTGGCTGACCCGCAAGTCTCGCCCGGCGGCGCGGCGCTGGTCTGGCTTTTCGACTTTTCCGACAGCGAGAGCGAGTTGGTGCGCCTGCGCGAGGAGGCGACGCGGGCGCGCGGCGATTTTCATGCGCTGGTCTCGTTGATCGAGGCCGCGCCCATGCCGATGTGGTTCCGCCGCCCGGATGGCGCGCTGCAACTCGTGAACTCGGCCTATGTCGCGGCGGTGGGCGGTTCCGATGCGCAGGGCGTGGTCGCCGCCGGGACCGAACTGATCGAGGCGGTGGATGGCGTCACCCCTGCGCAGGTCGCTGCCCATGCGCGCGACAAGCATCGCCCGATCGAGCGCGTCGTCTCCACCACCATCAGCGGCCAGCGCCGCACGATGCGCGTCAGCGACCTGCCGCTGGGTGACGATGGCGTGGCGGGCTATGCCATAGACATTGAGGATCTGGAGGAAATGGCGCGCTCGTTCCGCGCTTTCCGCGAGGCGCAGCGCGCACTGCTCGACCAGCTTTCTGCAGGAGTTGCGCAGTTCGACGGTCGCCGCCGCCTGACCTTTGCCAACCAGCCGTTCCAGCGTCTGCTCTCGCTGACAGCCCGCGATCTCACCGACCCGCCGCTGTTCGAGCGTCTGCTCGACAATGCCCGCGATGTCGGACGCGTACCAGAGGCGCGCGATTTTCCCGCATGGCGGCGCGAGCGTACCGGGTGGTTCGCCAGAAGTGCGGCCAGCGAGGAGGCCTGGACGCTTTCGGACGGCACGCACCTTCGCGTCGTGGCCCAGCCGGTGCCCGATGGAGGGCTACTGCTGATTGTCGAAGACCGCACCGAACAGCTGCGCCTCTCGGCCATGCGCGACACGCTGCTGCGCACCCGCACCGCGATGTTCGACAGCCTGTTTGAGGCCGTGGCGGTGTTCGCCCCCGATGGCCGCATGCAGTTGTGGAACCGTCGCTTCGCCTCGGCGTGGGATTTGGAGAGCGAGTTCCTTGATCAGCATCCGCATATCGAGGATCTGCTGCGCAAGATCGCGCCGGGGCTGATGCAGCCGCTCGACGCGCAAGGGGTGGGCGATGTGGTCCGCGGCTCCACGCTGGATCGCGCCCACCGCGATGGCCGCGTGACGATGGCGGACGGGCGCGTGCTGAGCTTCGCAGGCGTGCCCTTGCCGGACGGCAACGGGCTGCTGGCAGTGCTCGACATCACTGACAGCCAGAAGGTGGAAACGGCGCTGCGTGAAAGCAATTCGGCGCTGCTGGAGGCCGATGCGATCAAGACGCGCTTCTTGGCCAATACCAGCTACAAGCTGCGCACGCCGCTGACCTCGATCGGCGGGTTCGCCGAACTGCTCGAAACCGGGATCGGCGGTGAGCTGACAGAATCGGGCCGAGAATATGTCGGCGCGATCCTGACCTCGGTCGAGCAACTGGGCGAGGAGATCGACAGCCTGCTCGACCTGTCGCAGGGCGAGGCGGGGCTGCTGCCGCTGCGCAAGGAAGAGATCGATCCGGCGCTGTTTCTGCGTCAGGTGGTGCAGGAGCGGGCGGACCGGCTCGACAAGGCGGGCCTGTCGCTCGATCTCCAGACGCTCGGCCTGCCGCGCCCGATCCTGGCCGATCGCAAGCGTCTGGCGCGTGCAGTCGGTCATCTGGTGGACAATGCCATCGCCGCCAGCCCGCGCGGTGGACGTATCCTTGTGCAGCTGTCGCGCCGCAAGGCCGAAGGGCGCGGCGATCTGGTGCAGATGTCGGTTCAGGATCGCGGCGCAGGGATGGATGGCCGCATGCTCGCCCGCGCGCTCGACGGCATTCGTCTTGGCAGCGACGGCGAGAGTGTGGAGCGACGGCAGGGGCTTGGCCTGCCGCTCGCGCGCCAGCTGGTCGAAGCGCATGGCGGTACGCTCACGCTTCAATCGGAGCCGGGGGCGGGGACGCTGGCATTGGTGGAGCTACCGTGATCGTACTCGAACTTCCCGATCTTGCCGCGATGGAGCGGTTCGGCCAGCGCATTGCCGAGGTCCTGCGCCCCGGCGATGTCGTCGCGCTGACCGGTGGCCTTGGCGCGGGCAAGACCACGCTCGCCCGAGCGATCATCGCGGCGCTGGGGCACGAGGGCGAGGTGCCGTCGCCTAGTTTCTCGATCGTCGAGCCCTACGATCCCCCGGCGGTGCGACTGCCGCTGGTCCATGCCGACTTCTACCGGCTGAACGATCCATCCGAGGCCGAGGAGATCGGTCTCGACGATTATCGCCACGGCGCGGCGCTGATCGCCGAGTGGCCCGATCATGCCGGCGGCTTCGCGCATGAGGCAGGTTGCCTCTCGATCACGCTGGAAACTGCGGATGAAGGGCGCAGGGCCATTGTCGAGCCGGGGGCGGATTGGCTAGGGCGAATGCCTCAGGATTGACAGGACCGATGACCCAGACCCGCGCACCACTGCCCCAGGGGCTCGACGAATTCCTTGCCGCCGCCGGTTGGTCCGGCGCGACGATCGAGCCGCTGCTCGGCGATGCCTCGTTCCGCCGCTATTTCCGCCTCCACAAGGAGGGGCGCAGCGCGATGCTGATGGATGCGCCGCCGCCCAACGAGGACCCGACGCCGTTCCTGCGCGCGGCCAGCTGGCTCGATGCCAATGCCATGCGCGCACCGCGAATCATGGCGCAGGATGCGCCGCGCGGCCTCGTGCTGCTGGAAGACTTCGGCCACCAGCGCATGCGCGATCATCTGGATGAGCACCCGGCAGACGAGATGACGGTCTATCGGGGTGCCATCGATGCGCTGGTCCGTTTGCACGATCTGCCGCCGGGGCCGTTCCTCAACTATTCGCTCGCCGAATACCTGCGCGAAGTGCGCCTGTTTCTCGAATGGTACTGTACCGCGCGCGGCATCTACGTCGATGCGCCGGCTTTCGTCGCGGCGTGGGAAGAGGCGCTGGCGCCGCTGCTCGGTCGCCAGCGTCCGGGTGTGACGGTCCTGCGCGACTATCACGCCGAGAACATCATGCTGCTCGGCAGTCTTGAGGATCAGGGGCTGCTGGACTTTCAGGACGCGCTCGTCGGCCATCGCGCCTACGATCTCGTCTCGCTGCTGCAGGATGCGCGCCGCGATGTTCCCCACGCGGTCGAGGCGGCGATGCTGGCGCATTACCTGCGCGAGACCGGTGCCGATCCCGAGCTTTTCCTGGCCGACTATGCCCGCCTCGGCGCGCAGCGCAACGTCAAGATCGTCGGCATTTTCGTGCGGCTGTGGCGGCGCGACGGCAAGGCGCGATACCTCGATCTGATCCCCCGCGTATGGGCGCAGATGGAGCGTGACTTGCGCCACCCTGCGCTGGCACCGGTCGCCGCTTGGTTCGATGCGAACATCCCGGCGGACTTGCGCTCTGCGATGGGCGGGAGCTTCGAGGCATGAGCGCGAACGGAGCCGCAAAGCCGCTGGCCAGCGACACCGCGATGGTGATGGCGGCCGGGATCGGCAAGCGAATGCGTCCACTTACCGCGACCCAGCCCAAGCCGCTGGTACGCGTCGCGGGCAAGCCGCTGATCGATTATTCGCTCGACAGGCTGGAAGCGGCAGGCGTCGCGAAGGTCGTGGTCAACGTCCATTATCTGGCCGATCAGCTTGAGGCCCATTGCAAGGGGCGCCGCCGTGCGCCTTCGATCACCCTGTCGGATGAGCGCGAGATGCTGCTCGAAACCGGCGGCGGTATGGTCAAGGCGGCGGACCTGCTGCCCGATCCGTTCTTCTGCCTCAACAGCGACAATATCTGGCTGGATGGTCCGCGCGACGTGTTCCACGAACTCTCGCAGGCGTGGAACCCGGACATCATGGACGCGCTGCTGCTGGTGGTGCCGCACACTCGCGCGCTAAATTATCGCGGCGAGGGCGATTTCCACCTCGATCCGCTGGGCAAGGTTTCGCGTCGCCAGCCGCGCAAGGTGGCGCCGTTCATCTATACCGGTATCCAGCTGGTCTCGAAGCGGCTGCTGCGCGATGCCCCCGAAGGTGCCTTCTCTACCAACCTGCTGTGGAGCCGCGCCATCGAAGAGGGGCGGCTCTACGGCATCTCGCATACCGGACTGTGGTTCGAGGTCGGCGAGCCGGGCGCCATTGCGCCGACTGAAGCCTGGCTGACCCGTGCCTGAGGGCCGCATGGCCCCGCGTATCTATTCCATAGCAGCGCATCGCGGATTTGCCGATGCGCTCGTTGCCGGGCTGATCCCGCGCTATGCCGAGGACGAACTTGGCCTTGCGCGGCTGACGCTGCTGCTGCCGAGCCGCCGCGCGATCCGCACTGTGACCGAGGCCTTCGTGCGCGTCGCTGGCGGCGGCATGTTGCTGCCGCGCATGGCAGTGGTGGGCGATCTCGATCTCGATGAGACGCTGGGGCCGCTGCTCGATCCGCTGGGCGCGGCGGACATTCCCCCCGCCGCCGATCCGACGCGCCGCTGGCTGCGTCTGGCACACTACTTGCGCGAAGTGGAGGGCGATGAGGCCTGGACTGGCCCCGCTTTGCTGCGCCGCGCCTTCGAGATCGGTCGCACGATGGACCGGCTGCTGGTCGAGGATATCGCGCCGATCGATCTGCTGTCCGAGCGGGTGATCGGCATCGTCGGCGAGATGGCCTCGCACTGGACGCGCAACACCGCGACGTTCCTCAAGGTCCAGCAATACTGGATCGCCGAAATGGCCGAGCGGGGTGAGATCGATGCGCCGGAGCGCCGCAATCGCCTGTTTCGTCACGCCGCCGAGCATTGGTGGAACGCACCGCCGCCGCATGGCGTGGTCGCTGCCGGTGTCACCAGCGCCTCGCCCGCGCTGGCGCGCCTGCTGCGCGTCGTCTCGGAACTGCCGCAGGGTGCGGTGGTGCTGCCGGACTTCGACCTGTCGCTCGATGCCGAAGTCTGGGATGAACTGGGCGCCGCAGGAAACACGCAAGGACCGGACGATCCGCCGTTCGGTCGCGACGATGCGGTGACGCATCCGCAATATCACCTCAAGCTGCTGCTCTCGCGCATGGGGCTGGCGCGCGAGGAAGTGCGGGCCTGGCATCGCTCCGGCCTTGGCGCGACGCCACCTGCGCGCAGCAAGGCGATTTCGAGCCTGTTCCTGCCGCCCAGAGCCTCGGCACAATGGGTTTCGCTGCCTGCAGAACGCCGCCGTCTGTCGGGCGTGCGCCTGATGGAGACGGCGCATCCCGGCGAGGAAGCGCAGGCCATCGCCGTCCTGATTCGCGAGGCGCTGGAAACGCCCGAACGCCGCGTGGCGCTGATCACCCCGACCGGGGCCTTGCCGGCCGCGTCGTCGCACAACTGCGCCGCTGGGATATCGAGGCGGACGATACCGCAGGTCGTGCGCTGCCGATGACGGCGGCGGGCCGGGCGTTCCTGCTCCTCGCCGAAGTTCTGGCCGAACAGGCCGCGCCGGTTCCGCTGATCGCACTGCTGACCCATCCACTGGCGGGATCGGGTGAGGGGCGCGCGGCGTGGCTGGAGAGCGCGCGCAAGCTCGATCTTGCGCTGCGCGGGCCTCGACCGGCCGCAGGGCTCACCACCTTGCGCGAGATTGCCGAAGCCCGCCGCCTTGGCGATTGGTGGACTTCGGTAGAGGCGGTGCTGGCGCCGCTGTTCGCGCTGGAAGGTGCGCAGCCGCTCGACGATATGCTCGGGGCGCTGGCACAGGGTATCGAAGGCCTGTGCGGCGAGATGGTCTGGGGCAACGCCGATGGCCGCGCGCTCAGCCAGTTCGTCGAGGACTTGCGGATGGCTGCGTCCTCGGCAGGAACGATGGTCGAGCCGCGCGACCTCCATGCGGTGCTGCGTGATGCGATGGATCGCGTGGCCGTGCGCCCGCCGTGGGGCGGTCATCCGCGCGTGGCCGTCTATGGCCTGCTCGAAGCCCGGATGAGCCGCGCCGATCTGGTGATCTGTGCCGGGCTGACCGAGGGCATGTGGCCTGCCAGCCCATCGCAGGATTCGCTGCTGCCGCCTGCCGTGCTGCGCGCGCTGGGCGTGCCGGGCGCGGACTTTCGCATTGGTCTTGCCGCGCACGACCTTGCAGGCGCGCTGGGCGCGCCCGAGGTGGTGCTCAGTTGGGCGCGCCGCGACGAGGGCGGCCCGGTGATCGCCTCGCGTTTCGTGCTGCGCGTGCTCGCCATGGCGGGCGGCGAGGTGATGCGCGAGACACGGGCGGTGGAACTGGCGCAAAAGATCGACCGCGCTACCGCCGTGCCGTCGCATCCGCGCCCACAGCCGATGCCCGATGCCGAGCAGCGCCGGGTCGACATTTCCGTGACCGGCCTCGATCGCCTGCGCGGCGATCCCTACCAGTTCTACGCCAGCGCGGTGATGAACCTGCGCCGTCTCGATGCCATCGATGCCGAGCCGAGTGCGGCGTGGAAGGGCGAAGTCGCGCACAAGATTCTGGAGGAATGGCACGCCGCAGGAGAGCCACCGCTGGGCCTGCCCAAGATTGCGCAGGACGTTCTGCTGCGCAGCAATACGCATCCGCTGATGCGCGCGCTGTGGTGGCCGCGTCTGGCCGCCGCGCTCGATACGTTCGCGCAGCGCGTGCTGACGGAGAAGACCGAAGGTCGCCGCGTCATGTGCTTCGAAGCCAAGGGCGAAATGCGCCGCAAGGATATCCGCATCCATGGCCGCGCTGACCGGATCGACCGGCTCGGCGATGGCACGCTGGCGGTGGTCGACTACAAGACCGGGCAGCCGCCTTCGAAGCAGATGGTGCTCGACGGATTCGCGCTGCAGCTGGGTCTCGTCGCGCTGATCGCCGAGGCGGGCGGTTTCGCGGATGTGTCCGGCGAGGCCTCGGCTTTCGAATACTGGTCTTTCGGCAAGGTAAGAGACCAGTTCGGCTATGTCGTCGAGCCGGTGACGGACGATGAAAAGAAGCGCGGCAAGGTGATGATGCGCGACGAGTTTCTGGGCGAAACGGCGCACTATCTGGATGAAGCGCTCGACCGCTGGATTCTCGGCACCGAGCCCTTCACTGCGCGGCTCAACCCGGAACTGGGCTCTTATGCGGACTACGATCAGTTGATGCGTCTGGACGAATGGATCACCTCGCTCGGCGGTCCGGCGAACAGGGAGGCCGAGGCATGAGCGGCCCGGCAAAGGTCTGGCCGCTGCACGGGAACCAGATGCGCGCGGTCGATCCGCTGGAAACGGTGTGGCTCTCCGCCTCGGCAGGCACGGGCAAGACGCAGGTGCTGTCCTCGCGCGTGCTGCGGCTTTTGCTGCAACCGGACGTCACGCCTTCGCAGATTCTATGCCTGACCTTCACCAAGGCCGGTGCGACCGAAATGGCCGCGCGCGTCAACGGCACGCTCGCCGAATGGGTGCGGCTGGAAGATACGCACCTTGCCGCAAGGCTGGAGGCTATCGGTGCCTCGGGCGATCCGGGCACGCGCGCCCGCGCCCGCACGCTGTTCGCCGCCGTCCTCGATTCGCCCGGCGGCGGTCTGCGCATCGACACTATCCACGCCTTCTCGCAGTGGTTGCTGGCGACCTTCCCGCAGGAAGCGGACCTGATCCCCGGCACCCGCCCGATGGAAGATCGCGAGCGCGTGCTGCTGGCACGGCAGGTGCTGGCCGATCTGCTGGTGTCCGCCGAAAGCGATCCGTTGGGCGATCCGTCGCTGCTGCGCGCGGTCGAGGCGCTGTCGATGCGGCACGGGCCGGAGGCGGTCGAAGCGTTCCTGCTGCGCTGCGCACAGGCGCGCGAGGCGTGGTTCGGTCCGGTGCCTGGCAGGCGGGTGATATGCGCGCGCATGTGCTGCGCCTGCTCGACCTGCCGAGCGATGCCGATGGCGAGATGGTCGAGGCGCTGTGCGCCGATCAGGCGTTCGACGTGGCGTCGCTGCGCCGCTGCCGTCTGGTCAATGCCGAATGGGCGACCAAGACCGGCGAGGCGGCCGCCTATGCGATCACCGCGTGGCTGGACAAGTCGCCTGCCGAACGCCTCGCCGGGTTCGACGATCTGCGCAAGGTGTTCCTGACCGCCAAGGACGAGCCCAAGTCCACCACCAATCAGGACAAGCGCGATCCCGAATACGGCGCCTATGCCGCGCGCGTGTGCGAGGCGATCTTCCGTGTGCTCGACCTCAAGGCGCGGTTGGCTCTGGTCGAGCGACTGGTGCCTGCACTGCGGCTGGGGCGCGCCTTTGCGTTGGCGTGGGACGCGGCCAAGCAGCGTGAAGGGCTGATCGATTTCGACGACCAGATCCGCCGTGCCGCGCAGCTTCTGGCGCAGCAGGAGCAGGCCGACTGGATTCGCTACAAGCTGGATCGTCGCTTCGACCATATCCTTGTCGATGAGGCGCAGGACACCAACGCGGCGCAGTGGGACATCGTCATGGCCATCGCCGGGGAGTTCTGGGCGGGCGAGGGGCAGCATGGTAACCTCATGCGCACGCTCTTCGTCGTGGGCGATTACAAGCAGGCGATCTTCCGCTTTCAGGGCACCAGCCCGGAAAACTTCCGTCGTGCTGCCGATCGCGTTCGCAAGACGATGGCCGATGCCGCGGATAATGCGGCGATGCTGCGCGGAGGTGGTCCTCTGCGTGAGCTTCGCGAATATGGCCTCGACCGGAGTTTCCGCACAGCACAGCCAGTGCTCGATTTCGTCGATGCCGCGATTGCCGGGATCGGTCACGCGCAGTTCGGCCTTTCCACGCCGTCCGAACCGCATGTCGGCGAGCAGCGCCCCGGCTATGTCGCGCTGTGGCAGCCGGTCGGCGGCGCGGGTGAGGTGGAGGCCGAGCCCGAGGATGAGGTGGATGAGGGGCAGGAGAACTGGCTCTCCAAGCCCGACCGACAGATGGCCGACCAGATCGCCGCGCAAGTGCGCGAATGGCTCGATCCGCATGGCCCCGGCTTTGCGCTGCACAAAGGTACACCCGTCGCGCGACGGCAGGCGATATCATGGTGCTGGTGCGCCAACGCAAGGAACTGGCGGCGCTGATCGTCGCGCGGCTCCATGCTGCGGGCGTAGCGGTGGCGGGTGTCGACCGCCTGCGGCTGGGCGCCCCGCTGGCGGTCAAGGATCTGGTCGCGGCGCTGCGGTTCGCGGTGCAGCCGCTGGATGACCTGAACCTCGCCTCGCTGCTGGTCTCGCCGCTGGTGGGCTGGTCGCAGGAGCAGTTGCTGCGGTTCGGCTATCGCGAGCGGAACGTCGCGTTGTGGAACCATCTGCGCGCCTCGCGCGAGCCTGAGGTTGCTGTGTTGCTCGGGCAGCTGGGCGAGCTTCTGGCGAAGGCCGACTTCGGCACGCCGCAGGATCTGTTGCACTGGCTGCTGGTCGGACCGTGGCAGGGGCGCCGTCGCCTGACCGCGCGGCTCGGCAGCGAAGCCAACGATCCCATCGACGAGCTGCTCAATGCGGCCAGCGCCTATGTCGCGACCGATACGCCGAGCCTTGCCGGGTTCCTCGCGTGGTTCGATGCAGGCGACGGTGAGCTGAAGCGCGAGGCTGATGGCGCTTCGGGTCTCGTGCGGGTGATGACGGTTCATGGCTCGAAGGGCTTGCAGGCGCCTATCGTCATTCTGGCCGACGCTACCGGCAATCCCGAGACGGCGCGCGATCGCGGCATAGACTTGCCCGACCCGGCGAACGAGCGCCGTCGAATCCCGCTGCCGCCGCTGTCGAAGGACGAGAAACGCGGTCCCATCGAGAGCGAGATCGCGCACAACAAGACCGGCGACGAGCAGGAGCACTGGCGGCTGCTTTACGTCGCCATGACCCGTGCGGAGGAAGCGCTGTTCGTGGGCGGTGCGCTGGGTTCAAGGGACAAGGGAGTGCCTGCGCCCAAAAGCTGGTACGCGAAACTTCGCGAGATTTTCCCGGCAGAGGCCCCCATTGCCGATCCGATCTGGGGCAGCCGTTGCGAGTGGGGAGAACTGTCACCGTCTACGCCCGCAGCCGAGATCCAGGCCAAGGCGCCCGAATTGGCGCTGGAGGAACCGCTTCCGCGCTGGCTCGATCGCCTGCCGCCCGCCGAACCGCGCCCGCCGCGCCCGCTGGCGCCGTCCGCGCTGGGTGAGGACGAGGCGCCCGATCCGCCGTGGCCGCCCGCCGCCGGGCGCGATGCCGCCCGCCGGGGTACGCTGGTCCACCGTCTTCTCGAACGCCTGCCCGATGTGCCGTCCGATCTGCGTAAGGATGCCGCGCCGCACTGGCTGGCGCGCCACGCCGCCGATCTCGATGAGGCGGTGCGCGGAGAACTGGCGAGCAGCGCCATCGCGGTGCTGGAAGAGCCTGCGTGGGCCGATCTGTTCGCGCCCGGCTCGCTGGCCGAAGTGCCGATTGCAGCGGTGGTCGGCGGGCAGGTCGTCGCGGGCACCATCGACCGGCTGGTGGTGACGCCCACGCATGTGCGGCTGGTCGATTTCAAGACTTCGCGCCGCCCGCCTGCGGACATCACGGCGGTGCCGCGCGCGATCCTGCGGCAGATGGCCGCCTATGTCGCCGCGCTGGAAGTGACCTTTCCGGGGCGCACGGTGGAGGCCGCGCTGCTCTACACCGCCGCACCGCGCCTGATCGCGGTTCCCGCAGACCTTATCACCGCGAACAAGCCGGACTTGGCCGCGACGCAGTAAAGCTTGGAGGAAAGGGGCGTTGCACCCGTCCGTTTCCTCCCTAGATTGTCACCAACATCCTTTTGTGGAGCATTTCCGATCATGTCGACCATCGCCGTTACCGACGCCAGCTTCGAGGCAGACGTTCTCAAGTCCGACAAGCCCGTGCTCGTCGATTTCTGGGCCGACTGGTGCGGCCCGTGCAAGATGATCGCCCCGGCGCTCGAAGAGATCGCTGCCGAACTCGACGGTCAGGTGACGATCGCCAAGATGGACATCATGGCCAACACCCAGACGCCCGCCGATTTCGGCGTGCGCTCGATCCCCTTCCTCGTGCTGTTCAAGGATGGCCAGAAGGTTGCCGAGAAGCTGGGTGCGGCTCCCAAGAGCGCGCTCAAGGGCTGGATCGAAAGCGAAATCTAATCTCGCGCTTCACCGTCTGAGAAGACAGGAAACCCCTCCCGCCGATATGGCCGGAGGGGTTTTCTTTTGTTCAGGCTGTCCGCTTCGCCAGCAGGTTCGCGAAATCGTCCCATAGGCGGGGCGATGCAGCGCCGATAAGGCCGCCCCGGTCGTATTCGTCGACGCGATAGGCGCTGCCGTCCTCGCGCGCGGCCTTGCCGCCTGCTTCGTTGAGGAACAGCACGCCTGCCGCGTGGTCCCAGGGCAGCGTGCGGTTGAACACGGCGATGTCGTTCTGGCCTAGCATCAGGCGCGGGTATTGCTCGGCGGCGCAACGCGGAATGTCGACCAGCGTGTAGTGCGGCGCGACGTGGGCGCTGACTTCAGCCCGCTCTGTTGGGTCCATGAAGACCGTCGAGATCGCCGCGACCGGTCTGGCCTCGCCGGTGGTGCGCGCGGTGACGCGCTCGCCGTCGATCCACGCGCCGCAGCCCGGCGTGGCGGAGCAGAAGCGCCCGGTCAGACTGTCGAGAATCCAGCCGCCCAGAGTCTCGCCCTTGTCCGCCAGCGCGACAAGCACGCCGAACGGCGCTTTTCCGGCGGCAAAGTTGTTGGTGCCGTCGAGCGGATCGACGATCCAGCACAGGCTGTCCTTGAGCGGGGCCATGCGATTCTCATCGTCGAACACCGCTTCCTCGCCCACGACCACGGCGTCGGGCAACAGCGCGGACAACTTTTCGGTCAGGAAGGCTTCGCTGGCCTTGTCGGCCACGGTCACGACGTCATCGGGCGCCTTGGCGTCGATCTGGTCGCTGGAGAGCGTGCGGTAGTGCGGCAGGATCGCCTGCTCGCTGGCCTGCCGCATAAGGGCTTCGACGGCAGGGGTGAGGCGGGCAAGATCGGTCATGGGGCGCATTGGTCCTTAGGTCAGCGGGATCATTACGTGTTCGGCAAAGCCGGGGCGCTCGCGGAGGCGGGCATACCACTCGGCGATGTGAGGGAACTCGCGCCGGGGCAGATCGAATGCGTCGAAGGGTAGCGAGAACCAGGTGTGGATGTAGCAGCCCATCGGAATGTCGCCGATGCCGAACTGCCCGCCGGAGAGCCACGGGTTCTGGGCCAGATGCGCTTCGAGGACGGCGAGGTGCGAGGCGCACGTGGCGATGTCGCGTTCGATGGCGGGCATGTCCCACTTGTCCTGCGCGATGCGCGCCATCGACAGGAACGGCAGGCGCTGGCCGTCGGCATAGGTGAACTGCCAGTCCATCCAGCGGTCGGCGAGGGCGCGGTCAATGGGGTCGCGCGCGAACCAGCGCTCGCCGCCGTATTCCGCTGCCATGTAGCGCAGGATCGCATTCGATTCCCACAGCGCGATCTTGCCGTCCTCGATCATCGGCACGAGGCGATTGGGGTTCTTCGCCAGATACTCGTCCGAGTAGCCGAAGGCCCCGCCCATGTCGCGCCGTTCGAACGGCAGGCCAAGCTCCACCGCGAACCACGCGATCTTCTTGACGTTGTGCGAGTTGGGGCGGCCCCAGAGGATGAAATGTGCAGCCATGGCACTCAGCTCCGGTAGTCGGCGTTGATCGAGATGTAGCCGTGCGTCAGATCGCAGGTCCACACGGTGGCGGTGCCTTCGCCGAGGCCGAGGTCGACCTCGATGGTCACGTCCTGACCCTTCAGATGCGCAGCCACCGGTGCCTCATCGTAGTCGGCAAGCGGCAGACCCTCGCGGGCGCACCAGATGCCGCCGAAGCCGATGGAAAGCGTGTCGCGGTTGGCAGGCTCGCCCGCCTTGCCGACCGCCATGACCACGCGGCCCCAGTTGGCGTCTTCGCCCGCGATGGCGGTCTTGACCAGCGGCGAGTTGGCGATGGCCATGCCCACGGTGCGCGCGCTCTCGTCCGAGACGGCGCCGGAAACGGTCACGGCGATGAATTTCTGCGCGCCTTCGCCATCGCGCACCACCAGATGGGCAAGCTGGCGGCAGACGTCATGGACCGCAGCGGCAAAGGCGTGGGCGCCGGCATCCTCGATCGAGGTGAGCGGCGCATTGCCCGCCTTGCCCGTGGCGAAGGCCATCACGGTGTCGCTGGTCGAGGTGTCCGAATCGACGGTGATGCACGAGAACGTGCGCAGGTTGGCGGAAGAGAGACAGGCCTGCAGGAACGCCGGGCTGACTGCCGCATCGGTGAACAGGTAGCCGAGCATCGTTGCCATATCGGGCGCGATCATGCCCGATCCCTTGATGATCGCGCTGATCGTGATCTTCGTCTCGCCGATCATCGCGGTGGCGGTGGCGCCTTTCGCGAAAGTATCGGTGGTGGCGATGGTGTTGGCGGCCTCTTCCCAGGTGCAGGCATCGGCGGTGAGCGCCTTCTCCACGCCCTCGCGCGCCTTGCCCTTGGGCAGCGGCACGCCGATCACGCCGGTCGAGGAGACGAAGACCTGTTCTTTCGGGCAGCCGATGCTTCCGGCGACCTGCTCCATGATCTGCTCCACCGCCTCGCGCCCGCGATAGCCGGTGAAGGCGTTGGAGTTGCCCGCATTGACCACCAGCGCGCGGGCCGAACCTTGCGCGATATTGGCGCGGCCGATCTCGACCTCGCTCGAACAGCACAGGTTCTTCGTGAACACGCCTGCGACGCTGGTCCCTTCGTCCATCGAGACATAGGTGAGGTCGCAGCGACCCCAGTCCTTGTAGCCGGCGCGCACCACATGCGGCGTCACGCCCGCGATGGCGGGAAGGGCGGGGAAGGGCTGTGCGAGCGGGGAGGTGGGATAGGCCATGGCCGGTTGCCTAGCGCGTGGGCAGGACAGGTCAAGGGAGCTTGGCGGGACGCGGCACGCAGGCCCTCGCAAGGTGACAGGTTGACACAGTTGACACGGTCCAGAGGAAAAGTGTCACCTTGGTGCCGGAGCATGCCTTCGCTCGGCGGAAAACCGCTGTTTCGTGAGAACGAAAGTGTCACCTTGCGGCGCGCGGGGCGGAGAGTTGGGCACATGATGGGCAACTTACCGCGCCGGGATCCGTGTAGGAAAATGGCATCGCAACGAGATGCAGCAGAACAGCGGCAGGCGGCGGCAGGCACGGCCCTGACCGCAAGGCCGTAATTCCTTCTGGTCATGTTCCTTTCCGCTTCATAAAGCTGTGGTGCGATAAAGCTGAGGCGAGATATTCGGGGGCGAAATGAACTACATATCGAAAACCGTGGCGGTCCTTCTGGCGATGTCGGGAGCGGCCGGCGCTGCGATGGCCTCGCCCGTGCCGATCACCGGTGCCGAGAAAATCGCGGAAAGCATGCAGGGCAAGGCACAAGCGCCGCGTCCGAATGGCAATCCGGGCGCGTGGGTGCTGCCTGACGATTATCCCAAGGGCGGGGCGCAGGGGCGTACCGGCGTGCGTCTGGCGGTCGCCGCGGACGGGCGGGTGACAAGCTGCACCGTCACCTCGTCCAGCGGAAACGATGAACTCGATCAGACGGCGTGCGCGCGCCTTGCCGAGCGGGCGACGTTCTATCCGGCCACGAACGACAAGGGCCGGGCGGTGGCGGGCACGTACAGCACGGCGGTGAAATGGACGCAGGATGAAGAGGGCAGGCATCTGGCCCCCGGCGCCACGACGATGATCATCGACGTCGAGGCGGATGGCAGCGTCGCCGATTGCCGGATGGTGGAGGCCACCGGCATGTTCGCGGGGCGCGAGGAACAGGCGGAGGCAGCCTGCCGTAAATCCACCTATGCGCCGTTCCATGATGACAAGGGTAATCCCGTCCCGAGGCGGGTCACCGTCAAGAACTCGATTTCGATCGATCCTGCACCATGACGGGTTTGCGTGCGTCGATTGGTCGCTGCACGCATCTATGATCGCAGGATAAAGCGCATTCCCGGTGGACAGGTCCTCTCGCGCACCCTATCTCGTCGCCATGGCGAACCGCTTCGTCCTGACCCTGCTTGCCCTGCTGACGGGCCTTGTCGCGCAGATCGGCCCTGCCGAGGCGCGCATGGTGCCTGTCGCCAGCGTGCAGATGGGGCTGGGCGCTCAGGTGGACAGTCTGGTCGAGAGCCTCAAGGCGCCGCGTGCGCCGATCGCGCTGGCGCGGCTTCCCGAACCGGGGTTCAGCAATACCCGACGCCATGCTCCTGCCGAACTTCCGGGCTTTGCGCCCCGCCGTCCCCTGACGGTGCAGACCGGCAGCGACCGCGCGCGGCAATAAGCGCGGCGCGTCATACCCCATTCCCGACCGCGCACGGCCCTCAAAGGTCCGGCGCGCGTGTCCTGCGAGACCCGTGTCGCTGCTGCGCGTGAACTCCGCGCCTGCATCTCCGTCCGGTTCCGCCTGCCATCCATATCGAATTCAAAGAAAACAGGGATACCAAGGCCATGCTCGGCTCTCTCATGAAGTCCGTCTTCGGCTCGTCGAACGAGCGTTACGTCAAGTCGCTCGACAAGGTGATCGCCCAGATCGCCGGTTTCGAACCGGTGCTGAGCGCACTGAGCGACGAGGAACTCAAGGCCCAGACGCCCAAGCTGCGCGCGATGCTGGCCGCAGGATCCACGCTCGACGATATCATGCCCGAAGCCTTCGCCACCGTGCGCGAGGCTTCGAAGCGCGTGTTCGGCATGCGTCACTTCGACGTGCAGCTGATCGGCGGCATGGTGCTCCATCGCGGCGAGATCGCCGAAATGCGCACCGGTGAAGGCAAGACGCTGGTCGCGACCGCGCCGACCTATCTCAACGCGCTGGAAGGCAAGGGCGTCCACGTCGTCACGGTGAACGACTATCTCGCCCGCCGCGATGCCGAGCAGATGGAGCAGCTCCACGGTTTCCTCGGCCTGACCGTGGGCGTGATCGTGCCTAACCTCGGCGAGTACGAGCGCCGCGAGGCCTATGCGGCCGACATCACGTACGGCACGAACAACGAGTTCGGCTTCGACTATCTGCGCGACAACATGAAGCACGAGCGCAGCCAGATGGTGCAGCGCCCCTTCAACTACGCGATCGTCGACGAGGTCGACTCGATCCTGATCGACGAGGCGCGCACGCCGCTGATCATCTCCGGCCCGACCGACGACAAGAGCGAGCTGTACATCTCGGTCGACGCGGTGGTGAAGCAGCTGGCGCCGGAGGACTACGAAGCCGACGAGAAGCAGAAGTCGATCACGCTGACCGAGGACGGCGTGGAGCGCGTCGAGCGAATGCTCGAAGAGGCGGGCCTGCTGGTCGGCTCGAACCTCTACGATGTCGAGAATACGCTGGTCGTGCATCACCTTGAGCAGGCGCTCAAGGCGGTGATGATGTTCAAGCGCGACACCGACTACATCGTCAAGGACGGCAAGGTCATCATCATCGACGAGTTCACCGGCCGCATGATGGACGGGCGTCGCTGGTCGAGCGGCCTGCATCAGGCGGTCGAGGCCAAGGAAGGCGTGAACATCGAGCCCGAGAACCAGACGCTGGCCTCGATCACCTTCCAGAACTACTTCCGCATGTATCCCAAGCTCTCGGGCATGACCGGTACGGCGGCGACCGAGGCGGGCGAGTTCTACGACATCTACAAGATGAACGTGGTGACGATCCCCACCAACCTGCCGATCCAGCGCATCGACGAAGAGGACGAATTCTACAAGAACACGCTCGACAAGTTCGCGGCCATTGCCAAGCTGATCCGCGAAAAGCACGAGATCGGCCAGCCGGTGCTGGTCGGCACCGTCTCGATCGAGAAGTCGGAACTGCTCTCGGACTTCCTCAACAAGGAAGGCGTCAAGCACTCGGTGCTGAATGCGCGTTTCCACGAGATGGAAGCGCATATCGTTGCGCAGGCGGGCAGCCCCGGCGCGGTGACGATCGCGACCAACATGGCGGGCCGCGGCACCGACATTCAGCTGGGCGGTAACGTCGAGTTCCGCGTCGAGGACGAACTGCGCGACATGCCCGAGGGGCCTGAGCGCGAGGAGGCCATCGCCCGCATCAAGATGGAAGTGGCCGAGCAGAAGCGCCTCGTGATCGAGGCCGGCGGCCTGTGCGTCATCGGCACCGAGCGTCACGAGAGCCGCCGCATCGACAACCAGCTGCGCGGCCGCTCGGGCCGTCAGGGCGATCCGGGCCTGTCGAAGTTCTACCTCTGCCTCGAAGACGACCTGCTGCGCATCTTCGGGCCGGACACGCTGTTCGCCAAGATGATGAACAGCAACCTGGCCGATGGTGAGGCGATCGGTTCCAAGTGGCTTTCGAAGGCGATCGAGACCGCGCAGAAGAAGGTCGAGGCGCGCAACTACGAAGTCCGCAAGCAGGTCGTCGAATACGACGACGTGATGAACGACCAGCGCAAGGTGATCTACGAGCAGCGCTCGGACATCATGGATGCCGAGACCGTGGATGACGTGGTGGTCGACATGCGCCACGAAACGATCAACTCGCTGGTCGCCGATGCCTGCCCGCAAGGGTCGTATCCCGAGCACTGGGACATCGAGGGCCTGACCGCGAAGGCCAAGGACATCCTCGGCGTCGATGCTCCGATCGCGGCCTGGGCCGACGAGGACGGTGTCGATCCCGAAACCGTCGAGCAGCGGCTGACCGACGCGGCCGATGCGCACATGGCCGACAAGATGGCGAACGACGACCCGGCGATCTGGCGCCAGGCCGAAAAGACCATCCTGCTAGACCGACTCGACAACCACTGGAAGGATCACCTCGCCACGCTCGACGCGCTGCGTCAGGTGGTGTTCCTGCGCGCCTATGCGCAAAAGACGCCGATCAACGAGTACAAGCAGGAGGCCTTCGGCCTGTTCGAGCACATGCTCGATGCGATCCGTGTGGACGTGACGCGTATCCTCTCGATCAGCGAGCTGCGCATGCCCGAGATCTCGACACTGCCCGAACTGCCGGACTTCCTGACCGGCCATATCGACCCGCTGACCGGCTTCGATGACAGCAACGACGGGGACGGCTCGGCGTTCAACCCCGAACTGTTCGCCTCGCTGGCAGGTAGCCCGCAGCCGGCGCCCGTCGGGTTCGGTCAGGCAACCCCTGCGGGAGCACCTGAGGGCGGTGATCCCTATGCCGAGATGGGCATCAGCCGCAATGCGATGTGCCCTTGCGGTTCGGGCCAGAAGTACAAGCACTGCCACGGCGCGCTCGTCTGATCACGCGCTGATCCAGGCTGACGCCATGTAAGGGGCGGGGATCGGAAAGCCGGTTCCCGCCCCTTTTCTGTAAGCGCGTTCCGTTCGTCGAAACGGATGCGATGGACGTCCGTGGTACAGTGGACACCGGCGCGGCGATCCAGCATGACCATTCTCATGAAGCTCGTGTATCTTTACGAAGACCTGATCCGGTGGCTCGTCTCGCTGTGCCCCGCGCCCGACAAGTTCGCGCAGACCTACGCGGGGCTGGCAATCTGGCTTGGCGCGGCATTGTTGATGAAAAAACCGCTGCGCCACTGGCATCCCCTCGGCGTGGTGATCGTTGCCGAGTGCCTCAACGAATGTATCGATTATCTTGCCCACGGCGGGTGGATGTGGCGCGATACGCGTGCCGACATGATCGCGACGTGGTTCTGGCCAGTGGTGATTTTTGCGGCGATCCGTGTCCGGCCCAAGCTGCGCGGTTAGTTGCAACTGAAAGTGTCACTCTAAAGTCACAGTTCCTGATGTTCCGCATTCGTGCCGGAACTCTTACCCCCGCCCGGTCATTTATCCGGCGAGATGGTTAGAGAGGTCATGAGGCCGACACAGCTGAAATAGCTCATGGATTGCAGAGGGTTGCGGCCTTTCAGGTGGATCGCAAAAAAGCCCATTCTGCACCGTCGGTACGGTTCGGTTCACGAATTGGTAGCGAGAGCATACGGGAGCGCGGATATCGCGCTTTTCCCGATGGGTTTCCTCACTTCGGTAAGGCGCCTTCAGCTGGTCGCAAGGGGCCTCTCAAGCCGCTCGAATGGAAACGGAAGCGAGATTGTCCGGCCTGAACACCGGCTGTTTCGTCCCGAGGAGTCGAGACTATGAAAAAGATTGCCCTTCTTGCAGTGGCCATTGCCGCTGCCGCCCCGGTCGCCAGCTATGCGCAGGACGCATCGGGCACTGACACCAGCACCGAAGCAAAGGCACCCGATGGTTCCAAGGCCTTCGGTATCGAGCCCTATGTCGGCGTGATGGGTGGCTACGACAGCTACGACAAGTCCAGCGAGTTCGGTTCGGCCAATGGCGGCAAGATGGACGGCGCGCTGATCCAGGGCGTGGCCGGTGTGAACGTGCCCATCGGCCCGGCCTTCGTGGGCGTTGAAGGTAACGCGGCCAAGGGCTTTGGCGACATCAGCTGGGAATACGGCGTCAAGGGCCGTGTCGGCGCGCGAGCCGGTGATAGCGGCATGGTCTATGCCACTGCCGGTTACGAGTGGGTCAACGGCAAGGCCAGCCATGGCTATGGCGACAAGAGCGACTGGATCTATGGCGTCGGCGCGGAAGTCGGCCCCAAGGACATCGGTCTTGGCGGGATCACCGGCAATGCCGGCGTTCGCCTGCGCTTCGAGGTCGATACTTACGACTTCGACAGCCTGCGTCCGATGGCGGGTGTGATCTTCCACTTCTGACCTGTGGAACCATGAGCGATCCGGCATCCCTTCACCGAGTGGCACCGGATCGATCGCGGGAATGGCGCGGCCGGAGCGATCCGGCCGCGTTTTTTTTATCCAACTGGCGGTTTTCGCTGATTGCGTGCGGGTTTTCCTGCCGCCTGAAGTAGTTCGTTCATTTGTGAACGAAGCTCCTTCACTTCATATTCCAACGCCTCAAGTCGATTTTCAACTTTTGAATTGGCCATTCTGCCCTCCTTTGAGCGGAGACAGGCATATTCGATAATTGGGGTTTATGAATCGCGGGCCTTTTTTATCTGCGACGCGTCATGATCGTGGCCAGTGAGCAGGTCGCCACGATGGGGCCGATCCAGTCGATCCACTGGTCCCAGGTGGTCTAGACCCGCAGGTCCAGCGCGCCCCACCAGGGCATGTTCGCGCGCAATCCGTGGCCGAAATGCTCGATCCAGCGATATTCGGCCTGCGTCAGCTCGCGGCTGATGAAATAGGCGCAGGCGATCGCCGCGCCTGTCCACCACCGCCCCGTGGTCCTGCCTATCAGGATCTGGAAGATCAGTGCGGCAAGGGCGTGGGCGAAATAGTTCATCGGATTTTATGCTCTGTGCCGTGAAAGTCCGCAGGCTCGCGCAGGCATGCCATCCTCAAACGAAAAGGCGACCCTGAGGCCGCCCTGTTCGTGTCCTAGCAAAAGACGCTTGGGATCAGAGGAAAGGTTCGTCCGCCGTATTGGCGATCGCCTTCATCAGCCCTGCGAACAGCCGCCCGGCCTTGTCTGCCAGACGATCGTTGCGCACAATTGCCGGGTCGGAGCCGCCGTGAAGGTGGCGTCCAGATCGTAGAGCTTGCGGGCGGAGGCGGTCATGTTTCCCTCTGTCTTCAAATTGCTGCATTGCAGCGTGAAGGTCCAATTGCAGAGAGGTGAATTTTACGCAATTGCAAGAATTGCATCTATGGTTGCGCGTCCCAGCGAACCGTGCGCGGGTGAGGGGAGGGATAGGAAACGGCTCATGCGCCTCGAGCAGAAACGAAAAAAGCGGCCCGAAGGCCGCTTTTGCGTCATCCTTTCCAGAGGAAGGATGTTGGCTCCCCGAGTAGGATTCGAACCTACGGCCATTCGATTAACAGTCGAATGCTCTACCGCTGAGCTATCGGGGAGCAGCCTGTCAGTGTCACCACCGCCGGGCAGGTGTGCGCCTATAACAGGCTCAGCGGGCTTGGCAACAACTTCCTCTCGAAAATGTCATGAAAACTTTTCCACAGGCTCACCTGTCTGGAATTGCTCGGCAAATATGCGCTCCTCCAGCGTGTGGCCGGGATCGAACATCAGCGTGAGCGTGCGCTCGCGGGCGATGGAGATATGCACCTCGGCGATGTCGCGCACTTCGCGCTGGTCGGCGACGGCGGCAACCGGGCGCTTGCCGGGCTCGCGCACGCGGAACTCGACGACGGCGCTTTCGGGAATGATCGCGCCTTTCCAGCGGCGCGGACGGAACGGGCTGATCGGGGTGAGGGCAAGCATCCGGGCGCCCAGCGGCAGGATCGGTCCGTTGGCCGAGAGGTTATAGGCGGTCGAGCCGACCGAGGTTGCCACCAGCACGCCGTCGCCCGCCAGTTCCTCCATGCGGACACGCCCGTTGATGCGCACTTCCAGCTTGGCGGTCTGGCGCGTCTCGCGCAGCAGCGAGACTTCGTTGATGGCGTGATAGACGAACTGGCGCCCGTCCTGCGTCACCGCGCGCATCTCCAGCGGGCGCACTTCGACCGCATGAGCCTCGGCAATGCGCTTGGCGATCGGCTCGTCTTCCGGCAGCGCGTTCATCAGGAAGCCGATGGTGCCAAGGTTCAGGCCATAGACCGGCTTCACCCGGTCGCGCGCCATCATCTCGTGCAGCACCTGCAGCAAAAAGCCGTCTCCGCCGAGCACGACCACGACATCGGCCTCCTCCTGCGACACCCAGGGATGCGCGGCCAGCAGGCCGGAAAGGCCGTCCTGCGCCTTGGGTGTTTCGGAGGCGACCAGCGCCAGTTTCAGCTCTTTGTGCATATCCGCCGCCATCGGCAAATGTCCCTTCGGACTTGTCAAGATTCTCCCTGCCGGGAGAGCTGCGGGAACGTCCCGAACCGGGGCAGGGCTGTCGAATTTTGAAGTGTTTGGCAAGGGTTTTGGCGGTATGACCACCTCCCATGAGTTCACCTTCGCCGTCGCCGTCGTCCAATCTCGCCCGAACCCTTGAAACCCGGCTGACCGGGGTTCCGGCGGTGGAGTCCGTGCGCGAGCGGATCGAGAGCTGGAAGGCGAACGAGGCGATGCTGCCGCCCGATGCGCATGTCCATGCCATGCTGCTCAGCCTGCGCCGCCTCGATGCGATCAATATCGCTTACGGGGCTGAGGCAGGCGATGGTCTGCTGGAGGAAATCGCAGGCCGCATTTCGCACTATGCTTCCGAGGAACTGGACGGGCCGTGGATGGTCGCGCGGGCGGCGGGCGGCAGCTTCCTGCTGGTCGCGAACGAGGCCTGCAGCCGCGAGCGCTGGTATCTGGTGGCGGACCAGTTGGCAGAGGACGTGGCAAGGCCGATTGCGGTGCCCTCGGGTATCGTGCGCCTGTCGCCGCGCGTCGCCCTGATCCGCGCGCTGACCGGAGAGAGCGTCGATTCCATGCTCGACCGGCTCGGCCAGACGCTGGCGGATATCAACGAAAGCCCCGCCGCGCGCATCGCCTGGGCCGAGGGCGAGGTCTCGTTGCCGGGACGCAGTGCCGCGCAGCTTGAGGCCGACCTGCTCGGCGCCATCGACCGTGACGAGATCGAGATCCTGTTCCAGCCGCAGTTCAGCCTCACCGATGACCGGCTGACCGGGGCCGAGGCGCTCGCGCGCTGGAACCACCCGACGCTGGGCCGCATCGGGGCTGGTGCGCTGTTCGCGCTGGCCGAGCGGGCCGATCACATCGCCCCGCTGTCGCAGCATATCGCCCGCAAGGCGATGGCGATCGCCAGCAACTGGCCCAGCGACCTACGCCTTTCGATCAATGTGACGCCCGCCGATCTCGCCTATGCCAGCTATACCCGGCAGATGCTCGACCTGATCCGCGAGAGCGGGTTTCCGCCGCGCCGCCTGACGCTGGAGATCACCGAGCAGGCACTGATCAAGGACGTCAGCATGGCGGCGCAGACGATGGCGGAGTTCTCCTCGCAGGGTATCCGCATCGCGCTTGACGATTTCGGCGCGGGGTTCTGCAACTTCCGCTATCTGAAGGTCCTGCCGATCCACTACCTCAAGCTCGACCGCTCGATGATCGAGGGTGTCACCACCGACAAGCGCGACGTGGCCGTGCTGCGCGCCATCGTCGGTGTAGCCCGCGCGCTCGATCTTCAGGTGATCGCCGAGGGGATCGAGGAAGAGGCCCAGCGCGCTGCCGTGGCGCGCGAGAAGTGCGATTTCTATCAGGGCTTCCTGCGCGCCCAGCCGATGAGCGCGGCGATGTTCGCCAAGCTCGCGCGCGCGTCCTGAGTTCGCCTTAAATCGGCCTGATCCGCATGCCCATCTGCGGCACGCGGCGGTCGGGCCAGACGATACTGCGGGCTTGCGCGTCGGTGGGCCGCACCACGCTTTCGATCTTGCCATGCTTGTCCAGCAGGCGCGCGATCTCGGCAGGCTCGGGCGCTTCGCTTATCGGCATATCGAGCGCCGCTACCGACAGTTCGCCGCACCACTTCGGCAGGCGCGCCAGCGTCACCTGCGCGGCCTCGCTGGCGTGGTACTTCTCCATCACCTTGCGCGAGGTCCACAGCGAGACCGTCCAGTAAACCTGCCCCGAACTGAAGCCGAGATAGCCGTCGATATAGCCGGGCGTTGCCTGAAGTGCTTTCGAGGCGGTGCCGGTGGCTTTCAGATAGCCGGGTACGCTCCACCAGTGGCGCAGTTTCAGGCGAGTGATCGAAAGGCAGGGCATGGCGGTTTCCGGCGTCGGTTGTCGGGTTCAGGTCTTGGTCGGCAATCAGCCTTTGCGGGCGATGGCCGAGAGCCCCTTGGTCAGTTGCAGCAGGCCGTTGAGGCGGCTTTTCGGATCGCCCCAGGCGCGCTGGAGCACCAGCTTGTTATCGGGCCGCAGCTTCACCGTGCCTTCCAGTCGCGCGGCATAGGCGATGAGGCCCGCCGGGTTCGGGAAGCTGTCGTTGTGGAAGCTGACCAGCGTGCCGCGCGGCCCGACGTCGATCTTGGCGATATGCGCCTCGATCGCCTGCCGCTTGATCTGGATAAGCTGGACGAGGTTGGCGGTCGGCTGCGGCAGCGGGCCGAAGCGGTCGATCATCTCGGCCGAGAGGGACTCGATCTCGTCCTTGCTGTCGGCATCGTTGAGGCGGCGATAGAGCGCCATGCGGACGGCGAGATCGGGCACGTAGTCCTCGGGGATCATGATCGGCGCTTCGACCGTGATCTGCGGACTGAGCCCGGAGGTGTCCTTCTCCAGCCCGACACCGCCCGCCTTGGCGGCGAGGATCGCGTCCTCCAGCATCGACTGGTAGAGTTCGAAGCCGACCTCGCGGATATGGCCGGACTGCTCGTCGCCCAGCAGGTTGCCCGCACCGCGAATGTCGAGATCGTGGCTGGCCAACTGGAAGCCGGCGCCCAGACTGTCGAGATCGCCCAGCACCTTCAGGCGCTTTTCGGCAACTTCGGACAGCGCACGGCCCGCAGGGGTCGTCAGGTACGCATAGGCGCGCAGCTTCGAGCGACCGACGCGCCCGCGCAACTGGTAAAGCTGGGCGAGGCCGAAACGGTCGGCGCGGTGGATGATGATCGTGTTCGCGCGCGGAATGTCGATCCCGCTCTCGACGATGGTGGTGGAGAGCAGCACCTCGTACTTGCCCTCGTAGAACGCGCTCATGCGCTCTTCCACTTCGCCAGCAGACATCTGGCCGTGGGCGGAAATGTACTTCACCTCGGGGACATGGGCGTGGAGCCAGTCCTCGATCTCCGCCATGTCGGAAATGCGCGGCACGACGATGAAGCTCTGGCCGCCGCGATGGTGTTCGCGCAGCAGGGCTTCGCGCATCACCATTTCGTCCCATTCCATCACGTAGGTACGCACCGCAAGACGGTCGACCGGCGGGGTCTGGATGGTGGAGAGTTCGCGCAGGCCCGACATCGCCATCTGCAAGGTGCGTGGGATCGGCGTGGCGGTGAGCGTCAGCACATGCACGTCGGCGCGAAGCTGCTTGAGCTTCTCCTTGTGGTTCACGCCGAAGCGCTGTTCCTCATCGACGATGACGAGGCCGAGGCGCTTGAAGTTCACCGTCTTCGAGAGGATCGCGTGGGTGCCGCAGACCACGTCGACAGTACCCGAGGCGAGGCCTTCACGGGTGGTGCGCGCTTCCTTTTCGGGCACCAGGCGCGAGAGGCGCCCGACATTGAGCGGGAAGCCGCCGAAGCGCTCGGCGAACCCGGCATAGTGCTGGCGCGCGAGCAGGGTGGTCGGCGCCACCACCGCCACCTGCTGGCCGGCCATGGCCGCCACGAACGCGGCGCGCAGCGCGACTTCGGTCTTGCCGAAGCCGACATCGCCGCAGACCAGACGGTCCATCGGGCGACCGGACGACAGGTCGCCCAGCACGTCCTCGATGGCGTGTTCCTGATCCTCGGTTTCCTGCCAGGGGAAACGGTCGACGAACTGCGGGAAGGCGGAAGGGTCGGGTTCGAGCGCCGGGGCAACGCGCAGCGCACGCGCGGCGGCGGTCTTCATCAACTCGCCCGCGATCTCGCGGATGCGCTCCTTCAGACGTGCGCGGCGCTTCTGCCAGGCCTCGCCGCCCAGCTTGTCGAGCGCGACGCCTTCGGCCTCGCTGCCGTAGCGCGAGAGCACGTCGAGGTTCTCGACCGGGATATAGAGCTTGTCGCCGCCCGCATAAGTCAGCATCACGCAGTCGTGCGGGGCCTTGCCGACCGGGATCGACTGGAGCCCTTCGTACCGGCCGATGCCGTGGTCCATGTGGACGATCAGGTCGCCGGGCGTCAGCGCCGCCAGTTCGGCGAGGAAGGCGTCGGAATCCTTCTTCTTTTTCTTCCGGCGGACAAGGCGATCACCGAGAATGTCCTGCTCGGTGACAACTTCCATCACCTCGTTGGAAAAGCCGGTTTCCAGCGGCAGCACCAGCGCGGCGGAGCGGCCCTGCACGGCAAGGCCCAGCGCTTCCTGCCACGTTTCCGCAACGCGCGGCTCGGGCGCCAGCGCCTCGCCCAGGATCGAGACCAGACGCGCGCGACTGCCGGGGGAATAGGCGGCAAGGATCGCCTTGCGGCCCGATTTCGCGACGGCCTGCAAGTGCTTCGCCGCCGCCTCATAGGCGTTGTCACCGCGCGCACGTTCGGGCGTGAAGTCGCGGGCATTGCCGAAACCGAAGTCGAGCACCTTGGCGCTCTCGGGCTGGGCGAAGGGATCGGCGCGATGGATCGGGCTGTCGCTGACCGCCTGCTCGTATTCGCTTTGGGCGAGATAGAGCGCGTCGGTCTTCAGCGGGCGATAGCTGCCCGCCTTCTGGCCCGAGGTGTCGAGGCGCGCCTTGTGATAGTCGGCAATGTCCTTCAGGCGTTCTTCGGCGGCGCCCATCGCGGCGCTGTCCATCACCAGCACGTCGTCGTCCGACAGGTGATCGAGCAGGGTGACGAGGCGGTCCTCGAACAGCGGCAGCCAGTGCTCCATGCCCGCCAGACGCCGCCCGTCGCTGACCGCCTGATAGAGCGGATCGGCAGTGGCATTGGCGCCGAACATCTCGCGATAGCGGCTGCGGAAGCGCTTGACGCTGTCCTCGTCGAGCAGCGCCTCGCTGGCGGGCAGCAGCAGGTGCTGGTCGACCGAGCCGACCGAGCGCTGCGTGCCGGTATCGAAGCGGCGCACCGTTTCCAGCTCGTCCCCGAAGAAGTCGAGGCGCAACCCGTGTCCATCGAAGCCCGAGGGACGATATCGAAGATCGCGCCGCGTACCGCGAACTCGCCCGCGTCGATGGCGGTGTCGCTGCGCTGGTAGCCCTGACGGCGCAGCAGCGCGATCAGGCTTTCGTGCCCCACTTCCATGCCGGGCTTGAGCAGGCGCACGGACTCGCGGATGCGAAACGGCGTGAGTACCCGCTGGAGCAGCGCGTTCGACGTGGTGACGAGCAGCTGGGCGCCGTCCCGCTTCAATTGCAGCGCATGGAGCGCGGCCAGCCTGCGCGCGCTGACCGACAGCGCCGGGCTGGCACGGTCGTAGGGCAGGCAGTCCCACGCGGGAAATTCCAGCACGTCCAGTTCGGGCGCAAAGAAGCGCGCGGCGTTGGCCACCGCCGCCATCGTCGCCTCGTTGTCCGCCACGAACACCGCGCGCGCGCCCCTGGTGGCTGCGGCGCGGGCAAGATCGGCCATGACCAGCGGCTGACTGCCGCGCGTCACCGAGGAAAGCGTGAGCGGCGTCTTGGCCGAGAGGATGCGCTGGAAGTCGGTCATGGCTCTGGAAATAGGCGAAAATGGATCAGCGCGGAATGGTGACGTAGTCGATCACCTGCATGCGCGCCATCATCGGGCCTCGGTACTTTTCGGGGACCTGTTCGGTGCCCAGCGCCCAGGCCATGATCTCGACATCTTCTTCCTCGATCAGCTCTTCGAACAGGGTCGTCTCGGCCTCGGTCCAGTCGGCATGGAAGCGGTCGAAATAGCAGCCGATCATATAGTCGGCCTCGCGCGTGCCGCGGTGCCAGGCGCGGAACTTGATACGGGCGAAGCGGGGAGAAAGTTCGGTCATGTCAGCGCCGATACTCCCGCGCGTGGGGGAGGGCAAGGCAGCAGGTTTAGGGATGGAGCGCTCGTTCAGAGGCGAAGAGGTCAGGGGCTGGCCCCGGAGTCTGGAAGGCCAGCCCCTGACTCTGCGGCCGATCTGTTCGTCGGCCGTCAGGGGTATATCAGGCGTGGAGCACGCGCACGATCTCGGCGGGCGGGCGCCCGGTCATCGTCTTGGGCACTTCGGCGACCAGCGCGCCTTTCAGCGACTTGTGATAGTGGCGGCGCATTTCGCCCAGCGAGCGCGGATCGGCGACAACCACCAGCTGGTCGATCTCGTGCTCCATCACCTGTCGGTTGAGCCAGCCGGTGACGGCGGCGACATGGGCGCTTTCGTCGAAGGAATCGTTGCTGCCATCGCCCGTTCGCACCTGATGACGGCGCGGCTCGTCGCTGCGGCGGTGCCCGGCGGAGAAGTTGGTCGCCGCCAGTTCGGGCGTGGTGATCGCGGTGAGCATCGGCTCGGCCTCGATCCCGGTATTGCGGTACAGCTCGAAGTGGGAGCCATCGACGATGGCGAGCACGGTGCCGTTCGGCAGAAGCATGGGCGTCTCCATTTCGGTGAGTGTTCGAATGTTTCCAACGGAGAAGGGCGCTTTGCGTTCCGCGCGGGCTGGCGAAACGTTCGTCTCTCGGGCTAAAGGGTCGGACATCATGAGACCCGATGCGCTCAATCCCCTGTTCGCCGAAGTCGAGACGCTCGACGGTGTCGGCCCCAAGCTCAAGAAGCCGCTCGACAAGCTGGGGCTGACCCGGCTGCGCGATCTGGCGTACCACTTGCCCGACCGCTTCGTGGAGCGCCGCGCCGTGGCCGATCTCGACGAGGCGGGCGTGGGCGAGAACGTGATCGTCGCGCTGACCGTGCGCGAACACCGCGCGCCGAGCGGGCGTGGGCCGTTTCGCGTGATCGCCGAGGACGTCAAGGGCAATATCTGCACGCTCACCTATTTCGGGCGATCGTCGTACACCGCCAAGAAGCAGCTGCCGGTGGGTGAGACGCGCTGGGTGGCGGGAAAGCTCGACCAGTACGGGCAGATGCTGCAGATGGTCCATCCCGAGCATGTCTCGGAAGCGGGCGCGGTGCCAATGGGGCAGGTGTGCGAGCCGATCTATCCGCTGTCCGAAGGGCTGACGCAGGGGCGTGTCGGCAGCATGGTGCGCCAGTCGCTGAAAGTGCTGCCCAGGCTGGACGAATGGATCGAGCCGAGCCTGCTTGCCAAGACTGATTGGCCCGCGTGGATCGAGGCGTTGCCCGCCGCGCATCAGGGGCCGAATGCGCCCGCGCGCGACCGGCTGGCCTATGACGAACTGCTCGCCAATGCATTGGCGCTGATGCTGGTGCGCGAAAGCAACCGCCGCCAGAAGGGCACGCCGCTGACCGGCGACGGCTCGCTTCGTGCCAAGCTGCGGCTGCCGTTCTCGCTGACCGGCGCGCAGGTCCGCTCGATTGCCGAGATCGAGGGCGACATGGCGCAGGCGGCGCCGATGCTGCGACTGCTGCAGGGCGATGTCGGCTCGGGCAAGACGGTGGTCGCGCTGTCCTCGCTGCTGATCGCCGTCGAGGCCGGACGGCAAGGCGCGCTGCTGGCGCCGACCGAGATTCTCGCGCGCCAGCACCACGAAACGCTGGTGCGCATGGCGCAGGGAACCGGCGTCGAGATCGCGCTGCTGACCGGGCGCGACAAGGGCAAGGCGCGTGAATCCGTGCTCATGGGCCTGCTCGATGGCTCGATCGATATCGTGGTCGGCACCCATGCGATCTTTCAGGATGCGGTCGCCTATCGCGATCTGGCGCTGGTGGTGATCGACGAGCAGCATCGCTTTGGTGTCGGCCAGCGGCTGATGTTGGCGCGCAAGGGCAAGCGCACGCCGCATACCCTGGCGATGACCGCGACGCCGATCCCGCGCACGCTGACACTGGCGCAATATGGCGAGATGGAAGTCTCCAAGCTCGACGAACTGCCGCCGGGACGGCAGGCGATCGATACCCGCGTCGTCTCGGTGGACCGTATCGCCGATGTGGTGAGCGCGCTGTCGCGGCATCTTGAGGGGGGCGGGCAGGCCTACTGGGTCTGCCCGATGGTCAACGAGAGCGAGAACGACGATCTTGCGGCCGCCGAAGCGCGCTTCGCGGTGCTGAAGGAATTGTTCGGCGACGACGTGGTGCTCGTTCATGGCCAGATGCGGCCCGAGGCGAAGGATGCGGCGATGGAGCGCTTCTCGCGCGGGGAAGCGAAGTTGCTGGTCGCGACCACGGTGATCGAGGTCGGTGTCGATGTGCCCAACTCGACGCTGATGGTGATCGAGCAGGCCGAGCGCTTCGGCCTTGCCCAGCTGCACCAGCTGCGCGGGCGTGTCGGCCGCGGCAGCGAGAAATCGGTTTGCCTCCTGTTGCGCGGCGGGGCCTTGAGCGAAACCGCCAAGCAGCGCCTTGCGCTGATGCGCGAGACGCAGGACGGCTTCCGGCTGGCCGAGGAAGACCTGAAGCTGCGCGGCGGCGGGGAACTGCTGGGCACGAAGCAGTCGGGCGATACCCCGTTCCGCATCGCCAGTCTGGAGCAGATCACCAAGTATCTGCCGATGGCGCACGACGATGCACGGCTGCTGATCGAACGCGACGGCGGCCTGTCAGGTCCGCGCGGTGAGGCGGCGAGGGTGCTGCTCTACCTGTTCGAGCGCGACTGGGGCGTGCAACTGCTGCGCGGCGGCTGAGTTCGTCAGACAGCCGAGCCAGCTCAGGCGGCGCGGCGAACCATGTCGCGACCGTCCTGCTTGGCCGCATAGAGCGCAGCATCGGCCCGTGCGATGGTCTGTTCGGCGCTATCTTCGCCGCGCATCTCGGCAAGGCCGGTGCTGATTGTCAGGCGCACTTGCGTGCCGTTGCCGAGCGGCACCGGATGCTCGGTCATGGCCTTGCGAAGCCTTTCGCAGGCGACCAGCGCAGCCTCGGTCGAGGTGGCGGGAAGCAATACCGCGAATTCCTCGCCGCCGATGCGGGCGACAAGATCGCCGCCACGCATGCAGGCAGAGGCCCGCCGCGCGACTTCGCGCAAAGCCTCGTCGCCGCACAGGTGTCCATATTCGTCGTTGATGCGTTTGAAGTGATCGATATCGAAGATCGCCACGGCCAGCGGTGCGCTCGAACGCCGGGCGGAGGCTGCGGCCCGGTCGAGTTCGGTCAGGAACGCGCGGCGGTTGGCGAGGGCGGTCAGTTCGTCGGTCAAGGCCAGCTTCTGCAATTCGCGGCGGTAGCTCTTTTCGCGTTCGAGCGAGCGGTTAAGGGCAAAGAGGCTGATCGCGGCCATCACCAGCAATCCGAAACCCGTCAGGGCAACGAGGCCTGCGAAGACGATGGTGAGGGTATAGGCCTGCTGCGAGCGGGTGCAGAAATCGTCGAGCCGGGCTTTCTCCCGCGTCGAGATCGCATCAAGCAGCCGGTCCATCCCCTCGATGGCAACGCGCGAATGGCCGGTCATGACTTCGGCCATGGCGGCATCGTGCTGCCCGGTCCGGTTGAGCGTGTCGACCGTATCGATATGCCTGAGATAGGCCGCCGTCTGTCGACGCAGGGCCGCGACGATGCGGCGCTGTTCCGGCGTCTGGGTGGACAGCGCATCGAGCTTGTCGAGCGCCTTGAACATCTCTTCGCGACCGCGTTTATAAGGTTCGAGATAGCCCTCGTCGTTGGTCAGGAGATAGCCGCGCTCGCCCCGCAGCGCGTTGAGCGCACCGATCCGGACATGGTTGTTGGCGACCAGCACGCTCAGGGTGTCATCGTACATCCCGGTCAGTTGGACCTGACGGCGATGTGCCTGCCAGGCCACGACGGAAGAACCAAGCAGCAGGATACCCATGATCAGGATGGCGATAATGAAGACCACCATGCGACGGGAGGGCCACTTGCGCCTCCTGTTCGCCCCGCTGTTCGGCTGTCTGTCGCTGATCAACTGTCCCGCTCCGTCCCCTATGGATTTCTGCTAGGGCAATATCCTTGACGCGACGTTAATTATCGCTGCTGCTGCTCCTTTGCAGGGCAGGCCGGTCTTCGGATACTCACGAATATTCGGGTTGGTTGGAAATGCACGTAAATAGCGGTTTTCCGGCACATTACCGTCATGAACCCGATCTACGGGAGCATGCGGGTCTCGCGATCCGACCTGCTCCGGCGAATTACCTGTTGCTGCAATGCAATAGCGCGCTACTCTGGAGGGGATTGCAGGAGACAAATGCAACTTTGGCGGGAGATGTGACTTACGTCGTCCAGCATATGCCAAGGCTGCCTTCCGCGCGGTAACAACAGGGACGATTTCCAGCCGTCATGACAGACGAAACCCAGTCGATGGACAACGAACCGCAGCAGACGCAAGCCGCTGACCAGCCCGCTGCGCCCAAGAAGCGCATGAGCCCTCGCGCCAAGGTTATCCTGCTGGTGCTGCTGGTGGTGGCCGTGGTCGCCGCGCTGGTGTGGTTCATCCGCTACCAGACCTATGGCCAGTACATGGCCTCCACCAACGATGCGCAGATCGATGCCGATGGCGTGGCGATCTCGCCACGCGTCAACGGCTATGTCTCGCAGCTGCTGGTGGCGGACAATCAGGACGTGAAGAAGGGCCAGCCGCTGGCCCGGATCGATGCGCGCGACTATCAGGCGCAGGCCGCACAGGCGCAGGCGTCTATCGCGCAGGCCGATGCCAGCGTGGAGAACGTCAAGGCCTCGATCCGTGAGCAGGACGCCGCGATTGCGCAGGCTGCGGCCCAGCTCGCCGCGGCTCGCGCGCAAGCCGCGCACGATGCAGGTGAAGTGGCGCGCTACACGCCGCTCGTTGCCAGCGGTGCCGAAACCCGCCAGCAGCTGGCGCAGTTGAAGCTCGCTGCCGCGCAGTCCGCCGATCAGGTCTGCCAGCAGAGCGCGGCACTGGAAGCGCAGAAGCGCCGGATTGCCTCGCTGCAGGCCCAGATCAAGCAGGCCGATGCGCAGGCCGATGCCGGCAAGGCCCAGCTCGCCTCGGTGAAGGTGAACCTCGACGCCACGCTGTTGACCGCGCCGTTCGATGGCCGGGTGGGTGATCGCACCGTGCAGGTGGGGCAGTACGTCCAGCCGGGCACGCGCCTGATGTCGGTGGTGCCGGTCCACCAGCTCTATATCGTGGCGAACTTCAAGGAAACGCAGCTGGCCCTGATGCGCCCCGGTCAGCCTGCGAAGATCTCGGTCGACGCGCTCGACGGTCTTGAGGTGGACGGCCATGTCGAGAGCGTCTCGCCAGGTACGGGCGCGCAGTTCTCGATCCTGCCGCCGCAGAACGCGACCGGCAATTTCACCAAGATCGTCCAGCGCGTGCCGGTGCGTATCGCCATCGATGCGACGCCCTCTGCCGCCAAGCTGCTGGTGCCGGGCCTCTCGGTGACGGTGACGGTGGATACGCGCGGCGCCAAGGGTGATCTCGACCGCATCCGCCAGCAGCAGAAGCAGTTCGAGGACGGGAAGCACTGAGCGTGGCCAGCGCCGCAATCAACGGCAAGGGTGGAAGCTCTGGTGGGGGCGGCGGGCGCAGTGCGCCTCCCGCCACTACCGGCAAGCCGCAGAACGCCGACCTGACCGCATGGCTGGCGGTGATCGCCGGTACGCTGGGCGCGCTGATGGCGACGCTCGACATCTCGATCGTCAACTCCTCACTGCCCGAGATCCAGGGCGCGATCGGCGCCAGCGGCACGGAAGGGGCCTGGGTCTCCACCGCCTATCTCGTTGCCGAGATCGTCATCATCCCGCTTTCCGCCTGGTTGGAGCGATTGCTTGGCCTGCGCACCTTCCTGCTGATCGCGACGACGATCTTCACGCTGTTCTCGGTGATGTGCGGCATCTCGACGACGCTGGGCATGATGATCGTGGGGCGCGTGGGCAGGGCATCACCGGCGGTGCGCTGATCCCCACCGCGCAGACGATCATCGCCCAGCGCCTGCCGCGCCATCAGCAGCCGATCGGCACCTCGGTGTTCGGCGTCGTTGCCATTCTCGGGCCGATCGTCGGCCCGGTGGTGGGCGGCTGGCTGACCGAGAACATCTCGTGGCACTATGCCTTCTTCCTCAACGTGCCGGTATCCGCCGTGCTCATCACGCTGCTGCTGATCGGTCTGCCTGCGCAGAAGAGCAACCTGCACCTGATCGGCGAGGCGGACTGGCTGGGCATCGCCGGGCTGACGCTCGGCATGGGCGGGCTGACGGTATTCCTTGAGGAAGGCGCGCGCGAGGAGTGGTTTTCCTCCGAGATGATCCGCTGGATGGCGGGCATTTCAGTCTTCGGGTTCATTCTGCTGTTTCTGGGGCAATGGTTCGCCAGACGCCCGGTCATCAAGCTGCGGCTGCTGCTCAACCGGCAGTTCGCCTCGATCATCGTGATGGCGATGGCGCTGGGCATGGTGCTTTACGGCACGTCCTATGCGATCCCGCAGTTCCTTTCCTCGATCGCGGACTACAACGCGCTGCAATCGGGCCAGATCGTGATGCTTTCGGGCATTCCCTCGATCATGCTGATGCCGTTCCTGCCGCGCCTCGTGCGGGTGATCGACATCCGCCTCGCGGTGGGCTTCGGCATGGCGACGCTGGCGCTTTCGGCGTGGATGGAGACGAACCTCACCATCGAATCGGTCGGCGGCGATTTCATCGATTCGCAGCTGATGCGCGGGGTCGGCACGATTCTGGGCATGCTGTTCCTCAGCCAGGCCTGCGTGCAGTCGGTCCCGCCGGAAGACGCAGGCGATGCCTCGGGCCTGTTCAACGCCGCGCGCAACCTTGGCGGCAGCTTCGTGCTGGCGGGCATCTCGATCCTCCAGCAGGACCGCATGTGGTTCCACTCGCGCCGTCTGGAAGAAACGCTGAACGCCAACACGACCGCCGTGCAGGACTACGTCCACACCCTCTCGCAAAGTTACGGCGGAGACATGGGCGCGATCCGCATGATCGGCAACCAGATCCAGCAGCAGGCGCTGACGATGACCTACAACGATATTTTCTTCGCGATGAGCGCCGTGACGATGGGCGTCATGCCGCTGATCCTGCTGTTGAGACCTCTGGCCAAGGACGCCCCCAAGGCGGCGATGCACTGATGCGTAAAACTTCTCCTCTCTCCGCACCGCTGATGGCCGGGACACTTCTGGCAGGCACGCTGCTCGCCTCGGGCTGCACCGTCGGCCCGAACTATGCCGGGCCGCCCAAGGTCGCCTCGGCCGCGGCCGCGCGGGGCGCCTTCGTGCGCGCCGACGATCCGGCGATCTCCACCGCGCCGGGCCTTGCCCGCTGGTGGGAGACGCTGAACGATCCGACGCTGAACGCGCTGGTCGACGATGCGCTGAAGAACAGCCCCTCGATCGATCTGGCACAGGCGCGGATTGCCGAGGCGCGCGGCAAGCTCGATCAGGGCAAGGCGAACCTCCTACCCAGCGTCAGCGCCAGCGGCTCGTACCTTCACGCGATTCTGCCCAACAGCGCCAGTTCGCTGCTGGGCAGTTCGTCGGACGACAGTTCGGGTTCGGGAAGCGGTAGTTCGGGCAGCGATCGGGGCGCGGTGGACTTCTACAACGTCGGCGCGACTGCTTCGTGGGAGCCGGACCTGTTCGGCGGCAAGCGGCGCGGCGTGGAAGCCGCCCGCGCGACGGTGGAGGAGCGCTATGCCGACCTTGCCGACGCGCAGGTTTCGCTGACCGCACAGGTCGCGCAGACTTATGTGAACCTTCGCGATGTTGAAAACCGCGCGAAGCTCAACCGCGATTCCGCCCGGTTGCAGGCACAGTCGCTGGACCTGACAAAGCAGCGCTATGCCGCCGGTACGGCCTCGAAGCTCGATGTCGAGCGGCTGCAGGTGCAGTTGGAGAATACCAACGCGCAGATCGTGCCGCTCGATGCGCAGATCGCGATGTACAAGGATGCACTGGCGGTGCTGACGGGGCGCGTCCCCGGCGCGCTCGATGCAGCGCTTGCGACCGAGGCCCCCGTGCCGCTGCCGCCGGCCTCGGTGCCAATCGGCGATCCTGCCGCGCTGATAGCCCATCGTCCGGACATCCGCTCGGCCGAGCGGGCGCTGGCGGCGAGCACTGCGCAGATCGGCGTGAACAAGGCCAAGGCGCTGCCCGGCGTCAGCTTCTACGGTATCCTTGGCATGGGTGGCACCAAGCCCGGCGACGTCGTCGATCCCGACAATCTCGTCACACTGCTGGCCCCGATGATCAACTGGTCGTTTCTTGACTTCGGGCGCAACGCGGCGGCGATCCGCCAGTCGGAAGCGCAGCGCGATCAGGCCACTGCGCAGTATCGCCAGAAGGTGCTCGAAGCCCTGCAGGATGCCGAGGACAGTCTGGCCCGGTTCGGCTCGACCCGTCGCCAGCTGGCGGGCCTCGTCCGTTCCGAGCAGAGCGCGGACAATGCCGCCTCGCTCAACGGGCAGCGCTATCGCGCGGGCACCAGCACGCTGATCGACCAACTCGACATCGAACGCCAGCAGCTTTCCGCGCAGATCAGCGTGGCGCAGACGCGCGCGCAGCTGACGATCGACTATATCGCGGTGCAGAAGGCACTGGGCCTTGGCTGGAGCGATCCGGCCCAAACGCAGGCAAAGCCGCAGGCGGCTCCCGCGCAGTAACAGATGGTTCCGAATGCAAAAAAGGGCGCGCGCGCAAGGCCGCGCCCTTTTTTCGTGAGGCTTCAAAGGCTCTGCGCGATCACTTCTCGCTGGAGTCGGCCTGACCCTTGATCCAGTAGCCCGAAGCCTTGAGCCAGCTGGTGTTGTGCTTCATCGTGTCGATGACATGGGCTTTGGCAGCGCGCATCACGCGGGCCTCGGTGCCGATCCACACGAAGCCGTCGCCTTCGGGAACGCTCAGCGTTTCGAGCACGGCCATCACCGGGGCCGGATCGTCGTTGGCGCTTTCGGGACGGTGGATCCAGATCGCGGTGTGATCGGCGGCGGTGGTGAAGGTCTGCTCTTCCTCGGGGCCGGTGACGGCGGCGACGGTGATGACCTTGGCGCCTGCGGGAAGTTCCTCAAGGCGGCGGCCGATGGCGGGAAGGGCGGTCTCGTCGCCGATCAGCAGATACCAGTCGAAGGTCGGCGAGACGACCATCGAGCCCTTGGGGCCGCCGATGCGGATTTCGTCGCCCGGCCTGGCATCGCGCGCCCATGCGGTGGCGGGACCGGCGTGATCCTGCCCACCATGCATGGCAAAATCGATGACCAGCGAGCGATCGGCATTGTCGTAGCGGCGCGGGGTATAGTCCCGCATCTCGCCCGAGCCGGGGACGAAGACCTTGATGTGATCGTCTGCACCCAGGCTGACGAAATCGGCAAGGTCTTCGCCTTCCAGCGTGATGCGGACCATCGCAGGCGTGACCTGCTCGACCGAGCGGACGGTGACCGCGCGGCGCTTGAGTTCGTGGCGGACGCGTTCGAGCGTGTGGGTCATGCCTGTCTTCCTGCTGTTTTTCCGAGTGCTTGTGTCGAACACGCAGATACTGCCGGGTATGACCGATTTCAAGTCTAAAGATATATCTCAGATAAACTAATGAGACCTATTCTCAAGTTATAGCCGGTACTTTTGCCGGCAGCACGCGTTCCAGCACGACGCGCATGAGCTCGCCTGTGGTGGGCTCCTTCACGAAAGTCAGCGCAGGCGCATAGGCGATCTCGAACAGCAACGCGCCGAGCGTCAGCTCGGGCAGGTCTATTTCGGGAAAGCGTTCCTTCAGCCATCCCGCGAGCTGGCGCCAGTTGGCCGTCAGAATGTCGCGCTGCCGGACGAGCGCGGGCGAGTCCGGCGTCGTGCTGCGGACGTGTTCGAGGATCGTCAGCACCCAGCTTCCCGACCCCGAACAATAATTCGCCCAATTGCACAGCGTGGCGATCACCGCCTCGCGCGAAGGGTCGGCCTTGAGCGAGGACATCAGCGCTTCCATGCCGTCGGTGCCGATTCCTTCGAGCACTTCGAGAAAGATCGCATCCTTGGTCGGAAAGTTGGAGTAGACCGCACCCTTGCTGAACCCGGCATGGGCGGCGATCCGATCGACCGAGGTGATCGCATAGCCGTCGCGCCGGAACAGTTCGCGCGCCGCCTGCAGCAGCTTGACGCGGGTGATGGCCTGGCTTTCGCTACGGGTCAGTCTGGGCACCGGGATTCTCTCGTTTGAAAAGACGCGACATAATATTTGTCGCAACCGGTATCAGAGTAGTGCGGGGCGTGCCAAAGCCAAGCCTGTAGTCAGTGTTATCCGCAGGGCATTGCGATCAACTCGCAAAGAGGGGTCAGGCGCCGACGTAGGCGCGCAGCACGGCGGCGTAGCGGCCGATGTCCTCGGCCCGGCCGGTGCTGACGCGCGACCACTGGGTCCATCTGCCATAGGCGGGCCGGATATCGACCTGCGCCTCGACCATCTTCTGGTAGAGTGCATCGGCATCGGGTACTTTCACGTAGACGAAGTTCGTATCCGACGCACAGGTGGCAAGACCGCAGGACTTCACCACCTCCATGATCGAGGCGCGCGATTCCAGGATGAAAGCCTTGGAGGCCTTGAGGAAAGGCTCGTCGTGGTACGAGGCGATCCCGGCGGCAAGGCCCGCCAGATTGCCGCCGAAGCTCATCAGATAGCCGCGCAGCGTCTCGGCGATGTCGGGCGAGGTCATCGCATAGCCCAGACGAAGCCCTGCCATGCCGTAGATCTTCGAGAACGTGCGACAGATCACCAGATTGGCGCGTTCCTTCAACAGCGGCACGACCGTGGTGTAGTCGGGCCGCGCGGTCAGTTCCATGTAGGCCTCATCCACCAGCACGGTGACGCGCGGATCGACGCTGCGAATGAAGGCGCGCAGAGCCTCGCCATCCAGCGACATGCCGGTCGGATTGTTGGGATTGCAGATATGGATCAGGCTGACATCGGGCGTGATCGCGGCCTTCATCGCGGCAAGGTCGATGCTCATGTCGCTGGCGAGCGGCACACGCTTCACCTTGACGCCCTTGGCCTCGGCATAGTGGACGGTGGTGTCCCAGAACAGCTCGGGGCACAGGATCGTGCCCTTGCGACCGAGGCCCAGCGCGACACACTTGAGCACTTCGGTCGAGCCGGAGGAGAGCACCACACGATCGGATTCGAGACCATGGCGCTCGGCGATCATGGCGATCAGCTTGCGCACCGCGCGGTCCGCGTAATAGGCGCCTTGCGCCGAATAGCGTGCGACCGCCTGCAGCGCGGATGGCGCAGGGCCGAAGGGGTTCTCGTTCCGGCTGAGTTGGGCGACTCCCGGTGGCGGGCCGAACACATCGGCGACATCGACACCATAAGCTGCCGTGCCTTGCTCCACTGCTGCCGCAAGCGCCGGATTCGTGCCAGTCAGGGCCAGTGCGCCGCCTGCTCCGGCTGTGCCGAGCAAGGAGCGCCGGGAAAGGGAGAAGGGGGCATGTCGGGTGTCTGGCCTCTTATGCAATGCCGGTCCGGCGGGCATGAACGCCGCCGGACCGGACTTTGCCCTGCCGCTCGCTGGGGGGAGGCGGCAGGGCGGGGGAACGGTCAGGCGATCAGTAGCCGAGCCCGTGGCGGATCATCGTGAAGGCGACGAACAGCAGGTAGAGCCCGAAGACCGGCGTCAGGATGTGCTTGGGGATCTTGTGCGCTGCGGCCACGCCCCAGGGCGCCGAGATGATCGAGGTCGCCGAGATGGCAACGACCGACAGCAGGTTGATATAGCCGATCGAGCCCACCGGCAGCCCTTGCGAGCCAAGACCGATGATCATGAAGCCGATGGTGCCGGGAATGGCGATGATGACGCCAATGCCCGAGGCGGTCGCGATCGAACGGTGGATGTCGCGGCCGCACAGCGTCTGCACGATGATCGCGATGGTGCCGCCACCGATGCCCAGCAACGAGGAGAAGGCGCCAAGGCCACCGGCGATGCCGACGCGGGCATAGCCCACCGGCAGCGTGTCGGACACGCGCTTCTCGCGCAGCACGGGATGCAGGAAGTGGACTGCCATCAGCGCGACACCGACACCGAAGATCATCGCCAGACCGTTGCTCGACACGCGCGAGGCGAGCCACACGCCCACGCCGTCACCGATCACGATCCACGGCGCCCAGGTCTTGAGCATCTCGAAATCGACCGCGCCGCGCTTGGCCTGCGCATGGGTGGCGCGCAGGGCGGAAATGATGATCGTGGCCAGCGAGGTGCCGATCGCGACATGCGCGATCTCGGACTTCGCCGCGCCCAGCAGCGGCAGCATCACGAACAGCACGGGGACGACCACGAAGCCGCCGCCGATACCGAACAGGCCCGCCACGAAACCGGCTGCGACACCTGCCGCCAGCAGCATCAGCACCGGCATGCCCCACTGGGAAACAAGCTCCATCATGCCTGCGCACTCCTGACAGGGAGTGCATCGAAAACACAGGATACCGACTTCGTCACAGGCATTGGATCAGAACTCCCCTGAAAGCGTCAGTTGCACCGTGCGCGGAGACATCGGCCGATAGGTGGCCTCTCCGGACACGGTGGGATTGATGAAGGACAGCGCATCGCGGTCGAACACATTGTCGACGTTGAGGCGCAGGCGCATGTCCTTGAGCGGGCCGAGCCTGCGGGATGCCCCAGCTCGGCATAGGCATCGACGACCAGCTGGCCGCCGACCGATTGCGTGTTGGCATAGTCGGCAAAGCGCTTGCCGGTGTAGCGGGCACTCACCCCCAGCAGCGACCAGCGTGTGGGCTCCACCGTGGCGCTGCCCGAGACAATCCAGCGCGCGCTGTCGGGCAGACGTTTGCCCCGGATCGCCGTCGCCGCAGAGACGGTGGTGGCAGGCAGGTCGTCCAGGAACGTGGCATCGGAATAGGTCAGCGTGCCGGTGAAATAGGCCTTGTCGCCCAAAAACGCGGGCTTGACCGTGGCCGAGGCTTCGGCCCCATGCGCTTCTACCGCGCCGACGTTGACATAGTAGGTTTCCACCTCACTCGCATCGCCGGGGGCGGTTACGCTGAGGGCGCTGATGAGATTGCTGAAGTAGGTGTGATAGAGCGTCGCCACGGCATAGAAACACGGCTGTTTGGTACGGATTCCGACCTCGAAATTCTGCGCCCGCTCAGCCTTAGGTATCGGGGCAAAGGCCGATGTCGAAGCGAACGCGGTCGAGGCAATCGTGTCCATGCCCTTGGGCATCGCCATGTTCTGCGCGTAGCTGGCAAAGACCTGCGTGCGCTCGCCATCGAGGCGGTACAGCGCGCCAAGGCTCGGCAGAAAACCGTCCGACCAGTGCGCCTTGCCGCTCTGCGGTCCCCATCCCGGCGACCCGTCGGCATGCGCATAGTCATCGAAATCGCGATAGCCGGTCAGACCATAGCGCATGTCGAGCCCCTTGATCCCCGCCTCAATGGTCAGCCGTCCCTGACCCGGCGTCCAGCGATCCCGCAGCCAGTATTGCAGCGTGTCACGGTGCGAGCGGTAATTGCGGCGATAATAGACGACTTCATCGGCAAGCACCGCGCCGTCCGGAGCGCCATCTTCCAGATTGAGCCGGTACTGCGTGCGGTGATAGCGGTCGCTCTCGATCCAGGCTCCGGCATCGATCCGGTGATCGCCGATTTCCTGCGAGGCGCTGAGCACGGCGCCCTGGCGATGCCCGGTAAGCCCCGAATAGCCGTACTGCACGCCGCGCGGTGCTGTGACGGCGAGCCCGGCTTCGGCCTGCTCGGTGTAATAGATCAGCGAGTTCGCATAGCTGTCCGGCGAAACGCCATGGCCGCTCTTGTTCTCGCGGTAGCTGGTCAGTTCCAGCGTGCTGCCGGATGCGGGTTCGAGATGCAGCGTCGCGCCATAGAGGCGGTCGCTGCGCGCGTTCTTCGCAAGGCCTGCGTAGTAGGTATAGTCGGGATTGGAGTACGGCACGCCCGCCACGGTCTCTGGCAGGTCGAGCACCGTGCCGACATAGCCCGGTCGCGCCCGGTCTTGCCGCCGAGATCGGGCGTCGTGCTGTCGTACTGCGCCTTGGTGAGCGAGGGGCTGTCGGTATCGTCGAAATCGTTGGCGACGAACTTCAGCCGCAGCCATGAATGGGCATCGATCCGGGCGTGAAGCTGGCCTTCCCAATGGGTACGATCGATCGATCCGGCACCACGCCACAGATCGCTGTCGAGCCGGGTCCGGCTGATATAGGCCGAGAAAGGACCGACCCTGCCGGTGGAGGCGCGCAGGAACGTGCGGCGCAGCGCGTCCGAGCCGAGCGACTGCGCCGCGAACAGTCCCGGCGTATCCTGCGGCGCAATCGTCGAATAACGGATCATCGGCCCCAGCGAGGAATAGCTCGGCTGGGTAACGTCCGAGGCCCCCGGCGAGGCCTCGACGCCCGCAAGGTTCTCGTTATCGACATAGCGGAAGATCGGACTGCCCCGAACGCGTCGGAGCGCCCCATCGGGATACCGTCGAGCACGAAGCCGATCTCGTCGAGGTTGAAGGCGCGCACCTGCACCGAATTGCCGAACTCGTAGAGGCCGAGCGGGCCGTCGGTCTGGACATTGAAGCCGGGCAGATACTCCAGCATTTTCAGGCCGGAAATCCCCGGCGGCGCGGAAAGCAGGGCCTTGCGGGTCACGCCAACGGTCTGCGTGGTGTGTCCGCTGCCCACCGCCTCACTGCTGTCGGAAATCCGCTTGCCGGTGACGACGATCTGTTCGCCGGGGCAGGGCCGCCCTGCGCGGTGATCGGCCGGGAAAGACCATGCCTCGGGCTCACAGGAAGATTGTCTGTATCGCCGGGCGCTGCTCCTGCGGAAACGGCGCCGGCACTGCGCGGCAGACTGAGCACCACCACATTGTCGCGCATGCTGGCGATCCGCAGCGCGGTTCCGGCGATCAGGCGTTCGAGTGCCTCGCGATCGTCAAGCCGTCCCTTGACCGCGCGCGATCGCATCGCCTGCACGCCCTCGAACGGGAACAGGATGCGCAGGTTCGATTGCTCCGAAAATCGGGTGAGCGCTTGCGCCATGGGCTGGGCCTCGATCCGGTACGGGTGAACGTGCGCCTGTTGCGCGGCGTCGGGTGCCTCGGCCATTAGTAGCGGCGCGAATGGCAACAGGAGCCAGTATCGTCCTGTACCTCGCAACCCGACCCCCCTTTGGCCGTCGTCGTCCCTTGCTCATCCAGAACGGACCGCCGTCACGAAACCGCTATCGGTTCGCTCGATTTTTTTGCACTGCGGCAGGAACAATGTCCATGCGACAATTTTATGTCGCAAATTTGCTGGACAGGCGTGCACATGCGTGGTGCAATGGAATGCACAGGGCAGGATATAACAAATCCGTACATTTGCGTGGAGAGGCGCTTCTTATGGTTTTAGCCGCGCACGGGTAGCCGTGCCGGGGTCGCAGGGGTTTCGATTGGGCGATACACGCGCCAAGCTGGACTGGTACAAGTCTGTCATTCTGCCGCATCAGGCCGCGCTGCGCTCGCGCCTCGTGCGGATCGTGACGGGGGGCCAGGACGCGGACGACATGGTCGCCGAAGTGCTGTGCCGGGCCTGGACCGTGATCGAATGGGAACGCGTGATCCACGGCCGCGCCTATCTCTATAATATCGCCCGCAATCTCGTGATCGATGAAGCGCGGCGAAACAAGGTGGTTTCATTCGAGCAGATTGCCGATGCCGAACTGCTGCAGGCGGACACCAGTCTGGAAGGACAGTTGCAGGCGCGCTCGGAACTGCGCTGGCTGCACAATTTCCTGCCCGAGTTGCCGATCCAGGCCCGTCGCGCATTCCATATGCGCCGGGTTCAGGAAAAATCGGTGGCCGAAATAGCGGAAGTGATGGGGTTATCCGTTTCTACCGTAGAGAAACATTTGGCCAAGGCACTTGCACTGATTATGCAGGCGCGCAGGCAACGCGAGGAATTCGGCGGTGAACCAACAGGTTCCGGGAGAACGGAACGAGCGGAGATCGAGGAGACGGCTGCACGACACGCAGTTCGGTATCCTGATGCGGACGATCACGAACGGGCCGAAATCATGGCCTGGGTCGATGAAAATCCGTTTCATGCCGTAGCTTACGCTCAAGCAGAAAGTGCGTGGCAGGATGCCGAGCGCCTGAAGGCGCTTGGTCCCCGTTTCGATGATGCGGCAAAGCGCCGCGACGTGCCGGCCGATCTTGTCGAGCCGGATGATTTTCCCGTCACCGATTCGGACGTGCGCCCCGGTCGCTCGTCGCGCCGTGGTGTCATACTCAGCGGAGTAGCCGTGGCAGCCTTGCTGGGCGCGTGGCCAGCGCGCCACCTCTTCGGCCCGCGTGGAGAGCGTATCGAAACGCGTTTCGGCGAAGTCAGGACGCTCCAACTCGACGATGGCAGCACGCTGCATCTCAACACCGATTCCGCAGTCGAAGTCGCCTTTACCGGAGACCGTCGCTTCCTGCGTCTGCTGCGTGGGGAAGGCACCTTCGACGTGGCGCACGATCCCGACCGGCCTTTCGAAGTCGAGACCGGCGATTCGATCACCCGCGCCATCGGCACCAGTTTCACGTTGCGTCGCCAGTCCGACCGGGTGGATCTGACCGTGACCGAAGGCGTCGTCTCGGTTCGCGATGCCAGTCGCTATGCGCAAGTTCCGGCGGGAAGCGGTGCGCGGATCGTCGATGGCGCAGCCATCGTACCGGCAAGGCTGACGTCGCTGGAAATCGCGCAGCGAACCTCGTGGCAGGACCGTATGCTGGTGTTCGATGGCCTGACGATCGGTGAGGCCGCAGCCCAGTTCAACCGCTACCGCGCAAAGCCGCTCCGGGTCAACGATCCCGCCGTCGCGCAAATGCGTATCGGCGGCCGTTTCGGGCTCAACGAATCCGACGTGTTTCTCGATGCCCTGCAATCGGGCTTCGGCGTGAACATCACGCGGGAGGCGGATGGATCGGTCGAGATCGGCACCTGATCCGAACGGCTCGATGACGGATATGAAAAAGGGGGCTCAGTTGCCCCTTTTTTGCGTCTGTGTCGGGTTGTACCCCATGTTTACCCTGTCTCTAGCCCCGTCTCTGCCGGTTTTAACCCGGTTTAGCGGCGGAACGCTGTCGAGGCGCTCCGCCGGCAGGGGATCAGATCAGAAACCGCGGGCGCGGCCTTCGCGACGCGGATCGGCACCGCCCAGATAACCACCGTTTTTCACGATGATAGCCTGAATGCCGGACTCTTCTCCGCGCGCGGTGTCGAGCGGCATGTCGCGGTCGGCAAGGCCTTTCATGATGTCCGCCGGGAACGGATCGGCGTTGAACTTGTCCCCCTTGGCGACAAGATTCGGCAGCGCCACGGCGTCCTGCGGGCTCATCTTCCAGCCCAGAATCGCGACAAGGGCCTTGAGGTTGTAGGCTTGGATCGCGCTTCCGCCCGGTGATCCCGCAGCGGCATAGAAGCGGCCGTTCTTCAACACGATAGCAGGCGCCATGCTGGAACGCGGACGCTTGCCGGGAGCAGGTGCGTTGGCCGCCGGAACGCCATCGGGATCGCTGGGTGAGAACGAACTGTCTGTCAGCTGGTTGTTCAGGAAGAAACCATCGACCATACGCCCGGAACCGAAGATCGATTCCACCGTCGTCGTCATCGACAGGACATTACCATACTGATCGACCACGATAAAGTGGCTGGTTCCGCCCGGCTCAAGCGTCTTGTCCGTGGCATAGTCCGGCGCGCCTTCGGGCTGGCCGAACGTCACCGGCCCCGCCTTTTCGCCCACCAGCGCGGCACGCTTGGCAAGGTAGTTCGGCGCGAGCAATCCGGCGAGCGGCACTTTCACGAAAGCGGGGTCGCCCACGTAGCGGTCGCGGTCGGCATAGGCGAGGCGACTTGCCTGCGCGAATTCGAACCACGCCTTTTCGTCGCTCGCATTACGCTTGGCGATGTCGGTGTGATTGAGGATTCCCAGTGCCATCTGGAGGCCGGGACCACCGGAAGGTGCCTGCGGCGTGCAGACCACGTAACCGAGGAAAGGCTCGCACAGCGCGGGCTTTACCGTCGGGCGATAGGCGGCAAGATCGGCCAGCGTCATTGTGCTGGGACGCGGACCTTCGTGCAGGCGCGCCACGATGTCCTGTGCGACAGGGCCGGTCAGCAGGCCGGAGGCGCCGAACTTGGCGATCAGGCCGAGGGTATGTGCATAAGCAGGGTTTTTCAGGACATCGCCCGCGACATAGCGCTGGCCATCGGCCTTCGTGAAGTAGCGCACGGCATCGGGCGCCTTGGCCTGCGGTGCCTTCGAGGCGATCATCTTGGCAAGGCGCGGGCTGACCACGAAGCCATCGGACGCAAGCTTTTCACCCTGATCGAACAGGCTGGCCCAGGACAGCTTGCCGTGGTCGCGATGCGCCTGATCGAGCATGGCGATAGCGCCCGGAACCCCGGTCGAAATCCCGCCGAGCACGGCATCGTAGAAGGGAATGGGCTTGCCCTGATCGTCAACGAACAGGCGGTTGGTGGCTCCGGCAGGCGCGAATTCGCGGCCATCGTAAGCCGTCACCTTGTGGGTCCTGGCGTCATAGTAGACCATGAACGAGCCACCGCCGAGGCCGGAACTCTGCGGTTCGACAAGGCCCAGGACGGTCTGGATCGCGACGGCTGCATCGATCGCGGTGCCGCCACGCTTGAGGACGGCAACACCCGCCTCGGTCGCCAGCGGATTAGCGGCGGCGACCATCGCATGGCGCGCGAAACCGGATTGAACGGGCTTGGCCGTTTCGCTTTGCGGCGCGACGGGGGCCTCTGCCCCGGCAGGCGCCAAAGAGGACAGGGCCAGAGCGAGACCTGAGGCGAGGGAACCGGCTGACAAAAGAAAGGCGCGCAAGTGGGGATCTCCGCGAAAGCCTTGAGAATATAAGAAAACAGGGAAGGGGGCCATGCACCGCTTAAGGGATTAGGGGGCGATGCATGGCCCAAGTGGTGCTTACCAGTTCAGGCTGGCACGCACGTAAAGGTAACGCCCGTTATACCCGAACGGCGAGTAGTACGGGAAAGCGACGACACCGGTCGAATTGAGCGAGGCCGGAACCTTCTTCGGATAGACGTCGAACACGTTGTTCGCGCCGAATGCCAGCTGAAGGGCCGAGTCCGTAGGCTGGTAGCGCAGCTCGAGATCGGTGATGAACTTCTTGCCGGTATCCAGGTCGCTGGCCGCGGTCGAACCCGGTTCCACGACATTGCCGTAGTAGGTTTCGCGTGCGGTCAGGCCGATCTTGCCCTTGCTCCACACCATCGTTCCCGTGACCTTTTCGCCCGGCGTACCCTCTTCCATGGTCAGGATGCGGGTACGCGCGAAGAGCGTCGCGGTAGTGACGGTCGATGTCTGGGTCGGGACCTTGGTGACCTTGATCTGGTTGACGTTGCCCGCCAGCGTGAAGTCGAAGGTGCCAGCCTTGTCGGTGTTCCACTTGTAGTGGGCAACCGCATCGATGCCCTGCGTGGTCGATGCCAGGCCGTTGATGAAGAAGCGCGCTGCCGAAACGCCGTAGGGCTGAAGCAGCGCGGCAACTTCCGCGTTGGTGCTGGCATAGAGCAGCTCGGAAAGACCGATCTGATCGCGCACATGGATGCGATAACCATCAACAGTCAGCGAGAAGCCGCCTGTGCGGAACACGAAACCGGCCGAGAGGTTGGTCGACTTTTCGGGCTTCAGCGCCTTGCCACCCAGGGCCTCACCCACCGACGAGGTCGACGGGAAGGTTCCGGTCAGCACGGTGTCGTTGGTCGTGGTGTCGATGACAGAGGCGATCGAGGTGAAGTACTGCTGGGCCAGCGAAGGTGCGCGGAAGCCCGTCGAAGCGGTACCGCGGATCGCGAAGGACGGCGAGAAGTCGTAGCGAGCCGAAAGCTTGCCGGTCGCCGTCTTGCCGAAGTCCGAATAGTCTTCGCCGCGGCCTGCGAGGCCGATAAACAGCTTGTTCGTTACCTGCGCTTCGATGTCAGCGTAGATCGAACCGTTGGTGCGGTGCTTGTCGATGGCATTGTCCGGCGAGAAGCCGGTGAACCCTTGTGCGCCGGCCGTGGCGTTGGGGTATTCGGTGCCATAGTCGTACGAAGCGGGCTCACCTGCCTTGATCTGGTAGCTCTCGCGACGACCTTCGACGCCCCATGCCACGTTCAGCGACTGGAAGACGTTGAACTCCTTGGAGAAGTCCGCGCCTGCCACGAGCTGATCATAGATCAGCGCGCCGTCATAGAAGTCGGTCTGAGTATCCGCGCCGTAGGTGTAGTTGGCCGAATTGCGCGTCCAGTAGTCAATCCGGTTACGACCGTAGCTGACGTTGATGTCCGTCTTCCAGCCGGCAATCTCGCCGCGCAGGCCACCGGTTGCCGTCATGTCCTTGGAGTGGCTGTTGATCAGCGGCAGGAAGCCGTCGGGATAGATATCCTCAAGATCGTAGGCCGACATTGCCGACGCCAGGCGGGGGAAGGCGGCCGAGGTGCTGTTGCGATACTGATAGCCACCGAAGGCATAAAGCGTCCACACATCGCCAAGCGGCTTGGCGGCGTTGACATAACCGCTGTAGCTTGCTGCCTCGGGATCGCCGAAGCGGCTGTCTACAACCGGGGTGCTCAGGCGCGGATCGACGTCGCCACGGCTCGTCGCATCGCGGTGCGAGTATTCGCCCGAAATCGTGATGAAACCGTCGTTGCCAAGCTTGAGGCCCTGCCAGCCTGCCGCCGTGATCGTACCTTCGCCGTTGACGTGGCGGCTGTCGCGCGCGGTGTCGACGTCGGTGTCGTACATGCCGTAGGTGACCGTAGCGCCGCCACCATGGTCGGCTTCGCGCAGGCGCAGATTGACGACGCCGGCGATCGCGTCCGAGCCGTATTGCGCGGAGGCGCCGTCACGCAGGACTTCGATCGACTGCAGCGCGGTCGAGGGGATGGTATTGAGGTCGACGGCCGAGGAGCCACGGCCGACCGAGCCGTTGATGTTCAGCATTGCCGACGTATGCGCCCGGACGCCATTGATCAGAACGAGCGTCTGATCGGGCGACATACCGCGCAAAGTGGCAGGACGGATCGCGTCAGTACCGTCGGTGCCCGAGGGGCGCGGGAAGTCGATCGAGGGAACCGAGTTCGCGAGTGCGGTCGCGAGTTCGGTGGTGCCCTGCTGCTTGAGATCGTTGGCCGTAATCACGTCGACGGGCGAAGCGCTGTCGAGCTTCGAGCGGCCTTCGGTACGGGTGCCGGTAACGACGATTTCGTCTCCAGCGTCAGTGGCTGCGGGCGCAGTTTGCGCGTGGACCACCTGAGCCTGGGCCAGGGCGAAGCCGGAAGTGGCTGCCAGCACCAGAGCGTTCTTGAACGTCATTCTATTCTCCTCGCGCGACAGGGCCGATCCGGACGCCCGCCGCAAATTCCTGAACCTTGCTTCGTTTCTCTCCCGGATCGGCTTCCGGCATCGGCTGCGCCGACCCCGAAACCGTCAGTTCCCTATCCGCCACGCGACTGTTCTGCCGGCCTCCGCTTGTGCGGTCGGCACGGTCGACGGTTGGGTTACTGACCGGAAAAACGAATGGCAGATGAACACCCGCCATGGTCCAGCAGAATTTTTTGGATGAGGAGAAGGCTGGCTTGCGCAACGATCTTATGCGTTGAGCGAATGCCATGCATTGATACTGCCGCACCGCCCGATTGTGGGGCGATGCGGCGTAATCACATGCGTCAGGCCATCAGGATCTTGTCGAGCGCCAGGCAGAACTTCTGCATGTCCTCGGCAGAGCCCACTGTAACGCGCGACATCTGCGGATAAGCCGTCCAAGAACGACCGATCTGCACGTTGTGCGTCAGGAATGCGGCCTGCATTTCCTTGGGGGTCTTGCCCTTCCATTCGACCATGAACATGTTTGCATGACTGCCGGGCAGGACGTTGAGGCCACGGCTCTTGATATGGGCAATGGTCTTTTCGCGCGCGGCGATCATCTGGCCGCGACGCGCGGCGATCTGATCGGCGAGCGGGAGCGAGGCGGTGCCGCAGGCGACGGCGGTCATCGGCAGCATGTTCGTGACCTGCATGCCGTCATAGCGCATCATCTTGTCGTGGATCTGCTTCGATGCGATCGTCAGGCCAAGGCGCATGCCCGCCATGCCGAACAGCTTGGAGAAGGTGCGCATCACCATCACGTCATCGCGCGTGGCGGCGAGCTTGGCGGCGTTCTGCGTGCCGGAGAAGTGGATGTAGGCCTCATCGACAACGAGAATGGCGTCCTTGGGCTTGTTCTCGGCAAGCCATACGATGTCCTCGATCGGCGTCAGCGTGCCGGTGGGGTTGTTCGGCGAGCAGACGTAATAGAGCCCGGCGTTCGGATCGGCGGCCAACATGGCCTTCACATCATGGCGATAGTCGGCCGTCAGCGGTGCCTTGGTGACCTTCACGCCGAGCCATGCGCCGGTGCGCCAGATCTGCTCGTAGGTCGGGTCCGCAGTCACGATACCGCGCGTCGGCGAAGCGAAGGTCACGGCAACGCGGTTGAGCGGATCGCTCGATCCGGGCCATGCCGTCACGCGCTCGACGGGAACGCCTTCGACCTGTGCGACGGCGGCGAAAAGCTTCTCGTGCTCGTCGTCGGGCTCGTAGCGATTGCCTTCCGTCACCAGCTTCTGGCCAGCGGCGACACCGGCGGGCAGGGGGCCGGTCCAGCATTCGTTCGAGCCGATACGCACGGCGCCGACGACGGCCTTGGCCGACTGCTGCGCGAATGCCGTGCTTGCGGTCCCGGCGAGAGCAACGCCGCCGCCGAGGAGCGCAGCAATACGGCCAAGGTGACGGCGCGAGTATCCGCGGCCCATCAGGTCATCGCGGATTTCGGGCGCGATGGTTTCGGCCAGTTCGGTCTCGAGGTCGGTCATTGAAGGAACTCCCTGTCGAATGTCTTGCCTGCGGTCAGCGCGTGACGGCGCGGCGAATTTAGAGAATGGCAGTGCAGTCGGCGCGGATCACGAACGCGTGCAGGAACTCGCTCCGATCTGTCCCGGATCGGCTCGGGTACATTGCTGCGTTGTGAAAGTGGTCCGTCCTGTCTGTTGAAACGAACGAAGCGAAAATTTCCGCCATGGGCCGCTGCATTTTTGACGATAATTTTTCGTCGCAATGCAGCGGCCTGGCTGTCAGTTCACGTGTGTGATCAGAAGTTCACGTTCACGCGGGCGTAGTAGTAGCCACCGTTGATCCCGTAGGGCGAGATGGTGGGGTAGACGCTGCTGGCGTAAGAGGTCGAAGCGATGCTGAGATAGGCGTCGCGGATCTCCTTGGGCGTCTTGGTCGGGTACTTGTTGAACAGGTTGTTCGCACCGATCGAGAACTTGATCATGTCGGTAGCCTTGAAGCCCAGTTCGAGGTCGGTGATGAAGGCCGACTTGACCGGGGTCTCGATATCACCGGAGCAGTCGCAACCGGCAGGCGCGGCTGCCAGCGAGGACACCTTCGAGTAGAAGTTCTCGCGGAAGTTCACGCTGAAGCGGCTCGATTCCCAGTAGGCGCTGAGAACCGAACGGAACTTGGGCGTGCTGTTCTCCAACTGCCAGACCGAGTACCGGTTGATGAGCGCGGTGGCCGAAGGGTTGACCGTGCTGGTGTACAGCGCGGAAGGCAACGGGTTGATCTTGTCGACCTTGTTGTCGTTGTAGTTGGCCGACAGACCCCAGTTGATCGTGCCGAAGCTGGTCGGCATATCGTAGTGGGCGGCAAAATCGACGCCTGTTGTGGTCATGTCGGCGCCGTTGACGAAAGTCTGCAGGCTGACCGCGCCGCTCAGGTTGCGGGTGCCGTCATCGTTGGTGAGGACATAGGACGGGATCGAGCCGCCGAGCGCTGCGGAGACGGCGTTATATACGGCGGCCTGGTTGTAGATGTTGTAGTTGTCGGCGCTGTAGGGCGTACAGCTTGCCGCGTTCGAGCCGGAGTAGCCTTCGGGGCAGTAGCCGCCGCTGAAGCCGTAATAGGTGCTCGAAATCATGATGCGGTTGCGGATCTTGATGTAGTAGCCATCAAGCGTGAAGGTCAGCCTGGAACTGGGCGTGAAGACGATGCCCGCGCTGAGGTTAGTCGACTTCTCCGGCTTGAGGTTGCCGAAGCCCAGCGCCGCAGTGGAGGCCGAGTTCGCAGCGAACACACCCGAAACCGAGGTTGGGCTGACGTTGATGCCGGAATAGTATTCTTCGGCCAGGGTCGGTGCGCGGAAACCGGTCGAGGCGGTGCCGCGGATCGCGAACATGGGCGAGAAGTCGTAGCGGCTGGTCAGCTTGAAGACGGTTGTATCGCCAAAGTCGCTGTAGTGCTCGTGGCGCACTGCGCCATCGACCAGCCAGTTCTCGGTCGGTTTCAGGCTGACGTCGAGGTATTGCGAGAAGTTGGTGCGGTCGTAATTGCCGGCATTGGAAGGGGCGTAACCGAAGAAGGACTGCGCGCCCGCGCCATAATACGATGCCGGATCGCCTGCGACGATACCATACGTATCGCGCCGCCATTCAAGACCGCCAGCGATCGTCATCGGTTCGGAAAGTCCGATATCGATCGGATAGGTCAGATCGAGAGTATTGGCCCACTGCGAGGACTTGAAATCGCCGTTGTGGAATTCGGTTGGCGTGAATCCGGTGTCTGTCAGCAACTGGGCATTGGCCGAGTTCTGGACATAGACGCCGACGAAATCGTTGCCATAGGTCGTGGCGAGATCGAACGTGCCTGCGCCCATCGGGCCCTTGAAGCCGGCGCCTACCGAATAATCGGTCTCCTTGATGGCTTCCAGCGGCGAGAAGCCGGTCGGGTAATAGGGTGTGCCGGTCGCGTAGTCTGACGTATCGGCCGAGTAGGTCACGATGCTCGGCGTGCGGTAGTTTTCGTAAGCACGCGCATATTTGTGGCCGTACGAACCGGTGGCGTAGAGTTGGTAGTCGCCGAAATTGTATCCGGCATTGACCATGCCGACAGTCTGTTCGATCTGCGGATCGCCCTCGATACGGTTGACGTAAGGGTAGTCCGACTGATTGACCGTATCGGGATACTTGGTCAGCAGCGAGGTCGCCGAGGTGGTGTTATAGACGCGCGGATCGTAATCGCCGCGGAAGCTGAAGCCCTTCTTCTTCTTCTGCAGCGTGATGTTGACGAACGAGTTCTCGATCGGGGCGAAGCCGAAGTTTGCACCAATGCTGTAGGTGTCGCCGCCACCGTCCATGTACTGGCCTGCGGTCGCGTCGATCGATCCGCCGTGGTCGGCATCCTTGAGGATGATGTTGATGACGCCGGCGATGGCATCGGTGCCATACTGGGCGGCGGCGCCGTCCTGCAGCACTTCGATGTGGTCGATCGCTTCGGGCGGGATGAAGCTCATGTCCGGCGCCGCGCCGCCACCGTAGGGACCGCCCGAAACCGCGAGGTTGGCGGTGCCATGGCGTCGCTTGCCGTTGATCAGGATCAGCGTGTGGTTGGGCGAGAGACCGCGCAGCTTCATCTGCAGGTTCATCGCCTGAAGGTCCGAACCGAATGCCTGCGCCTGGATGGTCGGCAGCGTCTGGGCAAGGCTCTGGACGAGGTCGGGCTGGCCGACACGCTGCAATTCCTTGTTGCTGAGCAACTGGATCGGGGCTGGGCTGTCTGCCGCTTTCATGCCCGTCGTGCGCGTGCCGGTGACGATAATCGCCTGACCTTCGTCGGCGGCCTCTGCCGGTGCGGCTGCGGTCGTGGCGGCGGCGGTGGTCTGCCCTTCGTCCGCTGCGCCGCTACCAGATGCTGCGTCTGCGGCGAAGGCAGGCTGTGCTGCGAGCCCGAGCGCGACCGCAAGCGCGGCGCGCGAAACTGCTTCCCTGTACTGCATTTCGGTTAAAGCCCCCATGATGGCTGCAATGATGGTCGGCCTCCCCCGAGACGATCATTTTTATGTAATCGCAGCGCGCATCACCGCCTTTTCATGAACGCAAGACGCGCCCATAAGGCTGTGAAAGCACAGCTAATGCTTTTCACATGGTGAATTGCTCAATTTTGCCATCACTTCGCCTCGCAAAAGCCCCCCTATTGGCTATTTTGCGGACGCCTTATTTTTCCAGACCCCTTAATGTCGGGAAAATTTCAGGATAAGTATCCAGAGCATATTTGCCTGAAACTGACAGAAATTCGATTATTCAAAATACTGGATCAAAATTCTGCGAAGTCTGCTGCTTCGCTTCCGGAACATCGATGAAGTGTATTTTTCTCTTTTCCGCCTATCAGAACGATTCAGAACGGAATTCCCACCATAAATATTTTTAAAAATAATGTCGGCAGATATTTTTTGACTAAAAATCACGAATCCCTCGTCGCATATGCGACAAGATATCATTACGACGCATATTTCGTCTTGAAGTGCGACGGTCGTACCGGCCATTGATCATCCCAATTGGATCAAAATGCCGATCTGGGCCTCGTCCCGTGCCCTGTGTACTTGATTGAGGTCGATGCTATCGGTCGGCAATCGAATGTCAACACGCGGTTACGCAATCGATGTAATTTTTTGTCGGCAGTGTGTCATCGCGCGTTATATTGCGTCTCACGCACCTTGGCTGACGGGGCGGAGGCCACGTCGGGCTAGGGTAGGCGCGCCCATTCGCTCACGCAGGCAGCATCGTTTCTGCAGGCAAGTTCTGATCGCCTTGCCAAGGAGCGGCAGGGTCTTCTCAGAGCGATTGAGATGTGTGTGTGAGGTCACAGCAAAGGGTGGACGAGATATCGCCACCTATTACTCCAGATAACAAAAAACCCTCGGTTTCCCGAGGGTTTTGTTGGTCGGGGAGAGAGGATTCGAACCTCCGGCCCCTGCCTCCCGAAGACAGTGCTCTACCAGGCTGAGCTACTCCCCGACCGATCGAGCGGTAAGAACCGCCCGAGGCAGGAGCGCGCCTATAAATAGCGAATCTGAGGCTGGCAAGGGGCGATTACAAACTTTCGAAATTTCCTTTGAAAAAAGATCGATGCGCCTTTCGAAAGCGGACGCGTTGCGCGCAACTGCTGCCAAGGCTTCCGTGTCAGGGAAAGAGTGCGTAAGCCATGCCCATGACCATCACTGCCAAGATCCCGCTCCCGCCTGTTGCCGAATCCCCGCATTGGGAGGCGCAGTATCTCGACCTGATGCAGCGTATATGGGAGACAGGCGACGAACGACGTGATCGCACAGGCGTCGGCACGCGATCGCTGTTCGGCGCGACGATCCGATTCGATCTTTCGGGGGGCGCGATGCCGCTGCTGACCACCAAGCGCGTCTACTGGAAGACGGCAACGCGCGAACTGCTGTGGTTCCTGACCGGCGAAACCAATATCCGCACCCTGTGTGCGCAGGGCGTCGAAATCTGGACCGACTGGCCGCTCGACCGCTATCGCCGCGAAACAGGCGAGGAGATCGAACGCGCCGATTTCTCGAAGCGGATCGTCGAGGATGCAGCCTTTGCTGCGCAGTGGGGTGATCTCGGTCCGGTCTACGGCAAGCAATGGGTCGACTGGCCGGTGTTCGAGCCGGTGGGTGAGACGACCAGCGGCGAAGCGCTGTTCCGGCGCCGTTCGCAGGGAATCAACCAGATCGCGCAGGTGATCGAATCGCTGCGCAACAATCCGGGCAGCCGTCGCCATATCGTCGAGGGCTGGAATGTCGCCGAACTCGACGCGATGGCGCTGCCGCCGTGCCACAAGACCTACCAGTTCCATGTCGCGGACGGGCGGCTCTCCTGCATTCTCTATCAGCGCAGCTGCGATCTCGGGCTGGGCTTTGCCTTCAACATGTGGTCGCTGGCCGCGTTGACGCGGATGATTGCGCAGCAGTGCGATCTGGAACCGGGTGAGGCGGTGTGGATGGGCGGCGACGTGCACCTCTATCTGAACCATGCCGCGCTGGTGGAAGAGCAGCTTTCGCGCACGCCGGGTGGGCAGCCGGTCCTGTCTTTTGCACGGCGCCCCGAATCGATCTTCGATTACCGGATCGAAGACTTCGAGGTGCGCGATTATACCCCGCAAGGGCATATTTCAGCGCCGGTTGCGGTGTAAGAAGTGCGCGATTGACATTGCTCATGCGTGAAATAATATGACCTTGTCGTAGAATTTTCGCATCCCGAGAAGGAGCCTGTTCTGCGATCCCGGATGCCTCGGCCCGGAACCCGAATGGGAGAGCAGATATGGCCGATCCAACGGCCCCGAACGCGACGGCAGTGCATGGGACAGGTGCGTCCCGCAAGGCGCGCGGCAACCTGCCGCCGCTGGAACTCCACGTTCCCGAGCCGCGATACCGGCCCGGCGATGCCGTGGACTATTCCTATCTGGAGATTCCCGAGGCCGGGACTTTGCCTCGCCCCGACGAGAGTTGCGCGGCATCGGAAACGCTGTCGCTGACGTCGGGCCTTATCCGCGTGCTGGGCGAGGACAATCGCCCGCTCGGAGCCTGGGCGCCGGGGCTGGATGTCGAGACATTGCGTCAGATGCTGCGCACCATGGCGCTGGTGCGGGCCTTCGACGACCGCATGTACCGCGGCCAGCGACAGGGCAAGACCAGCTTCTATATGAAGTCCACGGGCGAGGAGGCGGTCTCGGTTGCCTCGGCCTTCGCGCTGGCCGACGATGACATGGTGTTCCCCAGCTATCGCCAGCAGGGCATCCTGATCGCGCGGCGCTATCCGCTGGTCGAGATGATCAACCAGATCTACTCGAACCGGGCGGACCGGCTGAAGGGGCGCCAGTTGCCGATCATGTATTCGGCGCGCGACTATGGTTTCTTCACGATCTCCGGCAATCTCGCCACGCAGTTCCCGCAAGCCGTGGGCTGGGCGATGGCCAGCGCGATCAAGGGCGATACCCGCATCGCCACCGCCTATCTCGGCGAAGGATCGAGCGCGGAGGGGGACTTCCACGCGGCGATGACCTTTGCGGCGGTCTATAATGCGCCGGTCGTGCTCAACGTGGTGAACAACCAGTGGGCGATCTCCAGCTTTTCGGGCTTTGCCGGTGCCGAACGCGCGACCTTCGCGGCAAGGGCGGTCGGCTACGGCGTCGCGGGGCTGCGGGTCGACGGGAACGATGCGCTGGCCGTCTATGCGGCGATGGAGTGGGCGGCGAACCGCGCGCGCTCCGGCCATGGCCCGACGCTGATCGAGCATTTTACCTATCGCGCCGAAGGGCACTCCACCTCCGACGATCCCACGGCTTACCGCTCGGCGCAGGAGCGGGAGGAGTGGCCGCTCGGCGATCCGGTCACGCGGCTGCGCGATCACCTGATCGCGCTGGGCGAATGGTCGCTGGAACGACAGGCGGAGATGGACCTGACGCTGGCGGAGGAAGTTCGCGCCGCCACGCGCGAGGCGGAGAAGAACGGCATTCTCGGCCACGGGCTGCACCACCCGTTCCACACGATGTTCGAGGACGTGTTCGAGGATCTGCCCTGGCACCTTGAGGAGCAGGCCGAGCAGGCGATCCGTGAGCGGCGCCTGAAATGGCCGGACTGGGACGCAACGCATCCGGGAGAAACGCCATGATCGAGGAAGAAGCGGTCAGCCTGCACGAGGCGCAAGTGCGCCCGATGAGCATGATCGAGGCGATCAACGATGCGCTGCATGTAATGATGGCGCGCGATCCCAACGTGATCGTGATGGGCGAGGATGTCGGCTACTTCGGCGGCGTGTTCCGCGCGACGGCGGGTCTGCAGAAAGCCTTCGGACCCTCTCGCGTGTTCGACACGCCGATCAACGAATGCGGCATCATCGGCGCGGCGGTCGGCATGGCTGCCTATGGCCTGCGCCCGGTGCCCGAGATTCAGTTCGCGGACTATATATATCCCGGCCTCGATCAGTTGATCTCCGAGGCGGCGCGCCTGCGGTATCGTTCGGCAGCGGAGTTCATCGCCCCGATCACCGTGCGCTCGCCCTTTGGCGGCGGCATCTTCGGGGGGCAGACGCACAGCCAGAGCCCGGAAGCGCTGTTCACCCATGTCGCAGGGCTCAAGACCGTGATCCCGGCAACGCCCCACGACGCCAAGGGCCTGCTGATCGCCGCGATCGAGGACAATGATCCGGTGATCTTCTTCGAGCCCAAGCGCATCTATAACGGCCCGTTCGACGGCTATTACGATCACCCTCGAAAAGCTGGAAAGGCCATCCCGACGGGCTGGTGCCCGAGGGGTATTATGCCATTCCGCTCGGGAAGGCGCGCAAGGTGCGCGAAGGCGCGGACCTGACGGTGCTGACATACGGCACAATGGTTCACGTAGCCGAGGCCGTGCTGGCCGAACGCGGTATCGATGCCGATATTCTCGATCTTCGCACGCTGGTCCCGCTCGATATCGAGGCTGTGGAAAACTCTGTGAAGAAGACGGGGAAATGTCTGGTGATACACGAGGCGACCCGCACCTCCGGTTTCGGCGCGGAACTGAGCGCGCTGGTGCAGGAGCGCTGCTTCTATCACCTCGAAGCTCCGGTCGAGCGCGTCACCGGTTTCGACACGCCGTACCCCCACAGCCTTGAATGGGCCTATTTCCCCGGCCCCGTGCGCATCGGTGAAGCGCTCGACCGGCTTTTGCAGGACTGACCCGATGGCACGCTACACATTCCGCCTGCCCGATATTGGCGAGGGCATCGCCGAAGCCGAGATCGTCGCCTGGCACGTTGCGGTCGGCGACCGGATCGAGGAAGACGGCCGCATCGCCGACATGATGACCGACAAGGCCACGATCGAGATGGAGAGCCCGGTGTCGGGCGTGATCGTCGAAGTGGCGGGCGAGGCGGGCGATACGATCGCCATCGGCTCGGCGCTGGTGGTGATCGAGATGGAGGGCGAGGGCAGCGTTGTGCAAACGGCGCTTCCCGCTGCGTCCGATGAGGTGGCTGCGAGCACGGCGGAACCGGCGATTGCCGCGCCAGTTCCCGAGAAACCCGAAGCCCCCGCAGCCGCTCAGGCTGAGCCTGTCGAAGCCCGCGCGCCTGCGCCTGTCCTACCTCCCGAAACCCGGCGAACACCTGCAAAAGTCCTCGCCAGCCCAGCAGTGCGCCAGCGCGCCAAGGATCTCGGCATAGACCTCGCCGAAGTGCGTCCCGCCGAAGATGGCCGGGTGCGCCATGGCGATCTCGACGCGTTCCTCTCCTACAATGCCGTAGGTGGTTTTCAGCCCGTAGGTACAAAGGGCGTGGACGAGCAGGTCCGCGTGATCGGCCTGCGCCGTCGCATTGCCGAGAACATGGCGGCCTCCAAGCGTTCGATCCCGCACTTCTCCTATGTCGAGGAATACGACGTCACCGCGCTGGAGGAGACACGCGCGCAACTGAATGCCGGGCGCGGGGATCGCCCGAAGCTGACCATGCTGCCGTTCCTGATCGCGGCGATCTGCCGTCTGGCGCCGCGCTACCCGATGCTCAATGCCCATTACGACGACGAGGCGGGTGTGGTGACGCGCTTTGGTTCCGTGCATATCGGGATCGCCACGCAGACCCCCGGCGGCCTGATGGTGCCGGTGCTGCGCGACGCGCAGGCGCGCAACCTATGGCAACTTGCCGCCGAAATTGGGCGACTGGCACAGGCCGCACGCGATGGTTCCGCGAAACCGTCCGAACTTTCTGGCTCGACGCTTACCCTGACCTCGCTCGGGCCGATGGGCGGTGTTGCGACCACGCCGGTCATCAACCGGCCCGAAGTCGCGATTATCGGCCCTAACCGCATTGTCGAGAGGCCGATGTTCGTGCGCGATGCGAGCGGCGTGGAGCGAATCGAGCGACGCAAGCTGATGAATATCTCGATGAGCTGCGATCACCGTGTGGTAGATGGCTGGGATGCCGCCAGCTTCGCGCAGGATCTGAAAAAACTGATCGAGGCGCCGGCGGTGATACTCGCAGGGCCGTAATTTTCATAAAACGGGGGCAGAACAGATGGGGCACGATACGCGGATCGATGACTATATCGCCGGGGGTTCCGACTTCGCCCGTCCGATCCTGATCCATCTGCGCGCGCTGTGCCATCAGGCGCTTCCCGGCTGCGAGGAGGCGATCAAGTGGGGCATGCCCCACTTCACGCTGGCAGGGAAGAACGTTGCCGGGATGGCGGCATTCAAGGCGCACTGCACGTTCGTCATCCATGGGGAGGGACGGCAGGGGGACGCGATGGGGCAATTCGGAAAAATCACGAAGCTGGAAGACCTGCCCGACGATTCGATTCTCATCGGGCGCCTTCAGGAGGCTGCCTTGCGCATTGCGGAAACGGGCACTGCGACGAAGCGCCCTGCCACGCGCGAGCCGAGGGCGGAAATCCCCATGCCGGACGATTTCGCCGCCGCGCTGGCGGCCGTTCCTGCTGCCGCACAGGTTTTTGCAGGGTTCTCGGCCTCGGCACGCAGGGATTATCTCGAATGGATCACCGAGGCCAGGACGCAAGCCACGCGAGAGAAGCGCATGGCTGAGGCCACGGTGTGGATCGCGGCGGGAAAAAGGCGCAACTGGAAATACGAAAAACGGTGATTTTCCGTTCTTTCTCTGGAGCTTGGGGGATCAAATGGCAAAAATCTTTCATCCTGTGCGCAAGGGTCGTTGACAGCCCATCGGTGCTGGCCTAGAGGCGCGTCTCCCAAGCGGACGCAACGCTTCTAAAGCGGGTGTAGCTCAGTTGGTTAGAGTGCCGGCCTGTCACGCCGGAGGTCGCGGGTTCGAGCCCCGTCACTCGCGCCACTTGGGAAAAGCGCTTCCACTGCGAAGCTCACTGTAGGCTTTAACGGTTCGCCGTTTTGCCTTCAGGGCTGCGCGGGTGTAGCTCAGTTGGTTAGAGTGCCGGCCTGTCACGCCGGAGGTCGCGGGTTCGAGCCCCGTCACTCGCGCCACTTTCTTCGGAAAGTAGCGCCATGAGAAGCGAAAAGAAGGCCGGGGAAACCCGGCCTTTTTCTTTGCCCGAAATCCATTCGAAAGCACTCCCGATGTCTCGCGAATCTTAACGCGTGCGCCCGGTTTCCATCCAGATCAGGAATCGACGCAAGGGCAGCAGCCACACCACCCCCAGCACCAGATAGACCAGCGCCTGTGCCAGTGGGGGCCATTTCGTAATCAGAGGTGCGAGATAGCGTGCAATCAGCAGGCCGTAGACGGCCAGTGCCGCGCACAGTACCAGAACCCCCACCGGAATACGCCAGGTGGGAGTCTCACGCATATCAGGCCTCTTCGCTTGCCGAGGTCGCCGGAGCAGGTTCGTGAATACGGGTTGGCGTCACGATCGCGGCGAGCGCGCGGTCATGCGGCTCGACGGGCAAGGCTTCTGCCTGCTGGACATCCCACGCCAGGCCGATGGCAAGCACGTCGGGATGCTCGGCCAGCCAGCGGTCGTAATGCCCACCACCTTGCCCAAGGCGCGTGCCTGCCGCAGTGAACGCAACGAGGGGTATGACTACCGCAGACGGTACAACCTCCTCTGCCTCAACACCGGGCTGCAACGCGCCGCCCCAGGGGGAGGGCTCCAGCGATTCTTCATCGAAAGCATCGTCCCAGATGCGGAAGGTCATCGCACTGTCACGATCCGTGAAGGCGGGGAGGGCGACTGTGCGACCATTTTCTGCCAGCCAGCGCACCCAACCGAGCGCCGGTGCTTCTGCGCCGACGGGGTAATAAAGCCCGACGGTGGCCCCTTCCGAAATCATGGCTGCGACGGGTGCAGGCGGACGGTTCAGGATCAGCGCTCGCAGGTTATGCGGCAGCGCCTCGACATGCGCCTTGCGCGCCGCGCGAAATTCGCGCCGCAGCGCGGCCTTCTCGTCCGCAAGGGAAATGGGGGGTGACGGGTCCACCATGGGGTCGTTTTCCGATTGAAATCCTCTGACGCCTCAACGTCAGGTGGGGACCATGTACATCGAGCCTCTATGCGAAATAGTGGCTCGGGCAGGGACAGCCCCCTTTGGATTGCTTATAGCCTCAGGGATGTTCGCGGATCGTGCCGGGCAGATCCCGTCGAGGCCCTATCTAGGCGTTCTGTGTGTCGTGCTCAAGAAGGTCTGCAAGATTTTCGATGCGCGTCGCAATTCCGCCGAGCCGTTTCTCGAACTCGGCCTCCATTTCGGGCGAAAACGCGAAAGCGCTCGGATCAACGGCATCGGGTTCGACCGATTCGGAAACCTGCCCCGGTGCAGATTCTGCGTTCGCTGCTTTCGCCTTGCACAGTTCATCGGCCAGGAACAGCGCGGCATAGAGCATCGAGCGTGCCTCGGTCTGGCCCTTGACGCCCAGCATTGCGAGGCGTTCGTCGATCATGCCCGCCAGCATCTCGACGTGGGGCTGATCCTCGGGATCGCAGGCCAGCGAATATTTGCGTGCGGCAATGGTGACGGTGATGTTGGTCATGGCCTGTCCCTCAGTCCTTGGGCGCGGTCATCAGCGTTTCGAGATCGCGCAGCGAACCTTCCACGGTTTCGCGCAAGCGCTTGTGGCGCCCCCGGATATGGTCGGTGTTGCGCGCTGCCGTCTCGCAGGCGGCTTCGACGCGGGCCAGCGCGCGCTCGATGCGGTCGAGCAGGCTGTTCACAGGCAGATTGTGCTGGGGATCGGTTGTCATTGTCATAAGTCGGTATCCCTCCACGCCCCCAAGTGGCAACCGGGTATCGCGCATTCAAGTGTCGAGCCGTGTGCACAATCGGGCGAATTTCGCCTTGCGGTCAGCGCATCATGCCCTACGTCAGGGCTGGGCTCGCGGGAGGCGAACTTGACGCACGCCCGCCGCTCCCTAAAGGGAGGCCGCAACGTATCGAATCGCCCGGACAGGTATCCGATCGGCCCACCGGTCAAGCCTGGTCGGTCCCGTATTTTTCCGGAGCTTCCCATGACCCTTACCACCGACCGTCTCGCGCCGATGGCGAACGCCATCCGGGCCCTGTCGATGGATGCCGTGCAGGCAGCCAACAGCGGCCATCCCGGTATGCCCATGGGCATGGCCGATGTTGCCACCGTGCTGTTCTCGAAGTTCCTGAAGTTCGATCCGGCCGCCCCCAAGTGGGCTGACCGCGATCGCTTCGTGCTGTCGGCGGGCCACGGCTCGATGCTGATCTACTCGCTGCTCCACCTGACAGGCTATGCCAGCCCGACGATGGATGACATCCGCAACTTCCGCCAGACCGGTTCGGTCTGCGCGGGCCATCCCGAGAACTTCCTGATTCCGGGTGTCGAGTGCACCACCGGCCCGCTGGGTCAGGGCTTCGCGATGGCGGTCGGCATGGCGATGGCCGAGCGCCAGCTGAACGCGACGTTTGGCAGCGATCTGGTCGATCACCGCACCTGGGTGATTGCCGGTGACGGCTGCCTGATGGAAGGCATCAACCACGAGGCCGTGGGCCTTGCTGGCACGCTCAAGCTCGCAAACCTCAAGGTTCTGTGGGACGACAACCGCATCACCATCGACGGCGACACTTCGCTGTCGACCAGCGAGGATGTCGCTGCCCGCTACCGCGCTTCGGGCTGGGACGTGTTCTCGTGCGACGGCCATGACTTCGCCGATATCGAGCGTGCGCTTGCCGAAGCGGCTGCCAGCGACAAGCCCTCGCTCGTCGCCTGCCGTACGGTTATCGGCAAGGGTGCCCCCAACAAGCAGGGCGGCCACGACGTTCACGGCGCCGCGCTCGGCGATGCCGAAGTCGCCGCCGCGCGCGAATATCTGGGCTGGACCTCGGCGCCGTTTGAGGTTCCCGCTGAAATCCTCGCCGACTGGCGCTCGCTGGGTGAGAAGGGCGCCAAGCTCCACGCCGAGTGGACCGCACGCCTCGATGCCAGCGCCGACAAGGCCGAGTTCGAGCGCCGCATGGCAGGCAAGCTGACCAATGTCGACGAAGCAGCCGCGACGTTCGCGTCGTGGCTGGAAGGCGACAGCAAGGTCGCCACCCGCAAGGCCTCGGAAAACGCGCTCAACGTGCTGGCGCCGCTGATGCCTGAAATGGTTGGCGGCTCGGCTGACCTGACCGGTTCGAACAACACCAAGGCCAAGTGCCAGGCACCGTTCACGCCGGAAGACTACGCCGGTCGCTATGTCTATTACGGCATCCGCGAGTTCGGCATGTCGGCGGCAATGAACGGCATGGCGCTGCACGGCGGCGTGATCCCCTATGGCGGCACCTTCCTGATCTTCTCGGATTACTGCCGCAATGCCATCCGCATGGCCGCGCTCCAGCAGATCCGTTCGATCTACGTGCTGACCCATGATTCGATCGGCCTTGGCGAGGATGGCCCGACCCATCAGCCGGTCGAGCATGTCATGTCGATGCGCCTGATCCCGAACCTGCAGGTCTTCCGCCCGGCAGACGTGATCGAAACCGCCGAGTGCTGGATGCTGGCGCTGCAGAGCGAAAGCACCCCTTCGGTGCTCGCCCTGACCCGCCAGAACCTGCCGCAGCTGCGCAAGACCGGCGGCATGCTCTCGGCCAAGGGTGCCTACACGCTCAAGGCCGCCGAAGCTGCACGCAAGGTGATCCTGATCGCCACCGGTTCGGAAGTCGAACTGGCGGTCAACGTGCGCGAGGCCCTCGAAGCGCAGGGCATCGGCGCCGATGTCGTCTCGATGCCTTCGATGGAACTGTTCGCGGCGCAGGACGAGGCTTACCAGGCCGAGATCCTCCCCAACGATCCGGCGATCCTCAAGGTCTCGATCGAGGCGGGCACGACGATGGGCTGGCAGCGCTTCACCGGCGCGAGCCTGGGCGGCGGCCTCAACATCGGTCTCGACCGTTTCGGCGCTTCGGCTCCGGCGGGCGAACTGTTCAAGCGTTTCGGCTTCAGCGTCGAGGCGATCGTTCCGCAGATTCTCAACAAGCTCGGCTAAGTTTAGCTAAAACAAGGAGAAGGACATGGCGACCAAGGTTGCGATCAATGGTTTCGGACGTATCGGGCGCAATGTCGCCCGCGCCATTCTGGAGCGTACCGACCACGACCTCGAACTGGTTTCGATCAACGATCTGGCCGATGCCGAGGCAAACGCTCTCCTGTTCAAGCGCGACAGCGTGCACGGCACTTTCTCCGGTTCGGTGGAAGTCGACGGCAGCGACCTGATCGTGAACGGCAAGCGCATCAAGGTGACCGCAGAGCGTGATCCGGCGAACCTGCCGCACGCCGAGAACGGCATCGACATCGCGCTGGAGTGCACCGGCTTCTTCGTCGACAAGGACAGCGCCAGCAAGCACCTGACCGCAGGCGCCAAGCGCGTGCTGGTTTCGGCGCCTGCCAAGGGCGTCGACCTGACCGTCGTCTATGGTGTGAACCATGAGGAACTGACCGCCGATCACCTCGTCGTGTCGAACGCCTCGTGCACCACGAACTGCCTCGCGCCGTTCGCCAAGGTCCTGCATGAAGCGATCGGTATCGAGCGTGGCCTGATGACCACGATCCACTCGTACACCAACGATCAGAAGATCCTCGATCAGGTCCACAAAGACCCGCGCCGCGCGCGCGCTGCCGCGATGAACATGATCCCCACCAGCACCGGCGCCGCCGTGGCTGTCGGCCTCGTGCTCCCCGCGCTCAAGGGCAAGCTCGACGGTTCGTCGATCCGCGTGCCGACCCCGAACGTCTCGGTCGTCGACCTGACCTTCGTGCCCTCGCGCGACACTACCGCAGAGGAAGTCAACGCGCTGCTCAAGGCCGCTGCGGAAGGCGAACTCAAGGGCGTGCTCGGCTACACCGAGGAGCCGCTGGTCTCGATCGACTTCAACCACGATTCGCACTCGTCGACCATCGACAGCCTCGAGACCGCCGTGCTCGAAGGCAAGCTGGTGCGCGTCCTGTCGTGGTACGACAACGAGTGGGGCTTCTCGAACCGCATGGTGGACACCGCCGGCGTGATGGCGAAGTTCCTCTGATCGGCTAACGCCTTTCGATCAAGCTGCAAGGCGGGTTCCCCAATCGGGGCGCCCGCCTTCGGCATCTTTCGACCTTTCGGTCGTAACTCTCTGATTTTCTGCCCTTTCAGATCAAAGGATCGCATGATGAGCACCTTCAAGACCCTTGACGATATCGGTGACGTGAACGGCAAGGTCGCGCTGGTGCGCGTCGACTTCAACGTGCCGATGAAGGACGGGCTCGTCACCGACGACACCCGCATCCGCACCGCGATGCCCACGATCCTGGAACTCGCTGAAAAGGGCGCCAAGGTTCTGATCCTCGCGCACTTCGGCCGCCCCAAGGGTGAGCGCGTGCCCACCATGTCGCTTTCGCTGGTGGTGAACGAAGTTGCCAAGGTGCTCGGCAAGGAAGTGATGTTCGTGCCCGAGATCGCAGGCGACGTGGTCAAGCAGGCCGTCGGCATCCTGCGCGCCGGTGACATCGCGCTGCTGGAGAACACCCGCTTCTGGAAGGGTGAGGAAAAGAACGATCCCGAACTCGCCGCAGCGGTTGCCGCCAACGGCGATCTCTACGTCAACGACGCGTTCTCCGCCGCACACCGCGCGCATGTCAGCACCGAAGGCCTCGCCAAGGTGCTTCCCGCTTACGCCGGACGCTCGATGCAGGCCGAGCTCGAAGCACTGGAAAAGGCGCTGGGCAAGCCCGAGAAGCCGGTCGCAGCCGTGGTTGGCGGCGCCAAGGTCTCGTCCAAGCTCGACGTGCTCAAGCACCTCGTCACGCAGGTTGATCACCTCATCATCGGCGGCGGCATGGCTAACACCTTCCTTGCCGCAAAGGGTGTGAACGTCGGAAAGTCGCTGTGCGAGCATGACCTGACCGGCACTGCTGACGACATCATGGCCAATGCCGATGCCTCGGGCTGCACCGTGCATCTGCCTTACGAGGTCGTCGTCTCGAAGGAATTCGCCGCCAATCCGCCGAGCCTTCGCACCTGCAATGTGCATGAAGTCGCCGAGGACGAGATGATCCTCGACGTCGGTCCGCTCGCGGTCGAGGCGCTGGGCGATGTGCTCAAGACCTGCCGGACGCTGGTGTGGAACGGTCCGCTCGGCGCGTTCGAGACGGTGCCCTTCGATGCCGCAACCGTGGCGCTGGCAAAGACCGCTGCCGCGCTGAGCCATGAAGGCTCGCTGATCTCGGTTGCAGGCGGTGGTGATACCGTGGCTGCGCTGAACCACGCAGGCGTCTCGCAGGACTTCTCGTACATCTCGACCGCTGGCGGCGCCTTCCTCGAATGGATGGAAGGCAAGGAACTGCCGGGCGTGGCTGCGCTCTCGGCCTGATCGTACACTGACGGGCGGGGGCGTCGCGTATGCAGCCGGATGATCCGGGCCGGATTGCGACGCCGCCCGTCGCCGCGTCCATCGCTACCGTAAAGGCAGGCGGGCAGGGGCGTTACGTGACGCTCGATGGCATGCGCGGGATCGCCGCGCTGGCCGTCGCGCTGTTCCATTTCAATATCTCGCAGGCCCCGCACGGCTATGTCGCGGTGGACTTCTTCTTCGCGCTCTCGGGCTTCGTGCTGTGCCGGACGTATGAGCCGCGCTGGAAGGCCGGGCTGGGCGTGATCGAGTTCATGCGCCAGCGGATCGTGCGGCTCTATCCGCTGTTCCTGACCGGCATCGTGGTCACCTCGATCGCGACGATCGCGCAGGGCAACGATCCGCATTCCCTGCGGGTCTTCGCGATCAGCACCGCGCTCAACGCGCTGATGATACCCTCGCCGCTGACGATTACGCTGTTTCCGTTCAACGTTCCCGCATGGTCGCTGTTCTTCGAACTGGTCGCGAATCTGGCGATGATCGTGTTCCTTCTGCGTCTGCCGCGCCTCGCGCTGCTGGCGATGTGTCTGGTGTGCGCCTGGTATCTCGCGCCTGCGGTGATCGCCAATGGCTCGGGCAATCTCGGCGCGGTATGGGCGCAATGGCTGGTCTCGTTGACCCGCACCGCGTTGTCGTTCGGTGCGGGGATGCTGATCGCGCGCCTTCCCGGCGTGTCGCTGCGCAAGGCGGGACTGGGTGGCCTGCTGTGTCTGATCGCCATTACCGCCTGCCTGCTCGCGCAGCCGAGTGACGTGACCGGGCCGTACTACGATCTGCTGTTCACGCTCGTACTTTCGCCGCTGCTGGTCTGGTGCGGCGCACAGGTCGAGCCTCCGCGTGCGCTACAACCCGCCGCGCGGTTTCTGGGGACATGTCCTACGGCCTTTATGCCGTACACTGGGGCCTGATGGGGCTGTTCCGCCATTTCAAGGACGATCTGGGTTACGACCCCGTCCTGATGGCGATCGTGTACCTTGGTGCGGGCATCCTGCTGGCCTGGTGCGCCTCTCGCTGGGTCGATCAACCGGCTCGGGCATGGCTTTCGCGACGCAGGCGATCGAAACTGGCCTCAGAAGGCCCCGCAACAGTCTCGCATCGTCCATCCTGACCCTTTGCCGCAGTTGCGAAATGCAGCATCGGCGGATAAGCCCTCCTGCAGGTTGTGTTACCAACGACCAGGAGGAGAAGGTCATGGATTTCGCCCGGATGAAGGGAATTATCGGCGCAGGAGACGGCTTTATTGCTGCGCTCGATCAGAGCGGCGGTTCCACGCCCAAGGCGCTGAAGGGATACGGGGTCGAAGACGACGCCTGGTCCAGCGAAGAGGAAATGTTCGGTCTGATCCACCAGATGCGCGCCCGCATCATCTCGTCGGATGCCTTTTCGGGGGAAAAGGTCATCGGCGCGATCCTGTTCGAGCGCACGATGGACGGCGAAGTCGATGGCGTTCCGACGCCTGCCGCACTGATCGCCAAGGGCGTGGTGCCGTTCATCAAGATCGACAAGGGTCTTGAGGATGAGGCCGACGGCGTTCAGCTGATGAAGCCGATGCCGACGCTCGACGCGCTGCTGGAACGCTCGAAGGCGCTCGGCGTGTTCGGCACCAAGGAGCGCTCGGTGATCCACTCGGCCAATGCCAAGGGCATTGCCGAGGTCGTCGCCCAGCAGTTCGCAATCGGCAAGCAGGTGCTCTCGCACGGCATGATGCCGATTATCGAGCCCGAAGTGAACATCAAGAGCGAGACCCGCGCCGAGTGCGACGCGATCCTGCGCGACGAGATCCTCAAGCAACTCGATCTGCTTCCCGAGGGCGAAGTCGTCATGCTCAAGCTGTCGCTGCCGGTGGTGCCGGGCACCTTCGACGCGCTGGTCGATCATCCCAAGGTGCTGCGCGTGGTCGCACTCTCGGGCGGCTACGAGCGTCCCGAGGCTTGCGCTGAACTGGCGAAGAACAAGGGCATCATCGCCAGCTTCAGCCGCGCGCTGCTGCAGGACTTGCGCGCGCAGATGAGCCAGGACGAGTTCGATGCGGCGCTGGGCGGCGCGATCGACGAGATCTACACCGGATCGACGCACAAGGTTGCCGCCGCCGCTGCGGCCTGACCCTTTGCGAATCTGATCGAAGAAAAGGGCGGGGCCGCGAGGTCTCGCCCTTTTTGCTTGTGCGCAAGACCGCTTGGCGCAGACGCGCTGTCGGGCTAGAGCACCGCGCATGAGCGAAGACACTGCCGATATCGTCCCGCGCGAACCTGCCGCGCTTTACCTGATCTCGCCCCTCGACGTGACCGGCGATTTTCCGAAGCGCCTCGAACGCGCGCTGTCGGCGGGCGACGTGGCGGCCTTCCAGTTCCGCGTGAAGGATCTCGATCAGCACGAGGCTGCTCGGCTTGCCGAGCCGCTTCAGGCGATCTGCGCAGCGCATGACGTCGCCTTCATCGTCAACGATTCGATCGCGCTGGCCAAGCGCCTGGGTGCGGACGGCGTGCATCTCGGGCAGGAAGACGGCACCGTCGAGGAGGCCCGCAAGGCGCTCGGCAAGGATGCGCAGATCGGCGTGACCTGCAATGCCAGCCGCCATCTGGCGATGGAAGCGGGCGAGAACGGCGCCGACTACGTGGCGTTCGGGGCCTTCTTCCCGACCACCACCAAGGAGGTCAAGCACATGGCCGGGCTGGACGTGCTGGAGTGGTGGCAGTCGCTGTTCGAGATTCCGTGCGTGGCCATCGGTGGCCTCACGCCCGAAAACTGCGGCGATGTTGTAAAGGCCGGGGCCGATTTCATCTGCGCCTCGTGTGCAGTGTGGAACGGCGACGAGGCCGAGGCCGTGATCGCCTTCAATACGGCGATGAAGGCCGCGCTGGCCTGAGCCACGGTCAGGGCAGCATGGCAACGCCGCGCCAGACCTTGGCGCAAAGCGCGGGCTGCCCGGACACGCCGAGCCTTGCGTAGATTCGCTTGGAATAGTTGCGCGCAGTCTCCAGCGTGAGGCCCATCGCAGCGCCCGCCTCGGCGATCGATTGCCCGGCGGCCATCGCGGCGGCCAGTTGGGCTTCGCGTGGCGGGAGACCGTGAAGCACGGCAAGGCGGCGCGCGGCGCGGGCCAGATCGAGCTCGCCTTCCGCTGACAGCAGCAGCGCTGCATCGGGATCGCCCGGCTCCAGCGGCACAAGCAATGTCTCGCCCCTTGCGCATCTTCCAGTGCCGTGGCCTCGGCGCTCTCAATTCGGACGCCGGAGCCCGGCAGGCGCCATGCCCATCCGGTCTGTGCAAGCGCCTTTGCCGTGAGGCGCGTGTTGTGCGCCAATTGCTCGCCCGCAAGTACCTGCGCCGTCGTTGCTGCAACATAAGGCGCGAGGCTGGATAGCAGGGCGCTGTCGCTGGCGGTGCTGTCAGTATCGCGGGCAAGGTAGAGCCAGGCCTGCGTGCTTGCGGTCTCGCCAAGGTGGACGATCCGGGCATCGTGTAGTCCAAGCGTGGCGAAAGTGCGAAAGAACTGCGCGCGTGCGAGCGGCGATATGTCGAGCAGTTCCTCGATGGCGTAGACCCTGTTCGGACGCAGCGCTTCAAGCTTGGCGCGCTCCAGCGCCAGCGGTTGCTTTTCGGGCAGTGAGCGCGCTGCGGGATTTCCTTGCTCGTAGCGGCGAAAAGTCGATGTTTTGACATCGAGCATCGCAACTCCCGCCAGTTGCGCCCGCGTTCTGCGCAAGAGCCTTTCCAGAAATGTCGCGAACGGCGTTTCATCCGCATGCGATTGCATCAGCGGAAGCAACAGATCGGTCTCGTCGTTGCTGGTGAGAGCCATAACCTCCCATATGGGAGGTTTCATGGCCTGTCACCTGTGAAATGACGCTGCCACTCGCGTCGCAGTCCCGGTCATCGGGGAAAGCGGCAGCGCAAAAGGACATGCAGAATGAAAAGCCTGACCCATCTCGAACGGCTCGAAGCCGAGAGTATCCACATCATCCGCGAGGTCGTGGCCGAGGCGGAGAAGCCGGTCATGCTCTATTCGGTGGGCAAGGACAGCGCAGTCATGCTGCATCTGGCGCGCAAGGCGTTCTATCCCTCGCCGCCGCCGTTTCCGCTGCTGCATGTCGATACCACGTGGAAATTCAAGGCGATGTACGAACTTCGCGACAAGATGGCGCGCGAGAGCGGGATGGAACTGCTCGTCTACCAGAACCCCGAGGCCAAGGCGAAGGGCATCAATCCGTTCGACCACGGGGCGCTCCACACCGACATGTGGAAGACCGAAGGCCTGAAGCAGGCCCTCGACAAGTACGGGTTCGATGCCGCGTTCGGCGGGGCCCGCCGCGACGAGGAAAAGAGCCGCGCGAAGGAGCGCATCTTCTCGTTCCGCACCTCCTCGCATGGCTGGGATCCGAAGAACCAGCGTCCGGAGCTGTGGAACCTCTACAATGCCCGCAAGGCGCGCGGCGAATCGATCCGCGTCTTCCCGATCTCCAACTGGACCGAGCTGGATATCTGGCAGTACATCCACCTGAACGACATTCCGATCGTGCCGCTCTACTTCGCCGAGAAGCGCCCGACCGTCGAGCGCGACGGCATGCTGCTGATGGTCGATGACGAGCGCTTCCCGCTCAGGGATGGCGAAGTGCCGGTGGAGCGCTCGATCCGCTTCCGCACGCTCGGCTGCTATCCGCTGACCGGCGCGGTAGAGAGCACGGCAAAGACGCTGCCGGAGGTGATCCAGGAAACCCTGCTCACCACCACCAGCGAGCGGCAAGGGCGCGCGATCGACAAGGATGCAGGCGGTGCCGGCATGGAAGTGAAGAAGCAGCAGGGGTATTTCTGATGGCCGATTTTGACACCACCGAACCCCGCTATGTCGTCGATGCCCTGATCGCCGAGGACATCGACGGTTATCTCAAGCAGCACGAGCACAAGACGATGCTGCGCTTCATCACCTGCGGCAGCGTCGACGATGGCAAATCCACGCTGATCGGGCGGCTGCTCTACGATTCGAAGATGATCTTCGAGGACCAGCTCGATGCGCTGGCCTCGGATTCGAAGAAGGTCGGCACGCAGGGGCAGGAGATCGACTTCGCGCTGCTGGTCGATGGCCTCGCCGCAGAGCGTGAGCAGGGCATCACCATCGATGTCGCCTATCGCTTCTTCAACACCGAGAAGCGCAAGTTCATCGTCGCCGACTGCCCCGGCCACGAGCAGTACACCCGCAACATGGTGACGGGTGCCTCGACGGCGGATCTTGCGGTGATCCTGATCGACGCGCGCAAGGGCGTGCTCGTCCAGACCCGCCGCCACTCGTACCTGTGCCACCTGCTCGGCGTGAAGAATATCGTGCTGGCGGTGAACAAGATGGATCTGGTCGACTACAGCCAGGACGTGTTCGACCGGATCGTTGCCGACTATGGCGAGTTCGCGAAGTCGATCGGCATCGAGAGCTTCACCGCACTGCCGATCTCGGGCTTCAAGGGCGACAACGTGACCACGCTTTCACCTGGGACCCCGTGGTATGCCAAGCCTGCCTATGCGGGCGTCACGCTGATCGAGCATCTCGAAACGGTCGAGGTGCTGTCCTCGCTCGATGCGGAGCGTCCGTTCCGCCTGCCGGTGCAGTGGGTGAACCGCCCGAACCTCGATTTCCGGGGCTTCTCGGGCCTCATTGCGACCGGTTCGGTCAAGCCCGGCGACAAGGTGCGGGTGCTGCCCTCGGGCAAGACCAGCTCGGTCACGCGCATCGTAACCTATGACGGCGACCTGGACGAGGCGAGCGCGGGGCAGTCGGTCACAGTATGCTTTGCCGACGAGATCGACTGCTCGCGCGGATCGGTGATTGCGGTCGCCGACAATCCGCCGCAGACCGCCGACCAGTTCGAGGCAACGTTCGTGTGGATGGCCGACGAGGCCATGGTGCCGGGGCGCGCCTACTGGCTCAAGCTGGGCACACAGACGGTTTCGGCCACGGTTGCCGAGCCCAAGTACGAGGTCAACGTCAACACGATGGACCGTCTGGCGGCCAAGACGCTGGACCTGAATGCCATCGGCGTCGCCGAACTGACCACCGATCGCCAGATCGTGTTCGAGCCTTATGCCCAGAACCGCACGCTCGGCGGGTTCATCCTCATCGACAAGATGACGAACTCAACCGTTGCCGCGGGCATGATCCACTTCTCGCTGCGCCGCTCGCAGAACGTCCACTGGCAGGCCGTCGATATCGAGCGCAGCCAGCATGCGGGCCTCAAGAACCAGAAGCCTGCGGTGCTGTGGTTCACCGGGCTTTCGGGATCGGGCAAGTCGACCATCGCCAACATGGTCGAGAAGAAGCTGCACCGGATGAACCGGCACACCTTCCTGCTTGATGGCGACAATGTGCGCCATGGCCTCAACAAGGATCTGGGCTTCACCGAGGCCGATCGTATCGAGAACATCCGCCGCGTCGGCGAAGTGGCCAAGCTGATGACCGATGCTGGCCTGATCGTCATCACCGCCTTCATCTCGCCGTTCCAGGCGGACCGCGAGATGGTGCGCGCGATGATGCCGGAGGGCGAGTTCATCGAGGTGTTCATCGACACCCCGCTCAAGGTCGCCGAGGCGCGCGACGTGAAGGGGCTCTACAAGAAGGCGCGTGCGGGCGAGTTGAAGAACTTCACCGGCATCGACAGTCCCTACGAAGCGCCTCGCAGCCCCGAGGTGCGGATCGACACCACGCTGATCTCGCCCGAGGAAGCCGCCGACCTGATCGTCGATACGCTGCTGGGGGATGCATGACGCAGCTTTCCGACGGCGACCTCGCCGAACACCTTGCCGCCACGGCCGGGCGTATCCTGATCGAAGTGCGCGAGGCCGGGGTGTTCGAGGGTAAGGCGCTGGGCAAGGCGGGAGACCAGACCGCCAACCAGTTCCTGTGCCATGCCCTGCGCGCGCAGCGGGCAGAGGATGGCCTGCTTTCCGAAGAGGAAAAGGACAGCTTCGAGCGGCTCGATCATACGCGGGTGTGGATCGTCGATCCGGTGGACGGCACCCGCGAATATGGCGAGGCGCGCGCGGATTGGGCGGTGCATATCGGTCTGGCCGAGAACGGCGCGCCGGTGCTGGGCGCGGTGGGTTTGCCTGATGCGGGGCTTGTGCTGCGGTCTGATCGTCCCGGCGAAGTTTCGCCCGCACCCGAAAGGCTGCGCATGGTCGTCAGCCGCACGCGCCCGGCGCCCGAGGCACTGGCCGTGGCCGAAGCTCTGGGTGCCGAGCTGGTGCCGATGGGATCGGCGGGCGCCAAGGCGATGTCGATCGTGCTGGGGCAGGCGGATATCTACCTGCATTCCGGCGGGCAATACGAATGGGACAGTTGCGCCCCCGCCGCGGTAGCGCTGGGCTGGGGTCTTCACGCCTCGCGCATCGACGGCAGTCCGCTGATCTACAACCAGCGCGACACCTATATGCCCGACCTGCTGATCTGCCGGAAGGAACATGCGGACAAGGTTCTGTACCTCGTCCGCACGCTGAAGGCTGGTTAATTCCGCGCGATCAGTTGGCTGGCGGTGGTGCTGTTTCCGCTGGTGCCGTCGACTGATCGCCACCCAGCACACGATAGAGCGTCACACGGTTCGTCGCCGCCGTCAGCGCCATCTGCACTTGCGACTGGCGTGCCGAGTAGAGGCTGCGCTGCGCCACGAGATTTTCGAGATAGCTGTCCACCCCGTGCTCGTAGAGCGCGTTGGTCAGCTTGGCCGTATCCGCAGCGGCATTGGTATAGGCATTCGCCGCGCGCAGCCGCTCGGCAATCGTGCCTTGATCGGCGAGCGCATCCGCCACTTCGCTGAAGGCGGTCTGGATCGCCTTTTCGTAGGTCCCCAACGCCGCATCGCGCTGGGCCTTGGCAACCTGCACGTTGGCAAGTTTGCCGCCCGCGTTGAAGATCGACCAACTGGCATCGCCGCTGCCGGTGGCGGAGAAGGCGCCCTTGTCGAACAGCGAGGACAGCGAAGTGCTGGCAAGGCCAAGCAGTCCGGTGATCGAGATTGAGGGGAACAGTTCCGCTCGCGCGACGCCGATATCGGCATTGGCGGCGCGGAGTTCATACTCGGCCTCGACCACATCGGGGCGGCGCAGCAGGACCCTGGAACTCACGCCTGCGGGCAGCACCGCGAGCGAGGCATTGACCTCGGCAATGCTGGCCGGGAGCAGCGTCGTATCGTAATCGGCACCGACCAGCAGGCGGATGGCATTCTCGTCCTGCGCCAGTGCGGTCGTCTGCGTGGCTATATCGCCGCGTGCGGTTTCGAGCACCTGCTCTGCTTCGCGCAGATCGGTACGCGGGGCCACGCCGCCGGACAGCCGCGCGCTTGTGAGCTTGACCGAACGCTCGGCATTGGCGGCAGTGTCCTGCGCGATGGTCAGCAGGTCCTTGTCGGCGCCATACTGCGCCCAGGCCAGCGCAAGATCGGCAACAAGGCCAAGCCGCACCGTGCGCGCTGCCGCCTCGGTCGCCAGCGCGGTGTCACGCTGCGCGCGGGTGGCGTTGAGGTACTTGCCGAAGAAGTCCAGCTCGAAGGCGGAAACGCCGCCTTGCAGCGAGTAACTGGTGCCCTTGCTGGAAGAGCCGCTCGACGTGCTCGAACTGCTGCCGTTGCGTTCGGTGTGCGATACCGAGCCGGTGACGCCCAGCGCCGGGAACTGGTCGGCGCGCACCACCCGGATCTGGGCGTTGGCCGCCGCGACGTTCGCGGCGGCCACACGCAGATCGCGGTTGTTGGTCAGCGCACTCTCGATCAGCGTTTGCAGGCGCGGATCGCGGAAGATCTCCTTGTAGGAGACCACCGGCAACTGCGCTTCGCTCTGCGCGAGATAGGAATCGCCTGCGGGCCACGATGTCGGCACCGGCGCGGCAGGCTGGACGTATTTGGGGGCCATCGAGCAGGCGCAGAGCGCCAGAGCCGGAAGGCTGAGCGTCACGATGCGCATGGGGCGACGCAGGCTGTTGATAGTCGTCATGCGGATGCCTCAGGGTCTGCCTTAGCGTCGCGGCGCTCCTCGCGCTTGCGGCGCAGGGCGCGCAGGCCATCGCGCGCGCCCATGCGGACGAGCACGAAGAACAGCGGAATGTAGAAGATCGCCAGCAGGGTTGCGCTCAGCATGCCGCCAACGACAGCGGTGCCGATGGCGATGCGGCTGTTCGCGCCTGCACCATGGGCAATGGCGAGCGGCACCACGCCAAAGATGAAGGCGAAGCTGGTCATCAGAATCGGGCGCAGGCGAATGCGGGCCGCTTCCAGCGCAGCGTCGATCACGCGGCGCCCCTGCCGCTCGGCCTGCTCGGCGAACTCGATCATCAGGATCGCGTTCTTCGCGGCGAGCCCCATCGTGGTCAGAAGTCCGATCTGGAGATAGACGTCATTGTCGAGTCCGCGCAGCGTGACTGCCGCCACCGCGCCCAGCAGGCCGAGCGGAATGACCAGAATCACCGCGACCGGGATCGACCAGCTTTCATAGAGCGCGGCAAGGCACAGGAACACGACCAGCAGCGAAAGTCCGTAGAGCAGGGGCGCCTGTCCGGTCGACAGACGCTCCTGATAGGAGGCGCCCGCCCAGGCGACGCTGGTGCCGGGGATCTGCGCAGCGAGTTGCTCCATGATGGTCATCGCCGTGCCCGAGCTGACGCCGGAAGCGGCGCTGCCGGAAAATTCGTAGGACTGAAGGCCGTTGAAGCGCGAGGTGGTCGAGGGCGATGTCGACCAGCCTACGGTGGCGAAGGCCGAGAACGGCGACATCTGGCCGTCCGACCCTCGGACATACCACTGGGCCATATCCTCCGGGCGCGAGCGGTACGGCGCATCGCCCTGCACGTAGACCTTCTTGACGCGGCCCTGATCGATGAAGTCGTTGACGTACGTGCCGCCCCATGCGGTCGCCAGCGTGGCGTTCACGTCCGACTGCGAAAGGCCGTAGGCGCTCAGCGCCTGCGTGTTCGTCTTGACGTTCATCGTCGAGACGTCGGGCAAATCGCTCAGGCGGACCTGCGAGAGTCGATGGTCGGCCGTCGCCATCTCCAGCAGCTTGTCGCGGGCAGCGGCAAAGTCCGTGCGCGACAGTCCACCGCTGTTCTGAAGCTCCATGGTGAAGCCCGCATCCTGCCCGAGACCACGGATGGCTCCCGGCACGGTCGCAAAGACCTGCGCATTGCGCAGCGCCTTGAAGGCACCGGTCGCGCGCTTGACGATGGCATCGGCACTGTTCTTCTCGTCGGTGCGCTGGCTCCAGTCGACAAGGTTGATGAACGAGGAGCCGGTGTTCTGGCCCGCCGCGCCAAGGCCACCGCCCGAGACGGTGAACATGCCGTTGACGAGCTTTTCATCGCGGCCGAGGAAGTATTTCTCGACTTCGCTCTGGACCTCTTCGGTGCGGCTGATCGGCGAGCCTGCGGGAAGGCGCCATTGCACGCGAATGGTGCCCTGATCCTCGTTGGGCAGGAAGCCGGTGGGCAGGGCGTGGAACAGCAGGTAGGTGATGCCGCAAAGCACTGCGAACAGTGCCAGCCACCACCACTTGCGGTCGATCACCTTGCCCACGCCGTTGGCGTAGCTGTGGCTGGTCTTGTCGAACGAGGTGTTGAACCAGGTCTGGAAACGATGCCAGCCGCGCGCAAGGAAAGGCAGCTTGCGTTCGATCAGGTTCGGGCCGCCATGGGCATGACGCGGCTTGAGCAGGGTCGATGTCAGCGCCGGGCTGAGGATCAGCGCAACGAGCACCGACAGCCCCATCGCCGAAATGATCGTCAGCGAGAACTGGCGGTAGATCACGCCCGTCGAGCCCCCGAAGAAGGCCATTGGCAGGAACACGGCGGACAGCACCAGCGCAATGGCGATCAGCGCGATCTGGATCTCCTTCATGGAGATGATCGTCGCCTCGCGGGCACTCATGCCGGGATTTTCCTCCATCAGGCGCTCGACGTTCTCGACCACCACGATCGCATCGTCGACGAGCAGGCCGATGGCGAGCACAAGCCCGAACATCGTCATCGTGTTGATCGAGAAGCCCGCGAGGTAGAAAATCGCGAATGTCCCCAGCAAAACCACCGGCACCGCGATTGCCGGGATCAGCGTGGCGCGCCAGCTCTGGAGGAATACGAACATCACCACGACGACCAGTGCGATGGCCTCGAACAGGGCCTTCACCACTTCGTCGATCGACAGCTTGATGAACGTGGTGCTGTCGCTGGCATAGAGGAACTTCATGCCATCGGGCATGCCGACAGCCATCTTGTCCATCGCGGCCTTCACGCGCTCGGACGTCTGGAGCGCGTCCGCCCCCGGCGACAGCGAAATCGAGATGCCTGCGCCCGGATGGCCGTTGACGTGGCTGATCGTCGAATAGTTTTCCGACCCCATTTCCACCCGGCCGAGATCGGCGATGGTCACGGTCGAGCCGTCGGCCTGGGTCTTGACGACGATGTTGCGGAACTGGTCGACCGTTTGCAGCCGCGATCCCGCCCGCACGATGGCATCAAGGGCCTGATCGCGCGGCGAGGGCAGGCCGCCCACTTCACCGGCGGCGACTTCGGTGTTCTGCGCCTCGATGGCAGAACTGACGTCGCTGGGCATCAGCGACACGGCGGCCAGTTTGGCTGGGTCCAGCCAGATACGCATGGCATGGGGCGAGCCGAACACGTTGACGTCACCCACGCCTTCGATACGCGAAAGCGGGTCCTGAATGTGCGAGGACAGGTAGTCCGACACATCCTGGTTCGAGCGGGTGTCCGTCTCGTCGTAAACGGCGACCAGCAGGAGCTGATCGGGGTTCGACTTGGTGACGGTGACGCCCTGGCTCTGCACCGACTGGGGCAGGCGGCTGACGGCGGTCTGGACCTTGTTCTGGACCTGCACCTGCGCAATGTCGGGATCGGTGCCCTTGGCGAAGACCGCCGTGATCGTGGCCTGACCCTTGTTGCTCGATTGCGAGCTGAAATAGAGCAGGCCATCGATGCCGGTCAGCTGCTGCTCGATGATCTGGGTGACGCTGTTCTCGATGGTCTGCGCCGAGGCGCCCGGATAGGTCGCCTTGATGTTGACCTGCGTGGGCGCAATATCGGGATACTGCTCGTTGGGCAGCGAGACCAGCGCGCCAAGGCCCGCCAGCATGACGATGATCGCAAGCACCCATGCGAAGATGGGGCGGTCGATGAAGATCCGTGACATGCCGGTGCGTCAGCCCTGCTTGCCGGTGCCGGAAGCCGCGCCCTTGTCAGCACCGGCCTTCTTGTCCTGCACCTTCTGCGGTGTCGAGGCCGGAACCGGCTTGATCGCAGCCCCTTGCTTCAGGCCATTGAGGCCCTGAACGATGATCTTGTCCCCGGCCTTCAGGCCGCTGGTGACGACGGCGTTCACACCGGCGGTCCGGTCCGAGTCCACCTTGCGCCGTGCGGCCTTGCCGTCGGCGCCGACCACCATCACGAAAGCGCTGCCATCGAAATCGCGTTGCACGGCGGCCTGCGGGACAAGATAGGCGCCCTTTTCGATCGACTGGTCGAACTCGGCATTCACGAACATGCCCGGCATCAGGAAGCCCGTGGGATTGGGAAACTGTGCGCGCAGTGTCACCGTACCCGTCGCTTCATCGACGATGACTTCGGAGAACTTGACCGTACCGGCCACCGGATAGGTCGAACCGTCCTGCATATGGAGATGTACGACCGTGCTGCCCGGATCGACGCCGCCGCTGCTCAGCTTCTGGCGCAGCGCGAGCAGGTCGGTCGAGGACTGCTTCATGTCGACATACATCGGATCGGTGCGCTCGATCTGGGCAAGCGGATCGGTCTGGGCGCTGCTGACAAGCGCACCTACGGTGTAGAGCGAACGGCCGATTCGCCCGGAGATCGGGGCAGGCACCGTGGTGAAGCGCAGGTTGACCTGCGCGGTGTCGAGCGCGGCCTGCATCTGCGCGACGGTGGCATCGGCCACGCGGGTGGCGGCCAGCGCATCGGTATAGTCCTGCTGGGCGATGGCCTGCATCGCGGCCAGCGGCTTGTACCGGTCGGACTTCGCCCGCGCGGCAGCGGCAGTCGCCCGCGCGCTGGCAAGGTTGGCCTTGGCCTGATTGACGGCAGCGGTGTAGAGGCTCTGGTCGATCACGAACAGCGGTTGCCCGGCGCGGACTGCATCGCCTTCGGTGAACAGGCGCTTCTTGATGAGGCCTGTAACCTGCGGCCGCACGTCCGAGCTTTCGAACGAGACGGTGCGACCGCCCAGAATGACCGGAAGCGGCACGTCGCTCGGCTGTGCAACGATGTACCCGACTTCGGGAGCCCCGCCTTTCTTGGTTTTATCGCTGCTGCCACAGGCTGCCAGAGAAAGTGCAACTGTTGCGATAAGGGCGCCGCGCAGGGCCTGCGCACGTCGAGTGGTCTTCAGGGGGTTGGTCAAGTGATCCGCCGGTCTACTATGCCTTGGCGGCCTGTATCGTTTCAAATTTTTGCTACTGCAAGCGTCGTTTTTTGCAATTGCATCAATTTTGCCGAGCTTGCGAAATCATCTGTCACACGCAGGCCCCATGCCTTCGATAAGTTTCGCGCTCGACTTTATAAGTATGCCGACTGCATCCCTCCGAGTGATGGCGCTCGGATAATGACTTCGCCTAGGTACCGATGACATAAATCGGGAGAATTGAGAGTGGCCATGAAATCAGGGCGCAGAACGCTCGGGGCCGGTCTGGCCGTAGTGCCTTTGATCATATTCCTGTCGGGATGCCAGACTGTCCCGAAAGTTATGGAAGGCGGGAAATCTCAGGACTTGCTTGCCTATGTCGGAACGCAGGGCAGTGTGGCTGCAGGGCAGGGAATTGTCGCGGTGAAGCTTGATCCGCGAACCGGGGCGCTGACCTCGCAAGGCGTTGTCGGCCCCGTCGAGAGGCCGACCTGGGTGCTGGCCGATACCCTGCACCGCCACCTCTTTTCCGTCAGCGAAGTGGGGAACGACGGCAAGGATCATGGCGCGGTGCTATCCTTCGCCTACGATCCGGCGACCGGGGCGCTTCGCCCGTTGGGCCGGGCGGATTCGGGGGGCGGCGGCGCGACCCATCTGGCTCTCGATGGCAAGGGACGAACGGTATACGTCGCCAATTATGGCAGCGGGCAAATTGCCGCGATCCCCATTGATGCGCAGGGCAGGGTGGCAGCGATGCCGTCCGACGTGGAGGCGCACACGGGCTCCGGCCCCAGTCCCCGCCAGAAGAGCGCCCATGCCCACGGCGTGACCGTCGATCCATCGGGCCGCTATCTGCTGTCGCCCGATCTCGGCACCGATCGGATCTATATCTACCGCATTGGTGCGGGCGGCTCGCTCACGCCCGCCAAAACCCCTTGGGCAGCGCTGCCTCCGGGCAGCGGGCCGCGCCATATCGTCTTCGCACCGGATGGCCGCCATGCCTTCCTGATGACCGAGATGGGCGGCACGATCTACGCGTTCAACTGGAACGCCGAAGTCGGGAGCCTCGCACCCGTGGCGAGCACACCGCTCGATGGACCGGAGTTTACGGGCAAGCCCAGTGGTTCGGAGATTGCGCTCTCACGGGATGGACGCTTCCTTTACGCCGGCAATCGCGCCGCGAACCGCGTGCAGGTCTATGCTGTCGGTAAGGACGGACACCTGACCTTCGTGCAGGCCCTCGATTGCGGCGGTCAGGTGCCCTGGGGTTTTGCGCTGAGCCATGATGGCCGCTGGCTGGTGGTCGCCAACCAGATGTCCAATAACCTGTCGGTATTCCGTATCGATGCTGCGAGCGGCAAGCTTGACGCGACCGGCCAGCGGCTCGACATCGCAAGGCCCACCTCGGTCGCGTTCACCGATCGCTGAGACAGGAAATCGAGAGCCAGATGACTGACACTTTCCACGCCGTCCTCTACCTGAAGGCCGCTTGCCCGCATTGCCTGAAGCTGCGGATATTCCTGCTGGAGGCGGGGCTCATGGAGCGGTTCGACATGCGGGTCTTCACGCCCGGCGATGACAACGAAACGGATATGCGCGCCGAACTGGCGCCGTGGTTCGAAAAGGTCACCTTCCCGACCGTCCAGCACACACCGGGAGCCTTCATGAACGAGTCTGATGCGATCATCGCGCTCTATGCGCAAGAGGCGGGCCTTGATCCGGCCAGGCTGCCGACCTTCGTCGATTACACGCAAGGCGTGCTGCCCAAGTACCAGCGCATGCGGCGTGAACTGGTGTCGCTGGGGCAGCCAGTCTGACAGCCCGCCTCAAAGGCGTAATGTAAAAAAGACGCCCGGCGGAAGCGCAGCTTCCGCCGGTTTTTTATTCGCAGTTCTCAGAAATCGAAGCCTGCCGTCACACCATACGTGCGCGGGGCAGCGTAAGTGCCGTTGTCGCCGCTATTGCTGGCGGCGATCTGCGTGAAGTAGAACGCCTTGGTGAGGTTCTTGCCCAGAGGCGAACGAACAGGTGATCGTCGCTGGAGTGCCAGGTCAGCGCGGCATCGACGGTGTTGTAGGCCTTCTGCTTCACGCGCTCGTCGGGCGAGCCCACGAAGCCGGAGTTGTAGTAGTAGTTCCCCGAAAGCGTGAACTTGCCGATCCCGGTATCGAGATCGTAGCTGCCCCCGATGCTGCCGGTGAATGTCGGCGTGTTCTGCAGCTTGTTGCCCGAAGCATCGCCGATGTAGAGGCAATTGCCCCCGGCAATCGCGCCGTATGGCGGGAACGAGCCGTAGCACACGCCGCCCGGAACCGTGAAGCCGCTCGGCAGCGGATAGGGCTGACTGAGCATCGCGTCGGTGAACCTGGTGTAGCGTGCATGGGTGTAGTTCACGCCGCCGAACAACCGCAGCGCATGGGTCACGCGCCAGGTCATATCGGCGTCGACCCCGTAGATATGCGCGCCGTCTGCCTGATAGACCGTCTGCGCACCCGAGATCACCTGCATGACCTGGATGTTCTTCTCGTTATAGTAGTACCCTGCAACGTTGAGCTGGACCGACCGGTTGAACAGATCCGTCTTCAGGCCGACTTCGTAGGCATCGACCGTTTCGGGCTTGAGCAGCACGACGGGATCGTTCTGGGTGATGTAGGTGCCGCCGCGGAAGCCGCGGTTGTAGCTGGCATAGGCCAGAACCTCGGGCGAGAAGCGGTGATCGAGCGACAGGCGCCAGGTCAGCTTGTTGAAGGTGTGCTGCTCCGGATCGATCGTCGTTACCGTGGTGGTGCCGATGTTGCCGTTATAGTCCGTGACCTGCGCGTTCAGTGAACGCTTGTCGCTGGTATAGCGCAGACCCGCCGTCAGGTTGGTGGAAGATCCGAAAGTATAAGTGCCCTCGGCAAAGGCGGCGATCGAGTCCAGTTTGACGGCGTTGTCGTCCTGCGAATAGCCGTTGCCGCCGAAGGTATAGATACCGGTCGTGCGCGAGCCGTCGTTACCCGCCTTGTCGTGCATGTAGAAGCCGCCCAGCACCCACTTGAACGGGCCGCTGCCTTCGGAAACGAGGTTCAGCTCCTGCGTGAACTGCTTGTCGAACTGGTGGTTGTCGACGACGATGTAGTTCGCCGCCGAACCGTCCGGGTCGAAGAAGTAGCTGAACTTGGAATCGCGATAGGCGGTGATCGACTTGAGCGTCGCGAAACCGAGGTTTTGTTCGACCGTCAGGCTGGAGCCCCAGGCGCGCGTGGACATCTTCGGATCGACGTTCGAGATGATGTCGGTATGCGGATCGCCGCCCAGCGAGGTAATCAGCGCGGGTACGTTCTGGCCCAGCGAATTGAGGCCGAAGTTGCGGAAGGCAGGCGCAGCGCCGTCACGTCCGTTGAAATCGCCCGCCAGCGTCACCTTCGTATCCGTGCCCGGCTCCCACAGCAGCTTGGCCCGCCCCCCCCACGATTTCGAGGTGTTGATGTCGTTTCCGGTGGTCAGGTTCTTACCCCAGCCATCCTGCTGGTTGTCGTACTGCCCGGCAAGGCTGATCGCGAGTGTCTTGGTCAGGCCGCCGGAGATATAGGCAGCGGAATGGACGGTATCGTAGTTCGCGTATCCGACCTCGGCCTTGCCGGTCCAGTCGAAGCTCGGGCCCATCGTGGTGATCTGGATGAGGCCGCCGGTGGCGTTGCGACCGAACAGCGTGCCTTGCGGCCCCTTGAGCACCGCCACCTGATCGGTGTCATACATCGACTGCAGAATGCCGAACGAGGCGCCATAATACACGCCATCGACATAGACCGCGACCGGGTTCTCGATGCCGGGCCCTTGCCCCGTCGCGCCGATGCCGCGAATGCGGGGCAGGCCGATACCGCCGGTGCCGGTGGTGATATTGAGCGCAGGCACCGTGGCCTTGAGATCGAGCGTGCTGGAAACGCCGGCATTGCTCAACTGCTGGTTGGTGAGGGCGGTAATCGCGATCGGCACGTTCTGCACGCTTTCGGCGCGCTTCTGAGCCGTCACGATGATTTCCTGGATGCCCTTGTCTTCGGAGGCAGGAGGTGTTGCGTCCTGTGCCGAGGCAATCTGCGGAGCTGCCAGCAAGGCCACGCCTGCCATCAGCATGGCGCGCAGCGAACGGACACGGATTTCGGGTGTGGTTTTCATCGACTTGCTCTCCCCAAGCATCGACCGACATGGGTGACGGTCGTCGTACTGATGCCGGGCATGTCGTTCGGGACTATTTGCCCCGAATGCTGCCTCGGCTTGCCTCACGTTGTAATCGGCGTTTTTCGTAAGGGCGTTATCGGCACTTGGATCGGACCGATAATTTCAGTGATGGCGTCGATGTAATGTTCCGAGGGGCTGCACTATACAGGAAGACAAGGCAGTCAAACGTGCTGCCGGAAGCAAAAAAGTCATTCTGCACAGCAGAAATTCAGTCCGGGATTACGGGGAGAGCGTAATATGAAGCGTAGGGATTTTCTCGCGGCCGTGCCCGCGTCCATGCTGCTCAGCCAGGTCGGGATCGCCAAGCCGGCTCCCACACGCAAGGGCGTGATGATGATGAACCGCATCGCGCCATCGGTTTCCGAACTGCGCGTCTGCGCCGCCGATGGAACGGGTGAACGCAAGGTGCTTGCCGAAGGCGCCTACGATTACAACGCCATGCTGTCCCACGATGGATCGCGCCTCGTCTTCACGTCCGAGCGGCTGGGGGACGGCAACTCCAGCCTGTTCATCGCCAAGGGCGATGGGACGGGCGTCACCGCGCTGCAGGGCGGTCCCAGCGTCGATGATGCCGCCGCGCTCTCGCCCGACGGCAAGTGGCTGGCCTTCGTCTCCACGCGTAACGGCTACAAGGCGAACATCTGGGTGATGAACCTCGCCAGCGGCAAACTGAGGCAGTTGACCGGCATTGGTGAGGTCAAGGGCGAAGCAGACAGCCCGATTGCTACTTCCGCCCTTCTTGGTCCCCGGACGGCCAGTGGATCGCCTTTTCGAGCGATCGGAACACCAGCTGGCGCGGCCACGACGAAGGTCGCGGGTGGGAGCACACGCAGGAACTGGCGATCTACAAAATTCGCCCCGATGGCACCGGCTTTGCCAAGGTCTCCTCGCGCAAGAACTGGTGCCAGGGCTCTCCGGTATGGTCACCGGACGGCAAGCGGATCGCCTTCTATGAACTGACCACAGAATCCACCTGGGGTGCGCGCCGTCCCGAATGGATCGGCCGCGTCGAATCGCAGATCGTCTCGGTCGACGTGGAGACCGGTGCGCGGGTCGAGCATACCAGTGGCGGCTGGCTGAAAGTCTCGCCGCACTGGGTCAGCAACGACGAGATCGGCTATGTCGTCAAGGGCGGACCACTGGAAGGAATCGCCTATACTTCCGGTCGCCCCGGCTTCAAGCGGGAGGGGCTGCGCTCGCCGCGATGGACGGCGGATGGCGCCTCGATCCTGTATGAGGTGCAGGCCTTCCGCCCGGTGCGCCAGCTCGACAAGCCGCTCTACAGCTGGGACGCGCAGTACGACTATCGCTTCATGGACGTGTTCCCGATCCTGTCGCGCCAGGGCATGATGGCCTTTACCGAGAAGCAGACCGGCAATTCCTCGATCGTCACTTGCCGTCCCGATGGCTCGCAGCGCCGCGTGGTGTTCGACAACACCAAGTCCGGCCTCAATCCCGATATGGTCAAGAAGGGGCTCGCAGGCGCATTCCAGCCCTGTTGGTCGCCCGATGGCGAATGGCTGGCCTTCGGGATCGGGACGTGGTTTGCCGAGCGCTCCTATGCCAAGGCGGTCGTCGCGCGTGTCCGCAAGGACGGCAGCGATCTGGAGATCCTGACCGATGGCACGGTCCATTCCGGGTTCCCCAGCTTTTCCGGCGACGGCAAGGAACTGGTGTTCCGCGTCTGGGGCGAGAGCGAGGAGCGCGGCCTGCGCGTGCTGAACCTCGATACGAAACAGCAGCGCGTGCTGACAAAGGATCTCGATAACCTTCCGGGCTGGTCCCCGATGGCCAGCGCATCGTCTTCACCCGCAAGGTGGACGGGCTCTATTTCCAGATCTGCACGATCCGCCCCGATGGTTCGGATCTTCAGCAGCTCACCACCGGCAATGCCAGCGATGCACACGCGGTGTGGTCGCCCGATGGACGGATCATGTGGTCGGGCTCCGCCCACGGTTTCCGCGACGAGGCGGCGCTCTACGACAACACCTTCCAGCAATATGGCCAGATCTACGTGATGGATGCCGATGGCGGCAACAAGCGCCTGCTGACCGACAGCAAGTGGGAGGATTCGATGCCGCTCTACATCGACAAGTCGCTGCTCTGAGCAAACGCGGGCGGCATCAGGGCGCTACAGATCACACGGGCGCGGCATTTCGATGTCGCGCCCGTTTTTGCGTGAGCGCTGGAGCGTCCCCACGAACACAGCGTGCGACAAGCATTGACGAATAGCGTCAGAATTTCAAAACGTTGTGGAAATACCATGCCTTGAAAGGGACGATGGTGCCCGGGGACGGATTCGAACCGCCGACACTGCGATTTTCAATCGCATGCTCTACCAACTGAGCTACCCGGGCATTTCGTCATCAGCAGTCCATAAAAGGAAGCGCTGAGCGGCTGGTGGAGGGGCCTATGAAGAAGGGGTGGCCGGTTGGCAACCCTAAAATTTGCAGGCTTTCAAACTTGTTCAATCATCCTGTGGATAATCTTCGACATTCGCCGGACCGGGCAGGGCGTAGCCGTCTTCCAGCCATTGCAGGAGGTCGCGGTCGCGGCAGCGCTTGGAGCAGAAGGGCGTATGCTCCTGCGAGCGGGGCTTGCCGCAGATCGGGCATTTGCGTTCGGTCGGGCTCATGCCGACAGCGCCTGCGCGAAACCGGCATGGAGTGCAAGTGCGGGATCGTTCTGGCGGCGGATGCGACGCCCGGTGCGCCGTGCCAGTTCCTCGTCCCATTCCGGCAGGCTGGCAGCGTGGACTTGCGGGTGGGCCGTCAGAACCAGCACGCCCGGTTCGGCGACATGCTCGCCCCGGCGCAGCAGTTCGCGCGCGGCACCGGCGACAGGGGCATGGTGCAGGCGGTGGAGCAGAGAGGGACGCTCCAGCCGGGCGACGAGCTGGACGAAGCCGAAGCCGTTGATCGCGGTGTGCTGGTGTGGCCAGTGATCGAGCGCAGCGGCAAGTGCGTCGTCCACGGCCCGGCGCTCCTCCTTGCGCTCGATGGTCGGGAAATCGATGCCGATGGAGCCGCCCAGTTCGAAATGTCCAATCGCGTCGGCAATCGCCGGAACCGCCGCCAGCGCCAGCGCGCCCGGCGGAAGGTGGCCGTCGATGTCGATCAGCGTCATCGCCGGGGTCGGCATGACGAGCACTGCGCCGCCCGGAAACGGGATTTCGCCGGAACGGGCTTCGTCGATCAGGTCGTGCCAGGGATCATCGGGAAAGCGGCGGACCGTGCGGACCGGATGAGAGGTCTCCCGCAGGCGTTCGGCGAGGCCGGGTGCAGGGCGCGGGGCTTGCGTGGTGAAGCGGGCCTGCGGGCGTTTGTGGCGCCCCTGCTCGGCGATGGCTTCACGGGTGACGAGGGCATTGAGCGTGGCGCCGGTGGTGATCTCGCGCGGGAGCGTGTCGATCAGCGCCTCTGTACCGCTTTCAAAGCGGATCAGGCCGCGCGCGGTGCCGCGCTGGCGCTCGATCAGGCGCGCGGGCGCGATCTGCCCAACGGTGAGGTCATCGGCGCCCGAATGCCACAGCGAGCGCGCTTCCAGCATCCGGTCGCCATGCACGAGAATGGCGCGGGTTTCCCCGATGCCGTCCTCGACCAGCCACTCAGGCAATCGGGAAGCCCGCCGCGCGCAGCAGCGCCCGCGTCTCGAACAGAGGCAGGCCGACGACGCCCGAATGGCTGCCGCTGATCGAGGCGATCAGGCCCTCGGCGCTGCCCTGAATGGCGTAGCCGCCTGCCTTGCCGTCCCATTCGCCGCCCGCGATATAGGCGTCGATTTCCTGCGCGCTCAGCGTCTTGAAGCGGACCACGGTTTCGGAAAGGCGTTCGCGCAACGAGCCATCGGGGCCTTGAGCGCGACTGAAGAGAGCACCCTGTGACGTCGGCCGGACAACAGGGCAAGGCACTGGCGCGCGGTGGCCTCGTCCTCGGCCTTGGGCAGGATGCGATGGCCGCAGGCGACGACAGTATCACCCGCCAGAACGTGCATGCCGGGTGCCGTCAGCGCGAGCGCCTTTTCCCGCGCCATACGCCGGGCATAGGCGCGCGGGGCTTCGGCAGGACGCGAGGTCTCGTCGATATCGGCGGCTTCGACAGCATCGGGCGTTATGCCGAGCCGCTCGATCAGCTCGCGGCGTCGCGGGCTGGCGGATGCCAGCAGCAGACGCGCGGGTGCGTGGGACGAAGTGCACTCCGTCCCGGTATTCGCAGCCGTCACCGGATCAGTACGGGCCGGGGCCACCGCGACCGGGCATGAAGCGATAGGTGATGCGACCCTTGGTCAGGTCGTAAGGGGTGAGTTCCACCAGCACCTCGTCACCCACCAGAACGCGAATGCGGTTCTTGCGCATCTTGCCGGCGGTGTGACCGAGGATTTCGTGACCGTTTTCCAGCTCGACGCGGAACATCGCGTTGGGCAGAAGCTCGACCACACGGCCGCGCATTTCGAGAAGTTCTTCTTTCGCCATGGGCGATCAGTTTCCGTAGATTTTGTGCATGTTGGCGCGCCACATAGACGCGACTCCGCAAAATTGAAAGAGTGCCATCTTCGCCGCAGGCAATAAGAATGCGACAAAAGGTTGTGCAGACCGGCTTGCGCTCCCTTCGCAGACGCGGCAAGCCGCGCTCGGGAAGGACATGGCAGGCCCGGCGGGATACCGGGCAAGCTCTTGGCGGAGAAAGCGTTTGCGTCCCAAATACAGGAATTTTACCGTCGGCGCGATTTCCGTGTCGGCACTGGCGCTGTGCCATCCCGCGTTCGCGACAGGTACGGGCGTAGGCACGGGCACCGAGCAGGCCGCGACCCCGGCGGCGGCCCTGAATGACGAGGACAAGCCGATCGACGTGCCGGTGACGGGCAACGAGATCGTCGTCGTCAGCAAGCGCATTCCCGGACAGGTCGTGGCGCCGCAAGCGCCGATCCAGACGTTCGACGAGCAGGACATCGCGGCTTATGGCGCATCGTCCATCGACGAACTGATCGATTCCATCGCGCCGCAGACCGGCAGCGGTCGCGGTCGTGGTGACGGTACGCCGGTGATCCTGCTCAACGGCCAGCGCATCAGCAGCTTCCGCGAGCTTCGCCGCATTCCGCCCGAGGCGATCCGCCGCATGGAAGTGCTGCCCGAGGAAGTCGCCCTGCGCTTCGGCTATCCGCCCGACCAGCGGGTGGTGAACATCATCCTCAAGGATCATTACGCAGCGACGACGGTTTCGGGCGAGATCAACGTGCCCACGCGCGGTGGCTACGAAAACCACGCGTTCGAAGGCGGCATCGTCAAGATCGAGGGACTGCGGCGCTACAATGTCTCGGCCGAGATCAACAACACCTCGATGCTGACCGATGCCGAACGCGGCATCACCGAGGACGCCTCGATCATGCCGACCGTCTCGGGCGATCCCGATCCGGCGAAGTATCGCAGCCTGATCGCGCAGGATCACGTCTTCACGCTGGAAGGCACGATTACACAGGGCCTGGGCGAGAAGGGCTATGGTGGATCGTTGACCGGCAACGTCACCTATTCGCACGAATCCAAGATTTCGCTCTCCGGTCTCGATACCGTGACGCTGGAAGATCCCGATGGGGATACCGCGATCCGCACGCTGCCCGACCCGCTGGAAACCCGCGTAATCACCGACGAGATCCAGGTCGGCCTGGGCTTCAACAAGTCGCTCGGTCCATGGCAACTGAGCGTCACATCGGACAACGGCTATACCACCGCCGACACCTGGACCGACAACAAGCGCGACACCTCTTCGCTGGTCGATGCGGCGGCGGCGGGCACACTGTCGATCGACGGTGCGCTTCCGGATGTCCCCGGCAGCGGCGTCAACCACGCGCTCAACCGCACCTTCACCTCGACCAACGTCGCGACGATCAACGGTTCGCCGTTCGAGATGCCCGCAGGCGAAGCCTCGCTGACAGCCAAGGCGGGATACGCTTTCAACAACAGCCAGAGCGAGGCGTCGAACAGCCTTGTGGGCAATACCACGCTCAATCGCGGCGACGTGTCCGGCAGCGTCAACCTCGCGCTGCCACTGACCAGCCGCAGCGCCGACGTGCTGGGCGCAATAGGCGACATCTCGCTGAACCTGTCGGGCGGGATCGACCAGCTTTCCGATTTCGGCACGCTCACCAACTGGAACGCGGGCGTCACCTGGTCGCCGACCGATACGCTGACGCTGGGCGCCAGCTACATCGTCGCCGATGCAGCGCCGACGCTGACCCAGCTCGGTGCGCCCGAGACGATCACCTACAACGTCGCCACCTACGACTATACCAATTCGCGCACGGCGCTGGTGACGGTGATCAGCGGCGGCAATCCCGACCTTCGCAAGGAGCGCCAGCGCGACTGGAAGTTCTCGGCCAACTGGAAGCTGCCGTTCCTCGACCGCTCGAACCTGCTGGTGGAATATTTCCGCAACCGTTCGACCAACGTCAGCGAGACGTTCCCGACGCTGACCACCGCCGTCGAAGGCGCGTTCCCCGATCGCGTGACGCGCGATGCCGAGGGTAATCTGCTGACCATCGACGAGCGCCCGGTGACGTTCGACGAGGTAAAAAGCTCGAACCTGCGCTGGGGCTTCAACCTTTCGGGCAATGTCGGGAAGAAGCAGGAAGACCAGAAGGGCGGCAGCAATGGAGGCCGACGTGGCCCCGGTGGCGGTGGCTTCGGCCCGCCTCCCAAGGGCAGCGGTCGCTGGAACCTGTCGATCTATCATACCTGGCGGTTCAACGACACGATCAAGATCGCCGATGGCGTGCCGGTTCTGGACCAGCTGAACGGCGGCGCGATCACCTCGGGCGGCGTAGCGCGGCACGAGATCACGGGTGAGGGCGGCGTCTTCATGAACGGCGTCGGCTTCCGCCTGAAGGGCACCTGGACTGCGCCGACGACCGTCGACGGCAGCGGCGCGCCGGACAGCACCGATCTGCGCTTCGGCAGCACGTTCATCACCCAGCTGCGCCTGTTCATGGACCTTGGTCAGCAGGAAAAGCTCGTGAAGAAGCTGCCGTTCTTCAAGGATGCGCGCCTCTCGTTCGTGGTCGAGAACCTGTTCGATTCGCGCCAGAAGGTGACGAACTCGGCCGGTGAGACGCCACTCGCCTACCAGCGCGCCTATATGGAGCCGCAGGGCCGGGTGGTCGGGCTGGAACTCCGCAAGATGTTTTAAAGAAGCCTGCGGATGGAACATCGCCGGGGCTACTCAAGTCCGGCGATGTTCCCTATCTGGACCGGATGGCAAGGACACCCGCCGGCACGCCGGATACCCCGCAAGGACACGCGCGATTCAACGAGGATCGCGCGACCTATACGGTGCGCGGATCGGACCAGCCCGACCTTCAGGCCGGGGTCGAGGTGATCCGCGATACCGTGCGCACGCTGCCCGCCAAGCCGGGCGTCTATCGCATGCAGGATGCGCGCGGCGACGTGCTCTATGTCGGCAAGGCGCGGGTGTTGCGCAATCGCGTGGCGAACTACACGCAGTGGGAACGCCTGCCCTCGCGCCTGCAACGCATGGTCAGCCAGACGCGCAGCATGACCATCGTCACCACCAATTCGGAAGCCGAGGCGCTGCTGCTCGAAGCGCAGCTGATCAAGCGCTTTCGTCCGGCCTACAATGTGCTGCTGCGCGACGACAAGTCGTTCCCGTTCATCCTGCTGCGCGCCGAGCATGACTTCCCGCGCATCATGAAGCATCGCGGCGCGCGGCGGTTCAAGGGCAACTATTACGGCCCCTTCGCCAGCGCCGGTTCGGTGAACACCACGATCAACGCGCTGCAGAAGTTGTTCCTGCTGCGCAGCTGCACCGACAGCTTCTTTGCGCGGCGCGACCGGCCCTGTCTGCTTTACCAGATCAAGCGCTGCTCGGCGCCCTGCGTGGGGCGGATCGACGAGGCGGGCTATGCCGAGCTGGTGAAGGAGGCGAAGGACTTCCTTGGCGGCAAGTCCAGCGCGGTGCAGCGCAAGATCGAGGGTCAGATGGCCGAGGCCGCCGAAGCGCTCGACTTCGAGCGGGCGGCGATGCTGCGCGACCGGTTGCGTGCGGCGACTTTCATCCAGGGCAGTCAGGCGATCAACGCCGAGGGCATGGACAATGCCGATATCTTCGCGATGGCCGCCAAGAACGGTCAGATCGGCGTGCAGGCCTTCTTCATTCGCGGCGGCCAGAATTGGGGGCACCGCGCCTTCTTCCCCACCCACACCGAGGGGCTTTCGGAAGAGGAAGTGTTTCAGAGCTTCCTCGGACAATTCTACGAAGAGGTCCCCCCGGCACGCACGATCCTGCTCGACCGCGAACTGCCCGAGGCCGAGCTTCTGGCCGAGGCATTTCGCGAAGGGGCAGGGGGCAAGGTCGAGATTTCGGTGCCCCAGCGCGGCAATCGCAAGCGGCTGATCGAACAGGCGGTGCGCAATGCCGTCGAGGCGCTGGACCGGCGCATGGCCGAGCGCGGATCGCAGGCGAAGATCTGGCGCGAGATGGCCGAGTTCCTCGAACTGCCCGAGCTGCCGCAGCGCGTCGAGGTCTACGACAACGCGCATATCCAGGGCTCGAACGCGCTGGGTGCGATGATCGTCGCCGGGCCGGAGGGCTTCCTCACCGGCCAGTATCGCAAGTTCAACATCCGCGAAGCGCAGACCGACGACGACTATGCGATGATGCGCGAGGTCATGACCCGGCGCTTCTCGCGCGTGCAAGAGGAAGACCCCGAGCGCGAGAGCGGCATGTGGCCCGACCTCGTGCTGATCGACGGCGGCAAGGGGCAGATGAGCACGGTGCGTGATGCGCTGGAGGAACTGGGCATCGAGGACGTGCCGCTGATCGCCATCGCCAAGGGTCCGCATCACGGGCGCGAGGGGCGCGAGGTGTTCCACTTCCCCGACGGGCGCGAAAAGATGCTGCCGGTCAATTCGCCGCTGCTGTTCCACCTCCAGCGCCTCCGCGACGAGGTCCACCGCTTCGTCATCGGCGCCCACCGCGCCAAGCGCAGCCGCGCGATCACCGCCAGTCCGCTCGACGAGATTCCCGGCATCGGTCCGGCCCGCAAGCGCGCGCTGCTGCTGCATTTCGGTACGGCGAGCAAGGTTCGCGCGGCAAGCCTCGAAGACCTCCAGCGCGCGCCGGGCGTCAGCGTGACCGTGGCGCGCACGATCTACGATTTCTATCACCCGAATGGCTGATTGACCGATGAATATACGAATCATATATGGTTCGTATATTCATCGAGGACATTTCCGCCCATGGGCATCGTGAAAATCGCCGACGACCTGCATGAAGAGGCCCGCCGCGCCAGCGCGGTGATGTGCCGCTCGATCAACGCACAGGCCGAATTCTGGATGAAACTGGGCATGCTCGCCGAAGCGCATCCCACGCTCTCGTTCAACGAGATCGTCCGCCGGGAGCTGGCGGCTGCGCAAGTGCAGGTGGCGGGAATGTCCTCGCAGGATCGCGAAGCTGCCTGACATGGTGAAGACGCCCGATGAACTCGCGCTCATGCGCATTTCCGGCAAGCTGCTCGCCTCGGTGTTCGAGATGCTGGACGGGCAGGATCTGGCCGGGATGACGACCATGGCGGTGAACGACATGGTCGAGCGGTTCATCGTCCACGACCTTGCCTCGCGCCCCGCCAGCAAGGGGCAGTACGGCTTCAAGTACGTGCTCAACTGCTCAATCAACCAGGTGGTCTGCCACGGCGTGCCGAGCGAGCGCGAAGTGATCCGCGAGGGCGATATCATCAACCTCGATATCACGCTGGAGAAGAACGGCTTTATCGCCGATTCGAGCAAGACCTATATGGTCGGTACTGTTTCGGCGGCAGCGCAGCGCCTTGTCCGGGTGGCGCAGGAGGCGATGTGGGAGGGTATCCGGCAGGTTCGCCCCGGCGCGCATATGGGCGACATCGGCTTCGCCATCGAGCGTCATGCCGCGAAGAACGGCTATACGGTCGTGCGCGAATACTGCGGCCATGGCATCGGTCGTGAGATGCACGAGGAGCCACAGGTGCTGAACTTCGGTCGGCGCGGATCGGGGCTGAAACTGCGCGAAGGCATGGTCTTTACCATCGAGCCGATGGTCAATCAGGGCACCCGCCACTGCTCGACCGGGGATGACGGGTGGACCGTCACGACCGACGACGGCAAGCTTTCGGCGCAGTTCGAACATACCGTTGCGGTGACGAAGGACGGCGTGGAAGTGCTGACCTTGCGCAAGGATGAAGCGGCAAAGCTGCGCGCGGCATAAAGCCGTCATCCCAGCGAAAGCTGGGATCGTTGTGATGAACGCGCTCCCCTCCAGCGATCCCGGCCTTCGCCGGGATGACGGGACTCGAGAGCGCGGCTCCCCTTACAGCGTGAACAGGTAGTACAGCCCACCCGCGATGATAATCGTGCCGGGCAGCGTCAGTATCCACGCCAGCATGATCTTGCGGATCGTGGTCCAGCGCAGCCCTGCGCCCGAGCCGACCATCGTGCCCGCGATGCCGGAGGTGACGACATGCGTGGTCGAGACCGGGCCTCCGGTGAAGCCCGCAACGCCGATCACCACTGCCGAGACCAGCTCCGCCGAGGCGCCCTGTGCGGGCACGAGGTGCGATTTGCCCAGCTTTTCGCCCAGTGTGACGACGATACGGCGATAGCCCACCATCGTGCCGATGCCGAGGCACAGCGCCGAGAGGATGCGCACCCACCATGGGGCATATTCGATGGTCTTGCCCAGCGTTCCACCGAGCGCCTTGGCCTGCTTCTTGACGGCATCGGGCGCGGTGGTGCCGCGATCTTCGGTGATGGTCTGGAGCGCCGCCTGAACGCGGGTCACGTCGCCGCGCACATGCGGGCGGTCGGGCCGGGCGATGTCGTGCATCGAGGTGACACCGGCAAGGCGCGCCTCGAGGTCGGTCGCCGCCTTCAGGCCCCGCGCCTTGTCATAGCCGCCGTAGCTCTGGATCAAGGCGGCCGCTTCGTGCGCGGCAGGCGCCAGTGCGGCGACATCGGCGGGCTTGCGGTCGAGATCGATGGCGAACGAGAAGGGCGCAAGGCCGATCACCACCAGCATGATCAGGCCGATGCTTTTCTGCCCATCGTTGCTGCCGTGCGAGTAGGATACGCCGGTGCAGGTCAGGATCAGCAGCGCACGCACCCACCAGACCGGCGGCGTCTCGCCTTCGGGTTGCTGGTAGAGCGCGCGGTCCTTGAACAGCAGTTTGACCACATTGAACAGGATCAGCGCGCAGACGAAGCCGATCAGTGGCGAGAACAGCAGCGCTTCCAGCACCTTGACGATCTGGCTCCAGTCCACGCCGTTGTTCAGCGGCACATGGGTGTGCAGCGAGGAGGCGATGGATATGCCGATCAGCGAGCCGATCAGGGCATGGCTGCTCGAATTGGGAATGCCCAGTGCCCAGGTTGCGATGTTCCACCCGAAGGCCGAGACCAGCAGTGCCGCCAGCATGCCGATGGCCGGGTTCGTGTCCGGCGGGCTGAGCACTTCGGGCGGCAGGATATGCACCACGGCATAGGCCACCGCGATGCCGCCGGTCAGCACGCCGAGGAAGTTCATCACGCCCGACAGTACCACGGCGGGCACGGGCTTGAGCGAATTGGTGTAGATCACCGTGGCGACGGCATTGGCGGTGTCGTGAAAACCGTTCGAGAACTCGAAGGCGAGGACAAGCAGGAGGCAGATTACCAGCAGCACGATGGCTGCGGTCGATCCCGCCGTGACGAACCAGAACATGCCGAAAGCTCCCGGTGTGGAGTGTTGATTAACGAGGTCTTTCCTGCCCAAAGCAGGCATGCATGACGGGACTGTGACACTATCCCCGGTCTCAGCGCGATCTTGTCCTGCGCGATAACGAAATTTCACGCGATGCTGCGAAAGATATTCGGGCTGGATCGAAACGGATAGAGCGACTACCCCTCCCGACCGGTCACAAACCCAAGAGTCCCAGGGAGCACTCATCCATGCGCCGTTCAATCCTTCGTCGTCCGTCCGCCCGTCGCGGCCTGGCAGGCGTTGCCGCCGCCACGCTGGCCTTCGTTCTCGCTCAAAGTGCCATGGCTGACGAAGTGCCGATGCCGCAGCCGGGGCCGGGCACAACGGCGATCGTGCCGCTGACCGATGCGATCCCGACCAGCCTGCCGCGCACCGCGCGTCCGATCCATTACAGGATCGACATCGTGCCCGACACCAAGGCGCTGACCTTTGCCGGCACCGCCTCGATCGATCTTCAGGTGTTTACGGCCAGCCCCAGCATCACCCTGAACGGCAACGAACTGACCGTCTCGAAGGCCAGCCTCGTGCCGACCGACGGGAAGGGCAAGCCCATCGCGCTGACCGTCGCCACCGATGCCGACGCGCAGACGCTCACCTTCACCGCGCCTGCCGCCATCGCCGCGGGCCGCTATCGCCTAGACATTGCCTATACCGGCAAGATCGGCACGCAGGCGGCGGGTCTGTTCGTGCTCGACTATCCCGATCCGGCCACCGGCAAGGACGTGCGCGGTCTGTTCACCCAGTTCGAGGCGCCCGATGCGCGCCGCATGATCCCCAGCTTCGACGAGCCGAGCTACAAGGCGACCTTCGATCTCTCCGCCGTGGTCCCGGCCGACCAGATGACGATCGGCAACATGCCCATCGCCAGGACCGACGACCTCGGCAATGGTCTGAAGCGCGTGACCTTCCAGACCACGCCGAAGATGAGCAGCTACCTGCTGTTCCTCGCTTCGGGCCAGTTCTCGCGCAGCGCGATGAAGGCGGCGGATGGCGTCGAGGCCGGTATCGTCGGGCCGAAGGGCACCGAAGCGCAGATGGCCTATGCCCGCGATTCGATGGCACAGGTGCTGCCGTTCTACGACGAATACTTTGGTGCGCGCTTCCCGCTGCCCAAGCTCGACAACGTGGCCGCGCCGGGCGCCTCGCAGTTCTTCAGCGCGATGGAGAACTGGGGCGGGATCATGACCTTCCAGCGCCTGCTGCTGCTCGATCCCAAGCTGACCAGCCCCGCCGCCAAGCAGGGCATCTACTCGGTGCAGGCGCACGAGATGGCGCACCAGTGGTTCGGCGATCTGGTGACGATGGCCTGGTGGGACGACATCTGGCTGAACGAGGGCTTCGCCAGCTGGATGGCCGCCAAGGCGACCGCGCACTTCAACCCGGACTGGAACTGGCTGCTCGGCCAGATCGACGGGCGCGAAGGCGCGATGGCGCAGGATGCGCTGCCCACCACGCACCCGGTGGTCCAGCATGTGCGCACGACTTCGGAGATGGAGCAGGCCTTCGACGGTATCACCTACCAGAAGGGGCAGGCCGTCATCACCATGCTCGAACACTATGTGGGCGAGGACACCTGGCGCGACGGCATCCGCCGCTACATGAAGGCGCATGCGTTCTCGAACACGCAGAGCCACGATCTGTGGTCGGCGATCGAGCAGGCGGGCGGCAAGGACGTGAACCGCATCGCGCAGGCCTTCACCACGCAGCCGGGCGTCCCGCTGGTGCGCGTGACTTCGGTCTCGTGCAAGGGTGGGCAGACCACGTTGCAGCTTGAGCAGGGCGAATTCTCGACCCGCAACACCACGGGCGAGACGACCAGCCTCTGGCCGATCCCGCTGCTGCTCAGCGCGGGCGAGGGCGAGCCTGTCCAGCATCTGATGACCGGCAAGACCGACACGGTGACGATTGCCGGTTGCGGTCCGCTGGTGGTGAACTCGGGCCAGCTTGGCTACTATCGTACGCTCTACCCCAAGACGGCGATTGCCGGGCTGGTCAAGGGCTTCGCCAAGCTGTCCTCGATCGATCAGTACGGCCTGATCCGCGACAATCTTTCGCTCGGCAATGCCGGGTATCAGGACATGTCGGTCGGCCTCGATCTGCTGAATGCGGTTCCGGCAAGCATGGACCCGGTGATGGCAGGCAATGTGGTCGCGCTGTGGGCAGGCCTTTACGAGAGCGTCGACAATGCGGCGGACAAGGCCAAGATCCGCAAGCTTGCCATCGCGAAGTTCGGCCCGCGCCTCAAGGCGCTCGGCTTCGATGCGAAGCCTGACGAGAAGCTGGTCGAAACCTCGCTGCGTGCCGATCTGATCGGGCGTCTCGGCGCGATGGGCGATCCGACCGTTGTGGCCGAGGCCCGCAAGCGCCTGAGCGCGCTCGCCAGCGATCCGCATGCGCTGGACGGCCCGCTCAAGCCGACGTGGATCTCGGTCGCGGCCAAGAACGCCACGGCGCAGGACTGGGAGCTGATGAAGTCGCTCGCGGCCAAGTCCGGTTCGATCGTCGAACGCCAGATCTACTATGCGGCGATGGGCGCAGCCCATGACGATGCGCTGGCGCAGAAGACGCTCGATCTGGCGATCTCGGGCACGCCCGATGCCACCAGCGGCTCGCAGATGATCGTCGCGGTCGCGGGCGATCACTCAAACCTGGCGTGGGAGTTCGTGCGCGCCCATCAGGTCGAGACCGACAAGCTGATCTCCAGCGCCGGTCGTCCGCGCTTCCAGGCCAATCTGGTGCGCAACAACGACGATCCGGCGATGGTCGGGAAGCTGGCAGCCTACGCCAAGACGCTGCCGGTCGATCAGGCCAAGCCGATCAACCAGGCGCTCTCTCGTTTGCAGGAGCGCCTGAAGAACACCCCGCGCACGCGGGCAGAGATCGGTGCCTGGCTGAAGACCGCGAAGTAAACCTTACCGGTTTTCGAACCATGCAGACCCCGCTCCGGCCCTCGCGCCGGGGCGGGGTTTCTGTTAGGGGCACCATGTCCCCCTCTCCAGACAGGAGCCTGTCCGCTGTCTTCCTCTGCAATTCGCCGCCCGCTTGCCGTGATCTTCGATATGGATGGCACTCTGCTCGATACCGAAGCGATGTTCCATACCGCGCTTGGACAGGCCGCAAAGGCTGTCGGGCAAGTGCTGACGCAGGATCACATCCACCAGATGGTCGGCATCCACCGCGAGGAAAACGAGAAGCTCCTGCGTCGTCTGTGGGGTGAGGATTTCCAGCTCGAAACGTTCTATCGGCAGGTCGACGTGCTGTTCGAGGCCGCATGGCGCGAGGGCGTGCCGCTGCGCCCTGGTGCGGTGGAACTGCTCGATTCCCTGCGCGCGGCTGGTCTGCCGCTGGGCCTGTGCACCTCGTCCACCAGTCCCGATGCCGAGGAACGTCTGAAGATCGCCGGGCTGTTCGACTATTTCCAGCACATCGTGACGATCAGCCACGTTACCCATCCCAAGCCGCACCCCGATCCCTATCTGTTGACGGCGAAGAAGCTCGGCATCGATCCGGCGGATTGCGTGACCGTGGAGGACTCGCCCAACGGCCTGCGCGCGGCGGCAGGTGCAGGCACCATGGCATTGCTGGTGCCGGACATGGTGCCGGCCAACGACGAGACCCGCGCTCTGGCCTGTGCCGTGCTCCCCGATCTTCACGCCGTGTCCGACTGGATCGCGCAGGCGCTGACGCTCGAAGAGACGCCTGCCGAGTGACCGGACAAGTCGGGCAGGGCATCACCTTGCCCGATCTTTCAGATACTTGCACTGCTGTCCTCTATCGCAGTCCGTCCAGACCACGATAGAGGTGGGTTGCCCACCGTTTCTGCACAGTCCCCGCATTGCCAAGTGTCATGCTTGTCTATAGCACTGTGAAGTACCGCACCGGTAAAGCTGGGCGGCAATACACAAGACAATAAAAATAACATCTTTGGGAAGAGGAGAGTGGCGTGAACCTTATCACGATTGCACTTGTCCTGGGACTTGTGGCCATTGGCTACGGGCTCGTTACCGCGCGGCAAGTGCTTGCTGCGCCAGCGGGTTCTGCCGCCATGCAGGCCATCGCCGGGGCTATCCAGGAGGGCGCGCAGGCCTATCTGCGCCGGCAATATCTGACCATCTCGATCGTCGGCATCATCGTCGCTGCCGTGCTATCGGCTTCGCTGGGCCCGGTGTCCGCCGCCGGGTTCATCCTTGGCGCGCTGCTTTCGGGCGCTACCGGGTTCATCGGCATGACGATCTCGGTGCGTGCCAACGTGCGTACCGCCGCCGCCGCGCAGGCCGGGTTGCAACAGGGGTTGACGCTGGCGTTCCGCTCCGGCGCGATCACCGGCCTGCTGGTGGCGGGACTGGCGCTGCTGGCGGTCGCCGGGTTCTACGCGCTGCTGATCGGCCCCGGAGGACATACCGTGGGCGGCAGCGACCGCACGGTGATCGAGGGGCTGACCGCACTGGCCTTCGGCGCTTCGCTGATCTCGATCTTCGCGCGGCTGGGCGGCGGTATCTTCACCAAGGCGGCAGACGTCGGCGCCGATCTCGTCGGCAAGGTGGAGGCGGGAATCCCCGAGGACGATCCACGCAATCCCGCCGTCATCGCCGATAACGTGGGCGATAACGTGGGCGACTGCGCAGGGATGGCCGCCGACCTGTTCGAGACCTATGTCGTCACCGTAGGCGCGACGATGGTGCTGACCGCGCTGTTGCTCGGTTCCGCCCCGCAGATCGCGTCGCTGATGGCGCTGCCGCTGCTGATCGGCGGGGTGTGCATCGTCACCTCGATCATCGGCACGTTCGCGGTGCGCCTTGGCGGTTCCGACAACATCATGGGCGCGATGTACAAGGGTTTCCTGCTGACCGCCGTGCTGTCGATCCCGGCGATCCTCTGGACCTTCCATATGGCGCTGGGCGGGCTCGATGTCGTGCTGCTGGCAGGCGAGCACAGCGTGGCCGTCGCAAACCTGTTCTGGTGTGCGATGCTGGGTCTGGCGATCACCGGGCTGATCGTGTGGATCACCGAATATTACACCGGCACGAACTATCGCCCGGTTCGCTCGATCGCCAGGGCTTCGGAGACCGGGCACGGAACGAACGTCATTCAGGGCCTTGCGATCAGCATGGAGGCGACCGCGCTGCCCACGCTGGTGATCGTGGCGGGCATCGTCATCGCCTACCAGCTCGCCGGGCTGCTCGGCATCGCCTATGCAGCCACAGCGATGCTCGCGCTGGCAGGCATGGTCGTGGCGCTAGATGCCTATGGACCGGTGACCGACAACGCGGGCGGCATTGCCGAGATGGCGGGGCTCGACGACGATGTGCGCCGCCGCACCGACGCGCTCGATGCGGTGGGGAATACCACCAAGGCCGTGACCAAGGGCTATGCCATCGGTTCGGCAGGACTGGCCGCACTGGTGCTGTTCGCGGCCTATACCACCGATCTCAAAGCGTTCTTTCCCGGTGTCCCGGTCGATTTCAGTCTGGAGAACCCCTACGTCATCGTCGGCCTGCTGCTGGGAGCGCTGCTGCCGTACCTGTTCGGGGCACTGGGCATGACCGCGGTGGGGCGCGCGGCGGGTGAAGTGGTGATGGACGTGCGCGAGCAGTTTCGTGAGGCGCCCGGCATCATGACGCGCGAGGTGCGGCCCGACTATGCCCGCACCGTCGATCTCGTCACCCGCGCTGCGATCCGCGAGATGATTGCGCCCTCGCTGCTGCCGGTGCTGGTGCCGATCGTGGTATTCTTCGCGATCGGAGCCGTGGCCGGGCGGGCCAACGGTTTCGCGGCTCTCGGCGCGTTGCTGTTGGGGGTGATCGTCAGCGGACTGTTCGTTGCGCTGTCGATGACGTCCGGCGGCGGCGCCTGGGACAATGCCAAGAAATATATCGAAGACGGCCACCACGGCGGCAAGGGTTCCGAAGCCCACAAGGCCGCCGTCACCGGCGATACCGTCGGCGATCCCTACAAGGACACCGCCGGGCCTGCGGTCAACCCGATGATCAAGATCACGAATATCGTGGCGCTCCTGCTGCTCGCGGCTCTTGCCGGCGGCACCTGAGCGTCCCGAACGGGGGAGCACGCGATCTGCGCAGGGCATTCGGGCAATGTCTCGCCGGATCGCGTGCTTCCGCTCCCTTTCGACATAGCTTGGCAACGTTAGGACTTCCTTGAGCGGACTGTGCTATATCCGGCCCGTCCCCAAGCGAGTACCTCTCCCGACGATGCCTCAAGCGCAAACCCGGATTGCTTCTGATGCGCCCGCGAAGGGAACGCTGACGTGCGTGCCATGGCAGTCCATGGAGCGGGACATTGCGGCATGGGATGCGCTTGCAAGGCAGGCATCGGAGCCCAATCCCTTCTTCGAGAGCTGGTATCTGCTGCCCTCGCTGCGCCATGTCGCGGGAGGGAAGGGGGCTCGATCCTGCGCTTCGAGGTCGAGGGGCGTCTGGCCGGGCTGCTGCCGGTTATCCGCGCACCGCGCTATTACCGCTATCCCTTGCCGCAACTGGCAAGCTGGGTTCACGACAACTGCTTTCTCGGCGCGCCGCTGGTCGAGCGAGGCTGCGAGGTTGCGTTCTGGCGCGCGCTTCTGGCTTGGGCCGATCGCCGCGCAGGCACATCGCTGTTCCTGCATTTGCGCAGCCTGCCGCTGAGTGGCCCGCTCCATGACGCGCTGGAAACCGTGCTGACGGAACAGGGCCGTCCCGGCGCCGTGGTCCATCGCGAGGCGCGGGCGCTGCTCGCCTCAGATCTTTCGCCCGAGGCCTATCTCGAAGCCTCGCTGACCGGCAAGAAACGCAAGGAACTGCGCCGCCAGAGCGCGCGCCTGTCGGAGTTGGGGCACGTCGCCGTCGAGCGGCAGGAGGACGGTGAGGGCATCGCGGCATGGTGCGAGGAATTTCTCGCACTCGAAGCCAAGGGCTGGAAAGGCGAGGCCGGTTCCGCGCTGGCCTCTGCTCCCGGCACGCGAGCGCTTTTCGTCGAGAGCCTTGCAGGCGCGGCGGGGCAGGGGCGTCTCGAACGGCTGACGCTGCGGCTCAATGGCGGGCCCATTGCGATGCTCGCCAGCTTCCTGACATCGCCCGGCGCGTTCTCGTACAAGACCGCGTTCGACGAAAGCTTTGCGCGCTATTCGCCCGGTGTTCTGCTCCAGCGGGAGAACCTCGCGATGCTGGAGCGTCCCGGTATCGACTGGACCGACAGCTGCGCTTCTGCCGATCACCCGATGATCGACCACCTGTGGCGCGAGCGCCGCGTTGTCGGGCGCTATTCCATCGCCATCGGCGGGGCCTTGCGCCGTGCCCTGTTCACGCGCCTCCTGCGCGCCGAAACGGCCCGCGCGGCGCCTGTCCTGCCTCCTTCGGAAGATCTCCCTGCATGAGCGTGTTCCCGACCGAGACCCGCGATCTGTTCGCGGCGAACTACCCCGAAGTGCCGCATATCCTGCGCCACGATCTTGGCCTGCACCCGTTGCTGGAGCTGGAGCCGCTTGCCGCGCTGGCCGAAAGTCTGCCGCCTTCCAGCGTCGAATACAACTTCGGCAACCAGCCGCTCGGCGTCGATGGCAAGCCCGCGCCCACCGGCATTCCCATCGGCAAGACCATCCGCGAGATCGAGACAACCAATTCGTGGGCCGTGCTCAAGAATATCGAGCAGGACCCGGCCTATGCCGCGCTGCTGGGCGATCTCCTCGCCGAAATCCGCCCCGCGATCGAGGAGAAGACCGGAAAGATGCTCAAGACGCAGGGGTTCATCTTCGTGACTTCGGCGGGCGGCGTCACGCCCTATCACTTCGACCCGGAGCACAACATCCTGCTGCAGGTGCGCGGCGCCAAGACGATGACGCAGTTCCCGGCAGGCAACGCCCGTTTCGCACCCGATACCGTCCACGAAGGCTATCACACCGGCGGCGGGCGCGAGCTGAAATGGTCGGACGATCTGCACGAGGGCGGCAGCGAGTTCCCGCTCGTCGCGGGCGAGGCGGTGTTCGTGCCGGTGATGGCCCCGCATTTCGTGCGCAACGGCACCGCGCCTTCGGTCTCGCTCTCGATCACCTGGCGCTCCGAATGGAGCTTTGCCGAGGCGGACGCACGCGCCTTCAACGGGCTGCTGCGCAAGTGCGGGATCAGCCCCAAGGCGCCCGGCCGCTGGCCCGAACGCAACCGCGCCAAGGCGCTGGGCTGGCGTATCGCCCGCAAGCTGGGTGCGGGCTGACGAGGCTATAGCTTAGTGCTGATAGCCCAGTTTTGCGGGCAGGGGGACAGTCTCCCCGCCATCGCGCAGGTTTATGCCGCTGCCTTCCACAACCTCACCAATGCGGACGAGCGCCTGACCAAGGCGATCGGCTTCGGCCAATAGCGCTGGTTCATTGGCGGCTGGCGCGGTGAACAGCAGTACGTAGTCGTCACCCGCCGTCGCGGCGAAGAGGCGGCGTTCGCGGCTGTCTCCGGCGATGGCGCGAAACGGCACCGAAAGCGGCAGGCGCGCGAGGTCCACGGTCACGCCCACGCCACTGGCCTCGGCCATGCGCGCGGCATCGACCAGCAGCCCGTCGGACACGTCCATCATCGCGCTGACATGCGGGGCAAGGGTAGGTCCGAGGCGACCGTCGGGCGTCGGGCGGCGATAGGCTTCGCACAGCGCTTCGGGCAGGTGCGCGGTCTCGGCGGCGTCGAAACCATCGAGGCCAAGGCGATGACCCAGCCATAGCCCAGCGTCTCCCAGTGCCCCCGCGACCCACAGCCCGTCCCCGGCCTGCGCCCCGAGCGCGAGGGCACCGGAACGCCACCCTCGACCAGACCCAGCGCGGTCAGCGAGAAGCTGCGTGCGGAGCCCTGCGGCATGCGCACGGTATCGCCGCCCAGCACCGGCAGGCCGAAGTGGCGGCAGGCAAGGCCCAGCCCCTCGACGAAGCGGGCATCCCATTCGGGCGCGCCCAGCGCGTGCGAGGTCAGGCAGCCGAGCGGCCCGGCGCCCTTGGCGGAGAGGTCCGAGGCGTTCACCGCCACCAGCTTCCACGCCACCGTTTCGGGCGGATCGTCGGGCAGGAAATGGACGCCCTCGACGATGGTGTCCATCGTCAGCACCAGCTGGCCATGGCCGAGCGGCAGCACGGCGGCATCGTCCGACAGCCCGCGCGCGGCAGGGTCGGTGGCGATGGCGCGCAGGGCGTCGATAAAGGCGAATTCGCCGCTCATGGCATCAATTCCCGAGCAGCGATCCGCAAATTCAGCGAACCGACTTGCCGACCGCGTCGAGCACGCCGTTGACGAACTTTGCCTCGCGCTCGTCGAAGAAGGCATGGGCGACGTCGACATATTCGCTGATCGCTGCGGCCATCGGCACGTCGGCGCGCGCCATCAGCTCGTAGGAGCCCGCGCGCAGGATCTGCAGCATGGTCTTGTCGAGGCGGTGCAGCGACCAGCCCTCGGCGAGCTTGGAAGAAAGCAGTTCGTCGATCTCGTCGCGGCGGGCGATAGTGCCCTTCACCACGTCGTCGAAGAAGGCGGTCTCGCCTTTGACGCTCTCGTCCTCGGCGAGCACCGCGCCGCCGCGATGGCGGTGGAACTCGTCGAGAAGGATGGCGATCGGGGTCGCTTCCATCTGGAACTGGTAGAGCGCCTGAACGGCGGCAAGGCGGGCGGCAGCGCGGTCGCGCTTGCTGGAGGGAGTTGCGGCGGTCATAGGCCAAGTCTCAATTCGATCGAGCGCGCGTGCGCGGGAAGCCCTTCCGCATCGGCAAGGGCAATGGCGGCGGGGCCGACGGCTTGCAGCGCGGCCTCGTCAAGCTGGATGAAGCTGGTGCGCTTCATGAAATCGAGCACCGAAAGGCCCGAGGAGAACCGCGCCCGGCGCCCGGTGGGGAGCACGTGATTCGGCCCGGCGACATAATCGCCCACGGCTTCGGGGGTCATGCGGCCAAGGAACACCGAGCCTGCATGGCGGATGCCGCGCATCAATGCTTCGGGATTGTCTGTGGCGATCTCGACATGTTCGGCGGCAAGGCGATTGGCGAGCGCGGGCGCTTCGTCGAGGCTTTCCACCTCGATGATCACGCCATGCGTGTCCCAGCTCGCCTTCGCGGTGCGCGCGGTCGGCAGCATGGCGATCTCGACGCCAACGCGGTCGGCCACGGTATCGGCAAACAGCGCATCGTCGGTGATGAGGATCGACTGGGCAGCTGGGTCATGCTCGGCCTGGCTGAGCAGGTCGACAGCGGTCCACTCGGGATCGTTCTTGCCATCGGCGATGACGAGGATTTCGCTGGGGCCTGCCACCATGTCGATGCCGACGACGCCGTAGAGCTGGCGCTTCGCCTCGGCCACCCAGGCATTGCCGGGGCCGGTGACGACATCGACCGGCGCGATCTTCTTCGTGCCGTAAGCCAGCGCGCCCACGGCATGGGCACCGCCCACGCGCCACAACTCGTCCACGCCGGCCAGATGCGCGGCGGCCAGCACCAGCGGATTGACCTGCCCCTTGGGCGTGGGGGTGACGACGACCAGCCGCTCGACGCCTGCGACCTTGGCCGGAATGGCGTTCATCAGCAGCGAGGAGGGATAGGCCGCGCGGCCGCCCGGCACATAGAGCCCGGCGGCGTCGACACCGCGCCAGATCGCGCCGAGACGCACACCGGTTTCGTCGACATAGTCGCGGTTTTCCGGCAGCTGCGCCTCGTGATAGGCGCGGATGCGCTGGGCCGCGAGTTCGAGCGCCGCGCGCAGATCGGGCTTGAGCGCATCGAAAGCCTCGCGGCATTCGGCAGCGTCGATCCGCCAGCCGGTCTGGTCGAGGTCGTGCCCGTCGAAGCGGCGGGTGTAGTCCGCCAGTGCCTCGTCGCCGCGATTGCGCACGTCGGCAAGGATCAGCGCGACATCGCGGGCGATATCGTCACCGCTCTCGCGGCGATCGCGCACCAGACGCTCGAACGCCTGGGCAAAGTTCGGATCGCGGGTGGAAAGGCGCAGCATCTACAGCGCCACTTCCGGCTCGGCAGCGACGAGCTCGCGGAAGGCATCGACCAGCGCGGCGACGCGCTCGTCAGTCTTGAGTGCGGCCCGGTTGACGATCAGGCGTGCGGAAATTTCGAGGATATGCGCGGTCTCGACCAGCCCGTTTTCCTTCAGCGTGCGACCGGTGGAGACCAGATCGACGATCCGGCTCGACAGGCCGAGCGAAGGCGCCAGTTCCATCGCACCGTTCAGCTTTACCACCTCGGCCTGCACGCCCAGCTTCTCGAAGTGGCGGCGGGTGAGGTTGGGATACTTGCTGGCAATGCGCAGGTGTGAGGGCAGCACGGTCGAATCCTGCCCGACCGGCTCGGCCACCGACAGGCGGCAGTGCCCGATCTTGAGATCGACCGGCGCGTAGAGGTCAGAGTAGTTGAACTCCTCCACCACGTCCGAACCGACGATGCCGACCTGCGCGGCGCCATGCGCCACGAACGTCGCGACGTCGAACGCGCGCACGCGGATCAGGCGCATGTCGCTGTTCTCACACGCGAAAGAGAGCGCGCGGGACTTCTTGTCGTGGAACTCGGCCTCGGGCACCACGCCGGCGCGCGCCATCAACGGCAGCGCCTCGTCGAGAATGCGCCCCTTGGGCACGGCGAAAGTCAGCGGTTCGGGCATAGCCCGCGCATGTACGCAAGGCCCCGCCAAAGGGCAACCGGGTTAACGCCCCCGATTGCCTCTATATTGTACGTTGTGCTTGCCCTTGGCGCCTACTCGCCGGGCGCGCGGGCCTTGATGGCGACGGCGTGAACGCGGTTTCCGGGTATGTCGCCGAGCGCGGCATTGACCATGCGCTGGCGCTGGAGGCGCGAAATCCCGGCGAAGGCCGCGCTTTCGATCTCGATGGTGAAGTGCGATTCGCCGCTGCCGTCATCCCCCATATGGCCGCTGTGCTGGGCGGAATCGTTGGAGACGACGAGCGAGGTCGGGGCGAGCACGGCGGTCAGGCGCGCGTGCATTTCCTGTGCGAGAGGTCCGGTCATGGGGTTTCATTTAGCGCCAAGTGCCTCCATCTTGAAGCCGGTGATGAGACACGACAGATTTCATGGACGCCATCGCACCGCCGGACGCGAATGTTCCTGGCCGGGCTGCGAGGAGGCGGGTGAGTTCCGGGCGCCGGGCAGCCGCGCACCCGGCTTCGACGGGCCGGGCGATTATCGCTGGATGTGCCTGGAGCATGTGCGCCAGTTCAATTCGGGCTACGACTATTTCGAGGGCATGGCGGCCGAGGAGATCCTGCGCGCGCAGTCGCCGATCCATGGCTGGGACACCCATTCGCGCGCCTTTCGGGCGGATGCAGGCGTGGACGGCGTGCCGCGCTGGGCGGACTTTTCCGATCCGCTCGAAGCGATCAGCGGACGCGCCCGAGCGCATGTCCGTCGTCGTCAGGAAGAGATGGCCCGTGCCGAAGCGCGCCCCTCGCGGTTCTCGCCCGGCGAATGGCAGGCGATGGAAACGCTGGGGCTCGAAGCCGATGCCGATCGCAAGACACTCCGCCTGCGCTACACGCGCCTGCTGCGCCAGTATCACCCCGACCACAACGGCGGCGACCGCAGCCACGAGGCTCGGTTGCAGCAGGTGGTTGAGGCGTATCAGACCTTGCGCGGCGCAGCGGCTTTCCGCGCCGAGGCGTAAGCGGCGCGGGTAAGCTGGTGTTCGCTGAGTTTGGATAGCTACCAGACCATCAAGTACCCAATCTTCGTCCTTCCCGCGAAGGCGGGAATCCAGCTTCGATCAGCCGGGATGTCCGGCACCGGTGCCATATCTCGATCCCCTTGTATTGGATCAGTTTAAAAGTGCTGCCGGTGTAGAGCGTACCGTCTGACGCCAATGCGTGGACGAAGGTATTTTCTATCGTGAGGTCGTTTCTGGATTCCCGCCTTCGCGGGAATGACGAAGAAGGGTGGGAAATTGCCATTAGGGCAAGGCCTATAAATGCATCCCAAGCCAGATGATTGCTTCCGTTGATGCGGAGACAATCGGGTCTATCAGCTTGGGCCAGAACAGGCTTCTGCCAAGCCGCCTAACGGAGAGGTCGTGATGCTCCTGCTCTTCCGAGATAACGCAGCGCAAGGTTGCCGCCGCATGCAGATCGACATTTTCTAATACGCGTAGCTGTTCATGCATGTGGTGTAACACCACCCGTTCGATGACTACGGTGGTTGCCGCTATCGCATTGCGACCGGCCAACCCTGTGACACCTCCGAGGATGAAGCCCCCAATTCCGCACCAATGATAGCTTCGACAACGACGCCTGTTACGGCGTTGCAACTCGGCATCAAACAGTGCGCGGTGCCCTCTCTCGTGCCGAAGGAAGTGCTCAAGCTCAGGCACCATTTCAGGTGCTCGCCAGCGCGCCAGCCAGCGCTGTGCACGATAGATGCAAATTGCCCCGTGCTCTCCAGCATGGTCGACCTTCATTACTCGGTCACCCAGCGTCTCGCCTACGCCCAATCGTGCGGTTAAACCCATCCGTGGACCGATCCATGCATGCGGAATGTCCGCAAGGGGGCGCTTACAGACGAACCATCCAAATTCGCCTGCGCCGCTTCCAGCCTCACCCCTCGCACAGCTTCGCAAGCTGCTCGGCGGCGGCGGTCCAGCCGGGGGTGAAGCCCATCGCTTCGTGGGCGTCGCGGTCTTCGGCGCGCCAGTGGCGGGCGCTGGCGGTGTAGCGCGTTCCCTCGGCCTCGGGCGCGATTTCCCACACGCCGATCATGAACGGTCCGGCAGGGTGCAGCGTGGAGGTGATCGCATCGGTGGTGACGAAGCGCACGCCGGGCTCGAAGGCGAGATAGAGGCCGTCCTGCGGGATCGTCTCTCCGTCCGGCCCGTGCATCGTCATCCGCAAGGCGCCGCCGGGGCGGTGGTCCTGCTCGATCACCGAGACGCGCCAAGGGGCGGGGCACCACCATTCCTCGATCCTTTCGACCATGGCATGCCACACCGCCTCGGGCGGCGCGGCGATATACCGGGTGATCGACAGCTCGAAAGGCCCCTCGGTCGTTCCGGTCACTTCTTCATCTCCGCGATCAGCGCGCTGTCGATGGCCTTGGCCGCCTTGTAGGCGGGGCGCGCCTGCAGGCGCTCGGCATAGGCGACGAAAGCCTCGACCGGCGGCATCGTCCCGAAGGTCAGCCCCCAGTCCACCGCGCTGCCGACGTAGACGTCCGCCATCGTGAAGCGCGGCCCGCACACGTAATCGCGGTTGGCCAGATGCGTCTCCAGCGTGGTCATCGTGCGCTCGTAGCTGCCGAAGCCAACCATGCCCTTCTGTTCGGGTGCGGGCTCGAACTTGAGCGCGCGGGCCGTCACCGCCTGTTCGACCGGCCCTGCGGCAAAGAACGTCCAGCGCAGGTAATCGGCGATCTCGGGCGGGGTCGGCAAGAGGTTCGCCTGCGGGTGCATCTCGGCAAGGTAGAGACATACCGCCGCCGCCTCGCTCACCACGCGGTTCTCTCCGGCGACGTGGTGGACGAGCGTGGGCACCTTACCCATCGGGTTGATCGCCAGCAGCGCCTCGGGCTTGGCGCGCCAGTCGACCAGCACCTGCGTATAGTCGGCGCCCGCCTCGTGCAGCGCCCAGCGCGCGATCTGCCCGCGCGACATGGGGTTGGTGTAGAAGGTGTATTCGGCCAAGGCTTGCGTGCTCCGCTGCGAGGAAAGAGTGGGGGAAAGGCGCCTGCTCAGATCGCGACGAGTTGCGGCCCGACCAGCCCGAAGGCCGCGCCTTGCGGGTCGGCTGCCAGCACGATCCAGTCGCCGCCCGGCACCTCATGCGGCCCCATGAAGACCTGCCCGCCGTTCGCGACCACCGCCTCGGCAGCTGCCGTGATCGAGGGAACCCCGAAATAGAGCGTCCAGAGCGAAGGCTGATCGGGGTTGCGGCTCTGCCAGATCGCGCCGACCCGAAGGCCCGCGTGATCGATGAACCGGTATTCGCCCAGTTCGCCCATATCCATCGCCTCGTCGAACACGAAGCCGAAGTGCCGGGTATAGAACGCCTGAGCGCCTGCCTGATCGGGGCTGGCCAGCTCGTTCCAGCGGACATGCTGCACGGCATCGGGCGAGAACACGTCGCTGCGCTCACCCTCGCGCCCTGGCACAGGCACCGGTGCCATTACATAGAACGGCACCCCTTGCGGGTCGGCAAGCATGGCGATCCGCCCGACTTCCAGATCGGCAGGCGGCATCAGCACATGTGCGCCGTCCTCGGCCATTGCCGCCACCGCCACATCGACGTCGATCACATGGAGGTACGGCATCCAGCAGGGGCGCGTGCCTTGTTCGACCATCGCGGTGCTGAGCGTGAGCACGCCACCGGCAAAGCCGCCGTCGGCACGGCCGATCATGCGATAGTCGATATCGCCCGCGACCGGTGCCGCCGCGCCGATCGTCCATCCCACCACCGCGCCATAGAAGGCGGCGGCTGCATCGGGATCGGGGGTCATCAGTTCGTACCAGATGAAGCTTCCGGCAGGGTTCAGCATCCTTGGAGGGCCTTTCGTGTCGGAGGAAGGGAAATCAGGGGACAGCACGAGCGCGGGCACGAACCCGCCGTAGATCATGCGAGCGCCATCGAAGGGCATCGGGGAGTCCTCGGGAAAGAAGCGCGGATCGCTTTCCATCGCGGCAAAACAACGGTCGCGCGTGGCCTTGTCGGGCCATTCGATCCAGCTAAAGACCACCGCCTCGCCATCGCCTGCTTCGACCGACCGGTAGAAGTCGGTGCGCTTGCCGGGCGGCACATCGTCGCTCCAGCACTCGACCACACGCAGTGCGCCATATTCGAGAAAGAGCGCATCCATCGTGCGGGCGTGTTCGTAAAAGGCCTCCCGTCCGATCATCGGGACGGGAATGACGAAGCCATCGACATAGCCCAGGCCCTGTCCGGGCTGGGTGACGATACCTTCTGCGGAAATGCTCTCATCAGACACTTGGACTTCTCCCGGTCGATTCGCAGTTCTGAAGCGAGAGTGCGCGTGCTCTCCCGGCTTGGCAATCGCGTTCGCACCGGCGCCCGCGCCGATACCCGCCACTCTATATCGCATCTGCACGCAAAGGGTGTTGCGAGCGCTCGCCCCGTCCGTTAGTCGGGTGGGCAAGATGACCGACAGCGCAAAGATTCATACCGAAAGCCGCGACAAGACTGTCCTGGCCGCCCCCGACATCGAACTGGACGTCCGCGAGACCTTCGGGATCGACATCGACATGATGGTGCCCGCCTTCTCGCAGGCCGACGAGCGTGTGCCCGATCTCGACGAGACCTATGTGTTCGATCCGGACACCACGCTCGCGATTCTGGCGGGCTTTGCCTATAATCGCCGCGTGATGGTGCAGGGCTACCACGGCACCGGCAAGTCGACCCATATCGAGCAGGTGGCCGCGCGCCTGAAATGGCCGTGCATCCGCATCAACCTCGATGCGCATATCAGCCGTATCGACCTGATCGGTCGCGATGCCATCGTCCTGCGCGACGGGCTTCAGGTTACCGAATTCCGCGAGGGTCTGCTCCCCTGGGCGCTCCAGCACCCGGTTGCGCTGGTGTTCGACGAATACGACGCGGGCCGTCCGGACGTGATGTTCGTGATCCAGCGCATCCTCGAAACCGAGGGCAAGCTGACGCTGCTCGACCAGAACCGCGTGATCCGCCCCGATGCCAACTTCCGCCTGTTCGCCACTGCCAACACGGTGGGTCTTGGCGACACTTCGGGCCTCTATCACGGCACCCAGCAGATCAACCAGGGCCAGATGGACCGCTGGAACATGGTCGTGGGTCTGAACTACCTGCCCGAGGACACCGAAGTCGCCATCGTCTCGAAGAAGGTGCCCAAGGTTTCGGAAAAGACCATCGCCGACATGGTGAAGGTGGCCGACCTGTCGCGTCGCGGCTTCATGAACGGCGATATCTCGACGGTGATGAGCCCGCGCACGGTCATCACCTGGGCGCAGAACGCGGCGATCTTCAGCGACGTGGGCTTCGCCTTCCGCCTCTCGTTCCTCAACAAGTGCGACGAGACCGAGCGCGTGCTGGTGGCCGAATACTACCAACGCGTCTTCGGCACCGACCTGCCCGAAAGCGTGGTCGGGAAGGCCTGATCGGCGACGGATATACGAACAGGGAAGGGAGGCTGCGGCCTCCCTTTTTTGTTGCCGAGGGCAGCGCCACCCGCACGTCATCCCAGCGGAAGCTGGGATCGTTATGGGCTGGGTACGAACTCAAGGCGATCCCAGCCTTCGCTGGGATGACGACCTGGTTTGAGGCCGGATTTGAGCCCGAACTTGAGCCCGAATTTTCCTACAGACGCGGCTTGATCTATTTTCGATGGATGCCCGCAACTCGCCCTGACACCTTCGGAAAACCCGTTCTGCGTTTACATCGCAGGGTGACACTCGCCACTTGCAAGGTGACACTTTCTGCCGGAATTGCGCGTCTTCCCTTGAACCGTGTCAACTGTGTCAACCAGAGTGTCACCTTGCGCCGGGCCACACGGTTTCAGGGCTCACTCGTCCGGATACGTCGCCTTCACGAAATAGAGCCCGTCCGGCGGCGCGTTCAGGCCGAGCGCCTGCCGGTCGCGCGCTTCCAGTGCCTCGCCGATCTGCGCCTCGCTCCACCGGCCCATGCCGACCAGCGCAAGGCAGCCGACCATCGAGCGGACCTGATGGTGCAGGAAGCTGCGCGCCTCCGCTTCGATCAGCACCATGTCGCCCTCGCGCCGCACATCGAGCCGATCGAGCGACTTCAGCGGCGAGGCGGACTGGCAGTGGGCGGAGCGGAAGGTGGTGAAATCGTGCCGCCCGACCAGCGCCTGTGCGGAACGGTGCATCACCGCCGCGTCGAGCGACTGCATCACTTGCCAGGCTTTGCCGCGCTCCAGCGTCAGCGGCGCCCGGCGATTGGCGATGCGATAGATATAGGCGCGACCGGTGCAGGAAAATCGCGCGTGCCAGTCGTCCGCCACCTCGACGCAATCCAGCACGGCAATCGGATCGGGACGCAGTCTGGCGTTGAGGGCCTCGCGCAAGCGAAACGCGCCGAGCGGCTTGTCGATCTCGATATGCGCGCGCATGCCCAGCGCATGGACGCCCGCATCGGTGCGCCCGGCGGCGTGCATGATCACCGGATGTCCGCAGACCGCTTCGGCAGCCTCTTCCACTGCCTGTTGCACGGACGGCCCGTGCGACTGGCGTTGCAGGCCCATGAACGGGGCACCGTCGAACTCCAGAGTCAGCGCGAACCGGGTCACGAGAGCAGCGTTCCCGCCGGGATCGGGCGCCCGCGCAACAGGTCTGCCGCGGCCATCGCCGGCTTGCCTGCGCGCTGGATCGTCACCACGCGCAAGGCACCAGTGCCGCATGCCACCGTCAGCGCGTGGTCCAACGTCGTTCCCGGCGCACCGGACATGTCGGCTACCACCTCGGCAGCAAGCACCTTGTACCGCTCGCCCTCAAGCTCGAAGAACGCCCCCGGCGCCGGGACGAAGGCGCGGACCTGCCGCTCTACCGCCTCGGTATCCTGCGAGAAATCGAGCCGGGCCTCGGCCTTGTCGATCTTGCTGGCGTAGGTCACGCCGTCCTCAGGCTGGGGCACGGCGCGGTGGACCGCCAGATCGCGCAGCGTCTCGACCATCAGCCGCGCGCCGCGTTCGGCCAGTTCCTGTGTCAGCTCGCCTGCGGTCTTGCGCTCGATGGGCGTGCGCAGCGTTGCCAGCATCGGCCCGGTGTCGAGGCCGCTCTCCATCTGCATGATGGTAACGCCGGTGGTCGGGTCGCCGCTGAGGATCGCGCGCTGGATCGGCGCCGCACCTCGCCAGCGCGGCAGGATCGAGGCATGGATATTCAGGCAACCAAGGCGCGGGGCATCGAGCACCGCACGTGGCAGGATCAGGCCGTAAGCGGCGACCACCGCGATATCCGCCTCCAGCGCCGCGAACGCTGCCTGCTCGTCCGCCCCTTTCAGCGAGACCGGATGGCGCACTTCAAGGCCAAGCCGTTCCGCCTCGCGCTGGACCGGGGAAGGCGTCAGTTCGCGCCCGCGCCGCCCGCCGGGGCGTGGCGGCTGGCTGTAGACTGCAACGATCTGATGCCCTGCCTCATGCAGTGCTAGCAGCGCGGGCACGGCGAAATCGGGTGTTCCCATAAAAATGATGCGCATGACTGGGGAAACTCCGAGGTTCGAGGGCAGGGCAATACAGACAGGCACTATCGCCGGGTCGGCGCAGGCCCTATCTGCCTGAGGATGGCATCGCAAGAGATCGAGACGCTGACCGCCGCGCTTTCGCGCCTTCCCGGCCTCGGGCCGCGCTCCGCCCGCCGGGCCGTGCTCTGGCTCATCAAGCGCCGCGAGACCGCACTGGTGCAGGTGCTCGATGCGCTGGAGGCCGTGCGCGGCGCGCTGGTCGAATGCGACACCTGCGGCAATATCGACACCACCAACCCTTGCGCGATCTGCGCCGATCCCCGCCGCGATGTCCGCTCGATCTGCGTGGTGGAGGAAGTGGCGGACCTGTGGGCGCTCGACCGCGCGCGGCTGTTCACCGGGCGCTATCACGTCCTTGGCGGCAGGCTCTCGGCGCTTGACGGCATTCGCCCCGAAGACCTCGCCATCGACAGCCTGCTGCGCCGGGTCGAAGCAGGGGGTATCGACGAAGTGCTGCTTGCCATGAATGCCACGCTCGAAGGTCAGACCACCGCGCACTACATCGCCGAGCGGCTGGAGGCGATGCCTGTCCGCGTCACGCAACTGGCGCATGGCGTCCCGGTCGGCGGCGAACTCGATTATCTCGACGAAGGCACTCTGGCGCAGGCGATCCGCGCGCGCAGGCCGGTGATCTGACAGGCTGTTTATCCCGCACCTTATCCGATCACGGTGATCGCAAGCGCCCGGATTGCGGAATCGCGACGATGCGCTTATTTAGAGCACATGGCTATCCGTGAAATCATCGAAGTTCCCGACCCGCGCCTGAAGCAGGTCTCCAAGCCCGTCGAAACGTTCGACGACGAGTTGCGCACGCTCGTCGAGGATATGTTCGAGACGATGTACGATGCCCCCGGCATCGGCCTCGCCGCAATTCAGGTCGGCGTGCCGCTGCGCGTGCTGGTCATCGACCTGCAGCCCGATGACCCGGATGCAGAGCCCGAGAAGTGCCACTCGCACGGCGATCACGAGCACTATCACCAGCCCACCAAGCGCGAGCCGCGGGTGTTCATCAATCCCGAGATTCTCGACCCCTCGGAAGACTATTCGGTCTATTCCGAGGGTTGCCTCTCGGTGCCCGAGATCTTCGCCGAAGTCGAACGCCCGGCCCGGATTCGCGCTCGCTGGCAGGACCTTGACGGCACTGTCCATGAAGAGGTCATGGACGATCTGATGGCGACCTGCCTCCAGCACGAGATGGACCATCTCGAAGGCATCCTGTTCATCGACCACCTCTCGCGCCTCAAGCGCCAGATGGCGCTCAAGAAGCTCGACAAGCTGCGCAAGGCGGCCTGATCCGCCAAACTGGTGGAAATTCTGCAATAGAGACTGGCGTTCCCTGAATGTTCCCGATAAGCTCGGGGCATGCAGGGAATCGTCTTCGCCATTGTCGCACTCGTCATCGGTCTCGTTCTGGGCTGGGTCTTCGGCTCGCGACCCGGTGCGCAGTGGCGTGCGATGGCCGACGCGCGCGAAAAGGAAGCGCGCGAGGCGGACGGTAAGTATCTGCGCGCCTTCGCCGAACTGGAAGCGGCGCGTGAAAGAGCCAGTCGGGTAGACGAACTGACTGTGGCCCTTGAGCGGGCAAGAACGGAACACGCAGCGCAGACCGAACGCCTCCGCGGCGAGAGTGTCACAACGCTCCAGCAGGCCCGCAGTGAACTGGAACAGGCGCACGAACGCACGCGCTCCGAGCATGCTCAGCGCGTCGATGTGTTGCTTCGTGAACAACGCGCGCTTTCCGATGAACTCTCGACCCTGCGCGAAAAGACCGCGAATTTCGACGAGCAGAAGCGCTTGCTGATCGAAGCGCAGGAAGGCTTGCGCAAGGAGTTCGAGAACGCTGGTGCGAAGGTTCTGGCGGGCGCGCAGGAAGCCTTCCTCCATCGCGCTGGTGCGCGTTTCGAGGAAAGCGAAAAAGCCAGTGCAGAGCGTATCGCAACCCTGTTGGCCCCTGTCGGCGAACGCCTGAAAAGCTATGAATTGCAGGTCGCCACACTGGAAAAGCAGCGCACCGATGCCTTCGCCACGCTGACCGGGCAACTTGTCGAACTCAGCGCAGGCCAGGAACGCGTGCGTGCCGAAGCCGCCCGCCTCAGCAACTCGCTTCGCAATGCCCCAAGGCGCGCGGGCGCTGGGGCGAGCAGCAGCTGAAAAACGTGCTCGAACAGTGCGGCCTTACCGAGCATACTGATTTCGAGACCGAACAATCGATCGAGACCGAGGATGGCCGGCTTCGTCCTGACGCGATCGTTCGCGTGCCGGGCAACAAGCAACTGGTCATCGACGCCAAGGTTTCCCTGAACGCCTATCAGGATGCGTTCGAGGCCGAAGATGAAACGCGCCGCAACGTCTTTCTCGACCAGCATGCCGCTTCGATGCGCAATCACATTCAGACGCTGGGCGCCAAGAGCTATCAGAGCCAGTTCGAGAATGCGCCGGATTACGTCATCATGTTCGTCCCCGGCGAACATTTCATCGCCGCCGCGCTCGATCACGATTCCGGGCTTTGGGACTATGCTTTCGATCGCAAGGTCCTGCTGGCAAGCCCGACCAACCTTGTCGCGATCTGCCGGACAATCGCACAGGTCTGGCAGCAGGAGGGTTTGGCGCGCGAGGCACGCGAAATCGGCAAGCTCGGCAGCGATCTTTACGATAGCCTTGCCAAGACGCAAGACGACCTTGGCAAGGTAGGCGTGCATCTCGGACGGGCGGTGAACAGCTTCAACGACTTCGCCCGAACCTATGACGGCAATGTCCTGAGCCGGGCACGCCGCCTCAGCGAGAAGCACATCAAGATCGGTAAGCGCGAAGTCTCGGATGAAGTCGCGCTGGTGGAAACGAGCCCGCGTTATGGGACTTCGGCAGATAACGCTGAAGCATCAGACGCCGACCTGCCGCGTATCGCCGCAGCCGAATGACCACCCGTATGAAACCGGCCCGTATGAAACCGGGGCGCGATTTCGCGCTTCGGTCTTGAAATCCGGCTGTTTTGTAAATCGGTTAAACTGGCTCAGACCTTGATGCGGGCCAATGCTTCATAGGCCAGAACGGCCCCGGCGATCGCCGCGTTCAGGCTGTCGGCACGGCCCAGCATCGGCATGGTGACGCGAATATCGCACGCCTTCTCATACGCTTCCGGCAAGCCTTGCGATTCGTTGCCGACCATCAGGAAGCAAGGGGCCGTGTAAGCCGCTTCGCGATAGCCGGTAGGATCGCGAAGCGAGGCGGCCACCAGTTGTCCGGGGCCGGAGCGCAGCCACGGTTCGAACTCGTCCCACGGGGCCATGACCAGCTTCTGGGTGAAGATCGCGCCCATGCTGGCGCGCACGGCCTCGACCGAGAAGGGATCGGCGCAGTCGTCGATCAGGATCAGGCCGCCAGCGCCCACGGCATCGCCGGTGCGCAGCATGGTGCCCAGATTACCGGGATCGCGCATCGCCTGCGCCACCAGCCAGATCGACGATGCGCCACGGTCGATATTGGCGAGCGAAGTGTCGAACTCGGAGAAAACGCCTGCCACGGCTTGCGGGTTGTCCTTGCCCGTAACCTTGGCGAGGATTTCGACGTCCATCTCGACGACATCGCCACCCGCTGCCAGCACGTCCGCTTCCAGTGCTTCGAGCAAAGGGTGCGGATCGCGTCCCGTTGCCATCACCAGGATTTCGGGAAGAATGCCGTTCTCGCGGGCATCGGTCAGCAGACGCAGGCCTTCTGCGAGAAAGCGACGCTCACGCTTGCGGTGCTTCTTCTCGCGCAGGCTGCGCAGAAACTTGACGAGCGGATTGGAAAAGCCCGTGATTGTACGCCGATGCATGGGAAAATCAGTCCTCGCCGAAGCCATCGCGTACCAGTGCGCCGAGCGTTTCCATCGCGTGCTGCGCGCCGTCGCCACGGCAGGCGATCTCGATGGTATCGCCTTTCGCGGCACCAAGCATCATCAGCCCCAGGATGGAGTTACCGGCCGCTTCCGTACCGTCCTTGCTTACGATCACGCCGACGGTTTCCGGCAGTTCCGACACGTAATTGACGAATTTGGCACTGGCGCGCGCATGCAGGCCGCGCTTGTTGACGATAAGGATCGTCTCGCGAAATTCGCTCATGCGTCCTGACCCAGATATTCGCTGGCGATGGTGATGTAGTTCCGGCCTGCATCCCGCGCCGCCGTCACGGCATCGCGAACCGGCATGCAGCGGCGCGCCTTGGCGAGGCGGATCAGCATGGGGAGATTGATACCGGCGATCACTTCGACCTTGCCTGCCTGCATCAGCGAAATGGCAAGGTTGGACGGTGTGCCGCCGAACAGATCGGTCAGAACGATCACGCCTTCGCCCGAATCGACAGCTGCGATGGCGTCGGCGATTTCGGAACGGCGACGCTCCATATCGTCATTGGGGCCGATACAGATCGTGGCGACCGCTGTCTGGCTACCCACGACATGTTCCATCGCATTGACGAATTCGACGGCAAGATTGCCATGCGTGACGAGGATCATGCCGATCATTGGAAAAGAATGCTCCGAATTTCCTGCGAATGCATCCTGGTCCCAGTCTTTTGCTCAGTTGCCACGAGGCAGTCCTCCTTCGAGAAGGTCAGCCGCTCTCGCCCCCAGGTTGCGGTGCAGCAATGTGGGCGAAAAACCGGCGAGACGCAAGGCTTCGCCCATCAGTTCGGCGGTGAAGACCGAACGGTGCCGACCGCCGGTGCAGCCAAAGGCAATCGTCACGTAGCTTTTTCCTTGCGCCTTGTAGCGCGGAAGCAACAGCATGAGCAGATCGCGCATCCGCTCGAAGGCTTCGTCGAAAGCGGGGTCCTTGCGGATGTAGTCACCGACTGGGGCATCCTGTCCCGTCATCGGGCGCAGTACCGGGTCCCAGTGCGGATTGTCCACGAAGCGCATGTCGAACACCAGATCGGCAAGCGGCGGCATGCCGCGCGAAAAGCCGAAACTGGTGATGGTGATCGTCATTTCGGCAGGAGATTCCTCACCGAAACGGTCGCGGATGGTGCGCTGGAGATCGTTCGAGGTGAAGTCGCTGGTGTCGATCAGAACTTCGGCCCAGCGCCGAAGCGGTGCCATAAGATCGCGCTCGGCGCGGATGCCCACTGCCACCGGGTTGTCGTGGGCCAGTGGATGCCGGCGGCGCGTTTCGTTGTACCGTCGTTCGAGTTCCGCAGACGTGCAGTCCAGGAACAGGGTGGTCAGTTCCACGCTGCCGCGCTCGACCAGCGTTTTGACTTGCCGGATGATCCGCTGGGCATCGAAGCCGCGCGTTCGCGAGTCAAAGCCGATCGCCAGCGGGCCGGATGTGCCGCTCTCTTCATGATTTGCAGGGTCGAGCAGGCGATCGAGCAACCGGACGGGGAAATTGTCGATGATTTCCCAACCGAGATCTTCCAGCACCCGAAGCGCGGTCGTCTTTCCCGCACCGAGCATGCCGGTGACGAGCATGAGCTGCTGCTTTTCGCCGCTTCCGACAGGCTGAGCCTGCAACGATGGATCGTCCTCATTCATGTTTGCTTGTCCGCGCCCGCCTCATGCCGTCGGCAGTTGGTCCTGCCTGATCGGTCTTGTTCTCTCGCATCGTCACTCTCCCCGGAAAAGTCCATAGGTTTTGAGTGCGAGTTCCACCTTGAAGGCCATCAGTGTGGCTTCCGTGGGCCAGATATCGACGTGCGGGACAGCATGGCCGAGAATATCACGCTTGCCTGCCGCCTCGATAAACCGGGGCGCTTCGCAATCCAGCGTGACGGACAGCGACACAAATGCGTGCTGGACCGGGGCCGTCCGGATGAGGCCGAGATTGCGGACTTCGATCAAACCGCTCGTTCGAGGGTGAGGGCGAACCAGCAGGCGGTCTCCGCTGTCGTCCAGAAGGACGGAATCGTCGCCGACAAGTCGTGCTCCCCGATCAATCAGCGTGAGAGCCAGCGAGGACTTGCCCAGCCCGGAGGCCCCGTCGATCAGTATCGCCATGCCGTCGATAGCCACTGCTGTCAGTTGCCGGGCGATCCCGTCCATGGCGCCTTGTGCCTCGCTCATGGCACGCTTTCCCATGCGGGCAAGGTCAACTCAAAGCGTGCGCCGGGTTTTCCGTCTTCCCGTTGCATTGCCGCCAGCCTGCCGAAATGGGCCTCGACAATGGTCCGGGCGATCGCGAGGCCGAGGCCGCTGTGCCGCCCGAAGGCTTCGCCGTCCGGCCGCAGCGAGTGGAAACGCTGAAAAATCCGCTCGCGCGCATCTTCCGGAATGCCGGGCCCATGGTCGCTGACGGCAACGCGGATACGATCTTCCTGCCGCGACAGCGCAACTTCGATCGAGGCATTTTCAGGCGAGAACGAAACCGCATTGTCGAGGAGGTTCTGCAGCACGCGAGCGAGGCGGGAGGCATCGCCCGGCACCAGCAGGTCCTGCGATCCTTCGCGCCCGATCACAACTTGCCGCCCCTCGTTCACGCCGCGCTGGTCGCGTTCGGCGACAAGCGCGCGAACAAGGCCGGTCATGTCGACCGGTTCGAATGTCGTACGGCTCAATTGTGCATCGATGCGACTGGCATCGGCGATTTCGGTAATGAGGAAGTCGATCCGTCGAACGTCATCCTGCGCAATGCCCATCAACTGACGGCGTAGATCCGGTTGCTCGACCCGTTCGAGGCTCTCCAGCGCGCTGCGCAGAGAGGTAAGCGGATTCTTCAATTCGTGCGAGACATCGGCAGCGAAGCTTTCCACGTCATCGATGCGCTGGCGTAGCGCCAGACTCATGTCCGAGATCGCGCGGGCCAAAAGTCCGATTTCGTCCCGTCGGTCGGGCAGGCGCGGCACGATGACGCTGCGGTCACGCCCCAGCCGCACGCGGACCGCCGCCCGGACAAGCTTGCGCAGCGGCTCGACGATGGTGCGGGCCAGAAACAGCGAGAGCAGGACCGAAACGACCAGCGCCGCGCCAACAATGATCGCCAGCGTCTGGCGCGCCTCTCGTACATTGTCGGTGATGTCGCGCGCATTGCGGGTGGTCAACAGCGCCTCGCCATCGGTGCCGACCGGCGTTGCCGCAATGATGATCGGCGTCTGGTCCGGCGCGGCCATATGCTGAATGCGCGTATCGTGTGCGGCAAGCGCCTGTGCGATTTCGGGCCAGTTGGCGGCCTTGTCGACTGTGGGATCGCGATACTCGTCGAGCGGACTGGAGCCGAGAATGACATCCATGGCCCGGTCCAGCATCCGTGCAGCGTCCTGCACCCATGGCTCTTTTGACGGATCTACCAGCGTGTAGGACGGGGGGCCAGAGCGAAGCTGTCGGCAACAAGGTCGCCCTTGGCATCATATAACCGCAATCGCAGGTGTTGCGTCGTGCCGATCCGGGCCAGCAGGTCGAGCCGCTCGTAAGGACTGCGCGCGGCAAGGGCGCTGGCTGCGATTTCGGCCTCGGCGGCGGCCAGTCGGTAGCGCTCCGCCAGCAGTTCGCGACGATAGCTGTCGATGTAGAACAGGCTGCCGGCCATCAGCGCCAGCGCGATCACGTTCACGGCAAGGATGCGCGCGGTCAACGAGACACGGCGCGAAATCCCGAAACGGGGTTTGAAAGGACGCCAGCCCGAAACGGGCCGCGCCCTAGCCATCGGCGAAGGCATAACCGGCACCATAGAGGGTATCGATCGCGCTGAATTCCGGATCGACCTGCCGGAACTTGCGCCGCATGCGTTTGATGTGGCTGTCGATGGTGCGATCGTCGACGTAGATATCGTCGTTGTACGCGGCGTCCATCAGCTGGTTCCGGCTCTTGACCACGCCGGGGCGCGCGGCGAGCGCTTCAAGGATCAGGAACTCCGTCACGGTCAAAGACACCGCGCGATCACGCCATGTCACCATATGGCGTGCCGGATCGAGTTGCAGGCGCCCGCGCACCACGGGGTCGGGAACCGGCTCGTTTTCGGACATGTCGCCTGCCTCGCGGGCCAGATCGCTGCGGCGAAGGATCGCGCGGATACGGGCGACGAGCAGGCGTTGGCTGAACGGCTTGGTGATGTAGTCGTCAGCACCCATCGCCAGCCCCAGCGCTTCGTCCGGCTCCTCGTCCTTCGAGGTCAGGAAGATCACCGGCAGGCTGGACTTCGCCCGCAACGCCTGGAGAAGGGCGAGGCCGTCCATGCGCGGCATCTTCACGTCGAAGATGGCAAGGTCGGGCGGGTTGTCGAGCAGCGCCCGCAGCGCGGTCGCCCCATCGGCATAGACGCGGGTCGCGAAGCCTTCGGCCTGTAGCGAGATCGACAGCGTCGTGAGAATATTGCGATCGTCGTCGACGAGCGCGATCGTCTGCTGGCGTTTGGTCGCCTGCGCTGGAGCGGAGAGCGACTCCGGCTGCGACTCCGGGGGGGCGGACGCGGACATGACGGACCCTGCAAACCTTCCTAACTCGCGGATTCGGCGTGCATCGCTACCCGTCAAACCGCTGTCGTCTTCGGACTTGTGAGTAGCCCGCCCATGCCGCGCTGACAACGCGTGGAATATCGTTTGCAACACCCATTTGGACGCACTCGGCGTTCCATTCTGTGGGATTTATGCACATTCTGCATCCGCCGGCCGCCTCTTCTTCCGAGGGAAGGGGCGGCAGGTACAGGAATGGGCGCTCCGGCCGGGAAAACCGGAGCGGGCAAGTCATAGGAGGAGATGACCTTGACCACAGTTCTCAACACACCGCTTTCCGCGCAGGGTATCGAGACCACTGCAACGATCCACGCCAATCTGCAGACCGCACCACTGGTCGAACATGCGGTCCGCAACGGGGAGGGTGTGCTCGCAGCGGACGGCCCCTTCGTTGTGGCGACCGGCAAGCACACCGGCCGTTCGGCCAAGGACAAGTTCATCGTCCGCGATGCGACGACCGAAGACACCGTGTGGTGGGGCGACGTCAACCGCCCCATGACCGAGGCGCATTTCGCTGCGCTCAAGAGCGATTTCCTGAAGGCGCTGTCGCAGAAGGACACGCTTTACGTCGCGGACCTGTTCGGGGGCTCGCAGCCCGAACACCGCGTGAACGTGCGGGTGGTCAACGAATATGCCTGGCACAACCTGTTCATCCGCACGCTGCTGGTCCGTCCCACGCAGGATGAGCTTGCCGGGTTCGCGCCGGAATACACGATCATCGACCTGCCCAGTTTCCGCGCCGATCCCGAGCGCCACGGCTGCCGCAGCGAGACGGTGATCGCGGTCAACTTCACCGAAAAGCTGATCCTGATCGGCGGTACGGCCTATGCGGGCGAAATGAAGAAGTCGGTCTTCGGCATCCTCAACTTCCTGCTGCCCGCCAAGGGCGTGATGCCGATGCACTGTTCGGCCAATATCGGCCCCGATGGCAATACCGCGGTGTTCTTCGGCCTTTCGGGCACCGGCAAGACCACGCTTTCGGCCGATGCCTCTCGCACGCTGATCGGCGATGATGAACATGGCTGGTCGGACACCGCGGTCTTCAACTTCGAAGGCGGCTGCTACGCCAAGATGATCCGCATCTCGGCCGAGGCGGAGCCGGAAATCTACGCCACCACCAAGCGCTTTGGCACCGTGCTGGAAAACGTGGTGATCGATCCTGACACCCGCACGCTCGATTTCGACGACGCCTCGCTCGCCGAAAACTCGCGTGGGGCCTATCCGATCGACTTCATTCCCAACACCTCGGAAGAAAATCTGGGGCCGGTGCCGCAGAACATCATCTTCCTGACCGCTGATGCCTTCGGGGTGCTGCCGCCGATCGCACGGCTCACGCCCGAACAGGCGATGTACCACTTCCTCTCGGGCTATACCGCCAAGGTCGCGGGCACCGAGATCGGCGTGACCGAGCCGGAAACGACGTTCTCCACCTGCTTTGGTGCCGCGTTCATGCCGCGTCACCCGTCTGTTTATGGGAACCTGCTCAAGGAGCGGATCGCCAGGGGCGGGGTGAAGTGCTGGCTGGTCAACACCGGCTGGTCGGGCGGCAAGGCGACGATGGAGGGCATCAAGCGCATGCCGATCAAGGCCACGCGCGCACTGCTGAACGCCGCGCTCGACGGCTCGCTCAACAGCGCCGAGTTCAAGGAAGATCCGAATTTCGGCTTCGAAGTGCCTGTTTCGGTTCCGGGCGTAGATACGAAGCTGCTCGATCCGCGCGGCGCGTGGGCCGATCCGGTTGCCTATGACGAGACCGCACAGGCGCTCGTCAAGCGCTTCATCGACAACTTCGCGCAATTCGAGGCGCATGTTGACGAAGGCGTTCGCAAGGCCGCACCGGGGTTCGCTCCTTCGGTCGAAGCGGCCTGACGGGATAATGACGAACAGCAGGAGGTCCCCTTCTTTGGTTGGGGGCCTCTTGTTCTGTCATGACAAGCGTGCATGATCGCGTGAATGCCAAGAGTGGCAGCCCGTCGTTGAGAAGGAGTACGCGAAATGGGAATGTTCGATTCGATCCTCGGTCAGGTGAGCGAGCACGCCGACGTCGAGAACCTTGCCGCCAAGCTCGGCATTGACCCCGCGATGGCGGAGAAGGCTATCGCCGCGCTCGGCATCGCCCACCAGCAGCCCGGCGACACTGCCGAACTCGCTGCTCAGAAGACCGGGCTCGACCTTGGCACGATCCAGTCGCTGATCGGCCATATCGGCGGCGAAGGCTCGCTCAGCGAATTTGCAGGTCAGATCGCCTCCGATCCCTCGAAGATCGCCTCGATGTTCGACAAGGATGGCGACGGCAGCGCGATGGACGATATTACCGATATGGCCAAGGGCTTCTTCGGCCGCTCGTAATCGCCTGAAAGCTTGACGAAAAGGCCGGAAACCCAGGTTGGGATTCCGGCCTTTTCGTTTGTTCACAACCGAGCCCGGAGCCCATCGTCTCGGATCACTTGATAGGGCAATCCGGCGCGAGGCGCATGTCGAGATAGCGGTCGACCGAAGTCATCAGTTCGGTCGTCTCGTTCTCGAAGAAGTGGTTGGCGCGCGGGATCTCGTCATGATGGATGGTGATGTGCTTCTGCGTGCGCAGCTTGTCGACGAGCTTCTGCACGGCATTGGGCGTCACCACCGTGTCACCGGTGCCCTGGATGATGATGCCCGAAGCCGGGCAGGGCGCCAGGAACGAGAAATCGTACATGTTGGCGGGCGGCGCGATCGAGATGAAGCCGCGAATTTCGGGGCGACGCATCAGCAACTGCATGCCGATCAGCGCACCGAACGAGCTGCCCGCGATCCAGGTGGTCGAGGCTTCGGGATGGATCGACTGCACCCAATCGAGCGCCGCAGCGGCATCCGAAAGCTCACCGATGCCGTTGTCGAAGCTGCCCTGGCTGCGGCCGACGCCGCGGAAGTTGAAGCGCAGAGTCGCAAAACCGCGGTTCACGAAGGTCTTGTAGAGGTGCTGCGTGATGCGGTCGTTCATCGTGCCGCCGGCCTGCGGGTGCGGGTGCAGGATCATCGCCACGGGCGCGCGGGCGCGGGTTGCGGGCTGGAAGCGGCCTTCGAGGCGACCTTCGGGACCGGGAAAGATGACGGCTGGCATAGTTGTGTGTCGACCTGACCTGTTGAAACTCCCGCCCAGGCCACAATCGGATCGACCGGCGGCCACAAGCGGGAGTGTAAAAGAGCAAAGTCCGTATATAGAAACGGCTTCCTTGAAAACAACTTTACGATCCGAGCGTGCCGGAAACCATCTATCTCGACCATGCCGCCACCACGCCGATGCTGCCTGCCGCCCGTGCGGCCTGGCTCGAAGGCGCTGACATCTGGGCCAATCCCTCCAGCCCGCACAAGCCGGGCCGCGCCGCGCGCGCCGCGCTGGAAGATGCGCGCGAGCGGGTAAGGACTGCGCTGCAATGGCAAGGCGAAGTGATCTTCACCTCGGGCGCCAGCGAAGCCCTCGCGCTAGGCCTAGGGCGAGCCAAGGCAGAGCGTAGGCTGGTCTCGGCGGTGGAGCACGATGCCGTGTTCCGCGCCGCGCCGGGGGCTGACGTATTGCCGATTGGTGATGGCTGGGAGGTGGATCGCGCAATTCTGCAGCAGAAATTACGTGATGGAACGCGTGCCGCCGTGGCCATTCAGCACGTCAACTCGGAAACCGGGGTTATTCAACCCGTCAGCGAATACACGGCGATGGTGCGCGAGCATGGCAGTCTGTTGCTCAGCGATTGCTCACAGTCGGCAGGTAAATTCAGGCTGCCGGATGCCGACATGATCGTGCTTTCGGCGCACAAGCTGGGAGGTCCGGTCGGCATTGGCGCGTTGCTTGTGCGCGATTTCGCCATGCTGGAAGCTGCTGGCGGTCAGGAACGCGGCTACCGTGCTGGCACCGAAAACCTTCCCGGTGCGCTGGCTTTTGCGGCAGCGTTGGAGGCGCGGCAGATCAGCAAACATACCATTGGCAAAGGAATGCAAACGAGCGCCATTGAAGGATGGGCATCTTGGGTTACGATGGCCAGCCTCGCTTTTGTTGATATCGAATATGAGATCAATCGACTTGGCGGCACATTTCAGTGTCCGGCAAAGCAATACGATCCTTCGATCCTGTCGATCACGATGCCGGGCGTCAGCGCAGCCGCTCAGCTGATCCAGTTCGATTCTGCCGGTTTCGCGGTTTCGGCGGGTAGTGCCTGTTCCTCGGGGACACTCAAGCAGAGCCGAACTTTGCTGGCGTTTGGAGTGCCAGAGGAACAAGCCCGAAACACCATCAGAATGAGCGCTGGCTGGAACACTAGCCACGAAGACATCGTTTCCTTTTCGAAGGCGTGGAGTACCATCGCCTCGCGTGGGAGGAAGCAGGCATGATCTACCTCGACTATCAGGCGACGACCCCGCTGGCGCCCGAAGCGCGCGAGGCAATGCTGGCGTGGCTTTCCGGTCCGGATACCGACGGCTTCGCCAATCCGCACAGCCCGCACCGTGCCGGACGCGGCGCGGCGGCCGCCGTCGAGATCGCGCGTGAACAGGTGGCGCAGCTTCTGCCCGCCGGTGGCCGGGTGATCTTCACATCCGGTGCAACCGAGGCGATCAACCTGGCACTGCTGGGCTCGGGACGCAGGCATCTTGCCGTCTCTGCGATCGAACATGCCGCCGTGCTCGACTGCGCGCAGGCGATTGATCCGGCGTTGGCTCTACTGCCAGTCGACAGCGAGGGCCTGGTCTCCGCCGATGTGCCATTCCCTGCGCAGACCGACCTCGTCGCGGTGATGCAGGTGAACAACGAGATCGGCACGATCCAGCCGGTCGAAGCTCTCGCCGAGCGCGCGCATGAGCAAGGCGCGCTGTTCCTGTGCGACGCGGTGCAGAGCGCCGGGAAGCTGGCACCGCCGCAGAACGCCGACCTGATCGCGATCTCCGCGCACAAGCTCTACGGACCCAAGGGTATCGGCGCATTGTGGGTGCGCGATGGTGTCGAGATCGCGCCGCTGATCCGGGGCGGCGGGCAGGAGCAGGGCCTGCGTTCGGGCACGCTCAGTCCGGCGCTCTGCGCAGGCTTCGGCGCTGCTGCGGCACTGGCCCACCGCCGTCGCACCGAGGATGCCGCCCGCGCCGAAGCGCTGTGGCACCGCACTCGCGCCATGCTGGGGCGCTGGACGCTGAATGGCTCGGCGACCGCGCGGTGGCACGGCAATCTCAATCTGCGCCTGCCGGGTCTCGACGTGGCACGGCTGATGTCGGACCTTCGCGACGTGGCGTTCTCCGCCGGATCGGCCTGCGCCAGCGGTTCGGGGCGGCCCAGTCATGTGCTGCGCGCGCTGGGGCTTTCAGATTCCGATGCAAAGACCTCTATCCGGTTGGGATTCGGACGTTATAGTCACCTTCGGGACATTGAGGATGCCTGCGCACGCCTGGAAGCCGCCGCCGCGGATCAGGGCGTATGAGTTGCAGGAGTTTGAATTGCCGGACGTACGTTTCGTAACGGAGCAGGGCGAGATCGTCCTCGCCCATGCCGCCAGCGGCGACAGGCTGCTCAAAGTGGCGCAGATCGCAGGCATGCCGCTGGAAGGCACCTGCGAGGGGCAGATGGCCTGTTCCACCTGCCATGTGATCGTCGCGCCAGACTGGTTCCCGCGCCTGCCCGACCCGTCCGACGAAGAGGAAGACCTGCTCGACCTCGCGGCCCACGTTACCCGGACCAGTCGCCTCGCCTGCCAGATCAGCGTGACCGAGGATCTCGACGGGATCGAGGTGCGCATTCCCCGCAATGCGCACAACCTGCAGATCGGCTGACCGCTCCCGCTTCCCCCATCCTCGCGAAAGATCGTCGGAAAACTTGGGGTAAGGGTATTCCGGTCTGCCGATCGCGTTGCTAGGCTGTTCCTACCATGGTGAACACGATCGACGACGCTCCGGACCCTTTCGACGCCATTGTCGATGCGCCCTTCGATGCCGCGCTGTCCGAGCGCTATCTCGTTTATGCGCTCTCGACGATCACCGCGCGTTCGCTGCCCGATCTTCGCGACGGCCTGAAGCCGGTCCACCGCCGCCTGCTCTGGGCGATGCGGCAGCTCAAGCTCGATCCCGCCAGCGCCTACAAGAAGTCCGCGCGCGTCGTCGGCGACGTGATCGGCAAGTATCACCCGCATGGCGACGCCTCGGTCTACGATGCGATGGTCCGCCTCGCGCAGGACTTCTCGCTGCGCTATCCGCTGGTCGAGGGGCAGGGCAACTTCGGCAATATCGATGGCGATAACGCCGCCGCCTATCGCTACACCGAAGCGCGCCTGACCAAGACCGCGATCCAGCTCATGGCCGGGCTGGACGAGGGCACCGTCGATTTCGTCCCCACCTACAACGGTGAAGAGAGCGAGCCGGATATCTTCCCCGGCCTGTTCCCAAACCTGCTGGCCAATGGTGCCACCGGCATCGCGGTGGGCATGGCGACCTCGATCCCCAGCCACAACGTCGCCGAGATCATCGACGCGACGCTGATGCTGATCGACAATCCGCAGGCCGAGCATGCGCAGATCATGCAGGTGTTCAAGGGGCCGGACTTCGCGACCGGCGGCCTCGTGGTCGACAGCCCCGAAGCGATCAGCCACGCCTACGAGACCGGCAAGGGCGCGTTCCGCGTGCGCGGTCGTTTCTCGACCGGGCGGAACGAGGACGGCAGCTGGGAAGAGACCGGCATCGAAAAGCTGGGGGGCGGCCAGTGGCAGCTCGTCATCAGCGAAATTCCTTACATGCTGCCCAAGGGCAAGCTGATAGAGCAGGTCGCGCAGCTGATCGCCGACCGTAAGCTGCCGATCCTCGAAGACATTCGGGACGAGAGCGACGAGAGCATCCGCATCGTCTTCGTGCCCAAGAGCCGCAATGTCGATCCGGAGCTGCTGAAGGAAAGCCTCTACCGCCTCTCCGATCTGGAGAGCCGCTTCTCGCTGAACCTCAACGTGCTCGATGCGCACCGCACGCCGGGCGTTCTTGGCATCCGGCTGGTGTTGCAGGAGTGGGTCTTCGCGCAGATCGATATCCTGCTGCGCCGCACCCAGCATCGCCTCGAAAAGATCGCTGCCCGCCTCGAACTGCTCGAAGGCTACATCATCGCCTATCTCAACCTCGACCGGATCATCGAGATCATCCGGACCGAGGACGAGCCCAAGCAGGTGATGATGGCCGAGTTCAGCCTGACCGACCGTCAGGCCGAGGCGATCCTCAACATGCGCCTGCGCTCCTTGCGCAAGCTGGAGGAGATGGAGCTGCGGCAGGAACATGCCGAACTGCTCAAGGAGCAGGACGACCTCACCAAGCTGCTCGAAAGCCCGGCCCGCCAGCGCACGCGTCTCAAGCGCGATCTCAATACCCTGCGCAAGGACTATGCCGAGACCACCGTGCTGGGCCGTCGCCGGACGACCATCGCGCAGGCCACGCCAACCGTCGAGTTCTCGATGGACGCGATGATCGAGAAGGAGCCGGTGACGGTCATCCTCTCGGCAAGAGGCTGGATTCGTGCCGCTAAGGGCCATGTGCCGCTGGACGGCGATTTCAAGTTCAAGGAAGGCGATGGCCCGGCCTTCGCCTTCCATGCCCAGACCACCGACAAGATCCTGATCGCGGTGGAGAACGGCCGGTTCTACACGCTCGGTGCTGACAAGCTGCCCGGCGCGCGCGGCTTCGGCGAGCCGATCCGCACGATGGTCGATATCGATGCCGATGCCCACATCATCGCCGCCATGCCGCACAAGCCCAAGGCGCAGCTGCTGCTGGCCTCGAATATCGGACGTGGCTTCGCGGCGGACAGCGACGAACTGCTGGCCGAAACCCGCAAGGGCAAGGCGGTCATGTCCACCAAGCCCGGCGTTACGCTCACCATCGTGCGCGAAATTCCGGCTGAGCACGATCACGTTGCCGTGGTGGGCGACAATCGCAAGCTCGTGGTGTTCAGCCTGGAAGAGCTGCCGGTGCTGGCCAAGGGGCAGGGCGTTACGCTCCAGCGCTATCGCGACGGGGGCCTTGCCGATGCGATCACGCTGAAGCTGGAGGATGGCCTGTCATGGACGATGGGCGGCGATACCGGCCGCACGCGTACCGAAAAGGACATGGTGCTGTGGAAGGTCGCGCGCGGTGCCGCCGGTCGCCTGCCGCCTAACGGCTTCCCGCGCGACAACAAGTTTCAGGGATAGTCCGAATACATCGCCCCGGCGCAGGCCGGGATGATGCCAGCGCCGTCAGGCCCCCGTCACCGTCTGCGGATGGTGGGGCTCAAGGATCAGCGTGTTGCGCTCCACCCGCCAGCCCGCGAGGCGCGAGAGCAGGTTCATGCCGATCACGTTGGCATCCTGAAGTCCCGGCACGATCACGGCATCGAGATCGCGAGCGACGATATTGCCCATGTGCATCTCGTCGATCGTCGCCATGTCGGCGGAGACGGTGCCGTTGGCGGTCTGCATCATCACCGCCCGGCGGATCGGCTGCACTTCGACGCCTGCTTCGCGCGCCGCACGCGGGCTGAGCGCAGTAATCGTTGCGCCGGTATCGACAAGGAAGCGGATCGGGGTGCCGTTCACTCGGGCGCGTATCCAGAAGTGCCCGTCGGGCGACATCGGCACCCGCGTCACCCGGCCTTCGACCACCTGCCTGGGAACGCCGAGTGCGGGAATGGAGATGTCCGCGCTCGTCGAAAACCGCGCGACCTGCGCCACGGTCAGCAGCAGCGCTGCGACCAGCCCGAGCGTGCCGATCCCGCGCAGCAGACCCGCTATCCACGGGAGCGGGCGGCGCAGCACACCGCCCAGCACGCTGACGAAGATCGCCGCCAGCGCCAGTGCCAGCAAGGGCTGCCCCCGCAACCACGGCAGGAGATCATGAAAGCCCGAGAGATCGAAGCCGGAAAAGTTCATATACCGAGCGCTTAGTTCGTGCCGGCTTTCTCGACGCTGACTGGCCGACTTGTCGCGCCGGCAGACGGCACCAGCGTCATCCGGTCGCCATCCACCCGCCAGCCTTTCAGGCGCGAGAGCAGGTTCATGCCGATCACGCTGGTATCGCCTGCGCTGTCGGGTGTGACGGCCACCGGGAGTTCGCGCGCCGAAACACCGCCGAAGTCCAGCGATCCCGCGGTCGACATGCGCGCGACGATAGTACCGTTGGCGGTATCGAGCATCCGCCCCTCGCTATCAGGATTGACGATGATGCCCGCTGCCTGCGCGACGCTTTGGGAGATCGAGGTGTAGGTCGCGCCGGTATCGATCAGGAAGGCGGTGGGCACGCCGTTCAATTTCGCCTCGACCCAGAAATGTCCGTCCCGGCGCTTAGCGATCTGCGTCTCGTCGCCTGAAACGGTGGCGGGGCGCGTATGGTCGAACCAGTCCGCCGCTTCCGACTTGTCATTGTTGAGTGCGGATTCCGCGATGGTCAGCAAGACCACGGCGGCCATGATGAGATAGGCCCCGTTGCGCAGCCCCTGGGCCAGACGTGTGCGTTCGGGCGACAGCATCATCGAGGCGATACCCGCCAGCACCGCCACGACGGCCAGCGCCAGCAGGGGATTGGCATAAAGTTGCGCGCCCAGTTCGCCGAGGTTCACGAGCCGAGTTCCTTGTCCAGCATCGCGTCGATGGTCGCCGGATCGGAAGGGAAGCCTGCCGCGATCCAGCAGTCCTCGACCTTTCGCAACGTGGCCGCGACCTGTGGCCCGGCGCTGACGCCGCGTGCGACGATCTGCCCACCCTTCACCGGAAAGAGGGGAATGTCCCAGCCAGTCAGTGGCGAGGTATCCGCGCCTGCCAGCAGCAGGCGATCGAGCGCTTCCTTGCGGCCCAGCCGATAGGCAAGTTCGCGCGCGGATGGCATGTCATCGGTTCGTGCGGCCGCCAGCGACAGGCGCTTCCTCTGCGCGCCCGAGAGGCGGAAGCGCGCGGTGACCTGTTCGGCGAGCCCCGGCTGTTGCGGCACCAGCGCTGCCAGACGACGCAGCGGATCGGGCGCGATGCCCTGTGCCTTTTCGCTGGCGACAAGCCGGGCGAGGGCGGGAACGTCAGCTTCCGGCAGGATTTCGCGCAGGACGCCAAGTTCCTCCATCCGTGCCACGGTCGGTGCCGGATCGGGCAGGCCCAGCAGGTTCATGGTCTCCATGCCGACCCGCTCGCGCGAGAGGCCTTTCAGTGTGGCTGCAAGATTATGACATGCCTCTTCCGCCTGCTTGTCAGCAGGTTGAGCGCCAAATCTCGCCTGAAAACGGAAGTAACGCAGGATACGCAAGTGGTCCTCGCGGATGCGCTGTGCGGCATCGCCAATGAAGCGGACCCGGCGCGCATCGAGATCGGCGAGCCCGCCGAACCAGTCAAACACCTCGCCGGTCAGGGTATCGGCGTAAAGCGCGTTGATCGTGAAATCGCGACGGGCGGCATCCTCGCGCCAGTCGCTGGCGAAAGCCACTGTCGCGCGGCGGCCATCGGTGCTGACATCGTGGCGCAGCGTGGTGATCTCGACCGGACCGCCCGGCAGGACAGCGGTCACGGTGCCGTGCTTGATCCCGGTCGGTACCTTGCGGATCGCCGCCACATCAAGGCGCCGCATGATCTCTTCGGGATGCAGCACCGTCGCCATGTCGATGTCCTTGACCGGCGCGCCGAGCAGGCTGTCGCGCACCGCGCCGCCGACATAGCGCACGTTCTCCCGGCCCAGCGCCGCCACCAGCGCGGCCAGATCGGCCCGCGCCATCCATTCGGCCTCAAGCCGTTTCGTCATGCCAGTTCAGTCTTCTTGCAAGGTTGGAGAGGATTGCCCCGGTCACGCCCCAGATGACGTGGCCCTGCCAGTCGATCTCGATGACAGGATACTGCTGACCATTGCGCTCCAGCAACCGGGTGCGCTGGTTGGCGGGATCGAGGACGAAGTCTGCAGGGGCTTCGAACCACTGCGACACTTCGGCAGCATTGGGACGGATTTCGATATCGGGGGGAATCACGCCGATCACCGGCGTGATCTCATAGCCGCTCCCGGTGCGATAGACGTCGGTTGCGCCCACCACGCGAACGAGGTCGGAAGGAATGCCGAGTTCTTCCTCTGCCTCTCTCAAGGCCGCCTCTGTCGCGTTCTCCCCCAGTTCGCGGCGACCGCCGGGAAGGGCGATCTGCCCCGGATGGGCGCGCATCGTCGAGGGGCGATGGAGCATAAGAATTCCGGGGTTATCGCGTTCTGTCAGCGCGATAAGGACCGAAGCTGGCTTCAGTTCGAGGTCACTGCCTTTCAGGCGCGGGTCGGACAAGCGCATCGGAGGCTGCTCTGCATGCGCATCGGTGAGGCGCTGTGCCACACGCTGGAACAGGTCGCTCATACAGATGGCGCCAGTGCGAAGGTGCAGCCCTTGCTGCTGACCGACATGTCCGAGAGTTCAATCGCAATTTCAGCGAGTTGCAGCCATGTGCTGCGATCCAGTCTGGCTTCGATCCCATGGCGGACGGCGAGATAGATCGCCGGCGCCTCGATGCTGCCACGGGCGATCAGCGGGTGATCGCTGTCGGCAATGACGAACTCATCGGTGTTCAGCCGAAAGACCAGCGCGTCGCCTTCGTGCTTGAGGTCGACGGCAAGGAAAGCGGCATCGTCCACCACGATCGACAGCTTCTGCCCCGGCGTGACCAGCCAGTGCTGCCCTTGTGCATCGCGGATCAGCAGTTGCGAGAAGGCGCGAACCATCGCCGCGCGGCGGATTTCCGTGCCTTCATGATACCAGCGCCCATCCGCTGCGATCCGCATATCGCTACTGCCCACCACGTCCGGTCGCCACGTATCGACCGGCGCGAGCCTGCGCTCGGCGACGAGTTCGGCGATACGGGACAGACTGAGGCCTGCCAGATCAGGGGGCGGATCGTAAGGCATGCCGCCCGGATGCCAGATCGGCACCCCGACGCCAAGCGTTCCTTGTCGAATTTAAGCCGTGAACTCAGCGCAGCCAGGGGCCGAGCGTGCCCGCTTCGGGAAGCACCGCCGCGTTGGGGGTGCGCACCAGCAGACGATGGCGCTCGAACGGTCCGGGCAGTTCCCAGGCGCCTGTGTGGGTGCTCTCGAAGCCCCAGAAACGGCCGTAATATTCGGGGTCGCCGATCAGGACCTGCGGCAGCGGCGCGCGAGGATCGAGGCCTGCAAGCGCTGCGGACATCAGCGCCTGACCGTAGCCCATGCCCTGATGTTCGGGCAGCACGGCAACCGGGCCGACCATCACCATCGGATGGGCGCGCCCCGCCGGGGCGGTGAGTGCCACCGGCCAGCACTGGATCGTGCCGACCAGCATCTCGTTCGCATCCATCGCCGCGAAGCTGAGCGCCGGGAGCCAGTCGGTTCCCTCGCGCACCTTGTAGGCTGTTCGCTGGTGTCGCTCGGAACCGAAAGCGCGGTCGAGCAGGCTCTCGACAAGCACGGGGTCGACGTTATCGAGCGGGATCAGCGTGGATTGAACGGTATCGGACATGGCGCGCGCGGATAGGCGGGTCTGCGGGGTTTGTCGATTCAAATCGCGGGATACAGGCTTGCATGTCCAGTAATCGCGACCTTGCGGCGCTGCGATACAGCGGCGATAGACGCTTTCCATGAGCACTTCGCCTGCCCCGTTCGCCCTGCCGCCCCGCATCGTCATCGGCGTGGATGAAGCCGGGCGAGGGCCTCTTGCAGGTCCGGTGGTCGCAGGAGCCGTGATCCTGTCCAGGCCGCGCCCTTCCGGGCTCGACGATTCCAAGAAGCTCTCGGCCAAACGCCGTGCGGAACTGGAAGCGGTGATCCAGCGCCGGTGCCTGTGGGCGCTGGGCGTCGTCGATGTCGAGGAGATCGATCGCCTCAACATCTTCGGCGCTACGATGCTGGCAATGACCCGCGCGGTGGAGGCGCTGTGCATCCAGATCGACCGGGAGCCCGACGAGGTATTGATCGACGGCAACATGACGCCTGCGGGCCGTCGTCCGGAATGGCGATGGAATGCCCGCGCCATCGTCGGCGGCGATGCGCTGGAGCCGTGCATTTCCGCAGCTTCGATCGTCGCCAAGGAACATCGCGACCGGGTGATGCGGGGCCTTGCCGAGCAGCACCCGCACTATGGGTGGGAACGCAATGCCGGATACGGCACCGTGCAGCACCTCGCCGCGCTACGCGAACATGGTGCGACGGTGCATCATCGCCGCAGTTTCGCACCGGTTGCGCAACTCTCGCTCCTGTAAGCGGAAAACTGGTTCAAGCCTTTCCGGATCGTTCCTGAGCGCGAAATAAATTTCGCAGGTGAGTCGTGCGAGTCACACCGCAGAATCTTGAGTCATCGCGATTCGAAAGCCCACTATATCTTGTGTCGGATTCGTTTTGTTCCGCTTCCGATTCGCCTGAATCGCGAGAGATTCCGGCGAGTCGCAGCTTGACGGCGAGTCTCTGACGACTCACAAGGGGGAACATTTTCCACATCTGAGTTTCGGAGCACACATGGGTCAGGTCCTCGTCAAGGAGCGTCTTCGCGCAGCAGCACCGGCGCCTACGCCGCGCGAACTGCTGCCGCTGGGCCGCATCATTCCGGGTGACTGCATCGAGGCCATGCGCTCGCTGCCGGACGCCTGCGTCGACATGGTCTTCGCCGACCCGCCGTACAACCTCCAGCTTGGCGGCGACCTTGCCCGTCCCGACGGCAGCCACGTCGATGCCGTGACCAACGACTGGGACAAGTTCTCCAGCTTCGCCGCCTACGACCAGTTTACCCGTGAGTGGCTGACCGAAGCGCGCCGCGTGCTCAAGCCCGACGGCTCGCTGTGGGTGATCGGATCGTACCACAACGTGTTCCGCCTCGGCGCGATCATGCAGGACATGGGCTTCTGGATCCTGAACGATATCGTCTGGCGCAAGGCGAACCCGATGCCCAACTTCAAGGGCACGCGCTTCACCAACGCGCACGAGACGCTGATCTGGGCCAGCATGGGCGAGAAGTCGAAGTACACCTTCAACTATCGCGCGATGAAGACGCTGAACGACGAATTGCAGATGCGTTCGGACTGGGTTCTGCCGATCTGCAACGGCGCCGAGCGTCTCAAGAAGGGCGGTCGCAAGGTTCACCCGACGCAGAAGCCCGAAGCGCTGCTCTACCGCGTCATGCTGGCGACCACCAACGCGGGCGATGTCGTGCTCGATCCGTTCTTCGGCACCGGCACCACGGGCGCTGTAGCCAAGCGTCTTGGCCGCGAGTGGATCGGCTGCGAGCGTGAGAGCGACTATCGCGAAGCCGCTCTGGAGCGTATCGAGATGGCGCTGCCGCTCGACGAAAGCGCACTCAAGACCATGCAGTCCAAGCGCACCGCCCCCAAGGTCGCCTTCGGCACGCTGGTCGAGACCGGCTGGATCGAGCCCGGCACCAAGGTTTTCGACAAGAAGCGCCGCCATGTCGCCTCAATCCGCGCCGACGGCTCACTGATCCAGGGCGATGCCACCGGCTCGATCCACGGGCTGGGCAAGGACCTGCAGGGCGCGCCGTCGTGCAACGGCTGGACCTTCTGGCATCTGGAGCACGAGGGCGAAGTGAAGCCGCTCGACGCGATCCGCCAGCTCTACATCCTCGCCACCGAGCCCTGAGTTTTACGGCAGGGTCATGGCACGGCAGGTCTACATCCGTCCGATCGGCTTTGCCGAAAGCCCGCAGAGCGAGCTTGGCGAAGCCATACGGTTGGGCGGCTCTATGGTCTGGGCCAGCCGCTTCGCGCTGATCGTACGCGAGAATGGCGTGGTGACGCGGCGTGAGCGGGTCGATGTTCCCGCGATGCCGACCGCGCTTGCCGGGCTTCCCGACGATCTGGCGCAGGAGGCCGAGGCGCAATGGGCGAACCTGCGCAAGAGCCATCCTGCGTTGCAGTGCGGCAACCGAACCATTCGCTTTGACCAGCCGCAGGTCATGGCGATCCTTAACCGCACGCCGGACAGTTTCTCGGACGGTGGCCGCTTCGACAGCGACCTTGATGCTGCCGCTGATCACGCCATGCAGATGCTGGAGGCAGGCGCCGCGATCATCGATGTCGGAGGCGAGTCCACCCGCCCCGGTGCTGCGTCCGTGTGGGAAGGGGACGAAATCGCCCGCGTGGTGCCGATCGTGGACAGGCTGGCCAAGGCTGGCGCTGCAATCAGCGTCGATACCCGGCGAGCGGGGGTGATGGAAGCCGCGCTCAAGGTCGGCGCGCATATCTTCAACGACGTCTCGGGCCTGCGTTTCGATCCGCGCAGCGCCGAACTGGCTGCGAACGCTGGAACGCCGGTCGTGCTGATGCATGCTCCCGGTGACGGGAACGACCTGCATGCCGAGCATGGCTATCGCGATGTCGTGCTGGACGTGTTCGATCGCCTGAGAGCCCTTCGCGATCGGGCGGTGGAGCAGGGCATCGCGCCGGAACGCATCTGGCTGGACCCAGGCATTGGCTTTGGCATGTCCGTCGCCGAAAACCTTGCCTTGATGAATTGTCTGGCACTGTTCCACGCTCTGGGGCATCCGATCCTGCTGGGTGCAAGCCGCAAGCGGCTGATCGGCGCGCTGGCGGGCGAAGTTCCCGCAGATCAACGCCTGGGCGGCTCGCTGACGCTTGCTCTGAAGGCTGCTGAAGCGGGGTGCCATGTGATCCGCGTCCACGATGCGATGGAGACCGTTCAGGCCTTGCGTGTCTGGCGAGGTCTTCGCGACAGTGCTCTGACGGACTTCTCACAAATACCGGAATAAAGCGCATTTTTCGTGCATGTATCGGCCGGAAATCTGAACACCCGTACAGAAACAGTAGTTCCCAGAGCACATAATAACATGTTGCCGGTGGAAAGGCTCACTTCATCCATTTTGCGGACGACTTTTCCCGATTTGCTCGTTTCTCCCTCAAACGCAGGCAATCGGGCCTGTGTCGTACAAGCGAAAGGGAGTAATTCCATGAAGCAGACCACGACCATCCGAGCCGCTCTGGCCGTCGCCGCGCTGGGCGTGACCGGCGGTGTGACCGCCACCGCCATGGCCGCCTTGCCCATGATGTATGAGGAATCGCTCGCCCATCAGGAAGAAGGGCGGATCATCAAGTCTCCCATCGGCGGGATCGAGAACAGCCACTGGTTCAATTATCGCGCCAATATCAACGAGAGCCGCAAGGAACTGGTCAGCGACATGCGCCATGCCAGCGATACGGAGGATCGCCGCGATGCCTGGGACGAATACGCGCACGAACTGAACCATGAGCGGGCCGGCTATGTGAAGTACATGGCCAAGCGCGGCTACCGCATGCCTCAGGTCTACTTCGAAGGCATGTAAACCAGCCACCGAGGGATGAAGCCTCTCCCGCCATCGGGCGGCAGGGACTTCGCCCGGGCAAAGGGGTCGGATTGTGGTCCGGCCCCTTTTCTCATACCACTTTCAAATCGGTCAGCGTGCCAGATAACCGCCATCGACCGGATAATAGGTCCCGGTCATGAACGAGGCCTTCGACGAGAGCAGGAACAGCGTGAGGTTGGCGATCTCATCCGGCGTCGCAAGGCGGTTGAGCGCGTGCTTTTCGGCCAGTTGGGCGATCGCCTCATCGGTCATGTTCTTTTCCAGCGCAGGCGTGGAAACGAAGCCCGGCCCCACAGCATTGATGCGCAGGCCATCGGCGGCATAATCGAGCGCGGCGGTCTTGGTCATCCCCAGCAACGCGTGCTTCGCAGTGACATAGGCCGCCGAGCCCTGCCAGGCGACAGCGCCGAGGATCGAGGCCATATTGACGATCGAGCCGCCACCGCCTGCGACCATCGCCGGGATCTGGTATTTCATGGCATAGAACACGCTGTTGAGATCGACATTGAGCACGCGCTGCCAGTTCTGCAGGGGAATGTCCGCCAGCTTCATCGGCTTGTCGCCGATCCCGGCATTGTTCACGGCATAGGCGAGTGGACCGAAGCGCTCTTCGGCGAAGCGTACCAGTTCCTCGTTCGCTGCGGCATCGGCGACGTCGATGCCGAATACGGCAGTCTGTTCGGTACCCAGTTCCCTTGACAGCGCGTGGGCAGCCTCTTCATCGAAATCGGCGATCACGACGCGGGCACCGGCCTTGGCCAACTGGCGCGCGATAGCCGCACCGATGCCGGAGGCTGCGCCGGTCACGATGGCGCAACGGTTGGTAAAGTCTTCCATTCTCGAAATCTCCCGTTGGATTACGTCGTACAACGCATGGGAGCATCAGAGGTTTTCTTTACAAACGAGAGACTTGTAAAAATATCAGGCGACGTTGTCGATGCCGAGCTCACTGAGCTTGCGATACAGCGTCGAGCGGCCGATCCCCAGCCTGCGCGCGACCTCGGTCATGCGCCCCCGGTAGTGGCCGATGGCGAGGCGGATGACATCGGCCTCAATCTCTTCCAGCGGGCGCAGGTTGCCGTCTGCGGTGTAGAGCATGACGCCGCTGGCTTCCTGACGCGGATTGCCGTTGGCATGGGCCGTCCCGTCGCCGAGGATCGCCAGAAGCTGCGGGAAGTCCTCTGCGGTCAGCGCATCACCGTCGCAGAATACGGCGGCGCGGAACAGCACCGCCTGCAACTGGCGGACATTTCCGGGCCAGTCGTAGGACGACAGCAGCGAAAGCGCGCCGTCGGTGATGCCAAGCTCGCGCAGGCCCGGCTGCTCGCCGATGCGGGCCAGGAAAAAGCGGGTGAGGGCAGGAATGTCGCCCGGTCGTTCGCGCAAGGGCGGCAGCAGCACCTTGGTGGGAGCGAGCAGATCGTGAAGCCCTACAAGGAAGTGACCTTGCGCGACCAGTTCCTCCAGCGGAATATTGCTGGCAACGATCAGGCGGACGTCTACCCGGAACGAATGGCGCGCGCCGATCGGGCGGACATCGCCGCGCTGGAGCGCTTCGAGCAGGCGCTCCTGCACCGAGAGCGGGAGGCGGTCCACTTCATCGAGGGCGAGCGTGGCCCCGTCGGCATTCTGCAGTGCGCCGACATGACGGTCGAACGCACCGGGGAAAGCCCCTTTCTCATGACCGAACAGCACCGACTCCACCGAGCTTGCCGGAACGCCGCCGAGATTCACGATCCGCAGCGGCATCTTCGCGCGTGGTGAGGCCGCATGCATGGAGCGGATCAGCATTTCCTTGCCGCTGCCGCTCTCGCCCTCGACCAGCACCGCGCCGTGGCCGCGCGCCGCCTTGGCGGCGACAGCCAGCGCCTTGCGGAAAGTGGGGGCGGCGCCGACCATCGACTCGAAATCGGGGCTGAGCATCAGCTTTTCGGTCAGCGGCGCCAGTTCGTCGCGCGGCGCCTCCAGCATGGTCGCGGCCCGCAGCGCATGCATCAGGCGGTCGGGCGCGACGGGCTTCACGAGATAATCCGTCGCGCCCGCACGCATCGCCTCGACCGCAAGCAGCGGCGAGGTGCTGGCAGTCAGCATCAGGATCGGCAGCGCCGGGCGGCGGGCTTTCAATTCGGCAATCAGCGCACAGGCATCGTCGCCCGGCACCCACTGGTCCAGAATGATCGCGGATAGGCGCATCCCCTCACGCGTGCCCAGCGTGGCGATCGCCGTCTCGGCATCGCGCACGAGCAGGCAGCGCCAGCCTTCGCGTGCAGCAAGCGCGGAGATGAGCCGGCTCTGTCCCGGTTCATCGTCAATCAGCATCAAGAGGCGCTGCTCGATTTCAGCCATGATCCCTGTTTCTTCGTCCGCGACCCGCCAATGTTGTAACGGCCTTAGCTTACGGGGAGTAAATACCGGATTAAGCACAGGGGCAACCGCGAAGCGCGCGGCTCAGATCCACCTTGCCGCCGCAGTTCCACAGGCATAGCATCACCCCAGTTCCGGCTTGGGAGAGCGGATAAGGCCATGACACCCGACAAGAGCATCGCTGCCGCGCAGCAGACCTATCACAGTTTCCTGAAAGTGCTGGGCTGGACCGTGCCGATCATCCTGCTGATTGTCGCCTTCGTGGTGTTTCTGCTCACCTCGTAACACTCGCTCATCCTGCGGCAATGCAGACCCGCGCAATGAGAGGCCTTGCGTGCGACTCGCCTCGCCTGCCACAGGAGCCTTCATGCGTATTGCCCCTTTGCCCCTGATCGCCTCTGCGCTTGCGATCGCTGCGGGCCTTTCGCTCTCGGGATGCGCCTCGCGCATCGCCTATTCGCACGTCCGGGACTCGCTGGTCGAGGCTGGCGTGCCGCCGCCGACCGCCGAATGCATGGCCCAGCGCATGACCGACCGCCTGACCGTCAAGCAGCTCAAGAAGCTCAAGGCGCTGAAGGGCGCAGGGCACGCCAGCATGTCCGACCTTGCGCTGCTGGCCGCGCGCATCGACGATCCCGAAGTGGTCCGCGTCACGGTGAAGTCTGCCGTCGTCTGTTCGGTGCAAACCGCGCGTTAGGGAATGGACCTCGGCCCCGTGCCCGGTTAGGTGCGGTATCGATTGCGACCATCCCAACGCGAAAGGATCTGCTCCCTTGCGGAAAATCGGCCTGATCGGCGGTCTCAGCTGGTACTCGACCCAAACCTACTACGATGCCATCAATCGCGGCGTGCAGAGCCGCATCGGCGCGAACCATTCCGCCCCATGGTGATCGAGAGCCTCGATGCCGCAGGGCTCACCCGGCTTTCCAGCGCGGATGACTGGGCACGGGCCGGAGACGAACTGGCCAGCGCGGCACAGCGGCTTGAAGCGGCAGGCGCGACCTCCGTGCTGATCGGCGCCAATTCGATGCACAAGGTCTACGACAAGGTCGCAGCGGCGGTTTCGGTGCCGGTGCTGCACATCGCCGAATGCGTGGCCGAACGCATGGTGTCGGACAAGGTCGGCCTCGCCGGGCTGATCGGCACGCGCAACGTGATGCTGGAGAGCTTCTATCGTCAGAAGCTGATCGCGCGCGACATCGAACTGTTGCCGCCGGTGCTGACCCGCGTCGAGGCGCTGGACAAGATCATCTACGATGAGCTGATGCTCGGCAAAGTGACGCGCCAGTCGGAGCGCGACCTCAAGACCATCGTCACCAACCTCGCGCAGGAAGGCGCGCAGGCCATCGTGCTGGGCTGCACTGAACTCGCCATGATCGTCGATGTCGATGCCAATGTCCTGCCGGTCTACGACTGCACCCGCATCCATGCGGAAGCGGCGGTCGACTGGATCCTGGGGTAACATATCTTGGCAAGAGCCCCTTACGCGTCCGATCCTGCGCACTCGCGCGGGCGTGAGTTCACCATCGAGGGCTCGCTTTCGCGCGGGCCGCGCAGCGACTATCAGCGCGATCGCGACCGGATCATCCATTCGATCGCGTTCCGTCGCCTGCGCTACAAGACGCAGGTCTTCGTCGCACCCGATGGCGATCATTACCGCGTTCGCCTGACGCACAGCCTCGAAGTCGCGCAGATCGCCCGCGTGATCGCCCGCGCGATGAACCTCGACGAGGATCTGGCCGAAGCGCTGGCGCTGGCCCACGATATCGGCCACGCGCCGTTCGGCCATGCGGGTGAGGATGCGCTCAACGCCGCGCTCGTCCATGCCGGTGGCTTCGACCATAACGCCCAGAGCCTGCGCACGCTGATGCGGCTGGAAAGCCCCTATTGCGAGCACGACGGATTGAACCTGACGTGGGAAACGCTGGAGGGCCTCGCCAAGCACAACGGCCCGGTGCTCGATCCCGGCTGGGCGCTGACCGAACTCGACGCGGCCTATAACCTCGATCTCGGCTCGCACGCTTCGCTGGAGGCGCAGGTCGCGGCGCTGTCCGACGATATCGCCTACGACAACCACGATATCGACGATGGCCTGCGCGCCGGGTTCCTCAACCTCGACGAAGTGCTCGCCCATCCGTTCGTGGCGCAGCAGTGGGCGGCGGTCGAGAAGCGCTATCCGGGCGTTCCGCGCAATCGCCAGCTCTCGGAACTGATCCGCAGCCAGATCGGCGTGATGGTCAATGACCTGCTGGAAGAAAGCGCGCGGCGTCTGGTCGGCATCACCTCGGTCGACGAGGTGCGGCAGGCCGGGCGCCAGCTGATCGCGTTTTCGCCCGAAGTCGAGGAGGGCGAGCGCGCCTTCAAGCGCTTCATGTACGAGAAGCTTTATTTCCACCCGGAGCAGCTGGAAACGGCGCGCCGGGCGCGTGCGCTGCTGGCGGAACTCTACTCCGCCTATTCGCAGGACCCCGTGCTGATGGACGAGGAGTGGATCGACACGCTGCCCCGCCACGAGCCCGAGCGCAGCCGCCATATCGCCGATTACATCGCCGGTATGACCGACCGCTTCGCCATCGCCCGCCATGCCGAGATCTACGAGCGCACGCCCGAAGTCCTGCGCAATGTCTGACGACCGCGAAGGGGCGGAGGAGCGTTCCTCCGCTTCCTTGCGTATCTGCCTGCTCGGCGCGTCCGGGCTGGTGGGGCAGGCGGTGATCGCGGCGGGCGCGAAGGCTCCTGGCCTGCGCCTGACGGCCATTTCGCGTCGGGAAATTCCGCTGCCGGAAGGGGCGCGTATGGAGGTTCTGCTGGACGAGCCGTCCGGCTGGCCCGATCTCGTCCGTGCAGCCCGTCCCGATGTCGTGATCTGCGCGCTGGGCACCACGTTGCGCAAGGCCGGATCGAAAGAAGCCTTCCGCGCAGTCGATCACGATCTCGTGCTCGATCTTGCGAGAGCCGCGCGGGAGGCGGGGGCAGACCACTTTATCCTCGTTTCCTCAACCGGCGCCGATGCCGCCAGCGGCAACTTCTACCTGCGCACCAAGGGCGAGGTCGAACAGGCGGTGCAGGCGCTCGGCTTTGCTCGCGTCGATGTGATGCGCCCCGGCGTTCTGCGTGGGCCTCGCAGCGAGTTCAGGCCCATGGAACTGGTTGCCCGCATCACCGCGCCTGCCGTGGACCTTGCAATCCTGCGCGGACAATGGCGCCGGTTCCGCTCGATGCCTGCACGACGTCTTGCCGCCGCGATGCTTGCGCTGACCCGCCAGCGCGAGCCGGGCGTGTTCGTGCATGACTGGGACGCGGTTGACACCCTCTTGCGCGAGGCGGCCTGATCGGGTCGTGGAAATTGCGCGCGCTTGCGTCTCGCGGACGTTGACTTGCGTTGCGCGCTCGACCAAGGCTTTGCGCGTCGCTGACAACGCGGGAGAGACCCGCCGATTCGGACGGGACTTGCCCCTGTGGTAAGCTACGGAAGAACGGCAGGCGCCGAAGGAGCAACCGCCCCGGAAACTCTCAGGCAAAAGGACCGCGCCCGTCGATAGCGACGCTCTGGAAAGTGCCCCTCCGGCAACGGTGTGGCCGCCGAAGGTGTAACCTTGCTCCCCGCATCGGGTGAGTGGGGGAAAGCTCTCAGGCTTCCGTGACAGAGGGGGCACCTGGAATGGTGTGCCAATGCTGTGCGGAGCTGTGTCTTGAGCGAATTTCCCGTGAATGATGACGATCAGGTCGAAGAGACCCTGGAGCCGATGATCCTGCCGCTCGATGCCTGGCATCGCGAGAAGGGCGGCCGAATGGTCGAATTCGCCGGTTACATGATGCCCGTGCAGTATGAAGGCATCATGGCCGAGCACCTGTGGACCCGCGAGAATGCAGGGCTGTTCGACGTCAGCCACATGGGCCAGCTGTTCCTGTCGGGTGAGGGCGTGGAAGCGGCCATCGAGGCCGCGCTGCCCATCGACCTTTCGACCCTGAAGACCAACTCGGTACGCTATTCGCTGCTGCTCGACGAAGAGGGCGGCATTCTGGACGACCTGATGGTCACGCGCTGGGACGATGGTTTCTACATGGTCGTCAACGGCGCGACCAAGTGGGACGACATCGGCACGCTGCGCGAACTGCTGCCTGATGATATTACGCTCAACCACCTCGATGACCGCGCGCTGCTGGCGTTGCAGGGCCCCAGGGCCGTCGCCGCGCTGGAGCGTATCGCTGAGGGCGAGCAGGCACTGTCCTCGCTCACCTTCATGAAGGGCGCGCGTTTCACGCTGGGCGGCGTCGAGGCCTGGATCAGCCGTTCGGGCTATACCGGCGAGGACGGTTTCGAAATCTCGATCCCAGGCGAGGATGCTGCCAAGGTCGCCGACCTGATCTGCGCACAGCCCGAAGTGAAGCCGATCGCTCTTGGCGCACGCGATTCGCTGCGCCTCGAAGCGGGGCTGCCGCTTTACGGCCATGACATGGATCCCGCGCGCGGTCCGGTCGACGCGGGCCTCGCATTCGGCGTGAACAAGCGCCGCCGCCTCGAAGGCGGTTTCCCCGGCGCCGAGCGCGTGCAGCGCGATTTCGCGCAGGGCACTGCGCAGAAGCGTATCGGCCTCGTGCTCGAAGGCCGCATGGCCGCACGCGAGGGCGCCAAGGTGCTGAACGGCGATACCGAAGTCGGCGTCGTCACTTCGGGCGGGTTCTCGCCCAGTCTGCAAAAGCCGATCGCGATGGCCTATGTCGATGCGGCCCTGACCGCCGACGGCACCGCGCTCACCATCGAAATGCGGGGCAAGAAGCTCGACGCCACCGTCGCGCCCATGCCCTTCGTCCCAACCGCTATCACCGCTGAAGGAGCCAAGGCGATGACACGTTATTTTTCCGAAGACCATGAGTGGATCGAAGTCGAGGGCGACCTCGGCACCGTCGGCATCACCGACTATGCACAGGGCCAGCTTGGCGACATCACCTTCGTCGACCTGCCCGAAGTGGGCGCCACGTTCGGCAAGGGCGATTCCGTCTCGGTCGTCGATTCGGTGAAGGCCGCCAGCGATGTCTACACCCCGGTTTCGGGCAGCATCGCCGAAGTGAACGAGGCGCTCGCCGACGCTCCCGAGCTGGTGAACACCGAAGCCGAGACCGGCGGCTGGCTGTTCCGCATCACGCTGTCGGACACCGCCGAACTCTCGGGCCTGATGGACGAGACCAACTACAAGGCTTTCGTCGAAGCCCTCTGATCGCCTGACGGGGACGCAGCGAGAGCGCAAAGCGCCGCGCGCGTCCCCACCCGGCCTCACCAATTCTCCCGAGGATCTGCCCCTTGCGTTACCTCCCCCTGACACCCGCCGACCGGGCCGAGATGCTCGGCGTGATCGGCGCGGCCTCGGTCGACGATCTGTTCGTCGACGTTCCCGAGGAAGCCCGGCTTGCCGGCCCGATTTCCGGCCTTGCCCTCCACGCCAGCGAATTGGCGGTCGAGCGCCACATGTCGAAGCTCGCTGCCAAGAACATGAGCGCGGGCTCCGTGCCGTTCTTCCTGGGCGCAGGGGCGTACCGCCATCATGTGCCCGCCTCGGTCGATCACCTGATCCAGCGCGGCGAGTTCCTGACGGCCTACACGCCCTATCAGCCGGAAATTGCGCAAGGCACGCTGCAGGTCCTGTTCGAGTTCCAGACGCAAGTCGCGCGCCTGTTCGGCACCGACATCGCCAACGCCTCGATGTACGACGGTTCGACCGCGTGCTGGGAAGCCATCCTGATGGCGGCGCGCGTCACCCGCAAGGGCCGCAGCGTCCTGTCGGGCGGTCTGCACCCGCACTACGGCGAAGTCGTGCGCACGATGGCCAAGTTCACCAAGGACGACATCGTCTCGCTCGCCGCCGAACTGACCGCCGAGCCCGATGACGCCGCGCTGATCGCCGCGATCGACGACAAGACCGCCAGCGTCGTCGTCCAGTACCCGGACGTTCTTGGCCGCATCCCCGATCTCGCCGCGATTGCCGAAGCCGCGCACGCCAAGGGCGCGCTGATGATCGTGGTCGTGACCGAGCCGGTCGCGCTCGGCATGATCGAGGCACCCGGCAACCTCGGTGCCGATATCGTCGTGGGCGAGGGTCAGTCGATCGGCGTCGGCCTCCAGTTCGGCGGGCCGTACCTCGGCCTGTTCGGCTGCCGCGAAAAGTTCGTGCGCCAGATGCCGGGGCGTCTGTGTGGCGAGACCGTCGATGCCGAGGGCAAGCGCGGTTTCGTGCTCACGCTTTCCACGCGCGAGCAGCACATCCGCCGCGAGAAGGCGACGAGCAACATCTGCACCAACTCCGGCCTCTGCGCGCTGGCGTTCAGCATCCACCTGACGCTGCTGGGCGGCGAGGGCATTGCCCAGCTGGCGGCGGTCAACCATGACCGCGCACAGGCGATGGTCGACGCGCTCACGCAGATCCCCGGCGTCACCTGTCTGAACGAGGCGTACTTCAACGAAGTCACGCTCGTCCTGCCGACCGATGCCCGCGAAGTGGTCCGCCAGTTGGCCGACCGCGAGGTGCTGGGCGGCGTGTCGCTTGGCCGCCTGTTCCCCGACGCCTCGGGCCTGCACAACGGCCTGCTCGTCACCGCCACCGAAACCACCACCGACGAGGATATCGCGACGCTCGCGCGCGAACTCGCCGCCGTTCTCGAAGGAGCCGCCGCATGAGCGCCGTGAATGCTGCCGGATGGCGCCCCTCGATGGGTGAAGGTTCGACCGGAACGCCGCTCACCACCAACAGTGGCGATCGCGGCCTGATGCTGGAAGAGGCGCTGAGCTTCGAACTCGGCGCGGACGGCAAGTGCGGCGTCGATATCGACGTTCCTGCACGTAGCCCCGCTGCGGGCGTGTCGAAGTTCCTGCGCAAGTCGGCCCCGGCACTGCCCGGCCTGACCGAGCCGGAAGTGGTGCGCCACTACACCCGTCTGTCGCGCCAGAACTACGCGATCGACCTCGGGCCGTTCCCGCTCGGTTCGTGCACGATGAAGCACAACCCGCGCCTGAACGAGAAGATGGCGCGTCTGCCGGGCTTCGCCGACGTCCACCCGATGCAGCCGCAGGGCACCGTGCAGGGCGCGCTGGAAGTCATCGAGCAGTTGGCCGACTGGCTGATCACGCTGACCGGCATGGCCTCGGTGGCGATGAGCCCCAAGGCCGGTGCCCATGGCGAGCTGTGCGGTCTGCTGTGTATCCGCGCCGCTCTGGACGCGCGCGGCGAGACCCGCGATGTCGTGCTGGTGCCCGAGAGCGCCCACGGCACCAACCCGGCGACTGCGGCTTTCGCAGGCTTCAAGGTCCAGTCGATCCCGGCCACGCCTGAGGGCCGCGTCGATGTCGAGGCGCTCAAGGCCAAGCTGGGACCGAACGTTGCGGGCGTGATGATCACCAACCCCAACACCTGCGGCCTGTTCGAGCCTGAACTGAAGACCATCGCCGATGCGGTCCACGAGGCTGGCGGCTATGTCTACTGCGACGGCGCGAACTTCAACGCCATCGTCGGCAAGGTCCGCCCCGGCGACCTGGGCGTGGATGCCATGCACATCAACCTGCACAAGACCTTCTCGACGCCGCACGGCGGCGGTGGTCCGGGTGCGGGGCCGGTGGTGCTGTCCGAAGCGCTGGCGCCCTTCGCGCCGCTGCCCTTCGTCACGCGAGGCGCCGACGGTTCGATCCACCTCGTCGAGGAAGAGAACCGCGGCGAGGGCCATGACAAGGCGTTCGGCCGCATGGTCGCCTTCCACGGTCAGATGGGCATGTTCACCCGCGCGCTGACCTACATCCTCAGCCACGGCGCGGACGGTCTGCGTCAGGTGGCCGAGGACGCGGTGCTCAACGCCAACTACGTGCTGCGTTCGTGCGACGACGTGCTGCAGGCCCCGTTCGGTGCCAGCGGTCCGTGCATGCACGAGGCGCTGTTCAGCGACGCCGGGCTGGCCGATGGCTTCTCGACGCTCGACATCGCCAAGGGGCTGATCGACGAGGGCTTCCACCCGATGACGGTCTACTTCCCGCTGGTGGTGCGCGGCGCGATGCTGGTCGAGCCGACCGAAACCGAGAGCAAGGCCGGTCTCGACCGCTTCATCGGTTCGCTGCGCAGCCTGGCGGAGCGCGCCAAGCAGGGCGACGACACCCTGCATTCGGCACCGCACTTCGCGCCGCGCCGCCGTCTTGACGAAACGCTCGCGGCGCGCAAACCTGTGCTGGTATGGCAAGGCGATGTGGCTCCGGCAGGGACGCCCTCGCTGAGCGAGATCGGCGGAAGCTAAGGGGTATCATATGACGGGGGATGCAAAGTCGCTGCTGGGGTATCTGCCGGTGGCGATTTTCGCCCTCGTCATGCTCCTGCGCTATCGCAATCTGCAGAAGGCACGGCCGCTGCGGCTGCCAATGCTGTGGATCATGCCGGTGATCCTGTGTGCCGTGGTGGGAATTGCCCTGTTCGGCATGCATCCCAGTCCGATGGGCTGGCTGGCCGTGGCGGGAGGCGTGGTCATCGGCGCCGCCATTGGCTGGCAGCGTGGCCGCATGATGCGCCTTCATGTCGAAGGTGAGGGCGAAAATGCCCGCGTGATGATGCGCCAGTCGCCTGCAGCGCTGCTGTTCGTCGCTGCGATCTTCATCGTCAGGCGGGTGATCTTTCCAAGCTATCAGCCGGGTTCAACGCCGGATCATCATCCCGCCGCCGGTGCCTTGCTGGTGACGGACGGTATGCTTGGTCTGGCGCTGGGAATGGTGCTGGCGCTGCGACTGTGCCTCTGGCTTCGTGCCCGAAAGGTGGCGGAAGAGCATCGGCTCAGGAAAACCGAAGAAGTCTTCCAGTAAGATAAAAGCCCGCGCTCCGGGGTTGGAGCGCGGGCTTTTCTGACGGCTTACTTGCCGTTGATGGCGTCGTCGCCGGCCTGACCGACCGACGTCACGTCGCGACCGGCACCCTTCACGGTGTTGCAGGCGGTCGCACCCAGCGCGATGCTGGAGGCGACGAGCATGAGAACGACTTTCTTCATCATGACGGGAATTCCTTGTTCCTGTTGTCTCCGCCGCCGCCAAGAGCGTGCGGATCGGGAGAACAAACGTGTGTCGGCAGGTCAGGTTCCCACGCTCCGGCGATGACCGAGCACGTTTTCACGAAGATGATCAGAGAGGCTGGGGACCAGCCTTGGCCTCTTCCAGTGCAGCATCGTCGAGCGAAGTGGTCGGCGCGATCGCTTTTGCCAGCACGATCTCGCGCCAGGTGATGAGAAGGCCCGCACCAATCACCAGCGGTGCCCCCAGCCAGATCGAGGCAGGCGGCCACTCGCCGAATACCAGCACGCCAAAGCCGGTCGCCCAGATCAGCGAGGTGTAGTCCATCACCACCACCGTCGCCACCGCACCCCGGCTGAGCGCGGCTGCAATGAAGAACTGCGCCAGCGTCCCTGCCAGCCCCACGCCGACCAACATCAGCCAGACCTGCCAAGGGTGCGGCTGTCCGTAGAGCGGCAGCGCGATGGCGGCCACCACCGCGCCGAAGGCCGAGAACCAGAATACACAGGCGATCGGCGAATCGGTGCGGGCCAGACTGCGCACCTGAAAGCTCACGGTCGCAACGATCAGGCCCGCGCCCAGGCCCGAGGCGAGGCCCGCCAGCGCAATCGGCTCGGCGCCGGGTCGCGCGATCAGCAGGACGCCTGCAAAGCCGATCAGCACCGCGCTCCAGCGCCACGGGCCAACCTTCTCGCGCAGGACCAGTCCCGCGATCAGCACGGCAAAGATCGGCGAAGTGAAGCTGAGCGTAGTACCCACCGGCAACGGCAGCAGCGTTGCCGTGCCGACATTGCACAACAGGCCAAGCGTTCCCACTGCGGCCCGGCCCAGATGCGCAGGCACGCGGTGCGTCTTGAGCAGTGACATCTCTCCACGAGCCGCGAGCCATAGCAGCATGATCGGCACCGCCATGCCCTGCCGCCAGAACAACATCTCCGGCACTGAAACGCCGTGCCTGGAGGCAAGGCGGATCAGCATGAACATCGCCGAGAGCATGAACATGCCGAGCACGCGCAGGCCCAGCGCGGCGAGCGGGCTGTCCTGTGTCCTGGTGCGGGGCGGAATGGCAGGAGTTGCGGAGGCGGTCATTTCGCCTACCCCCTTTAATTTGCGTGAGCGTCAGGGCAATGGGCGAGAGATGGATCAAACCGATCTCCTCTTCGCCGCAGGCGGTGGCGCCTGCATCGTTCTGGCTGCGATTGCTTGGCTGGCCGATCACCTGCGCGCGCGGCGCCGCGATCTCGACCGGGTGGGCCTGATCCCGTGGACAGGCGTGTTCTTCATGACCTTCCTGCCCGGTATCCTGATGCTGGGCCTTGCCTCGCGCGCGATCGTGACGGCCCTGATCGCGCGCTTTCAGTAGAGTTCAGAGGCAGGCTTCGAGGAAGGCCTGATCGAAGCCGAACTGGCGCGCCTTCTCCAGCGTATAGGGACGCAGGCCCGAGGAGCGGAATTCGCCGATGATCTTGCCGTCGTCGGTCTCGTCCAGATACTCGAACTTGAACAGTTCCTGCGTGACGATGACATCGCCCTCCATGCCGATCACCTCGGTGATGTTGGTGGTGCGGCGCGAACCATCGCGCAGGCGCTTCACCTGCACGATAAGGTCGACCGATTCGGCGATCTGGCGGCTGATGGCTTCCTTGGGGATCTTGATGTCGCCCATCAGGATCATGTTTTCCATACGGCCAAGGCATTCGCGCGGGCTGTTGGCGTGGAGCGTACACATCGAACCGTCGTGACCGGTGTTCATCGCGGCGAGCAGGTCGAAGCACTCGGCGCCACGGATTTCGCCCAGGATGATGCGGTCGGGACGCATACGCAGGGCGTTCTTCACCAGATCGCCGATGGTGATCGCGCCTTGCCCTTCAAGGTTCGGCGGGCGGGTTTCCAGCGGCAGCCAATGCGGCTGCTGCAGGCGGAGTTCGGCTGCGTCCTCGATCGTCAGCACGCGCTCGCCCGGATCGATCATTTTCGAAAGGGCGTTGAGCATCGTTGTCTTGCCCGAGCCCGTACCGCCCGAGATCACCACGTTCATGCGGCAGGCCCCGGCGATCTTGAGCGCGGTTGCCATCTTCTCGCTCATCGAACCGAAGCCCTTGAGCATGTCGATGGTGATCGGCTTCTCGGAGAACTTACGGATCGAGATCGCCGTGCCGCGAAGGCTCAGCGGCGGGACGATCACGTTGACGCGGCTGCCGTCCTTAAGGCGGGCGTCGGCCAGCGGCGTGGTCTGGTCGACGCGGCGGCCGACCTGGTTGACGATGCGCTGGGCGATCTGGAACAGGTGCTGCTCGTCGCGGAATTTGGTCGAGGCGAGTTGCAGCTTGCCCTTCTTTTCGATGTAGGTCTGGTTGGGTCCATTGACCATGATATCGGACACGTCAGGGTCGTTCAGCAGTTCTTCGAGCGGACCGAAACCCAGCAGTTCGTCGATCAGCACCTTTTCGAGCGCGAACTGCTCACGACGGTTGAAGGTGATCTTCAGTTCCGCCAGCACTTCCATGATGATCGGGCGGAATTCCTCCGACAGCTCATCCTTGGTCAGCGTGGCGGCAGCTTCGGGATCGACGCGCTCCAGCAGGCGCGGCAGCACCTGTTCCTTGATCTTGTGGATCGAGGCTTCGAAGCCGCCTTGCTCGTTGGAAGCGTCGTGAACGGCATTGGCGCGATCGGCGAGACGCGCCATGGCGTCCTCCCCGCGTGCCTTGGGGCCTTCGGGTGCCGCTGCGGCGGCAGGCTCGGCAAAGGGCGTTTCCGGCATTCCGCCTTTGAGCGGGCGAGCGACACCAAAAGCCGGGCGTGCGCCCTGCGTCATGCCGTTGATACCGTTGCGCCGACCGAATGCCGTCATTTTACCCTCAATTCCAAGTTCGCAAGACGCAGGCTGCTTTGGAGAAGCATGCGGGCGATTGAGCACCGGATTAAGGTTGAAACTTTGATAACTTCCTAATGCCGGGAGGTATCCGGCGGCGAACACGGCGAAGCGAACTTGATCGGTTCGGCCAAGCGCGCCATTTTCGGGACATCATGGATGCACCGCAAACCTGCTGCTGGCTATGCGACAGGCCTCTGGGGCAGCGGGTCGAATGGCATCATCCCGTGCCAAAAAGCCGGGGCGGGCGTCGGACGGTTCCCGTCCATCCCATCTGCCACCGCACCTTGCATGCGACCTTTCCCAATGCCCGGCTGGCAAAGCTGGGCGAGGATCTGGCGATGTTGCGGGCCACCCCGGAAATCGCGCGTTTCCTCTCGTGGGTTGCCAGCAAACCGCCTGATTTTCATGCGCCTACGGCCAAGCGTAGATAAAGAAAAAGGGCGCCGCCGGTCAGACCGGGGCGCCCCATTTTCGCGTGATGTAAAAGGCGTCAGCCGTTCACATGCTCGGCCAGAACCGTCAGACCGTTCGCGCCGACTTCCGCGAAGCCGCCGGTGATCTGGATCGCCTCGGGCGCGGCGTTCTCGGTGCGATAGACCATGAGCGCGCCGTCGGCGACGGTCGACATGAAGGGCGCGTGGCCCTCCAGCACGCCGAACTCGCCTTCGGTTCCGGGGACGACCACCATGTGGACTTCCTCGGAGCGAACGAGCCGGGCCGGCGTCACGAGTTCGAAGTGCAGTGCCATCGGTTCGTTTCCTTGCGTTCGATCAGCAGACGTGACGATCAGGCGTCAGCGGCCAGCTTCTTGGCCTTCTCGACGGCGTCGTCGATGCCGCCGACCATGTAGAAGGCCGCTTCCGGCAGGTGATCGTACTCACCGTTGACCACCGCCTTGAACGACTTGATGGTTTCTTCCAGCTGCACGAACTTGCCCGAGATGCCGGTGAAGACTTCGGCCACGTGGAACGGCTGCGAAAGGAACTTCTGGATCTTGCGGGCGCGGGCGACCGTCAGCTTGTCCTCTTCCGACAGTTCGTCCATGCCCAGGATTGCGATGATGTCCTGCAGCGACTTGTACTTCTGCAGGGTTTCCTGAACGCGGCGGGCGGTCTCGTAGTGCTCGGCACCGACGATGCGGGGCTCCAGCACGCGCGAGGTCGAGTCGAGCGGGTCGACCGCCGGGTAGATGCCCAGTTCCGAGATGGCGCGGTTCAGCGTCGTCGTCGCATCAAGGTGCGCGAACGAGGCAGCAGGCGCCGGATCGGTAAGGTCGTCCGCGGGGACGTAGATCGCCTGGACCGAGGTGATCGAACCCTTGGTGGTCGAGGTGATGCGCTCCTGCAACTGACCCATGTCGGTCGCCAGCGTCGGCTGATAGCCCACGGCCGAAGGAATACGGCCCAGCAGTGCCGACACTTCCGCGCCCGCCTGCGTGAAGCGGAAGATGTTGTCGACGAAGAACAGCACGTCCTGACCTTCCTGGTCGCGGAAGTACTCGGCCATGGTCAGACCCGACAGGGCAACGCGGGCACGCGCGCCCGGCGGCTCGTTCATCTGGCCGTACACGAGCGCAACCTTCGAACCGTCCGAGGTGGCGTTGCCTTCGGCGTCCTTGGCGATAACGCCCGCGTCGAGGAACTCGTGGTACAGATCGTTACCCTCGCGGGTGCGCTCGCCGACGCCCGCGAAGACGGAAACGCCGCCGTGGCCCTTGGCGATGTTGTTGATCAGTTCCTGGATGAGCACGGTCTTGCCGACGCCCGCGCCGCCGAACAGGCCGATCTTGCCGCCCTTGGCGTAAGGGGCGAGAAGGTCGATGACCTTGATGCCGGTGACGAGGATCGCCGCTTCGGTCGACTGCTCGGTGAACTCGGGCGCCTTGGCGTGGATCGGGGCGAACATGTCCGAACCGATCGGGCCACGCTCGTCGATCGGATCGCCGACGACGTTCATGATACGGCCCAGGGTCTTGGGACCGACCGGAACCGAGATCTGCGCGCCGGTCGACACGACGTTCTGACCGCGGGTCAGGCCCTCGGTGCTGTCCATCGCGATGGTGCGAACGGTGTTCTCACCCAGATGCTGGGCGACTTCGAGCACCAGCTTCTGGCCGTTGTTCTCGGTTTCGAGAGCGGAGAGGATCGACGGCAGTTCGCCATCGAAAGTCACATCGACGACAGCACCGATGATCTGGCTGATCTTGCCAGTAGTGGTCTGGTTAAGCACGGGGGCGGTGGCCATTTTGGGTTCCTTGCCTGCGGTTTCTTGAAGCGCTTCCGCGCCAGAGTTTTCGGGTGCCGTTAAAGCGCTTCCGCGCCGGCGATAATTTCGACGAGCTCAGTGGTGATCGCGGCCTGACGGCTGCGGTTGTACTGGATCGTGAGGTTCTTGATAAGATCGCCGGCGTTGCGCGTCGCGTTGTCCATGGCGGTCATCGACGCGCCCTGTTCGGAAGCGGCATTTTCCAGCAGCGCCCCGAAGATCTGGGTCTTCACGTAGCGCGGCAGCAGGGCTGCCAGGATCTGCTCCTCATCGGGCTCGTACTCGACGACGGCATCGTTGGCATCGGCAGCCTCGACCTTGGGAGTCGGAACCGGAATGACCTGAACGCTCGTCGGCTCCTGAAGAAGCGCGGTGCGGAACTTGGAGAAGAACAGGTGGGCCACGTCGAAGCGGCCTTCGTCGTAGAGCTTCACCAGTTCGTTGGCGATCTTCTCGGCTTCGTCGAAACCGGGTTGCGCACGTCCGTGGTGTCGAACGTGTAGGCGACCTGGTTCGGGTAGGCGCGGGTGATCGGCGCGCGGCCCTTGCGGCCCACGAGGTAGAACAGCACGGTTTTGCCCTGGGCTTCCAGCTCGCGCGCCTTGGCCATGGCAGCCTTGACGATGTTCGAGTTGAAAGCGCCCGCCAGACCCTTGTCCGAGTTGGCAACCACGAGCAGGTGAACCTGATCGCTGCCGGTGCCGGTCAACAGCTTGGGGCTGGAGCCGCTGAGGCTGACGCGGCCCGCCAGCGAGGCCATGACGCGCGTCAGACGCGTGGCGTAAGGGCGCGCGGCCTCGGCGGCCGCCTGTGCCTTGCGCAGCTTGGCCGCAGCGACCATCTGCTTGGCCTTGGTGATCTTCTGGGTCGATTTGACCGAGCCGATCCGGCCCTTGAGTTCCTTGAGCGAAGCCACTCGTTTGTCTCCGAATTACCGGCCGGACCCGAAAGCCCGGCGCGGCGGCGTCACGTCAGTCTCAGGCGAACTGCTTGGCGAAGGCGTCGAGCGCGGCGACGGTCTTGTCCTTGATCTCGCCCTCGAACTTCTTCGTGTCGCGGATCATGGCCAGCACGTCGGCATGCTCGGCGCGCATGTAGTCCAGCATCTCGGCTTCGTACTCGGTCACGCGGGTGGCCGGGATCTTGTCGAGGTAGCCGTTGGTGCCCGCGAAGATCGAGACGACCTGCTCTTCCATGCCGAGCGGCGAGAACTGCTTCTGCTTGAGCAGCTCGGTCAGGCGCGCACCGCGGTTGAGCAGCTTCTGCGTCGAGGCGTCGAGGTCCGAACCGAACTGCGCGAAGGCCGCCATTTCGCGGTACTGCGCCAGCTCCAGCTTGATCGAACCGGCAACCTTCTTCATCGCCTTGGTCTGCGCAGCGCCGCCGACGCGGCTGACCGACAGGCCGACGTTGATCGCCGGACGGATGCCCTGATAGAACAGGCCGGTTTCGAGGAAGATCTGGCCGTCGGTGATCGAGATCACGTTGGTCGGAATGTAGGCCGACACGTCGCCTGCCTGCGTCTCGACGATCGGGAACGCGGTCAGCGACCCTGCGCCCTTGTCGTCGCTCATCTTGGCCGCACGCTCAAGCAGGCGGCTGTGGAGGTAGAACACGTCGCCCGGATAGGCTTCGCGGCCCGGCGGACGGCGCAGCAGCAGCGACATTTGGCGGTAGGCGACGGCCTGCTTCGAAAGATCGTCGTACACGATCACGGCGTGCATGCCGTTGTCGCGGAAGAACTCACCCATCGCGGCGCCGGTGTAGGGCGCGAGGTACTGCATCGGTGCGGGCTCCGAAGCAGTCGCGGCGATGACGATGGAATATTCCATCGCGCCGTTCTCTTCGAGCTGGCGCACGATCTGCGCCACGGTCGAGCGCTTCTGGCCGACAGCGACGTAGATGCAGTAGAGCTTCTTGTTCTCGTCGTCGCTCTTGTTCGCTTCCTTCTGGTTGATGAAGGTGTCGATGGCGACGGCGGTCTTGCCGGTCTGGCGGTCACCGATGATCAGCTCGCGCTGGCCACGGCCCACGGGAACGAGGGCGTCGATCGCCTTGAGGCCGGTCTGCACGGGCTCGTGCACCGACTGGCGCGGGATGATGCCGGGAGCCTTGGTCTCGACGCGGCGACGCTCGGTGTACTCGATCGGGCCCTTGCCGTCGATCGGGTTGCCCAGCGCATCGACGACGCGGCCGAGCAGGCCCTTGCCGGTCGGCACGTCGACGATGGTGTTGGTGCGCTCGACGATGTCGCCTTCCTTGATCTCGGCGTCCGAGCCGAAGATCACGACGCCGACGTTGTCGGCTTCGAGGTTGAGCGCCATGCCCTGGGTGCCGTTGGCGAACTTGACCATTTCGCCGGCCTGGATGTTGTCCAGACCATGGATGCGGGCGATGCCATCACCCACCTTGAGCACCGAGCCGACTTCCGAGACCTGTGCCCCGGTGCCGAAGCTGGCGATCTGGTCCTTGATGACCTTCGAGATTTCTGCCGCGCGGATATCCATTGTTCTGCCTTTCTTAGCCCTGCATGGCCTGGGCGAGCGAATTGAGACGGGTGCGGATCGAGCTGTCGATGCGCTTGGACCCGATAGTGACGACGAGGCCGCCGAGCAGTTCCGGATCGATCCGGGTGCTGAGCTTGATCTTGCGGCCTTCGCGCGCCTCGAGCTTGTGACGCAGTTCCTCGACCTGGGCTTCGCTCAGCGGGTGAGCGCTGGCCACTTCGGCCGAGACTTCGCCGCGCTGGGCAGCGGCAATCGCGGCGAACGCGGTGACGATGCCCGGCAGCGAGGCAAGGCGACGGTTGGCCGCCAGCACGCCGAGGAAATTGCGAGTGAGGGGCGAGACACCGAGCACACCGGCCACGGCATCGATCGCCTGACCGGCTGCCTTGCGGCTCAGCTGGGGATTGCGAATCAGATCCGCCATTTCCGCGCTTTCGCGCAGGGCCTGCCCAAGACCTTCGAGGTCGCTCTCGACTGTCGAGACGGTGCCCGCTTCGCTGGCAAGGTCGAACAGCGCCGAAGCGTATCGTCCCTGCAGGCTGGCCTTGATTGCGCCGGAATTCTCCACGCCGTCCTGTTCCTTACATCGGTGTGTCTGGGGCACGACAAGACAGTGCGCGAAAGCGCTCTCCCCGGCCTGCTGTCGGGGGCCGCATAGCGACGATAATGCGACGACGCAAGGTGGGCGGATTGTCTATGCGCGACCGCAATCGAAGTGATTTGAAAGCAGAAATCGGGAAGCGCTGCCGTGTGCACGCAATTACTATGCGCGCATGACCTTCATTTCGCCAAAAACTGCGCCGCAAGCGGGACACACCCTGCCGATTTTCCAGCTCGGAAATGGTGCAGGCCCGCGCGATCTTTCGCGCTCGCGCCTTGACCCGGCAGGTCGGATGACGGATTCGGACGGCATGGCGAACACTATGCCCGATAATAATACGGGGCCCGATGATGATACGGCCTGGCGCGCGGTTCTGTCGCGCAACCGGGATTACGACGGGCATTTCGTGACCGGCGTGCTCTCTACCGGCATCTACTGCCGTCCCTCGTGCGCGGCCCGCCATCCCCGGCGCGAGAACGTGCGGTTCTTCGCGACGCCTTCGCAAGCGCGTGAGGAAGGCCTGCGCCCGTGCCTGCGCTGCCATCCCGATGACGTATCGCGGGACGAGGCCGCGCTGGCAGAGGCGGTGCGAATGCTCGCGCTCGACGAGGCCATCACGGTCGAGCAGGTGGCAGGCCATGTCGGCTATTCGCCCGCCCATTTCCAGCGCCTGTTCAAGCGCGCGCTGGGACTGACGCCTGCCGCCTATGCCCGCGCCCGGCGCATGGAACGCGTACAGAACGCCTTACAGGAGACCCACAAGGTGACAGAGGCCATCTACGACGCCGGATACGGCTCCGCATCGCGCTTCTACGAGGCCAGCGAAGCCCGCCTCGGCATGACACCCTCGGCATGGAAGCACGGCGGGCGCGGCGTGGCGATCCATTGGGCGGTGGTTCCCACCAGTATGGGCGCGATGCTGGTCGCCGCGACGGGGAAGGGTGTGTGCCGCCTCTCGTTCGACGAAAGCGTCGAGGCGCTGGCCGAGCGTTTCCCCCATGCTGATCTGATCGAGGGCGGCGAGGATTTCGCGGCCTTACTCCGACAAGTGATCGACGCGGTCGAGCGTCCGGGCGATGCACGCGGCATTCCGCTCGACGTGGCAGGCACCGCGTTTCAGGAAGCGATCTGGCGCGAGCTTCAGCGCATTCCGGCAGGCGAGACGCGCAGCTATGCGCAGCTGGCCACCGCCGTGGGCAAGCCCAAGGCCATGCGCGCGGCAGGCTCAGCCAATGGCGCGAACTGTGTGGCGGTGCTGATCCCGTGCCACCGCGTGGTGCGCACCGATGGCACGATCGGCGGCTATGCCTATGGCACCGACATCAAGCGCGAACTGCTGCGCCGCGAGGGTGTCACTACGGAACACGGCGACACGCCTGATCTCTTTGCTGATCGGACGCCCCGGACAAGTCAGACAAAAGAGTAAGGGTCGATATCGATGTTCACGCGCACACCGCGCGGGAACTGGAGCGGCTCCAGCCACTCGCGCAGCACCTTCTGAAGACTGGCCGAGCGCCGCGCGTTGATGAGCAGACGGAAGCGGTGCCGTCCGCGCAGCAGCGAGAGCGGGGCAGGGGCAGGGCCGAGCACCAGCATGTCGGGCAGGTCCGGCGCAGTGCCGCCGATGGCGCGGGCCGCATCGCGCGCCTCGTTGAGTTCTTCCGAGGAGACGATGATCGCTGCCCAGCGTCCGAACGGCGGGGCACCGGCATCGCGGCGCGCCTCGGTCTCGGCGGCATAGAAGGCATCGCGGTCGCCCGCCGCCAGCGCAGCGATGACGGCGGCTTCGGGATGCCGCGTCTGGAGCAGCACCTGCCCCGGCTTCTCGCCGCGCCCGGCGCGCCCGGCGACCTGCGCGATCTGCTGGTACGTCCGCTCGCCCGCGCGCAGATCGCCACCTTCGAGGCCAAGGTCCGCATCGACGACACCGACCAGCGTCAATTCCGGAAAATGGTATCCCTTCGTTACCAGTTGCGTACCGATAATGACGTCGATCACGCGGCCTTCCGCCATCGCGACGAACTCGCCGATGGCTTCGGGCGTGTTCATCGTGTCCGAGGTGACAAGCGCGGTGCGCGCCTCGGGCAGCACTTCGGCCACTTCATCGGCGATCCGCTCCACACCCGGCCCGCAGGCGACGAGGCAATCGCCGGTGCCGCATTCGGGGCAGGCCTCCGGTGCAGGCGTTTCATGCCCACAGTGGTGACAGGCAAGGCGCTTGGAAAAGCGATGCTCCACCAGCCATGCCGTGCAGTTGGGACACTGGAAGCGATAGCCGCAGTTGCGGCACAGCGTCAGCGGGGCATAGCCGCGGCGGTTGAGGAACAGCAGCGATTGCTCGCCCCGCGCCAGCCTTACCTTCATCTCCTCGACCAGCCGAGGCGCCAGCCAGCGCCCGCGCTCGGGCGCCTCGCTGCGCAAGTCCAGCACCTCGATCGAGGGCAGGCTGGCACCCCCGAAGCGCCCGGCCAGCTCGATCCGGCGATAGACACCCGCCTCGGCAAGCTGCATCGATTCCAGCGCCGGGGTTGCGCTGGCAAGGATCACCGGGATGCCCTCGAACCGCGCGCGGATCACCGCCACGTCGCGGGCATTGTAGCGCACGCCGTCATCCTGCTTGAACGAGACCTCATGCGCCTCGTCGACGACGATCAGGCCCAGCCTGGCATAAGGCATGAACAGTGCCGAGCGCGCGCCGACGACGACCTGCGCGTCTCCGCTGACGATAGCCCGCCATGCCCGTCGCCGCTCGCTGGCCTTGAGCGAGGAATGCCACAGGATCGGCGGCACGCCGAAGCGATGCTCGAAACGGCGCAGGAAATTCTCGGTCAGCGCGATCTCGGGCAGCAATACCAGAATTTGCCGCCCCAGCCGCAGCGCTTCGGCGACAGCCTCGAAATAGGTCTCGGTCTTGCCCGAGCCAGTCACGCCATCGAGCAGGAACGGCGCAAATTCATGCGCGATGACGGCCTCGATAAAGGCATCCGCCGCCGTGCGCTGTTCCGGATTGAGGTCGGGCACGGCATGTTCGGGATCGGCGGCGAGATAAGGCCGGTCGAGATCGACCGTCACCGCCTCCAGTATCCCTGCGCCCACCATCCCGCGCAGCACCCCTTCGGAGACGCTGGCGAGTTCGGCGAGTTCGCGGATCGAGGCCTGCTCACCCTGCAGCGCGTCCATTGCGGCAGCGCGCTGGGGGTAAGGCGGGCGGGTTCCACGCCCGTCAGGCGATACTCGGTGGTCGTGCCGCCGCCGCGCAACGCCGCGCTGCTGCCCAGTGCCATGCGTGCCACCGAGGCCATCGGCGCGCAGTAGTAATCGGCCGTCCACTCCACCAACCGCCGCAGCGGTTCGGGCAGCGGGGGCACCGGCAGCACTTCCAGAATGGGACGCAGTTTTGATTCAGGCACTTCCTGCGCATTCAGGCGTTGCGGCTCCCAGACGATTCCGAGTATTTGTCTGGGCCCCAACGGCGCCACCACCACGGCGCCCGGCTGCGGGGCCATGCCGTCCGGCACGCGGTAGTCGAGCACGCCGAGCGCGGCATTGAAGACGAGGAGGCGGACGCGTTTCATGTCGCGTCGATATAGGCACCGCATCGGGTGTTCGTGAAGCAGGAGGGCATTGTGAACTGGGGATCGCGTAACAATTTCACCGCGCAAGGCGCGTTTTTCGGACCCGAGGCGATCATCGCACGCCGCAGCGTGCTGGGTTTTGCTGCAGCGGGCCTCGCCGTGGCCCTGACCGGCTGCGTGACGAACGAAGGCGGCTCCCGCCCGCATAGGGCAGGGCCGCCGCCAGCGAACGAGGGTGCCGTGCGCGCACTTCTGCACCTCGCCAGCGCCCGTGCCTTTGCGCAGCTCAGCCAGCCGGACGGCTTCTGGAACAGCCCGGTCGCACAGATCGGCCTGCCGGTGCTGTTCCAGCGCCCCGGTCGCACCCGCAACAATGCGCTGCGCTCGGCAAAATTCCGCAACGACCTTGCGCACCGGCTCAACACCTTCGCCGAGGCCGGTGCGAAAGTCGCCAGGCCGCTGATCGAACGCGCGATCGACGAGGCGACCTTTGCCAAGCCCGACGCGCTGCTTACTGCGGGGCGCACTGCCGCCAGCAGCGACTTGCGCCAGCAGATGGGGCCAGCGCTGGTCAACACGATGATCCCAGCGCTCGAACAGGCCATGCAGGCCAGTAACGATCCGGTGCTGGCCAGGGCCATGGCGGCGGTTTCGGGCGTGACGATCACCGACGCGGCACATGCCCTCGCACTCGGGGCCGACAATGCGATCTGGTACGAGATCGGAGCCGCCGAAGGACAGGTTCGCGACGATCCCACCGCTGGCGGTAACGCCATGCTGGCCGCCGCTCTGCATCGCCGATAACCGATTGCCTTCGCTGCATAACGTTACACAGTGATACTTGACTGTTATGCGGTGAAACGAACGCGCCATCGCGACGAAACGAGTTCTTCCTAGCCCTGCGCCACCAAAGATGCGTGGCGGAGGGTTGAGGGGAATGACGACAGTCGGTTTCGAGCAGGTCTTAGACCTGAAGAAAACAACGCGGCGAGCCGTACTCGCCGGTGGCGGGCTGCTTGCGGCGGGGCTTCTGTCCGGCTGTGCCGCCTCGATGGTGCATTCCGGCCCGACGCTGACCGGGCGGCGCCTGCTGACGCTCTCGATCGAGCGCAGCTATGCCCAGCTTGCCAGTGCGAACGGATTCTGGGACAGCCGCTACCGGCTCGCCATTCCGCGCCTTTCCGGGACGCAGCCCGCCTCGGCCTCGAACGATCCCGCGCTTCAGCGCCAGCTCAACGACTATGCCTACAAGGCCATTCTCGAAGCGCAGCCGGTGCTGATGGATGCGGCCGAGCGCCTGCCGATGAAATATGGACGGCAGGCCTATCGCGGGCAGATGTCGATCAGCGCCTTCATGCGACGCGGGTTCGGCGCTTCACTGGACAACGTACTGTTCTCCAACCTCTATACGATCATCGGTAATGGCAGCAGCATTTCGCTCGCCATGCAGCAGCAACTGGCGCACGATGCCGCCGATGCGCTGTGGCGCACGATCGCGGCGAACGAGGCCGAGCTGAAGGCGCACCCCGGCGAACTCGATACCGAACCGATGCATACTGCCGTCTGAGCCGCTTGGCCCGACGGCATCTCTCACGCGGATCAGCCTTACACGGGGTAGCCCCGCGCACGCGGGACGCCTATAGCGGGGCCAGAATCGCAAACCCATCGAAGCCGGGTCTTGCGGGCCGGGCACTCCTGTCCTGCGCCTGCCAGTGAACCGGCTTTCGCAGCAGGATGTTTCCCGAGCCATGAAGTTCTTTGTCGACACCGCCGAAATCGCCGACATCAAGGAGCTTGCCGAAACCGGCCTGCTCGACGGCGTGACCACCAACCCCTCGCTGATCGCCAAGTCGGGTCGTGACTTCATCGAAGTGACCAAGGAAATCTGCGCGCTGGTGGACGGTCCGGTTTCCGCCGAAGTCGTCGCGCTCGACCACGCAGGGATGATGCGCGAGGCGGAAAAGCTGCGCAAGATCGCCGACAACGTGTGCATCAAGGTGCCGCTGACGATCGACGGTCTCAAGACCTGCAAGGCGCTGACCTCGGACGGCACGCAGGTCAACGTGACGCTGTGCTTCTCGGCCAACCAGGCGCTGCTCGCCGCCAAGGCAGGGGCAACCTTCATCTCGCCCTTCATCGGTCGCCATGACGACAACGGCTTCGACGGCATCCAGCTGATCGAGGATATCCGCATCATCTATGACAACTACGCCTACGAGACCCAGATTCTCGCGGCATCGGTGCGTCACCCGATCCACCTCCTCCAGTGTGCGAAGATCGGCGCCGATGTCGCCACGATGCCGCCCTCGGTCATTAAGAACCTGTTCAAGCACGTTCTGACCGAAAAGGGCATCGAGGGCTTCCTGGCCGACTGGGCGAAGACCGGCCAGTCGATCTGATCCGGAAAGGTCGATCTGATCTCAAGAGGTCGGCCTAGCTAATTGTAAATACGAAGGTTCCCCCGTTTTGAGCGAAGAGACACCGGCAGACCGCTTCAAGGCCGCACTGGCAGGCGCCGCGCGCGCCATTGCCGACGAGACCGAGATCGAGGTCAACTGGACGTCCGACGCGCCGAGCCAGACCGGAGGAACCTTCCGCCTGCCGCTGCCCGCCCGCAGCCTGCCGGCGGATCAGGCGGCGCAGCTGCGCGGCTTTGCCGACAGTTTCGCGCTGCGCCTGCGCCACCACGACGAAAAGCTGCACGCCCGCAACGCGCCCGTCGAACCTTCGGCACGCGCCTGCTACGATGCCGTCGAGGCGGTGCGCTACGAGGCCATGGGTGCCAACCGTTTCGACGGCATGCGCGACAATCTGAATGCGGCGCTCGATGTGCGGATTGCCAGCGATCCGATTACCCGCGCCAAGTCGCCCGACGAAGTGCCGATGCCGACCGCGCTGGCGTTGCTGCTGCGCGAGCGGCTGACCGGCGAGCCGATCCCCGAGGTCGCTGCCGAAGGTGTCGCCATGCGCCGTCGCTGGATCGAGGAGAAGGCGGGCGAGGATTTCGAGGCGCTGGCGAACTCGCTGTCGGACCAGAAGGCCTTCCAGTCGCTCTCGCTCGACATGCTGCGTCACCTCGAAATGACGCGCGTCGACGAGCTGGACATGCCCCCTGAGGATTCGGAGGACATCGACGGCGACGAAGAGACCGAGCAGGACGAGCAGGGCGACGAGAGCGGGGAGCAGCAGCAGCCCGCCGAAATGTCGACCGAGCCGGTCCGCGGCGAGGATCAGGGCGACGCCGAGGCCGAGGGCGACATGCCCGATGACGTCGAGGACGGCCAGGAAGGCGACGAGGGCGAGGAGGGCATGATGCCCGTGCGCCCCAATCGCCAGTGGACCGATATTCCCGACGGTTTCGACTATCAGGTCTTCACCGAGGCCTTCGACGAAGTGGTCGCCGCGCACGAGTTGTGCGACGAGGAGGAACTCACCCGCCTGCGCGCCTATCTCGACGCGCAGTTGAAGGGCCTGCAAGGCCTCGTCACCAAGCTGGCGAACCGGTTGCAGCGCCGCCTGATGGCGCAGCAGAACCGCTCGTGGGACTTCGATCAGGAAGAAGGCCTGCTCGATGCCGCGCGTCTTGCCCGCGTGGTCGTCTCGCCGGGCAGTTCGCTGTCCTACAAGATCGAGCGCGACGTCGAGTTCAAGGATACCGTCGTCACGCTGCTGCTCGACAACTCCGGCTCGATGCGCGGACGGCCGATCTCGATCGCCGCGATCAGCGCCGATGTGCTGGCCCGCACGCTGGAACGCTGCGGCGTCAAGGTCGAGATTCTGGGCTTCACCACCCGCGCATGGAAGGGCGGGCAGAGCCGCGAGACCTGGCTGGCCAATGGCAAGCCGGTGCATCCCGGCCGCCTCAACGACTTGCGTCACATCATCTACAAGAAGGCCGACGAGCCGTGGCGCCGCGCGCGCCGCAACCTTGGCCTGATGATGCGCGAAGGGCTGCTGAAGGAGAACATCGACGGTGAGGCGCTGCTCTGGGCGCACAACCGCATGCTCGCCCGGCAGGAAGACCGTCGTATCCTGATGGTGATCTCGGACGGTGCGCCGGTCGACGATTCGACGCTCTCGGTGAACTCGGCAGGCTATCTGGAGGCGCACTTGCGCAAGGTGATCCAGTGGATCGAGAGCAAGTCTCCGGTCCAGCTCGTCGCCATCGGCATCGGCCACGACGTGACGCGCTACTATCGCCGCGCGGTGACGATCATGGATGTCGAGCAACTCGGCGGCACGATGATCGAGCAGTTGGCGGACCTCTTCGAGGAAGAGTGAGGCATAGGGGGCAGGCGAGGGGAAACTCTCTCGCCTCTCGTAAACACGACGATCAGAATACCGACTTCGGATGCTCATCCTTTACGCAGCGCCATGACACCGGCAGCTTGCCACTATCCAGAAGCGCCCAGTTGTAGGCGATCAGGAAATGCTTCTGTTTGGCATAACCATCGAGCGCTCCCACTTCAATCGCATCTGACACGCCGTACCCGTAAGCATAGATCGTTTCGGGCTTTGTATCGGGAAGCGCCTCGCATTTCAGGCCATAAGAATACCATACGCCTTTCGGCTGAAACAAGCCGTATTGCAAGACACCTGCCAGTCGATAGTCCTGGCGAGCGAGAGCATGCCGTGCCGCGACGGCGGGATCGGGAGGAGTGGCGCCGATCATGATGATAACGGAGGCCAGAATTTCGAACATCGCATCTCCTGACTGATCCTGTCGAGGCTGACACGAGATCGCCTCCATGTCACGATCCTTGCATCCGTTTCAAAGCCATCTTGTCCTACAGATATTGCAGAAATCCGCGGCTCATCCCGGCCATGACGCTGCCCACCTCCTTCCCGATGTAAGTATGTGCGACAGATGCGCGCGAATTTTGCGTTATGTTGCAACAAAGATGAAATCTTCGGGAAGGAATTAACTCCGACAAATGCGCTCGCAAAAAGCGAGTCTGAGGGGACCGGGAAAGCCTGCCCCTCACATTGGGAGGGTGATTTATGGCGTTCCGGCCATTCGTATTCTGCACAGCATCGGTCCTTGCGCTCGGCATGAGCGGCGTCGCGCAGGCGCAAACCGCGCAGGTCAACGCAACCGCGCAGTCCGGCGGCGATTCCGCCGACAGCGCCGCGACCGCAGCCGCACCGACGGACAACTCGGAAATCATCGTGACGGGCGTGCGCGCCTCGCTGATGTCGGCCGAGAACATCAAGAAGAACGCGATCAACATCGTCGATTCGATCGTGGCCGAAGACATCGGCAAATTGCCGGACAACACCGTGTCCGACGCGCTCCAGCGCGTAACCGGCGTGCAGATCACCCGCGCCGCAGGTGAAGCCAGCTCGGTCCAGATCCGCGGCCTTCCCAACGCTGCCACGCTGGTCAACGGCTTGGAGACTTTCACCGGAACGGGCCGTGCCGTATCGCTGGGCGATATTCCTGCCGAACTCGTCAACGGGGTCGACGTCTACAAGACCAGTACGCCCGATCTGATCGAGGGCGGCGTCGCCGGTGTCATCGACGTGCGCCTGCGCCGTCCGTTCGATTTCAGCGACGGACTGCATGTGGCAGGCGGTATCCGCGGCATCTACTCCGACCAGTCGGACAAGGGCAGCTACGTTGGCAGCGCGCTCGTCAGCGATCGCTGGCAGACTGGCCTTGGCGAAATGGGCCTGCTGGTCTCGGTCTCGTACAACCGCCGCAAGTACCAGGATCAGGACGCGTTCGACTATGTCAGCACCGGCGATCCAGTCGCCATCCCCAATACCGTTGGCGGCATCTATGCCGGCGGCGACCGCGAACGGACCGGCGTGAACGTCGCCTACCAGTGGCGCCCCAGTTCGAACCTCGAAATCCACGCGGACGGGCTCTACACCAAGTACCGCAATCTCTATAACAACAGCTACTTCATCGGCATTCCGGGGGCGGGCACGATCACCTCGACGACGCCCTACGACGATTACGATTTCCTTGCCCAGAGCACGACAACAACCAACGCCTACACGCTGACCAGCATGCAGGCATACCTTGACCAGACGCAGAACTATCAGGGCAATCTGGGTGCGCGCTGGAACAGCGGCAACGTGACGATCTCGTCCGAGCTGACGTACAACTACAGCAAGATCAAGGATCGTAACGTCATCGTTGATACGTCGTTCAACGCGCCGTCGATGACGATCGATTACGATCATGGCGGCACGCCGAACGTCGATATTTCGGGCGTCGATATGACCGACCCGTCGAACTACACCTTGCGCAACCTGTTCGACAATCACTCGCTCGCCACCAGCAAGCAGTGGGCCTGGCGCAACGATCTCAAGGTCGACACCGGCGATGGGTTCTTCAAGAACATCAAGATCGGCACGCGCTTCACGCATCGCGAGGTCGTCTCGCAGGCGACCACCTCGACGCAGTATGCCTCCGATGGCACGACAACGCTCGATATGCTGTCGAGCGATGCCTACACCACCTCGCCGACCGGCCTCGTCAAGGGCGCCCTTGGCGTGGGCCAGTACCTGACGATGGATCCGGACTACCTGCTCAGCCACACCGACGCGATCCGTGAACTGTTCGGCCGTGCCGATGGCGATCCTGCCTACGATCCCAACAACTATTTCGCTGACACCGAAGATACCTATGCGTTCTACGGCCAGTTCCAGTACGGCTTCAACCTCGGCTCGATCCCGGTCACGGGCGTCGGCGGCGCGCGTGTCGTCAACACCGTGGAGCGACTGGTCGGCGGCACCGTGGGCTCGAAGCAGAATTACCTGAACGTGCTGCCCAGCATCAATGCGAAGGCGGAACTGGCGGACAACCTGTTCCTGCGTCTGGCCTGGGGCAAAACGGTTACCCGTCCCGAGTTCGCCTCGCTCAACCCGCTGGTGAGCTACGCGCCAAGCGGCGACACCGGCCTTAATGGCGGCTACTATGGCAGCGGCTCGGGCGGCAACCCGGACCTCACGCCAATCAAGTCGACCGCCTACGACGCCAGCCTGGAGTTCTACCCCTCGCGCTCGACCTCGCTGACGGCAGCCGGGTTCTATCGCTCGATCGACGGCTATATCGTCACCTACTCAGCGGACGAATATATCGATGGCAACAAGTATCTCGTCAGCCGTCCGCGCAACACGCATGACGGTAAGCTCTATGGCGTGGAAGTGGCTTATCAGCAGTTCTTCGACTTCCTGCCGGGCGCCTTCAGCGGCCTCGGCGTGCAGTTGAACGGTACTTACAGCGACGGCACCGTCGAGGATCCGATCAACGGCGGGCGCGAGCGCGTTCCCGATGTCTCGCACTGGTCGTACAATGCCGTCGCCATGTACGAGAAGTACGGCATCTCGGCTCGCCTCGCGTACAACTGGCGTTCGAGCTATGTCGACAGCTACAATTCGGGCGGCGTGCAGGGCAACACGATCATGGTCAAGCCGACCGGGCAGCTCGACTTCTCGGCAAGCTACGATCTGACGCAAAACGTGACGCTGACCTTCAACGCCACGAACATCACCGACCGTACCTATCACGACTACTTCGTCGGTACGGGATCTACCGGTGAGACCAGTGTGACACCGCGTGATACCCGCACTTACGACCGTACTTTCGAGTTCGGCGCCCGCTTCAAGTTCTGATCGAGCCTGAAGGTCGCACAAAAAAGAGCCGGGGAACCAGCGAGGTCCCCCGGCTCTTTTGCATTACCGTCCCGTGAAAAGGGGCGATCAGCTCTCGGGGAACATCGCATCGCGCGCGGCGCGGGCGGCCTGCACTTCCTCTGCCGTCAGGTCGAGGCGATCGAAGGCCTCGTCGAGCATGATCGGCAACGGCGCATCGGGGTGGCGCACGGCAAGCACGAAAGTCTCGTTGTACATCGGCACGAAATGCATCCACGGCGTCTCGGTCTTGCGGAACAGCGAGACGACCGAAAGGCGCGTCTTGCGACCGGTGACAGGCGCATAGGTAATGCGATCCTTGCCCCGCTTCTTCATGCGATGGGTGACACGCGCCCAGACCGGCTCCAGCTTTGCCGCGCCCTTGATGCCCTTGTAAGTCGCGGCCATGTGGAAGTGGCGGCGGATCAGCAGTACCGAGACCACGCCCAGCAGTACGACGATCGCCAGCGAGCCGAGCGCGCGGTTCCAGAACTCGTCGATGGCAAGCGAAAGCGTCATGTTTTCAGGGTGTCCGCGCTGGGCGACGACAGTGGTCTCGTAGTCACCGCCACCGATATAGATGAACGAGAAATCGACGTCCTTGATCGCGGTCGTACCGTCAGGCGCGGTATAGGCAATGCCCGCCTTGCAGTTCACCGTCATGCGCTTGGACCGACATTCGCTGCTGGCGAGCGAAGCGTCGGTCACTTCCACCGGATCGAGCTTGATCTGGAAGTCGCGATAGAGCCCCGGCCACACGACAATCGCCGTTCCGATGGCCACAATGCCCATGATGATCGCGATGAAGACCATGCGATAGCGGTCGGCGAGGCCGGGATTGCGCACTCCGATCGGTCTGTCGGGCAGCACGCCCGCAAGGCTGGGAAGGTCGAAATCGGTTTTCATCTGAGGTTATCCCCCCGTTACTTTTCATTAAGGATAAAGCGGTCGCCACAGAACCGAAAAGCCAATCAAGGCAACGGACTAGAGGCGATAACTCTACTCAAAAGCAGATCGGGACGGGTGGTTAAAGCACAGCTGTCGGAAATGAGGCACGTCTCGTCCCTTCATGTCGGACAAGACGTGCGGGAGCGACGGATGACCCACGACTTGGCTTAAGCTGCCGCTTGAACGCGTGTTGCGTGCCATAAGACAGCGGCCATCGCAGCCACACGCCGATAGGGGCATCGGCGGAGCTGTTCGCAACGACTGCCATCAAGGGCCGGCTCTTAGGAAATGGCGGACAGGGTGGGATTCGAACCCACGGTGAGCTTGCACCCACGGCGGTTTTCAAGACCGCTGCCTTAAACCACTCGGCCACCTGTCCGTTGGGGATTGCGCATAGCGCAAAGCGGGCGCGGTGCAAGAGGCGTTCTCACGCCGTGAGCGCGAAGACGGAACGCGCGATGCTTGCGATGGCTTTCCACGACGAAGCAGGGCTTTGCATTTCCTTGGGCTCCCGATTGTGCAAGGTTGTGTGGCGATGACTTTGGCGAACCGACTTTCGACCCGTTTTTCTGCCGCAACCCGTCGGCGTGGCTTTGGCATGGCGGCGCTGGCCGCTGCACTGCTGGCAGTGCCGGGATCGGCATTGCAGGCCCAACCGGGCGGCCAGTCGTTCGACAGTTATATCTCCACCGTGGCAGCCCGCGCCCGCCGCGAAGGCGTGAGCGAGGCGACAATTTCGCGCATGCTGACGGGCCTCACGCCCAACGACAAGGTGATCGCGCTCGATACGCAGCAGCCCAGTCGCCAGAGCGCACCGCCTGCGATGTCGGGCTACCTCGCCAAGCACCTTGGCGCAGGGATTGTCCAGCGCGGCAAGGCCAACTATGCGCGCATGGCGGGTATCCTGCCGGGTATCGAACAGCGCTATGGCGTTCCTGCCCCGGTGCTGTTCGCGATCTGGGGGCATGAGACGAATTTCGGCAGCTATACCGGCGATTTCGACCTCAACCGCTCGCTCGCGACGCTGGCCTGGGAAGGGCGCCGCCGTGCGCTGTTCGAGGGCGAACTGATCGCGCTGCTCAAGATGGTCGACCGGGGTGTGCCGCCGTCGAGCCTCAAGGGCAGCTGGGCAGGGGCGTTCGGCTATCCGCAATTCCTCCCCAGCGTCTACCTGCGTCTTGCCGTGGACGGCGACGGCAATGGCGATGCCAACCTGTTCAGTGCTGCCGACGCGATTGCCTCGATCGCCAACTATTTCCGCGATGCCGGATGGCGCCCCGGACAACCTTGGGGCGTCAGCGCCTCCATTCCCTCGGGCTTCAACACCGCCGCTTATGCGCCCAAGCTGAACGCGGCGAGTTGCAATTCGGTCTATGCGCGCCATTCACAGTGGAAGACGGTATCGGAATGGCGTGCGCTCGGCGTGCAGGCACTCGCCCCGATTGCGGGCAATGTGCAGACCACGCTGTTCCAGCCCGATGGCCCCGGAACCCCGGCCTGGCTGTTAACCGGTAATTATCGGGTCATCCTCCAGTACAACTGCTCGAACTACTACGCGCTTTCCGTGGGGTTGCTTGCAGATGAAATTGCCCGTTAACCACGCCGCCTCGCTGGCGACCGTGATCGCTCTCGCTACCGGCGGGATCGCCTTGCCCTTGCTTGCCGTTCCCGCGCTCGCGCGCGATCATGACAAGCATCAGGCCGAACAGGTCGAGCCGACGAACGGTCCCGCCGCCGATTATCCCGTGGTGATCGGCGATCCCTTCACCATCGGCACCACGACCTGGACGCCCTCGGATCAGCTCAACTACGACGCCGTGGGCTATGCCAGCGTCGACAGCACCGAAGGGCTCGTCGGCGTCAGCGCGGCGCACAAGACGCTGCCGCTGCCCAGCTATGTCGAAGTGACGGCGCTCGATAGCGGACGCACGATCCTGCTGCGCCTGACCAAGCGCGGGCCGATGAGCAACGATGTGCTGGTCGGGCTTTCGCCCGACGCCGCCGCGCAGCTCGGGATCGCGCCCGGCTCGCATGCGCCAGTTCGCGTGCGCCGGGTGATCCCGCCGGAACAGGAGCGCGCACTCCTGCGCGCCGATGGCCGTGCGCCCGAACGCATGGCGACGCCCGACGGCCTGCTGCGCGTCCTGCGTCGCAAGCTGGCGGAACAGTCCCCGCTGCTCCCACCGCCTTCCACGCCGCCGACGATGCCCTCCGCCATTCCCACCGATGCCAGGGTCGGCGCTTTTGCAGGTGGTCCGACAGCCCCGGTGGTGAAGCCGGATTCGGTGGTCGCAGCACAGAAGGCAGCGCCGAAGCCTGTCGTTGCGTCAGCGCCCAAGGTGGAGCCGGTTACACCGCCGAGGCAGACGCCCAAGCCGAAGGCAAGCGAGGCCGCAAAACCGACGCCTAAGCCTGCCGAGAAACCCGCCGCTCCTGTTGCGGACAAGGGCTTGGACAAGGGGTGGGCCGTGCAGGTCGGCGCCTTCTCGTCCGCGCCTAACGCCAAGGCGCTCGCCCGCAAGCTGGGCGGCAGCGCGACGGCCAGCGGCAAGCTGACGCTCGTGCGGATGGGGCCTTTCGCAAGCCGTGCACAGGCTGCCGCAGCGCTGGAGAAGGCCAAGAGTGCAGGGTATAGCGACGCCCGAATAGTCCACTTAGACTGATCCTGCACGTGGACTGATCTTGCCGCCGCATTGACCCGGCGCACCTTCTCCGCGATGCAAATGGACGAGTTACCGGAGAAGCGGGTCTTGAAGTCTTACGTGAAATTCGCCAGCGCGCTCGCCCTTGCCGGCGGCGTGGTGGCGACAGGCGCTGCCACGGCGGCCAACACTGCCACCACGGTCCGCACCGTTTCCCTCCCGGCACCGCCGCCCGAACTGGCGAAAGTGCCGGTGAGCATCCTTGTCGATCTCGGCTCGGGCCAGGTGCTCGAACAGCGCCGCCCGGACGTGTCCTGGCTGCCTGCCTCGGTGACGAAGGTCATGACGGCCTACACCGCCTTTCAGGAAATCGACGCCGGGCGCCTCAAGCTTGACCGGCGCTTCCCGGTGCCCAAGGCAATCTCGGACGAGTGGTTTGCCAAGGGTACCTCGATGTACCTCAAGCCCACCGACAACCCGACCACCGCAGACCTGCTCCATGGCATCCTGACGCAATCGGCCAACGATGCCGCGATCCTGCTCGCCACCGAATATGCAGGCAGCGTGCCTGCGTGGACAGCGAAGATGAATGCCAATGCCCGCGCGCTGGGCATGGCGCACAGCCACTACAACACGCCCAACGGCTGGATGGACGAAGGCAATACCTATGTCGCCGCGCGCGATATGGTGAAGCTCGCCGATGCGATGATCATGCACCACCCCGAACTCTATCACGAGTTCGTCGGCAAGAAGCACTGGTTCTGGCGCGATGTCGCCATGCGCAGCCACGATCCTCTGGTCGATGTGTTCCCCGGCGCCGACGGGATCAAGACCGGCTACACGCGCGAGGCGGGCTACAACTATGTCGGCACGGCAGAGCGCGATGGTCGCCGTCTGGTGCTGGTGCTCGCCGCGTCGGCGACGCCCAAGATCCGTGACGATGCCGCCAAGGCGCTGATGGAATGGGGCTTCTCGGGATGGCAGGCGCATCACCTGTTCGACAAGGGGGCGACGATCACCGCCGCCCGCGTCCAGAACGGAGCCCAGCGCACCGTGCCGCTGGTCGCCGACCGTGAGGTTCACGCCACCGTTCTCACCGGCACCGACCCGAAGATCACGCTCACCGCACATTACGACGGGCCCTTGCGGGCGCCGATCACGCGAGGGCAGAAAGTGGGCGATCTCGAAATCCGCGTCGGCAATCTGCCTGCGGGACACATCGCCCTCTATGCCCGCGAAGATGTGCCTGTCGCCGGGCCGGTGGACAGGATCGTCAACGGGTTTATGAACCTGTTCTCATGAGCCAGAGCATCACCAAAGGACGCTTCATCGCGCTGGAAGGCGGCGAGGGGGCAGGCAAGTCGACACAGGCGCGCCTGCTGGCCGAGCGTCTGCGCGCGCAG